>NZ_JAANMS010000018.1 GCF_011250565.1 Nocardioides sp. IC4_145
GTACGGCGCCGGCCCGCCGGCCGGGCGGGGGGCGTCCCACTGCATCGGCCGCGGCTGCGCGGTCGGCGGCAGCCACGAGCCACCGGACCCGGGCGCCGGGCCCAGCGGGCGGGTCTCCTCCGGACCGCTCGCGCCGCTCGGGCCGGGCTGCTCGTCGTTCACGTGCCCATCATGACGGGCGGCTGGTGGTCCGCCGCGCCCGACCGGCGGGCCCGGTCAGGGGCGGCGCAGCGCCGGCGCGCCCGGGGTGGGCGACGGGGCCGGCGCGGGGGTCGTGGTGCCGATCGAGGTGACGGGCGCGCGACGGTCGACCGGGGGCGCGTCGGCCGGGGCCGCGCCGAGCGCGATGACCCCCATGACCGCGGCGCCGACCGCGCCACCGCCGATCGCCACGAAGCTCGCCGTACGCCGTCCGCGGTGCTGCTCGCGCTCCGCCGCCATCGCCAGGTAGACGTCGCCCGGAGGCATCCCCGCCGCTGCGGCGGGGCCGCAGCGCAGCGCGCCCTTGAGCGAGTCGGGAGCGCCGCCGCAGTCGCCCATCGAGAGGCCGACCAGACGCGTCTTCACCCAGCCCTCGCGCTCGACGAGGTCCCGGCAGGCGTGGCAGGCGTGCACGTGCGCCCAGGCGCGCTCGGCCTCGGCGGCGGGCAGCTGCCCGTCGAGCAGCGCGCTGACCTTGGCGCCGAGGTGGCCGCCCAGCGGACCCATCAGCGAGCCCATCAGCGGTCCCGTCCCGGGACGAGCGCCTCGTGCCCGACGGGGCCGGAGTACCGCTGCCGCCCGTCCGCGGGCGCCCGGTGGGCGAGCGCCTTGCGCAGCATCGCGCGGCCACGGTGGATGCGCGAGCGGACCGTGCCGAGCTTCGCGCCGAGGATCTCGGCGATCTCCTCGTAGGAGAGGCCCTCCACGTCGCACAGCACGACAGCGGCGCGGAAGTCTGGCGGCAGGGTCGCCAGGGCCCGCTCCACGTCGTCGTCGAAGCGCTGGTCGGCGTACGCCGCCTCGGGCGCGGGCGACGCGCTCGTCAGCCGGTCGGCCCGCTCGTCGGAGAGGGCGTCGAAGCGGATGCGCTGCTTGCGGCGAGCCTGGTCGAGGAAGAGGTTGGTGGTGATGCGGTGCAGCCAGCCCTCGAATGTGCCCGGCGTGTAGCCCGACAGCGAGCGGAAGACCCGCACGAAGACCTCCTGCGTGAGGTCCTCGGCGTCGTGGCGGTTCCCGGTCAGCCGGTAGGCCAGGCGGTAGACGCGGTCGGAGTGCTGCTCGACGACCTCGTCCCACGTGGGCACCCCGGGGGTGCCGGTCTGCTCCGGACCGGGCGCTGCGTCCCGCTCGTCCATGACGGTCCCTCTCCACCTGACCACTGCGTCCCCCTCACCGTAGGTGTGCTCGCTGAGAGATCCCTGTGAGCCGGTTGCCCACGTCCTCTGCCAACGCACGAGCGCGTCGCCGCGTTCCCGGGTGCGCCGGGTGCTGCGAGCGGTCCGGGCGCGGTAGGTTCGCCGGGTGACGACGACGCCGGTGAGTGCTGCCAGCTGGAGCTATGCCGAGGAGTTCGTGGCCGAGGACGAGGTCCTCGCCGCCGCGCGCGCCCGCGCCCAGGAGGTGGGGGTGGTCCCGGTCGGCCCCGGCGCCGGCGCGGCCCTGCGCTTCCTCGCCTCCGTGCTCGACGCCCGCGCGGTGGTCGAGATCGGCACCGGCACCGGCGTCTCCGGGCTCTGGATGCTGCGCGGCATGCGCGGCGACGGTGTCCTCACGACCGTCGACATCGAGACCGAGCACCAGCGCCTGGCCCGCCAGTCCTTCACCGAGGCCGGCATCGCCACCCAGCGCGCCCGCACCATCTCCGGCGCCGCCCTCGACGTCCTCCCCCGCCTGACCGACGGCCACTACGACCTGGTCTTCTGCGACGGCGACAAGCGGGAGTACGCCGCCTACCTCACCGAGGCGCTCCGGCTGCTGCGGCCCGGCGGCGTGGTGGCCTTCGACAACGCCCTGTGGCACGACCGGGTCGCCGACCCCGCCCAGCGCGACGAGGAGACCGTCGCCATCCGCGACCTCGGCCGGACCGTCGTCGAGCACCCCGACCTGGTCAGCCTGATGCTCCCCGTCGGCGACGGGCTGCTCGTCGCGAAGAAGACCTGGAACCCCGAGTCCGACTGACCCGCTGACCCACCCGCCCCTGCTCCGCGGTCGCGTCCCGCGCGGGACGCCTGGGCGGGGTCGTGTGCCTCCGGACGCGCCCGCCCGCGGCGACAGGCACACGACCCGCGCAGAAGGACCGCTGCACCCCTCAGGCGCGCACCTTCCGCGGCCACCAGAACCGGTCGCCGAGGATGAGGGCGGCGGCGGGGACGAGCACGGTGCGGACGAGCAGGGTGTCGAGCAGGACGCCGATGCAGATGACCGTGCCGACCTGGGCGAGGACGACCAGCGGCAGCACGCCGAGGACGGCGAAGACCGCGGCGAGGAGCACGCCGGCGCTGGTGATGACGCCACCGGTGGCGGCCAACGCGCGGAGCATCCCCTCGCGGGAGCCGTGGCCGGTGGCCTCCTCGCGGGCGCGGGTGACGAGGAAGATGTTGTAGTCGACGCCGAGCGCGACGAGGAACAGGAACGCCAGCAGCGGCACCGACTCATCGAGCGCGGAGAAGCCCAGCGGGCCGGTGAAGAGCCACCACGCGGCACCCATCGAGGCGGCGTACGTGCCGAGCACCGTGGCGACGAGGATCAGCGGCGCGACGACCGAGCGCAGGAGCAGCAGCAGCGCGCCAAGCACCAGCCCGAGGATCAGCGGCAGGATGACGACCCGGTCGCGGGCGGCGCCCTCGCGGGCGTCGATCGCGGACGCCTCGGTGCCGCCGACGTGGGTGTCGTCGAGGCCGTCGACCGCCCCACGGATGGCGGCGATGGCGTCCTCGGCCTCGTCCGAGCCGGGCGATCCCTCGAGCACGACGTTGAGCTGGGCGACGCCGTCACCCTCCGGGCCGGGCTGGACCTGGGCGACGCCCTCGGCGCCCTCGACGGCCTGGGCGACCTCCCGCGGGTCGGCGGTGGTGACGACGCGGGTGGGGTCGGTCAGGCCGGCTGGGAAGGACTCGGCGAGCCGGTTCGAGGCCGAGATCGCCTCCGGCTCGTCGAGGAACTGCTCGTCCTGGTCGAGGCCGGTGCTCACGCCGAGCAGGCCGATGGACAGCGCGGCGATGAGGGCGATGGTGCCGGTGGCGAAGAGCGCCGGCCTGCGGGCCACCCGGGCGCCGACGCGGTGCCAGAAGGAGTCCATGTCGACCAGGGCCGCCTGCCCGGTCCGCGGGACCTTGGGCCAGAAGATCCACCGGCCGAAGAGGACGAGGAACGCCGGCAGCACGACCAGCGCGAAGAACGCCGCGATGACGACGCCGATCGCGCAGGCCAGACCGAGGCCGCGGGTCGTGGGCACCACGGACAGCAGCAGCGTGAGCAGGCCGAGCACGACGGTGGTGGCGCTGGCCAGCACCGCCTCGGCGGTGCGGGCCAGAGCGGTGGTCATGGCGGCGTACCGGTCCTCGACGTGCCGCAGCTCGTCGCGGTAGCGCGAGATCAGCAACAGGGCGTAGTTGGTGCCGGCACCGAAGACCAGCACCGAGAGGATGCCGACGGTCGACTCGTCCCAGGCCACGTCGACCGCGGCCATCACCTGGGTCGCGGCGATGGCCGCGAAGCGGTCGGCGATGCCCACGACGAGCAGTGGGACGATCCAGAGCACCGGGCTGCGGTAGGTGATGACCAGCAGCAGCGCCACGACGGACGCCGTGACCGCGAGCAGGCGGAAGTTCGCGCCGTCGAAGACCGCTGCGAGGTCGGCCTGCACCGCCGCGGGCCCCGTCGCCTGCGCGGTGACGCCGTCCGGCGCGGTCTCGTCGAGCTCCTTCCGCAGGTCCTCGACCTCGCCCGACACATCGGTCGCGGAGCCCGGGGCGACCTGCACGATCGCGATCGCGGCGGTGCCGTCCTCGGCCACCGACACCGGACCCTGCGGGCCGCCGCCGACCGCGTCGAGGCCCTGCGCGACCGAGCGCAGCTCCTCCAGTGCGCCCCGGTCGACCTTCCCCTCGTCGGCGGTCCACAGCACGACGGCGGTGTTCGAGCCCTCGTCGGGGAGCCGCTGCTCGAGCTCGGTCGCCAGCGTGGAGTCGAGGTCGCGCGGCAGCTGGTCGAGCGGCTGCTGCTCGCGGTCGCCCTCGCCGAGCAGCACCAGGCCGAGCACGGCGGCCACGAGCGGCAGGAACGCGAAGAGCCATGCGGTACGCCGCGCGACGATCACCGACGTCACGGGGTGCGGCCGGTGAATGGACCGGTGATCGGGCACGGCGTTCTCCTCAAGGACGTACGATTCGTTCAGACGAAAAGATGCTAAGCAGGTGAGAAAAGTGGCCGACCAGCATGGCCTTCTGGGTGCCCTGCGCGACCTCGTCGAAGCCGGGGTCCGCATGCGGCACACCATCGCCCGGGCCGCCGGCCTCAGCGAGCACGAGATGGTCGCGCTCCAGCACCTCAGCCGCGGCTCGATCGGCCCCGCCGAGCTGGCCCGCCTGCTGGGCGTCTCCACCGCTGCGTCCACCGGCATCGCCGACCGGCTCGCGGCGCGCGGTCACGTCGTACGCCGTGCGCACGCCGCCGACCGCCGGCGCACCGAGCTGCACCTCACCGACTCCGGCCGCGCGGAGGTGCTCGCGCACCTCTCCCCCATGCTGGTGGCGCTCCGCGCCCTCGACGAGGACTTCGACGACGACGAGAAGGCCGTCATCGAGCGCTACCTGACCGGTGCGACCGCGGCGCTGGGCCGGATCAGCGAGCAGGCAGGTGGACAGGCTGCTGGACAGGCCGCTGGGCAGGCCGGCGAGCCGCTCAGCCCCGAGGCGTCGCCTCGAACCCTTCCCAGCCCTCCGCGACGGCCACGAGGTCCCACGGCTCGATGAGCACCGGCGGGGCGCCGACCATCCGCGAGCCCGGCGCGTCGGCGGCGCCGGCAGTGAACTCCTCCTGGAACGCCGCCCGCGCCTCGTCGGTCGCGAACAGGTAGAGCCCCTCGAACCACTCGCCCGGCCGCACCCGCCAGGTCTTGAACCGCAACCCGGCCATCCCGGTGAAGCGCGCGTGCGAGGTCTCGGCGACGTACGCCGCCAGCTGCTCCTCGACGCCTGCGGGCGCGTCGACGAGCGACCAGCGGATGCTCAGCCCCTTCACCGCTGCTCCCGGGCCATCAGGCGATGCCGTCGAGCGGGGCCTCGCCGCCGAGCCAGGTCAGCAACGCGCGGGCGCCGAAGCCGGTCGGCCCCTCGGTCCACTCGTCCGCGTCGGCCGGCGCGTCGCCCACGGAGGCCACGTCGAGGTGCGCCCACGGGACGTCGCCGACGAAGTGCTGGAGGAACAGCGCCGCGGTGATCGCTCCCGGACCACCGGCGCCGTTGTCGGCGTCGGCGACCTTCGACGCCAGCTTGTCCTCGTAGACGTCCGCGAGCGGCATCCGCCACAGCGGCTCACCAGACGCCTCGCCGGCCGCGGAGATCGCGGCGGCCAGGGTCTCGCGGTTGGCGAAGAACCCGCCGACCTGCTGGCCGAGGGCCACCTTCATCGCTCCGGTGAGCGTGGCGACGTCGACGACGACGGTCGGGTCGAGCTCGGCGACGGCGTACGCCAGCGCGTCGGCCATGACGACCCGCCCCTCGGCGTCGGTGTTGGTGATCTCGGTGGTCCGCCCGCCCCAGTGGCGCACGACGTCGCCGGGGCGCAGGGCGTTGCCGGAGACGGCGTTCTCCGCCATCGGCACCAGGCCGACGACGCGGACGGGGCAGCCGACGTCCTTGAGCGCCGCCATGGTCGCGAGCACGACGGCCCCGCCGGTCATGTCGCGCTTCATGTTCGCCATCGCCTGCGCGGGCTTGATGGACAGGCCGCCGGAGTCGAAGGTGATGCCCTTGCCGACCAGCACGACCGTGGGCGTACGCCGTCCGGCGCGGCGCGGCGCGTAGTCGAGCTGCACCAGGCGCGGCGGTGTCGCCGAGGCCTGGCCGACGCCGAGGATGCCGCCGAACCCCTCGGCGGCGAGCTGCTGCTCGTCCCAGACGCGGTAACCGAGGCCCGCCTCGTCGGCGAGGCGGCGCGCCTCCTCGGCGAGCCAGGCCGGGTTCTTCAGGTTGGAGGGGACCGTGGCGAGGGTCCGCGAGCGCCACCCGGCGCCGGCGACGGCGAGCGCGCGCCGCAGGGCGCCGTCGTACGCCGTCGGGTCGAGCGCGGCCAGCACGACCTGCTCGACCGGGACCTGCTCGGGCGGCGTGGACCGCCAGGAGAAGCCGAAGGAACCGAGCACGAGACCGACGACGAACGGCTCGAGGCCGGTGTCGGGGTCGAGTGCCGGCACGGTCGTCGCGACGGCGCGGACGTCCTTGACGGCTCGGCCGAGCGCCGCGCCCGCCTTGCGGAAGTCCGCCGGGCGCTGCTCGCCGACACCGACCAGCAGCACGCGCCGCAGCGAGCCCTGCTCGGGCCCGCCGAGCGGCACCGGGTAGGCGACGACCCGCCCGGCCTCGCCGCTCGCGCGCTCGGCCTCGAGCAGCGAGACCAGGTCGACGCCGAGCTGCTCGCCGACCTCGTCGGCACCGGGGCCGAGCACCGGCGCGGCGCCGTCCCCCTCACCCGGGACGACCGGCAGGGCCACCACCTCCACACCGTCGACCGCGAGCGGCCGGGCACCGCTCAGCGCGAGCTCGGGCGGTGAGACCTGGGACGGGAGCGAGAGGGCGGGCGGGCGGTCGGACGAGGTGGGGGGCACGACGCGGCGCGAGGCGGATGCGTGGTCGGCGTCAGCCGACGACGGCCTTGAGGGCGTCGCCGAGCGCTCCGGCCTCCTCGGCGTTGAGCTCGACGACCAGACGACCGCCGCCCTCGAGGGGGACGCGCATGACGATGCCGCGCCCTTCCTTGGTGACCTCGAGCGGACCGTCACCCGTTCGTGGCTTCATTGCCGCCATCCCGGCACCTCTTCTCGTGTTGCAGTCCTCGAGACCGACGAGGTCCAGGCGCCCCGCCAGCCGTGTGACCTCCATTATCCCCTATCGGACCTCGAAGTGTGACCGGTCCCCACACCTCGGCCCGTGGGACGCGCGGGTCGGCGCCCTCCCACCGGTGACAGACTCGGTGCATGCACGCGCGGTCGGCCCTCTTCGACCTCTACGGTGACCACCTCCGCGCGTGCGACTCCCAGGCGCCGGTCGCCGCGCTCGTGCGCCTGCTCGCGCCGGTCGGCATCGCGGCCCCGGCGGTCCGCACGGCGATCTCCCGCATGGTCATGCAGGGCTGGCTCGAGCCCGTCGCGCTGCCCGACGGCCGCGGCTACCGCGCCACCGACCAGGCCACCCGGCGCCTCGACGAGGCACGCGCCCGGATCTACCGGCGCCGCGACGAGCCGTGGGACGGCCACTGGCACCTGGTGCTGGTCACCTACCCGCCCGACCGGAGCGCGCGCACGCGGCTCCGCGCCGACCTGGCCTACCTGGGGTACGCCGAGCTCGCCGACACCGTCTGGGTCGGCCCGCTCGCGAGCCCGGAGCTCGACGGCGCGCTCGGCCGGGCCGGTGCGACCGCGCGGACCGCCCGCGCCCGCGACGTCGACCCCTCCCCGGTCGACGCGTGGGACCTGGCGGCGCTGCGGACGTCGTACGCCGGGTGGCCGGCGGCTGCGGGCGGGCTCGTCGCGGACCACCTCGCCGCGCACAACGACCCGGACGAGGCGGCGTTCGCGGCGCGCTTCCACCTGGTCCACGAGTGGCGCAAGTTCCTCTTCGCCGATCCGGGGCTGCCGGCGGAGGTGCTGCCGGCTGACTGGCCGCGCGACGAGGCCGCACAGCGCTTCGCCGCCGAGGCCGAGCGGCTGAAGCCCGCAGCGGACAGGTTCGTCGCGCGCTGCCTGCCGAGCGCGGCAGACTGCCCCGCATGACCTCCGCCAGCCCCTCTCCCGCCGCCACGCCCGACGCGACCCAGGCGCCCGTGCTCCTCGACGTCTCCGAGGGCGTCGCGACCATCACGCTCAACCGGCCCGACGCGATGAACAGCCTCGACGTCGCGACCAAGGTGCTGCTGCGCGAGATGGTCCAGCACGTCGCCGAGGACCCGGCCGTGCGCTGCGTGCTGCTGACCGGCACCGGCCGCGCGTTCTGCACCGGCCAGGATCTCAAGGAGCACGTCCAGCTGCTGCGGGGCGGCGGGAGCGAGGCGCTGTTCTCCACCGTCGACGAGCACTACAACCCGATCGTCACCACGCTCGCCGGCATGGCCAAGCCGGTCGTCGCCGCGGTCAACGGCGTCGCCGCGGGCGCCGGCGCGAGCCTCGCCTTCGCCTGCGACCTGCGCCTGGTCGCCGACACCGCCGGCTTCAACCTCGCCTTCGCCAACGTCGGCCTCTCCTGCGACACCGGCGCCAGCTACCACCTCCCGCTGCTCGTGGGGCAGGCCAAGGCGCTCGAGCTGCTCTACCTGCCGCGCACCGTGCCGGCGGCCGAGGCTCTCGAGATCGGCCTCGCGACCTCGCTGCACTCCCCCGAGACGCTCGCCGAGGAGGCGCGCGCCCTCGCCGTCCGGCTCGCCGCCGGGCCGACGGTCGCGCTCGGCTCGATCCGCCGTTCCGTGGCGTACGCCGCCGGCCACACCTTCGAGGAGGCCGTCGCCTTCGAGTCCTCGATGATGCAGCTCACCGGCGCCACCGAGGACCACCGGGCCGCCGTCGATGCGTTCGTCGCGAAGCAGAAGCCGGTGTTCGAGGGCCGTTGAGGGTCTGGCCGGGACCGGCGGGTCCTGGCCGGGCCTCGAAGATCGTTCAATGGCGCGGTTGCAGCGCCTCAGCCGCGCGGATCCGGTCCACGACCCAGCAGTTGAACGATTGTTTGCACCCGGGACCGACTAGGGCTGCCCCCAGTCCAGGTGTCCGCGGTAGGCGTCGAAGATCGACAGCACCTGGTCGGGGACGACCGTGCGCAGCCGGCGGCGCGACGGCTTGGCGGCGTACTCGACCGTGAGCGCGGCTCCCTTGAACCGGTGGTTGAACCAGCCGGTCATCGTGCCGTGGCAGACGCCGCCGCAGTCGAAGGTCTTGCGCGGCAGGCCGAGGTGTCGGGCGACCTTGCGGGCGAAGCGCGGCCGCTTGGTGTCGGTGTCGACGCCGTGCAACGGCTGGTGGAAGCTCAGCAGGTAGTCGGGCCGGACGTCGGCGAGGAAGCCCATCATCGCCTTCGTCTCCGGCCCGGACGCCGCCTTCGGCCCGGACTCGTAGCGCCCGTCGAGGTCGGCCCACTTGTAGGGGTAGTTGCGGTTGAGGTCGACGCCGCGGGCGCTGCGCCGGGTGCCGGCGGCGAGTCCGTCGGGGTTGTAGGTCGGCACGATCCACAGGTCGACACCGACGACCGGCGGGCCGTCGCGCAGCGCGGTGAGGATGTGCCGGGTCGCGGGTTCGTCGCCGTGCATGGTCGAGATGAGCACGACGGTCGGCACGCCCGGGCGGTCCGGCTCGCCGAGGCGCCAGGCGACGATGTCGCGGTCCTGCGCCGACGTGCCGAGGACGCGCTTGCCGACGACCGCCGGGCGCTCCGGAGCGGCGCGCTCGGGTGCCGCGGCGGGTGCCGCCGGTGCGCTGGCGAGGACCAGCGCGAGGCCGGCGACGGCGGTCAGCAGGCGGGGACGGCGCACGGGCGCTCCTCGGATCGGCTCGGTCGGGATCGGCTCGGTCGGGATCGGCTCGGTCGGGATCGGCTCAGACGACGGAGGTCAGGTAGGCCCAGGTCAGGACGCAGACGCCGGCCAGCGTGCCGAGGTGGGCGAGCAGCGACAGGCCGGGGCCCTCGGACCAGGAGTCCTCGGCACCGGCGGACGCGTGGCGGCCACGGGTGGGCAGCCAGCGGACGAGGATGCCGATCCCTGCGACGACCAGGAGCCACCAGCAACCCAGGCCGATGATGCCGACGGTGTCGCCGCCGAGGGGCGAGTCCGGCGGTGCGAGGAGGAAGACGGTCCACACGACGAGCGCCGCGACGCCGGCGCCGGTGTGCAGGTCGAGCAGGCGGGGAGCCACGCGCAGCCGGCCGGCGCCGCCCTCACCGCGCAGGCGCAGCCGGGTCAGCACGACCACGACGGCCCCGAGGGCGGTCAGGACGTAGACGACGACCTCGCTGGACACGCGGCGCAGTCTGCCCTACGCCGTGTGGTCGTCGCCACGGACGTCCGCGGCCTCGCGCTCGCGGGCGAGCCGGTCGAGGAGCGCGTCGACGTCGGCCATCCGGTAGCCCCGCAGCGCCAGCGGGAAGCGCACCCGCCGCAGGTCCGCGGCCGTCACCGGCCGGTCGGCGGGCAGGTCCACGGCCAGGCGGTCGTGCTCGACCTCGCTCATGGGGGTGCCGCGCCCGGCGGCCACGGCGGCGATGCCGCCCATGAGCAGCACCACCAGGACGGCGAAGAACCACATCACCGGTCGTCAGCCTCCCCGTCGACGGCCCCGTCGCCGTCGCGCGCCGCCCGCATCAGCGCCACCACCTCGTCGAGGTCGTCGGTCAGGGTCAGCATGTCGAGGTCCTCCACGGCGATCTTGCCCTCGGCCGCGACCGTGTCGCGCAGCCAGTCGACCATCCCGCGCCAGTAGTCGGTGCCGATGAGCACGATCGGGAAGCTCGTCACCTTCTTCGTCTGCACGAGCGTCATCGCCTCGAACAGCTCGTCCAGCGTGCCGACGCCGCCGGGCAGCACGGCGAATCCCTGGGAGTACTTCACGAACATCGTCTTGCGGGCGAAGAAGTAGCGGAAGTTGATCCCGACGTCGGACCACTCGTTCAACCCGGTCTCGAAGGGCAGCTCGATGCCGAGCCCGACGCTGACCCCGCCGGCCTCGCTCGCGCCCTTGTTGGCGGCCTCCATCGCACCCGGTCCGCCACCGGTGATCACCGCGAACCCCGCCTCGGCCAGCCGCCTGCCCAGCTCCTCCCCCGCGGCGTACGACGGGTGGTCGACCGGCGTGCGGGCCGAGCCGAACACCGCGATCGCCGGCCCGAGCTCGGCCAGCGCGCCGAACCCCTCGACGAACTCGGCCTGGATCTTCAGGACGCGCCACGGATCGGTGTGCACCCAGCCGCTGTCGCCGCGGGAGTCGAGCAGCCGCTGGTCGGTGGTGCTCCCGTCGACCTGGTCGCGACGCTGCACGACGGGCCCCTTGGACTTCGACCTCACGCGTCCACCTCTCCCGTCGCCCGGCCCGACGTCGCGCCGGTGAGCCAGGCCCGCAGCTGTTGCTCGCAGCGCTCGATGTGCTCGACCGGCACGTGCTCGTCCTGCTTGTGGGCGTAGAGCGGGTCGCCGGGGCCGAAGTTGACCGCCGGCACGCCCAGCGCGGTGAACCGGGCGACGTCGGTCCACCCGAACTTCGGCGCGACCTCGCCGCCGACCGCCTCGACGAACGCCTTCGCGGCCGGCCGGTCGAGCCCGGGCAGCGCGCCCGGCGACATGTCGGTCAGCCGGACGTCGTACCCCTCGAAGTAGTCGCGGACGAACGCCTCGGCCTCGGCCTCCGAGCGGTCCGGGGCGAAGCGGAAGTTGACCTCGACGACGCACTCGTCGGGGACGACGTTGCCGGCGACGCCACCGGAGATGCGGACGGCGTTGAGACCCTCGTGGTACTCCAGCCCGTCGATCACCGGCCGCCGCGGCTCGTAGGCGGCGAGCCGGTTGAGCACCTCGGCGGCGCCGTGGATGGCGTTGACGCCGCGCCACGAGCGGGCGGAGTGCGCGCGCTCGCCGGTGGTGCGCACCTCGGCGCGCAGCGTGCCCTGGCAGCCGGCCTCGACCGAGGCGTTGGAGGGCTCCATGAGGATCGCGAAGTCGGCGTCCATCAGGTCCGGGCGTGCTTCGGCGAGCAGCCGGAGGCCGTTGTACGTCGCGTCGATCTCCTCGGCCTCGTAGAGGACGTAGGTCACGTCGCGCACCGGCTCGGGCACCGTCGCCGCGAGCCTGAGGATGACCGCGTCACCGCCCTTCATGTCGCAGGTGCCGAGGCCGTGCAGCACGCCGTCCTCGAGCCGGCTCGGCAGGTTGTCGTTGACCGGGACGGTGTCGAGGTGGCCGGCGATGACGACCCGCTCGCCGCGACCCAGGTCGGTGCGGGCGACGACGGTGTGCCCGTGGCGCACCACCTCGAGGTGCTCGAGCGGGCGCAGGGCCGCCTCGACGGCGTCGGCGATCTCCGCCTCGTCGCGGCTCACGGACTCGATGTCGACGAGGGCCGCGGTGAGCGAGACGGCGTCCAGCGAGAGGTCGAGGGTGGCCATGCCTCCATCCAAGCAGCCGGGCCGCGACCGCCGCCCTTCCGCCGCGGGTGGAACACGTTCTAGTGTCACGCCCATGCGCAACGGCCTCGTCCTCTTCACCTCCGACCGCGGCATCACCCCGGCCGCCCTCGCGAAGGCGGGCGAGGAGCGTGGGTTCGACACGATCTACGTCCCCGAGCACACCCACATCCCGGTCAAGCGGACCGCCGCCCACCCCGGCACCGGCGACGAGACGCTGCCCGACGACCGCTACCTCCGCACGCTCGACCCGTGGATCTCGCTGGCCACCGCCGCCGCGGTCACCACGCGGATCCGGCTGTCGACGGCCGTCGCCCTGCCCGTCGAGTCCGACCCGATCACGCTGGCCAAGCAGATCGCCACCCTCGACCACCTGTCCGGCGGCCGCGTCACCATCGGCGCCGGCTTCGGCTGGAACACCGACGAGCTCGAGGACCACTCCGTGCCGCCGGGCAAGCGCCGCACGGTGCTGCGGGAGTACGTCGAGGCGATGCGGGCGCTGTGGACGCAGGAGGAGGCGTCGTACGACGGGCAGTTCGTGTCGTTCGGGCCGTCCTGGGCCTACCCCAAGCCGGTCCAGGCCCACGTACCGCTCATCATCGGCGCCGGGGGCGGTCCGAAGACGTTCCGCTGGATCGCTGAGAACGCCGACGGCTGGATGACCACCCCCACCCAGCAGGACGTCCTCGCCAACATCGAGGCGCTGAAGAAGGCATGGGCCGAGGCCGGCCGCGACGGCGCCCCGGACATCCGGGTCCTCATCGCCTTCAAGCCCGACCCCGCCGAGCTCGCCGCCTGGGCTGAGGCCGGCTGCACCGAGCTCATCTGGGGCGTCCCCGACAGGTCCGAGGACGAGGTGCTCGCCAGCCTCGACCGGACGGCGAGCCGCCTCGGCCTCTCCGCCTGATCAGGCCTTCGCGACCGTCACCTGCGGCTCGCCGTCGCCGGCGACCAGCTCGAGCGACGTGGCCAGCGTCTCGCTGGTCAGCAGGTCGCGGTGGGTGTCGGCGGCGGCCAGCACGTCGGACGACCCGGCGACGGTGAGCGCGATCCGGTCGGAGACCTCCAGGCCGGCGTCGCGGCGGGCCTGCTGCACCTGGCGGACCAGGTCGCGGGCGAGGCCCTCGGCCGCCAGCTGCGGCGTCACTGCGGTGTCGAGCACGACGAAGCCGCCGCTGCGGAGCACGCCGGTCGCGGAGTCGGCGTCGGCCGATCCGGCGACGGTCTCGAGGGTGTACTCGCCCTCCTGCAGCGCCAGCCCGCCCGAGGTCACGGTGCCGTCCTCGGCCACCGACCAGTCGCCGGTCTTCGAGCCCTTGATCGCGACCTGCACGTCCTTGCCGAGCCGGGGGCCGGCGGCGCGGGCGTTGACGGTCAGCTTCTGCTCCACGCCGTAGGACGCCGCCTCGTCGGAGGCCGCGGCCAGCAGGCGCACCTGCTTGACGTTGACCTCGTCGGCCACGATCCCCTCGAAGCCGGCCAGCGCGGCCGGGCCGTCGACGACCACGGTCAGCGTCGACAGCGGCAGCCGGTTGCGCAGGTTGCCCGCCTTGCGCAGCGCGGACGTGGCCGAGCAGACCTCGCGGACCTGGTCCATCGCGGCGACCAGCGCGTCGTCGGCCGGCAGCGCGGAGACGTCCGGCCAGTCGGCCAGGTGCACCGACCGCTCGCCGGTCAGCCCGCGCCAGACCTCCTCGGTGGTCAGCGGCAGCAGCGGGGCGACGGTCCGGCAGACGACCTCGAGCACCGTGTAGAGCGTGTCGAAGGCCTCGGTGGAGTCACCCCAGAAGCGGTCGCGCGAGCGACGGATGTACCAGTTGGTCAGCACGTCGAGGAACGACCGCGTCGTCTCGCACGCGTCGGCCACGGCGTACTCGTCGAGCTGCGTGGTCATCGTCTCGACGTACTGCCGCAGCTTGGCGAGCAGGTAGCGATCGAGCGGGTCCTTGGAGTCGGTCGACCACTGGGCGGCGTACCCGGCACCGTCGTTCGCGGCGTTGGCGTAGAGCTGGAAGAAGTACCAGCTGTTCCACAGCGGGATCATCACCTGGCGCACCGAGTCGCGGATGCCCTGCTCGGTGACGACCAGGTTGCCGCCACGCAGGATCGGGCTCGACATGAGGAACCAGCGCATCGCGTCGGCCCCGTCGCGCTCGAAGACCTCGCGCACGTCGGGGTAGTTGCGCAGCGACTTGCTCATCTTGTTGCCGTCGCTGCCGAGCACGATGCCGTGGCTGATGCACGACTGGAACGCCGGCTTGTCGAACAGCGCGGTCGCCAGTACGTGCAGGGTGTAGAACCAGCCGCGGGTCTGGCCGATGTACTCGACGATGAAGTCCCCCGGGAAGTGGCCCTTCTTCTCAGCGGTGCCGTCAAACCACTCGGCGTTCTCGAACGGGTAGTGGTTCTGCGCGAAGCTCATCGAGCCCGAGTCGAACCACACGTCGAGCACGTCGGGCACGCGGCGCATCATCGAGCGGCCGGTCGGGTCGTCCGGGTTCGGGCGGACCAGCTCGTCGACGTACGGCCGGTGGAGGTCGGGCTGGCCGTCCTTGTTGCGCGGCAGCGTGCCGAAGTCGCGCTCGAGCTCCTCGAAGGAGCCGTAGACGTCGAGGCGCGGGTACGCCGGGTCGTCGCTCTTCCACACCGGGACCGGGCTGCCCCAGAACCGGTTGCGGGTGATCGACCAGTCGCGGGCGTTGGCCAGCCACTTGCCGAACTGGCCGTCCTGGATGTGGTCGGGCACCCAGCGGATCTGCTGGTTGAGCTCGAGCATCCGGTCCTTGATCGCGGTGACCTCGACGAACCACGACGAGACGCCCTTGTAGATCAGGGGCTCGCGGCAGCGCCAGCAGTGCGGGTACGCGTGGTCGTAGGTCTCGCGGCGCAGCAGCACCGTGCCCGGCGTGACGGCACCGGCGGCCTCGCCGGTCTCGCCACGGGTCGCGGCCTTGAGGTGGTCGATGACGTGCGGGTTGGCGTCGAAGACCTGCATGCCGGCGTACTCCGCGACCGGGTGGGTGAACCGGCCGTCCTTGCCGACCGGCATCACCGGCTCGATGCCCTCGCGGTCGGTGACCTCCTTGTCGACCTCGCCGAACGCGCCGGCGGTGTGCACCAGCCCGGTGCCGTCGGTGGTGGTGACGGCGTCGTCGGCGGGCACGACGCGGAAGGCACGCTCGTGGCCGAGGTAGTAGGAGAACGGCGGGGTGTAGGTCAGCCCGAGCAGGTCGGTGCCCTTCCCGCGCCACACCACGGTCGGCTCGTCGCCGAGCTCGCGGGCGTAGGCGCCGAGGCGCGCCTCGGCGAGGACGTAGCGGACGCCGTCGGCCTCGACCGCGACGTAGTCGATGTCGGAGCCGACCATGACCGCGAGGTTGCTCGGCAGCGTCCACGGCGTGGTCGTCCAGACGAGGAGCTTGGCGCCCTTCAGCTCGTGGTCGGAGGTGATGTCGTAGCCGACGGTGACCGCCGGGTCCTGGCGGTTCTGGTAGACGTCGTCGTCCATGCGCAGCTCGTGGTTGGACAGCGGCGTCTCGTCGTTCCAGCAGTAGGGCAGCACGCGGAAGCCCTCGTAGACCAGGCCCTTGTCGTGCAGGCGCTTGAACGCCCAGATGACCGACTCCATGTACTCCGGGTTCATGGTCCGGTAGTCGCGGTCGAAGTCGACCCAGCGCGCCTGGCGGGTGACGTACTCGCGCCACTCGCCGGTGTACTTCATCACCGACTCGCGGCAGGCCTCGTTGAACCGGTCGATGCCCATCTCGACGATCTCGTCGGTGGTCTTGATGCCGTTGAGCCGCATCGCCTCGAGCTCGGCGGGCAGGCCGTGCGTGTCCCAGCCGAAGCGGCGCTCGACGCGCTTGCCGCGCATGGTCTGGTAGCGCGGGACGATGTCCTTGACGTAGCCGGTCAGCAGGTGGCCGTAGTGCGGCAGCCCGTTGGCGAACGGAGGCCCGTCGTAGAAGACGAACTCGTTGCTCGCGTCCGCGCCCGGGTCGCGCTGGTCGACGCTCGCCTGGAAGGTGCCGTCGGCGTCCCAGTAGGCCAGCACCCGCTCCTCGATCGCGGGGAACCTCGGGGTGGACGGCACGCCGCTCTCGGAGGTGGAGACCTTCGGGTACGTCATTCGGGTTGCTCCTGCAGCTTCGACGGTGGGTCCTTCTCGAAACCACAGGGACGATCCGGCCGGACCGCGGTACCACCCTGCTTGCCGCCCGGTGCTGCTGGACGACCGCTCTCGTGCGGCTGTGACGGGCCCACCCGTCCGGTTCTACTGAGGACTCGCGTCCCGTTCTTCCGGAGGCTCACCGCTGATGACGGCTCGAACGCCTGTGCATCCAGGGTACGGCGCAGCCGCTCGCGGCCGCCAATCGGTTGTCCTGTCGTCGACGGGCTACCTGAAGTCGCCCGCCGCCCCGGCCTCACGCGGCGCGGCAGGTGGCGCAGCGGACTTCTGGTAGTCGGTCGACGGCAGCCTGCAGGACGCGGCGCACCTCGTCCCGGTGGAACATCACGTCCTCCCACGAGAACCTCAGCACCAGCCAGCCGTGCACGACGAGGGCGTTGTAGCGACGGCAGTCGCTGGCGAGCTGGTCGCGGCCACCGTGCCAGGCGAAGGAATCCGCCTCGATCACGATCCGCAGGCGCCTGTCGGCCAGGTTGACGCGGCCGATGAAGTCGCTGCCCCAGATGTCGACCTGCGGCTCGACGGCCAGCCCGTCGACCTCGAGGGCGATCGACCGGAGGACCGACTCGAACGGGTTTGCCGCCAGCGGGCTGGCATGCTCGGCCACCCGCCGGACCCTTCCCGCGCCGGCACCGCGCGCCGAGTCCGCGAGCGATTGAAGCGCCTGGGTCCCGAAGCCGTCGCGGAGCGCCGAGTCGGCGACGGCGAGGGCGTCGGCGAACGGCAACGATCGGGCGCAGTCGAGCAGCGTCCGTGCCTCGCTGGTGACCAGCCCGTCCCGCTCGTGCCGTGCGAGGTCGACGCGGTGGAGGTGCACGGACTCCGGCCCGGGTCGGCGTCCGCCCGGGACGATGACGTGCGGGCGATCGGGCGCCGTCGCGACCGACCAGCCGTGGAGGAGCGCGGCGCTGGTGTGCGAGACGACGCCGGTGACCCGGTGTGCGGCAGCACGCGCGTCGCCCACCTGCGGGAGTGCCCAACGGCCACGCGCCAGGCGGACGAGGTCGCCGCCGGCGATGGCTCGGTCGACCTCGGCACGGGAGGTGAGGGCGACGAGCTGGGCCCGGGTGGCGGTGCCACCCAGCCGCTGAAGGACCTCGACCACCGACATGTCCCCCACGCTGACCCAACGACGCCGGACGTGCATCCCGCTCTCCACAGGCCGACCCCGCTCGGGCCCGCTCAGAGGACGGTCGCCACCTCCCAGGCGGAGTGGACGGCGCCGTGGATGTAGCCGACGTCGACGGCGTCGCCGACGACGTCGACGGCGAACCCAGCGTTGCGCAGGTCGTCGGCGAGCGGGGATCCGGCGCAGGTGCCGTCGGCGTGCACGACGAGGTCGGCGGGGGCCGAGAACGAGCGCTCCCCCTCGGTCCACTCGACTGCGGACCCGGTGATCCGCGTGACGACCGCCTGGCGGTGGATGTCGACGCCGTGGCCGGCTGCGGCCTTGACCGCCGTCCAGCGCCGCGGCATGGCCATGGGCAGGCCGAGCTGGCGGCCCTCGTGCAGCAGGGTCACGCGGCGGCCGCGCTCGGCGAGGAACTCCGCGAGCTCGAGGCCGACGAGCGACCCGCCGACCACCACGACGTCCTTGCCGACGGGCAGGAACCGGCGGGTCAGGCGGCGCACCGCCTCCGGCGAGCGAGTGACGCCCGACGCGCGGCCGAGTCGCCCGAGGGTGCGCAGGACGGCACCGCCCTCGCCGGCGGTGGCCGTGCCGAGGAGCAGCGCGCGCAGCGTGTCGCCGGTGTGGACGTGGGGCAGGTCGCCGCCGGGGAGGTCCGGCCGCGGGCGCACCGCACCCGTCGCCACGACGACGTGGTCGGGTCGCAGCGCCCGGACCGACTCGACCGTCGCCCCCGTGCGCAGGCGCACCGCGATCCCGAGCCGCGCGACCTCCGCCTCGTGCCAGCGCAGCAGCCGCTCGTTGTCGGGGGTGGTCAGCGCGGAGAACCACAGCGTCCCGCCGAGGCGGTCGGACTTGTCGACGACGGTGACGCGGTGGCCGCGCTCGGCGAGCAGCCGCGCGGTCTCCAGCCCCGCCGGGCCGGCGCCGACGACCACCACGTGCTTGGTCGCGGAGACGGGCCGCAGCGGCAGCAGGGTCTCGTTGCCCAGCGCCGGGTTCACGGCGCAGAAGGGGGTGTCGTCGAAGAAGTTCTCGGCCACGCAGAGGTAGCAGTTGATGCACGGCCGCACCTGCTCGGCACGACCGTCGCGCAGCTTGTTCGGCAACTCGGGGTCGGCCAGCAGCTGGCGGCCCATGGCCGCGAAGTCGACCCGCCCGGCCGCGATCGCCTCCTCCGCGACCTCCGGCAGCACCCGGCCGACCGCGATCACCGGCACGCCCACCCGGGCGCGGACAGCGGCGGCGTTGTCGAGGTACGCACCGACCTGCGCGGGCAGCGGGCCGTCGGTGAAGTTGTCGAAGGGGTTGCGGCCCCACCCGGTCACGTGGATCGCGTCCGCGCCGGCGGCCTCGAGCAGCACCGACGCCTCGACCGCCTCGTCGAGGGTCAGCCCGCCGTCCTCGCCGTACTCCTCCCCCGCGAGCCGCACCAGCACGGCCAGCCGGTCGCCGACCCGGTCCTTGACGGCGCGGACGACCTCGCAGGCGAGCCGCGCGCGGTTGGCCAGCGGGCCGCCGTACTCGTCGGTGCGCCGGTTGTCGCGGCGGTTGAGGAACACGCCGAGGATGTAGCCGTGCGCGACGTGCACCTCGATCGCGTCCGCCCCGGCCCGCGCGACCCGCTCGGCGGCGTCGGCCCAGGTGTCGACCAGCCAGGCGATGTCGTCGTGGGTCATCTCGCGGTACGTCGCCTGCTTGCCCGCCGTCGCGGACGCCATCCGGCGCAGCTCGTCGGGGGTGCTGTCGACGAGGGCCGACATGTCGTAGCCGCCGGTCGGCGGGCTCGGCGCGAGCAGCGGCCGGTCGTTCGCGGTGTCGACGCGCGCGACCTTGCCGTGGTGGGTCGACTGCACGCACAACTTCGCGCCGGCAGCGTGCACGGCGTCGGCGAGCGCGCGCAGGCCGGGGACGAACCGGTCCTCCGACAGCCCCGGCTCCTTCGTCGACGCCGCCCCGTGCGGGAACGCGATGGCGCAGGCGCCGGTGATCACCAGCCCGGCGCCGCCGGCGGCCCGCGCGGCGTAGTGCGCGATCTCCCGCTCCTCGATCACGCCGTCCTCGGAGACGTTCATGTCCATCGCCGGCAGCACGACGCGGTTGCGCAGCTCCATCGGGCCGATCCGGCCGGGCGACATCAGGGCGGGGAAGGACTGGCTCACGCGCGCACGCTAGGTACGCCGCCACCGACCGCGTCCGCGCTGTCGCACCCACCGGGACCGGCACGGGCGCCCCGCCTAGACTCGAGCCTCGTGACTGCGACCTCAGCCTGGGGCCACGGCCTCGCGACCGTGACCGACGACGGCACCGTGCTCGACGTGTGGTTCCCGCAGCCCGCGCTCGGCGGGCGCGACGGCGCCGAGGTGCCGGCCGAGCTGACCGCTCTCGAGGGCCGCGACGACGTACGCCGCGTGACCCGCGAGGTGCGCACGGTCGAGGTCGCGGACCTCCGGGCCGCGCCCGCGTCGACCGAGGACGTGTGGCTGCGCCTGCACCTGCTGAGCAGCCGGCTCGCGGTGCCGCACACCATCTCGATGGAGGGCGTCTTCGGGCTGCTCACCAACGTGGTGTGGACGTCGGCCGGCCCCTGCGCGGTGGAGGGCTTCGAGCTGACCCGGGCGCGGCTGAGGGCGAGCGGCCAGCACGTGACGGTCTTCGGGGTCGACAAGTTCCCGCGGATGGTCGACTACGTCGTGCCGGCCGGTGTGCGCATCGCGGACGCCGACCGGGTCCGCCTCGGCGCGCACCTGGCCGAGGGCACGACCGTCATGCACGAGGGCTTCGTCAACTTCAACGCCGGCACGCTCGGCGCGTCGATGGTCGAGGGCCGCATCTCGGCCGGCGTGCTCGTCGACGACGGCTCCGACGTGGGCGGCGGCGCCTCGATCATGGGCACGCTCTCCGGCGGCGGCAAGCAGGTCATCTCGATCGGCAAGCGCTGCCTGCTGGGCGCCAACGCCGGCCTGGGCATCTCCCTGGGCGACGACTGCGTGGTCGAGGCCGGCTGCTACGTCACCGCGGGCACCAAGGTCACCGTCAAGGACATGGACGGCAAGCCGCGCGTGGTGAAGGCGATCGAGCTCTCCGGCACCAGCAACGTGCTGTTCCGCCGCAACTCCGTCTCCGGCGCGATCGAGGCGGTGCCGTGGCGCAGCGAGGGCGTTGAGCTCAACGCCGCGCTGCACGCCAACTGACCCGCGTCGGACCCGGCCGGGTTGGGCGGGCCCCGGACACTGGGCGCATGAGGCACGCTGCATGAGGATCGGTTCGGCCGTGGCGCTGCTGGGCGCCGCAGCGCTCGGCGTCACGGCGTACCTGGGTTGGGACGTGCTGCGCGAGTCCACACCGTTCTCCGGCGGCGAGCAGTGCACGGCGACGGTGGACGGCCGCACGGTCGAGCTCGAGGTCGAGCAGGCGGAGAACGCCGCGCTCATCACCGCGATCGGCGTCGGCCGGGGCATGCCCGCGCGCGCCGCGACGATCGCGCTCGCGACGGCGTACCAGGAGTCGAAGCTCTACAACATCGACTACGGCGACCGGGACTCGCTCGGGCTGTTCCAGCAGCGGCCCTCGCAGGGCTGGGGCACGCCCGACCAGGTGCTGGACCCGGTGTATGCGACCAACGCGTTCTACGACGGGCTGGCCGAGGTGGACGGCTACGAGTCGATGGCGGTGACGGTGGCTGCGCAGCGCGTGCAGCGGTCCGCCTTCCCCGACGCGTACGCCGACCACGAGGCCGACGCCCGGGTGCTCGCCTCGGCGCTGACGGGGAACTCGCGAGCGGCGTTCTCCTGCGAGCTCGACGGCGACGCCGAGGAGGCCTCCGACGAGCTGACCGACTCGGGCCTGGTGAGGCGTGCCGAGAAGGTGCGCCGCGAGGTCGTGAACGTCTTCGGCGAGCAGTCGCTCGGGGGCTTCGCGCCGGGTGGTGTGCGCGACGGGCACATGGAGGGCTCGACGCACTACGACGGCCGCGCGGTCGACATCTTCTTCCGGCCGGTCACCGACGAGAACAAGACCCGCGGCTGGGCGGTGGCCCACTACCTGGTCGCCATGGCCGACCGGCTCGACGTGCAGACCGTGATCTTCGACGGCCGGATCTGGAAGAACGGCTGGCGTTCGGGCTCCGGCTGGCGCGACTACGACCCGCCCTCGCGCTCGGGCGACCGGGCGATCCTCGAGCACCGCGACCACGTGCACGTCGACGTCTTCGACTGACCAGTCCGCCTCGGCCTCCTGCACAGCACAGCGCCACCGCCCCTCGCTCGGGGCGGTGGCGCCGCGTGTCCTGCCGGTGGTGCTCCAGCTCGTGCTGTCAGGCGGCCTCGCGCGGGAACGGCAGCGGGAGGTCGCAGATCGGCAGCGGGATCGGGAGCGCGTCGCAGATCGCGTCGAGCGGGTTCCCACCGCCCCCACCTGCAGCGGCGTCGCAGATCGCCTGGGGCAGTCCGGCGTCGCACAGCGGCTGGATCGGGCTCGCGCCGCCGGGGCCCGGGGCGCCGCCCGCGGCGTCGCAGAGCGGCTGCAGCTGGGGAACCGCGTCGCACAGCGGCTGGATCGGGCTCGCGCCGCCGCCGCCTCCGCCCGGGGTCGGGATCGGCAGGCTGCCGAACGCGTCGCAGATCGGCTGCGGCAGGCCGGCGTCACAGGCAGGCTGCAGCGGGTTGCTGGCGGGCGGCTCCGGGGTGCTGCTCCGCTGGCACTCGCGCAGGTCGCGCTGGGCGCGGGCCTTGCGCTTCTTGGCCCGGTCGAGCTGCGCCTTGGCCTTGTTCTTCTTGGCCTTCGCCTTCTTGACGGCGGACTTCTTGCCGGACTTCTTGGCCTTCTTCAGCTGCTTCTTCGCAGCCTTCAGCTTGGCCTGCTTCTTCTTCGCCTGCTTCGTGGCCTTGTTGACCGCCGACCTCTCGGACGAGCAGTCGGCTGCAGCGGCAGCCGTCGTGGCGGCCGTCGCGGTGCTGGAGCTGCGGGCGACGCCGGCGCCGGCGCCACTGGCGAACCCCAGCACGAGCGCGATGGCCACGAAGGCCACCGCCGCCGGCCGGAGGAGGAAACGGGTCATGAAGTTCTCCTGGGAGTCGAGTCAGCGGGCAGACGCGCGGGTGGCGTCGCTGCGCCACGGTAACCCGGTGTGACCTGACCCACACCCCCTTCCCCAGCGACACGACGGACCGCTTCCAGCGCTCAGGAGGGCCCCAGCCGGGTACCGTGCCTCGTGCCCGAGTCCCACGACGCCCCCGACCTGACCGCCGCGCCGGCCGCTCCCGACACCGCCGGCGCCGTCACCCTCGACCCGCGCGAGCGCCAGCAACGGATCGGCGCCGGCCTGGGCTGGCTCGCGACCTGGTCGTGGCGCTGGATCGGGATCGCGATCGCCGCCGCGATCCTGGGCTGGCTGGTCGGCGTCCTGTGGGTCGTGCTGCTCCCGATCTTCCTGGCGTTGACGCTGGCCTCGGTGCTGCAGCCGGTCTCGCACTACGTGGTCCGCCGGACGCCGCTGCCGCACGGGCTCGCCGCCGGCGTCGTCCTTCTCGGCTCCATCGCCGTGCTGGCCGGCCTGGTCACCGCGATCGCGCCGTCGGTGACCGGCCAGTGGGGCGCCATCGTCGACGACGCGACCGAGGGCGCCGACCAGCTGCGGGCCTGGGCGGTCGAGCGGGATCTGGTCTCCCAGGCGCAGCTCGACGACGCCCTCGCCCAGGCCACGGACCGGCTCCGCGACAGCGCCGGCTCGATCGCGAGTGGCGCGCTCGCGACCGCGAACGCCGTCACCTCCGGCCTGGTCACCCTGGCGCTCACGCTCGTGCTCACCTTCCTGTTCCTCAAGGACGGGCACCGGTTCCGCCCCTGGGTGGCCCGCATGAGCGGCGCCCGGGTCGGTCGCCACCTCGAGGAGGTCCTCGACCAGATGTGGACGACCCTCGGCGGCTTCGTCCGCACCCAGGCGATCGTGAGCTTCGTCGACGCCGTGCTGATCGGCATCGCGCTGGCCGTGGTCGGCGTCCCGCTGGCGATCCCGCTGGCGGTCCTGACGTTCATCGGCGGCTTCGTGCCGATCATCGGCGCGTTCGTGGCCGGCGGCCTCGCGGTGCTGGTCGCGCTGGTCTCGGTCGGCTTCCAGGGCGCGCTCATCGTGCTCGCGGCGATCATCGTGGTGCAGCAGCTCGAGGGCAACGTCCTGCAGCCGTGGCTGCAGTCGCGCGCGATGCAGCTGCACGCCGGCGTGGTGATCCTCGCCGTCACCCTCGGCTCGACGCTGTTCGGCATCGCCGGCGCGTTCCTCGCGGTGCCCGTCGCCGCGGTGGCCGCCGTCGTGCTGCGCTACCTCTCCGGGCTCGCCGACCCGCCGCAGGAGGCCACTGCGCCGGACGACCCGGAGGACCCGGCCCCGGAGGAGGCGGCGGCGATCACCGCCGCGGAGCAGCACCCCGGCGTGACGCCGCCGGCGACGTCCTGATCGCACGGGTGCCAGCCGACTGCGTACCCGCGGTCGGCTAGGGTGCCGGTCCGTCCCCGGGAGGAAGGAGACGGAGCGTGCTCGCGCTGCCCGCCCACGGCTTCGTGGTGCTCTCGGCCCCCAAGTGCGCCTCCACCGCGCTGGAGGAGGCCCTCGGTGACCGGGCCGAGATGGTCATGCGCCACCACCCCCGGCTCAAGCACGTCAACGTGCGGGCCTTCCACCGCTACGTCGCCCCGCTGCTCGGGATCGCGGGCTACGAGCGTGACGACTACGAGGTGGTCAGCCTGCTCCGCGACCCCGTGGACTGGCTGCACTCGTGGTGGCGCTACCGGCAGAGCCCGCACGTGCGCCAGGCCGAGGGCGACGGGTCCCGCTGGACCGGGTCGATGGAGTTCGCGGAGTTCGCGGCGGCGTACGTCGCCGGCCGCGGCGCCGAGATCGGCGTGCTCGGGCGGCCGGCGCGGTTCGTGCTCAAGCAGGACGGCTCGATCGGTGTGGACCGGCTCTTCGCCTACGAGCGCACCGACGTGTGGCAGGGCTGGCTCCGGGAGCGGCTCGGCGAGGACGTGGAGTTCCCGGTCAGCAACCGCTCCCCCGTGCGGACCGAGATCGAGCTGGACGACGACCTGCGCGCCCGGCTGGCGGCGTACTTCGCTCCCGAGGAGGAGCTGCGCGCCCGGGTCACGGCGACCGGCGAGTGGGCCGGCGCCCGGGGCTCGCGCCTGACGCACCCGGTCGACTGACGCCCGGGGTCAGGCGCGGAGCCGGTCGGCCGCAGCCTGGATGCGCTCGTCGGTGGCGGTGAACGCCACCCGCACGTGCCGGTTGCCGGCGGCGCCGTAGAACGAGCCCGGCGCGACCAGGATGCCGCGCTCGGCCAGCCCGGCCACGGTGTCCCAGCAGTCCTCGTCGTGGGTGGCCCAGAGGTAGAGGGACGCCTCGGAGTGGTCGATGCGGAACCCCGCGCCCTCCAGCGCGTCGCGCAGCACGCGCCGCCGCGCGGCGTACCGAGCGTGCTGCTCGCTGGCGTGGACGTCGTCGTCGAGGGCGGCGGCCATGGCGCGCTGCTGGGGGCCGGGCATCTGGAGGCCGAGGTTCTTGCGGACGGCGAGCAGCTCGCCGACGAGCGCGGCGTCGCCGGCGACAAAGGCGCAGCGGTAGCCGGCGAGGTTCGAGCGCTTCGAGAGCGAGTGCACGGCGAGGATGCCCTCGGCCGAGCCGCCGCAGACGTCGGGGTGCAGCACCGAGACCGGCTCCGCCTCCCAGGCGCACTCGAGGTAGCACTCGTCGGAGACCAGGATCGTGCCGCGCTCGCGGCACCACTCGACGACCTTGCGCAAGTGGTCGACCGGCAGCACCCGGCCGGTGGGGTTCGAGGGGCTGTTGAGCCACAGCAGCCTCGGCACCTCGGGACCGAAGGCCGTCAGCGAGTCGGTCGCCAGCGAGCGGGCGCCGGCGAGCGCGGCGCCGACCTCGTACGTCGGGTAGGCCAGCTCGGGGTAGCCGATGAGGTCACCGGCACCGATCCCGAGGTGCACCGCCATCGACCCGATCAGCTCCTTGGAGCCGATCACGGGCAGCACCTGGTCCAGGCCGAGGCCGGTCACGCCGTGGTTGCGCTCCAGCCAGTCGAGGGCCGCCTGCCGGGTCTCCGGGCGGCCGATCGTCAGCGGGTAGCCCGGCGAGTCGGCGCCGGCCCGCAGCGCCTGCTGGACGACCTCGGGGGTGGGGTCGACCGGGGTGCCGACCGAGAGGTCGACGATCCCGTCCGGGTGCTGACGGGCCTGCTCGGCGTACCGGACCAGGTGGTCCCAGGGGAAGTCCGGCAGCCGGGAGGAGACGCTCAACGAGATGCTCAGTGGTCCTGGTTCTGCGGGTCGAGACCGGCGATGAACGGGTGGTCCTTGTCGATCTCACCCATCTTCGCCGCGCCGCCGGGCGAGCCCAGGTCGTCGAAGAAGCCGACGTTGGCGGTGTAGTAGTCCTTCCACGCCTCCGGCACGTCGTCCTCGTAGAAGATCGCCTCGACCGGGCAGACCGGCTCGCACGCACCGCAGTCGACGCACTCGTCGGGGTGGATGTAGAGCATCCGCTTGCCCTCGTAGATGCAGTCGACCGGACACTCGTCGACGCACGCGCGGTCCTTCACGTCGACACACGGCTGCGAGATGACGTAGGTCACCGGGTCCTCCTGGGAGCGCAAAGGGATGCACGTACGGACCCAACCCTAGTATCCGGACGTGCCCGATCCGTCAGAACCCCACGATGTGGGCCGGCAGGTGGGCGAGCAGGTGGGCCGGCACCTGCTCGGCCCGCACGTCGTCGGCCAGCGCGTGGTCGTACGCCGTGTGGTGCGCGGCGAGGTCGGCCCCACGGGCGGGCCGGCGTTCACCGACCTGCTCGGCACGTGCCTGGCGTGGACGGCCGGCCCCGGGGGGACCTGCGTGCTCCAGCCGGACCCGCGCGCCGGCGAGCCGCTGCCCGAGCCGGTGCGGATCGCCCTCGCCGACATCGTCTCCGGCAAGCCGGTGCCGCCGCGGCCGAGCCACCGGCTGCGGGTCGAGCCGCGCGAGGCGCAGCTGCGCGCGCTGGCGCTGTGGCCGGACCTGGTGACCGAGGAGGTCGGTTCCGGGCCGGGCGGGTGGCTGCTCCGGCACTCCCCCACCTCGCCGAACCGGCGCGCGAACTCGGTGCTCGCCGTCGGCCCGCCGGGCGCGCTGCCGGTCGACGAGGCGCTCGAGCGGGTCGTCGCCTTCTACCGGGCCACCACCGGGCGGCCGGTCGCGGCCGTGCTCACCGACAGCGCCGAGGAGGCCGGGCTGCGCGAGCGCGGGTGGGTCGCCGAGAGCGACGAGGCCGACACGGTGTTCTCCGTGGCCGGGGTGGCTGCGGCGCGGCGCGCGCTGCGCTCCGCCGGCGGCGCGGGCGGTGCTGCCGACGGCCCGGAGGTCGAGTCGCTGGCGCCCGGGGTGGTGCGGGCGAGCCTTCCGGGGGCGACCGGCGTGGCGGCGTACGACCGGGACTGGGTGGGGTTCCGCAGCGTCGAGGTGGACCCCGACCGGCGGCGGCAGGGGCTCGGGCTGCGGGTCATGGCCGCCTTGCTGGGCTGGGGCGCGGAGCTCGGCGCGACCACGGCGTACCTGCAGGTGCTCGGCGACAACGTGCCTGCGCTGGCGCTCTACGAGCGGCTGGGGTTCGTCGAGCACCACCGGTACCGCTACCTGGCGCGCTAGCGGCCCAGCCCGGTGGTGCGGGCCGGCCCGCGGCGGCCGACGGCGAGCGGGCGGAGGTCAGCACTGCGGGCCGAGCAGGTGCCTCCCCCAGCTCAGCACGGCGGCCGGAAGTCCTTCCGCGCCGGACCTGGCCGGGTCAGCGCATCGAGGGTCCAGGCGATCGCCGTGCGGCTCGTCGGGATGAGCAGGTGCTCGGCGAGGTCGCCCGGGCAGGAGTCCTGGATGGTGGTGTTCGTCGTGCGCGGGCCCGCCCTGAGGTAGCCGGACAGGTGCGGCACCACGACCTGGTCGTACGCCGTGGTGACCTGGGTGTAGCTGACCTTGCCGGGCGTCTCGTCGCCCGCGTTGAGCCGGCGCAGGAAGGCCGAGCCGACGGCCTGCTGGTTGCAGGAGTAGCAGACGACGTCGAGGAGCGGGTTGGTCAGCAGCGCCAGCGCGGTGCCGCCGCTGAGGACGGTGCCGTGGTTGGACGGCGCGAGCCCGACGAGGTCGTCGACGACCTTCGCGCCGCCGAGGAACTTGATGTAGTAGCGCGGCATCATCCCGCCCTGCGAGTGGCCGACCATCGAGACCTTCGCCGCGCCCGTTGCCTTCAGGACGCGGTTGGTGAACCGCTTGAGCTGCTTGGCCGACGTGACGATGTCGCCGGTGCCGCGGTTGCCGTAGTCGAGGGAGAAGACGCAGAACCCCTTGGCCTTGACCGCCGCCGACAGCGGGTCGAGAAGGCTCTTCCGGTCGCCGATCGTGCCGTGGACGATGACCACCGGCGTCGGCCGCTTCCTCGTCGGCTCGCAGTCCCAGTCGTTGGCCCCCGTCGGCTCGCCGAGACCGCCCGGCAGCGGCAGCGGGAACCCGGACGGCGCCGCTGCGGCCGTCCCGGTCGTGCCGAGCGTGGCGAGCACGCCGAGGACGAAAGCAGTGACGAGAGCAGTGACGAGAGCCGAGACGACGGCCGCGAGGGATGCGCGCACGTCTAGACCAACGACGCGCGTGCCTCGCGGTTACCGACGAAGGGCTACCGGCAGACCACCGTGTCCGAGGGCGTGTACGTCGTGTGGAACTCCTCGCGCTTGACGACCTCGTCCTGGCCGGGTCGCTTGAAGTACCGCACGACGTCGACCTGGAAGCCGGAGTAGCCGGTGTTGGGGTAGCAGTCGTCGGTGGTCAGGGTGCGCGTCTTCGGCGGGGTGTAGGCGTAGCGGTCCGAGGTGGTGCTCGTGATGTCCCAGACCTTCGTCGACCACATGGAGACGGTCACGGCGCCCTGCCCGCCCGGGCTGCTCGGGGACACCTTCGCGTCGATGAGCACGCCGTGCTCGGTGTCGTTCCTGAAGCGCAGGTCGAGCGCGCCCCACGCGACGGTCGCCTCGCGGCCGACCGGGTAGCGGTCGATGTAGAACGAGTGCGGCTTGTGCTCGACGTCCTCGAGCCCGGCGAAGAACATCGCGTTGAACAAGGTCGTCGCCATCTGCGAGACACCGCCGCCGAGGTCCTCGACGAGGATGCCGTCGTTGATGACGAAGCCCTCGGTGAAGCCGTTCTCCGCGGTCCGCTCGCCGACGGTGTCGTTGAGCGAGAAGGTCTCCCCCGGCTTCAGCACCGTGCCGTCGACGAGCTCGGCGGCGCGGCCGAGGTTGACGTTGCGGTAGTCCGCGTGAGGGTAGTAGGTCGTGAACGTCGAGACCTGCTCCTTGATGTTCAGCTTCCGTGCTTCCGCGGTGGTGAACTCCGGCTCGGCGACCTGCGCCTCGACCTCGAGCTCGCGGTCGCCCTCCTCGCGGGTGACCAGGTCCAGGAAGGTCGCGCTGACGTCCTCGGGGTCGTAGCTGACGCCCGGCTTGGCGGGGACGACCTTCGGCTTGCCGTTCACCAGCCGCACGGTCGCGTCGACGGGTGCGCCGTCGTCGCCGACCGCGTCGCCGACGAGCTCCTCGAGCGCGGCCTCGTCCACCTCGGGCACCAGCGCGCCGTCCTCGGCGGTCATCGAGAGCAGCGGCCCGAACTCGCGCGGCAGCAGCCGCACCGGCGAGTCGCCGAAGACGAGCGTCACCGGGCCGGACATCGCCGGGTTCGCGAAGTCCTCGACCGCCGTGCGCAGGTCCGCCTCGTCGACCTCGGGCTCCACCTCGACGAGCGGCAGGTCGACGGTCGGGTCGTCGGAGAGGTACGCCGCGGCGAGGTCGTCGCGGAGCGCCTGGCGGTCGACCTCCTCACCCGTTCGGGGCTCGCGCGTCACGACACGGCTGCCCTCGAAGGACACGGCCGCGTCGCGGGCCGGCCGGCCGACCCCCCTCTCGACCGGGGCCAGCGCCTCGGCGAGCGCGGCGTCGTCGACGTCCACCACGGCGTCGAGGTCGTCGCCGTCGGTGTAGTAGGCCCACAGGCGGCGCGGGTCCCACGACCGCCCGCCGCCTGCCTCGGCGACCGACTCCTCGTGGTCGACCGACACCCCGGCCGTGGCCGGGTCCAGCTCGAAGGTCTCGCCCCCGGCGGTCAGCGTGAACGGCTCGGCCGCGCGGTCGGCGAGGCCGTCGCGCAGCGTGGCCACCGCGTCCTCGGGCGTCTTGCCGCCGATCGCGACCCCCGCGACGCTCGTGCCGCGGGGCACCTTGTCGCCCGCCATCGCGTAGGCGACGACCCAGCCGGCGCCGACGAGCACCACCAGCCCCAGCAGGACGAGGAGGACGGCGCGGCCGCCGGCCTTCTCGCGGGACGGGGCGGTCTGCGGCTCGGTCACCCGCTCAGTCTAGGAAGGCTCGGTCGACGACGCGGCAGGCGTCCGGTCGGGGCGTGGCAGCGTGGCGACCGAGAGCACGAGCAGCAGCACCGCCACGCCGAGGACGACGTAGCCCGCGACGCCCGCCGGCACGAGGAAGCCTCCGTCGGGCCGCTCCTGCAGGGCGGCGGCCAGCACGGCGGCGTACGCCACGGCGTAGGGCGGACGCGCCGACCAGTGGACGGGCAGCGCGACCACGGCGGCCGCCGACGCCGCGACGCCGAGCAGCAGCCCCCACCACAGCTGGTGGAGGGCGACCGTCGCCACCGCGACCGCGAGGCCGAGCGCCGCGGACGCGACGAGCCGCCCGACCGCGGCGACCACCTTCACGAGCAGGTCAGAGCCCGGCGAAGAGGTCGGCCTCGAGCCCGTCGTCGCCGACCGGCCCCTGCTGCCCCTTGGCGATCCGGTAGAACTCCAGTCCCCAGGCGGTCGCCCCCACGTTGTTGCTGAGCGCGAAGAACGGGCCGTCGGTCGTGACCTGCGTCGGGTACGCCTTCAGCGCGGCCATCTTGCGGTCGACGAAGTCGGTGGCGTCCACGCCGGCGGCGAGGTTCTCGTCGGGCGTGACGAAGTGCGGCAGCGGGCCGTCGGGGTCCATGCCCTCGAACGACGTCGTGTCGCCGGCCTCGCGGAGCATCCGCAGCCCCTCGCGCATGCGGCTCTCCGACATCGCACCCCAGTAGATCTTGGCGATGTCCCACGGCTCGCCGAGCTCGAGCCGGTACGACGGCACTGCCGCGAGCTGCGCGGCGTACATCGCGACCCGGTGGGCCTGGATGTGGTCGGGGTGGCCGTAGCCGCCGAACTGGTCGTAGGTGACCAGCACCTGCGGCCGCACCTCGCGGATGATCGCGACGAGGTGGTCGGCGGCCTCGGTGAGGTCGGCGTTCCAGAAGGCGTTCGGGTGCTTGGCGATGACCTCGGGGTCGCCGATCGCGTGGCCGTCGGCGTGCCAGGCCATGCCGGAGTCGCGGTAGGTGCCGAAGCCGCCGAGCCAGCGGTGGTCGGTGACACGGAGCTCTGCCATCGCGTCGGCGATCTCGCCGCGGCGGTGCTCGCCGAGGCGGTCCTCCTTGTCGGCGGCCAGGTGCTCGAGCTCGGGGACGAGGATCTCCCCCATCTCGCCGGCCGTGCAGGTCACGAGCGTGACGCCGCGGCCCTCGGCGACGTACTTCGCCATCGTGGCGCCCTGGCCGATCGTCTCGTCGTCGGGATGGGCGTGGACGAGGAGCAGGCGGTGCTGGGGCTGCTCGGGGCGCTCGGGCATGGAGGTGATCCTAGGTCGGTCGCTTGATCCGGCGCGGCTGCGTCGGGAGGTCGAGGGGTGAACCCGCGACGGGTGCGTCCTGTTCCTCGTCCAGCCAGCCGTCGAGCTCGTCGATGAGCAGCTCGAGCGCGACGACCGGGGCGTCGGTGAGCACCGCCCACGGGTGGTCCTCGTCGTCGTCCTCGCCCGCCAGGCGCTCACGCTCGACGTACGCGTCGTACCCGTCGTGGCGGAGCCGTCGCGCCGCCTCCGCCGCGTCGTCCTCGTCGAAGAACACGCCGCGCACCGTCGGCGCCGCCCGGTGCAGCTCGTGGGCGACCTCGGCGAGGAACGGGCGGTCCGGCTCGAGCCAGTCGACGTCGTCGAGCTCGTCCGGTCCGAGCCAGCGCAGTCGGTCGTGGGTGTCGTCATGGGGCTCGAGCTGGTCGGCCTCGCCGGTGATCCGGACGAGGGCGGCGGTCAGCTCGTGGCGGTCACCGATGGGTACGGCGCCGGCGAGCCAGCGGACGACCTCGACGTCGACGCCGAGCTCCTCGTGCAGCTCGCGCTCCAGCGCGTCGTCGGCCCGCTCCCCCGGCTCGACCTTGCCGCCGGGCAGCTCCCACCGGCCGGCGGCCTCGGGCGGGCGGGTCCGGCGGGCGGCGAGCACGCGCCCGCCCCGGACGATCGCAGCGCCGACGACCCGTTGCCTCACCCTGCGAACCCTAAGGTCGAGCCATGACCGGAGTGCACCTGACCCGGGCCGCCGAGAACGTCGCCGAGATCGACGCCCTTGCCGCCCGGCTGGCCCGCGGCGACGGCGGGCGGGTGCCGCTCGCCGACTTCCTGGCCGACCTCCGGGCCACCGGGCGACGCGGCCGCCCGGGTCCGCTCGGTCGCGTGCTCGGGCGGAAGGTCCGCCGCTCGTTCACCTGGGACGCCGCCGACCGACGCGACCCGCTGTGGTGGCCGCAGGGCGTCACCTCCTCCGCCGACGCCGTCGACGGGCCCGGCCTCGTCGACGGGCGCCGGGTGCTGGTCGTCTCCTGGTACGCCCAGGCCGCCGCCCACGACGGCGGCCAGGGCTCGCGCCTGACCTTCATCGACCTCGAGACGCGCCGCTACCGCCACGTGCTCCTCGTCGTCCCGACGATGCGCGACGGCGAGGTGCACCTCGAGCCGCTGCGGGTCCACGCCGGCGGCATCGTGTGGCGCGGCCCGTACCTCCACGTCGCCGCCACCGCCCGCGGCTTCGTCACCGTCCGCCTCGACGACCTGATGTGGGCGCCGGTCGAGGGCGACTCGATGTTCGGCTACCGCTGGGTGCTGCCGGTGCGGTTCACCCACAAGGCAGCGGCCGAGGACGGCGTCGAGCGGCTGCGCTACTCGTTCCTCTCCCTGGACCGTTCCGTCGATCCGCCCGGGCTCCTTGCCGGCGAGTACGGCCGCCGGAAGCAGACCCGCCGCCTCGCCCACTACCCGCTCGACGAGACCGGCCTGCCCGAGCTCGGCGAGGACGGCTTCGCGCGGCCGGCGACCCTCGACGACGCAGGCCTCGCGGGCATGCAGGGCGCGGTCACCGCCGGCACGTCGTACCTGGTCACGGCGTCGCACGGGCCGTGGACGCCGGGCTCCCTGTACGCCGGCCGCCCGGGCGCCTTCCGCCGCCACCGGTGGGCGCTCCCGATGGGCCCGGAGGACATCACCTGGTCACCCTCCGACGACCTCCTCTGGACCGTCACCGAGCACCCCCGTCGCCGCTGGGTGGTCGCCGTCCCCCGCACCTCCGGCGCGCCTCCGGACCCCAGGCCCCGAGCGCTGCGGCGGGATAGTCCGTGACGTTCGGCAGGCGATCCGCGCCCCATCACCTGCCGAACGTCACGGACTAGCTCGTCGTCATCCACAAGCGGGCGCACCTCGGACAGGACGACCGGCCGCCCTCCCGAAGGAGGACGGCCGGTCGGTGTGGCCCCTGGCAGCGACGTCAGGGACCGGCTGGCGAACGGGTCAGCGGACGCGCTTCTTGTTCGTCGTGGTGCCCTTGTGGGCGTCCTGCTTGGCGACCTTCGCGATGTAATTCGTGAACTTCTTGCCGTTCTTGTCGGCCACGCGGAAGGTCTTCGCGCCGTTCTTGTTCAGCGTCGCGGTCTTGACGAGCTTCTGCTTGCCGTTGACGACGCGGAACAGCTTGACGGTCGCGCCCGCGGCGATCTTGCGGGTCTTGACCTTGAGGACGTCCTGCTTCACACCGTTGTTGTTGCCGGTGAGCTTGGCGACGATCGTCTCCGGCTGCGTCGCCTTCTGCTGCCAGGTGATCGGCTCGGAGTCGGCGGTCGCCGTCCGGGTCTCGGTCACCGGGTCGCCGGCGGCGTTGACCGTCGTGCGCGGGGCGCCGTTGATCGCAGCGGTGAGGGTCTGGACGACCTCGTTCTGCGACCGGGCGATGACAGCGGCGTTCGAGGCGGTGAAGTCGGTGGTGGTCCGGTTGAACTCACCATCCGTGCTGATCTCCGCCTCCGGAGTGTCGTCGCTGATGGTGGCCTCGCGGTCACCGACGAGGTTGCCGAACTGGTCGCGGGCGAACAGGTTGAACCGCACGTCCTGACCGATCGTCGCGGCGCCGCTGCCGCGGCGAGCAAGCTCGACCTGCTCGATGTTCAGCGCGTTGCGCGAGTCGAAGGTGACCTGTCGAGTCTCCGTGACGCCGCCCGCGGTGACCGTGATGGTCGCCGTGACCCGGCCGTCGTCGTCGAAGCCCTCGTCGCGACCGATGGTGGCCACGATGCCCGTCGTACCGGTCTCGTTCCCGGCGTCGGCAGTGGAGAGCTCCTCCTGCTGACCCAGGTCCTGGTAGGCACCGAACAGGTCGCCGGCGTCGTCGTTCCCCTGGTCGAGGGCGAGGTCGTTGCGCGTCTCGGCGTTGGGGCTGAGGAAGCCCTTGTCGACCGAGACGGTGACCGGCACGTCGCCGAGCACCGCGCCCGCCTGGCCCCCCTGGCCCTGGCCGCGGACCGTGATGTCCAGGTCGACCGGCTTGCCCGGGGCGGGGTTGCCCTCGAAGAGCGAGTCGACGGCCACGTCGATCGAGCCGACCTGCGCCTGCTGGGCGAAGTTGACCGTGATCTGACCCGCCGCGTCAGCCGTGGCGACGTCGTCCTGACCGCGGAGACCCTGGGCGACGGCGCTGACGACGGTCGACTCCGGCGTCGGCGTGACGTTCGGCGCCACCGTCGGGTCGGTGAGCACCACGCGGAACTCGCCGTTCGCATCGGTCGTCGCGGTGGCGGTGTCGCCGGAGACCGTGGTGCCGTTGGGCTGCTGGGCGGTCGGGGCGAAGGCGGCGTCGCCGTTGCCCACGCTCGCCTCGGTGATGGTCACGGTGCGGCCGGCGAGGTTCGCGCCGCCGGTGCCGGTGAGCGCGAGGCGGCCGACGACCGTGTAGCTGCCGTTGACCGGCGCGTTCGCGCTCGCTCCCTCGGCGAAGGTGATCTCGGACTCGGCGGCCTGGAAGGTCAGCGGCTGACCGTTGATGAGACCCGTGCCGCCGACGTTCGGGCGGCGCACCTCGAGGGTGTAGGCGCCCGGCACCTGGGTCGTCGCCGGGTTGGTGAACGGGATGGCCACCTCACCCTCGTCATTCGTCTGGCCGGTGGCGTTGGTCCACTCCGTCGACTGGTTGGCTCCGGTGCCCGCCGGGTCGACCGTCCAGCGGTACTGGACCGGCTGGCCCGCGACGCCGTTGCCCTGCTGGTCGTCGACCGACGCGGTGAACGTCGTGCCGGCGAGCTCGTCGAGGTCGTAGGCGTTGCGGTTCGGGTCGGCGGCGACGCTCACGCTGGTCGGCTGCTGCTGGTAGGCACCGAGGGTGAAGGACTGCGCCCGGACGTCGGCGTCCTGGAGGCCAGCGGTGGCGTTCGTGTCGGCGTACACGACGTAGGTCCCGGCGCCGAGGCCCGTCAGGGTGACCTGTCCGTTGGCGTCGGTCTCGCCGGCCCGCTGGTTGTCCTGGGCGGGCGTGGTGTCGCTGGTGTTCTCGTCGCGCGTGAACCCGACGTTGGCGCCGGCGACCGGGTTGCCGTTCTGGTCAAGCACCGTCACGGTCGCGGACGTCGTACCGCCGCTCGGGATGTTGGTGCGCGCCGGCGTCGCGGTGACGGTGCGGACCGTCTGCAGGTAGTACGTCGACGCCTCGGTGTCCTCGTCCGTGCCGGCCGTGGCGGTCAGCGCCACCTGGTTGGCCTCGGTGCCGGAGGAGAACGGGTAGTCGTTGTCGGCGTACTTCAGCACCCCGGTGAACGACGACGTGCCGCCACCCTGGGGCGCGGTGGACGCGAGACCGGTCACGGTGCCGCTGTTGAACTCGTCGGTCACCGAGATGCCGGTCGTCGGACCCGAGGTGGTGCCGCGCACCGCCACGTTGCCGTCGCCGTCGATCTGGTCGCGGTAGTAGCCCAGATTGCCCTCGGTGCCGAGCTCGACGGTCGGCGAGCCGGCGGCTGCGACGGTCGCGGACTGGGTGACCGCGTTGGCCTCGCCGGTGTTCGGCACGGCGCGGAGCTCGACGGTGTCGCCGGCCCGGACGTCACCGGGCTGGGTCCACTCGGTGACGAAGGCACCGTCGGCGTTGCGGGTGACGGCGCCGCCGATGTTCTGCCAGTCGCCCGTGGTGCCGCGGCGGTACTGGAAGGTCACCGAGGTGACGGCGCTCGGCGCGACCGCCACGAGCGACTCGGTGGTGTTGGTGCCGTCGTTGGCGAAGGAGAGGGTCTCGTCACCGCCACCGGTGAGCAGAGACAGCCCCTGCACCTGGGTGTCGAGAGGTACGGCGTTCGCGGTGCCCGTCATGAGGGGTACGCCGGTGATCGCCAGGGCCGTGATGGCGGAACCCGCCAGGCCCTTCTTGATGCCGCTGCTACGCATGCGTTTCAACCTCCGTGTCGGTTGGCCGAGACGTTCCCGACCGACTCGGCCGGGACGTGTCCCGACCGCACGCTGGTCTGGACCAGCGCCGAAGCGCCTTTACCCATCGAACCGGAGCACATGCGTGCACCCTGCTGCAGATCACATCGACCTCGTCCGGCGAGATGCCGGGCCCGCGCGCCAGCTGTCTGGTCCACCCGGGGAAATGAGAAAGACGCCGTGCGTCGCACGGCGTCCTTGTCGAGGTCACGCGGATCGCGTGCCCTAGGGTGAGACAGGCGGTCCGGACCATTCTCGCGCAGCGGCAAACAGAGAATGGCCCGGACCGCGTCTGTGTGTCCCGACTATCGGTGGGGTGCAGCCCCGGGGGCTGCGGGAGCTAGGCCCCCGGTGGGAGCTCCCCCCCGGGCCCGAAGGCCCGGGGGGTCACCCGTGTGTTGATCCGAGGATCAGACCGTCACTTGATGCGGACGGCGTTGGTCCGGTCGCCCTTCGAGGTGTCCGTCGGGCGGACCTTCGCGAAGTACTTGCTGACCTTCTTGCCGTTCAGGTCCTTGCGGACGAACGTGGCCACGCCGTTGGCGTTGAGAGCCTTGGTCTTGACCCGGCGGACCTTGCCCTGGGCGTTGACCTTGTACAGCTCGACAGCAGCACCAGCAGCGGCCTCCGGCTTGTCGACCGAGACGCGGACGCGGTCGTAGTTGTCCGAGGCGCGGTTCGAGCCTGCAGCCGTGGCCGTGATGGGCTGACGGACCGGGGTGTCCGGCTTGCCCGGCTTGACGATCGTCGAAGCCTGGACCTGAGCCGACGAAGCCGACAAGCCGGCGGCGCTGTTGGCCGGCGAGGTCGCCGTGAGCTGGTTCTCAGCCGCACCGAACTGAGCGCCGAGGCCCTGGACGGTGGTGGTGACGGTGCCGTTGGCGTTGTCGTCCAGGCGGACGTTGACCTTCAGCTCGCCCGCGGCGTTCGTGAGTGCGTCGCTGTCCTGGAAGGCACCCGGGCCGGAGACCTGGATGTTCAGGGCGTTGCGCGAGACACCAGCGATCGGGTTGCCGAACGCGTCGGTAACAACGACCGTGTAGGTGACCTGCTGGTCGCCCGTCACGGCCTCAGCCGGGCCGCTCACCGCGAGGTTACGAGCCGCCGCCGGGTTGCTCTGCGGGGCGACCGTGAACTGCGACGTCTCCGTGCGGTTGGCGGAAGTGACCGTGACCGTCACCAGGCCGGACTGGGTGCCCACAATCCGGTAACCGGCAGGAAGATTGCCAGCGTTCGGCTCACCCGTGTTGATGATCGCCGTCGTGATCGACGACGAGCCCTCGGAAAGGCGGTCCTCGTCCGGAGCGAGGATGAGTGCGCCGTTGTCGACGGTGACCGTCACGGGCGCACCGGGCTCAGCGTTGGCGATCTCGAGGTCGACGGACTCGTTGACAGTCGCCGCACCGCCGGGGGTGGCGGGGTTGTCGTCCGCGAGCGTGTCGGTCAGCGGAACCACGCGAATGCTGGCCGGGTTGTAACCGGTGCCCGAGGCGGTGACGTTGTCCAGGCGGGTGGTGAAGTCCCGACCCTGCCCGTCCACCGTGTAGCGGATGGTGGCAGACTCCTCGGTCACGTTCGGCTCGGGAGCCGCAGCGAACCGGTCACGGTAGAACTCGAACTCGACAGTGTCCGACTGACCGGCCGCAGCGCGGGCGTTGGTGAAGGTGAAGGTCACCTGCCCGTTGGGGCCAACAGCCTTGCGCTGAACGGTGGCGGCGGTGTCAGCGTTCGGCCCGCCGGTCCGAGCGGCCTCGACCTCACCGCTCGAGATCGGGTCACCGAACTGGTCCTGAACGTTGACAGTCACGTCCACCGAGCCGTCGACGGCCGACACGTAGGTCGCAGCAGCCGGCTCAACCGTGGCGACGCGCGCCCGGTTGAACTCGATGGTCTGCGTGAAGGAGCCGGTCAACTCGATGCTGGAGTTCTCCTGAATGGTGCCAGCGTCAGGCGTGATCGTCAGCGACCCGCGCCCATTGGCGTCGAGAACGGTGCTCACCGTAGTGGACGTCTGGCCGCCGAAGCGCAGGTTGGTGCCAGCAACATTCAGGGTAACGGTGCCACCAGCGTCGACGAGTCGACCCTGCGCGTCGCGATCGCGAGCCTGGATGTCGATGCGGATCGACGTCTGGTCAACACGGACCTCCGTGGTCGACTCAGCCGGGTTGGTGTCGTCGCCGAAGCCCATCCACGTGTCCGCGCCGGTGACAATGTCGACCTCATCGTCGGTGATACCGGCGGAACGGACGACATCGAGAGTCGCGGTGGCCGAAACGACCGGGTCGGTGTTCGAGGTGAGGGTGATGTCGTAGACGTCAACCTCGTCTGCGGTCGCCGTGAACGTGTCCGTGCCACGAACGATCTCGTCGGACGAGATCACGAGGTCGGCGGGAGTCGGGTCGTTCACCGAGTCGTCACCGTCGCTGATCTCGACCGTGGTGTCCTCACCATCGGTCGGCGGAGCGATCGTGATGGTCTGGTTCGAGCGCAGCTGCGTCAGGCGGTTCGCCGCGTCACGCAGAGTCACGGTGAAGTTGCCGCTCTCAACACCCTCAGCCGCGGTCTGGTTGACCGGCGTGAGCTCGATGCGAGCAAGCTGCCCACCGGTCGTCACCGCCACCTGTGCGCGCGGCTCGCCAGCGTCAAGCTGGTTGTTCAGCGTGTCACCCTCGTTCTCAAACACCCGGAACGTCGCGGTGGCGCCGGGCGAGGACGTCGTGACAGCGACCCGCAGGCGGATCTCGTCGAACCCGTCCTGGCCGCCGAACTCGTTCGAGGCCGCGTCGGTGATCCGCACAGCGGAGTCCTCGACGATGGCCGCGCTCTGGAGGTCCGTGTTCTGGCTGCCGATCTCGGCCGAGCCCGTGGCTGCGAGCTCGAGGTTGTCCAGGTTGACCTCGACGCCCGTGCGGACCTTGAGGACGACCTCCGCGCCCTCGTCACCACCGTTCAGAGCCGGGCCGGTGAAGACGACGCTCTCATTGGTGAAGTCAGTAGGCGCCGCCGAGGCCGGGGAAGCGAGCGCCGGGATACCGGCGACCGCGAGAGCGGAGATCGCGGAAACCGCGAGACCCCGCTTGATGCCGCTGCTGTTCATGCGTGTGTTTCCTTCCGGAATGATTAAAGGTGGCGAGCTGAGCTCGCCGGCAGGGAACCACCGATGAGGGCCCCTGTGGCCCGGGACACGGATTCCTGGGCCATCCCGAACATTAGGGAGGTGGCTTGGACCACCCCGGGTTGTTGCAGTCCGTCTTTACTTCTGCAATAAATGTGTCCCGACGACGTGAACCGGGTCATGGAGTCGCTTCGACTCACCTGCCCGGAAGGATCCCATGACAGGCACCGGCGAGAGCTCTGGCGCGGCGCGGCGCCGGGGGCGGCCGCAGAAGCTGCCCGTGGACCCGATACCGGTCACCGAGCTCGGCGTCGGCGTGGACCAGCGGGTCGCCTGGCTGCTGAGCACGAACCGGTTGCTCGGACCCGACCCCGAGCTCGCTCGGCGCGAGGGGTTCCTCAAGGTGCTGAAGGAGCAGGGCGTCCAGGTCGACAACAGCCGGGTGTCTCGCTGGGAGTCGGGCCTGCAGGCGGTGCCGGGGCGGGTCGTGGCGACGTACGAACGGGTCCTCGGTCTCCCGGAAGGAGCCCTGGTCTCCGTGGCGGCCGGGCTGCGACGCGGGTTCGGCAGCACCCCTCCCCCGCGCGAGGCGTCGTTGCGCGACGAGGAGCTCACGCCCGGCTCCTTCGAGGGGATGCTCGACGCCGCCGAGCGCGGGGACGCCAGCGGCGCGCTGTGGCTGCGCCTGGCCGAGCAGCTGCACAAGTTCGACCGGGTCTTCCTGCGCAAGGAGGAGTGGACCAGGCTCTGCGGGCAGCTCGTCGAGGAGCTCGGGGTGGCGGTCGGACCGGCCTACGTACGCCGGTACGAGGCCGCCGCGACCATGCTGCGGCACCGCGCGGCGCAACGACCGATGCTCCGTGCGATCGGCAGCTTCGTCGTCCACCCCGACACGCAGGTGATCGCTCCGGTGCTCAACCTGCTGACCGAGCTGCCCGACGCCCCGGCCGGCGACCTCGTGCTGCGCCTGCTCGGCAGCGAGGACGGCAACCTCCGCCGCGCGGCGGCGTCCGTGGCGGCGTACAAGGTCGCTCGCGGGCACCTGCGGGGCGATGCCCTCAGGCAGCTCGAGAGCGTCGTCGTCGGTGCGCTGCGGCGCGCGGACCCGCTCGACGGGCGGCTCGACTTCTTCGACCTGGCGGTCCACCTGCCCGACGAGTCGTGGGAACGGGTGAGCGGTGGCCTGCGGACGCGGCGGGCCTTCGGCATGGTCACCCAGGCGCGGACGACCTCCGAGCTCGTCCCCCACGCCCGCACCGTCGCGATCGTCGCCGAGCTCGCCGCCACTGCGCAGGCGCAGACGCCCACCCAGCACTCCCGCGAGCCCGACCCCATGCTCCGGCGGCTGCTGCGCGAGGCGCTCCTGCACGTGCACAAGCCCCGCCGTCACCACGCGGCACTGGTCATCGCCGCCAGTCCCTACGCGCCCGCCGTCGCCGAGCAGTGCCTGCGGCTCACCGGCCACCCGAACGACCTGCTCGCCGCGCGCGCGTGGACGGTGCTGATGCGGGTCGGGCACGGCGGCCGCGAGGACAAGGTGGTCCGCCGCGCCCGCACCGAGGAGCGGCCGACCCTCCGCGCCCGCGCGCTCGTCAACGTCGGCATGGCGTGCGCCGGGCTGCCCGACGAGGACGCCACGGCGCTGGCGGACGCCGTGGCCGCGCAGCAGCGTCCGGCCGACCGGCACGCCACGCTGTTCGCGCTCGGCATGCAGGGCGCCACCGAGCTCAAGGCACTCGCCGAGCACGACCAGGAGGACATCCGGCGCGCGGCCTCGTGGTGGCTCGAGCGGGGGCCCGCGATCCACGACGCCGACGTAGCCGGGGCCTAGAGAGCAGGAGTCGGGTCGCGGGAGTCCGTGTCGCGCCGGGTGCGTCGCGGATTCCCAGAAGTGAGATCAGCGGGGCTGCCGGGCGAGCTGGCGGGACTGGGCGACCAAGCGGCCGGTGGAGTCCCAGACCTCGCAGTCCTCCTCGAACATCCCGCCGGCCATGTTGCGGGTCGCGTGGCGGATCTTCAACCAGCCGGGAGCGGGGACCGCACGGACGTGGGCGGTCAGCTCGAGGGTCGGCGCCCAGCCGGGCATGCCGAGGTCGAAGGTGACCGGCGGCAGGGCGTCGACGGCGAGCAGCAGGGAGACCGGGTCGGGCTCGCGGCCGTCGGCGAAGCGGAACCACGCGGAGATCGCGCCGGTGCGGCCCGGTTCGCCGACCGCCCACCCGATGTGGTCGGGGTGGAAGCGCATGTCGAAGCGCTGCATCAGCGGCGCCACGCGGCGTACCTCCTCCGGCGCCATCGACGACGGCACGCACTCCTCGACCGGCGGCAGGTGCGGCTCCTCGGCGGTCGTGCGGACGTCGTCGCCCAACCGCCCGAGGTCGCCGTACGTCGCCAGCGCGGTGATCCGCGTCTGGTCGCCCTGCCGGAGGTCGGCGGCGACCGTGCTGATCGAGCCCCCGTCACGACGGACGTCCAGCGCCACCTCGGCCGGGCCGGCGGTCGAGGCCGAGAGGTAGTACGCGCTGACCGCCAGCGGGTGCGGCTTGGCCGGCAGGTGCTCGCTGATCGCGCGGCCGATGATCGCCAGCAGGTAGCCGCCGTTGATGCCGCCGCCGACGTGCCAGCCCTCGGACAGCTCGGCGGCGTAGAGCCCGTCCCCGGTCGGCGTGACGGCGGTCTGGGCGTCGTACTCGTGCATGACCCGGACGGTATCGACCGGCCGGACCGCCCCCGCCGCCCACCCGGTGCGCCAGGATGGCGGCATGGGCGCCTACGACGTCGGGGACGAGCCGGACCCGCGGTACACGCTGGCCAACGAGCGCACCTTCCTCGCCTGGGTCCGCACCGCGCTGGCCGTGCTGGCCGGCGGCGTCGCGCTGCACTCCCTGGGGGTGCCGGAGCAGGACGGGCTGCGGCAGGTGCTCGTCGTCGTGCTGGTGCTCCTCGGCGGCGGCACCACGCTGCTGGCCTACCGGCGGTGGGCGCTCGTCGAGCGGGCGATGCGCACGGGTCGGCCGCTCCCGCGGTTCGGGCTCGGCGCGGTGATGACCGGCGCGGTGCTCGTCGCCGCGGTGCTCCTGGCGGTCACGCTGAGCATCAGCTGAGTCCGCGGCCGGCCTCGAGACCGGCAGGCCGCGAGCGGGACGTCACATCGCGCGAACGGACGAAACGCCCCGGGCGGAGCCCCAGCCCGTGACAATGGCATGCATGCCCCGGACGCCGTGGTCCTCCCAGCAGGTGGTGCGGACCGCGTTGCCGGCAGGCCTGCTGGCGCTCGCGCTGGTGGCGCTCGTCCTCAACCTGAGCGGCGCACCCACCCCGTTGTACGACGCGACGTACGTCGTCGTGATCGTCGGCACCGCCGTGGTGGCAGCGCTCGGCGCCCAGGCCGCCGCCCCCGGTCGGCGACTGGTGCCGACCCTCCTCGCCCTGGGGCTGGGGGCCAACGCCCTCGCCGACGTCACTTGGTACCTCTACGCCTGGACCGGCCCGGAGCCGGACGTGTCCTGGGCCGACGTGCCGTACTTCCTCAGCTACCTCGGCCTGGGCGCCGCCCTCCTGGCGGCACTGTGGCAGGTGCGTCCGCGCGGACGTCGCGACGCCGAGGTGCTGCTCGACGCGCTCACGATCGTCACGGTCTGCGTGCTGCTGCTCTGGGACGTCTCGATCGGCGGCATCGTCGCCGACGAGACGACCAGCACCGCCGAGCGGGTGGTCTTCGCGGCGTACCCCGTCGCCGACGCCGTGCTCCTCGGGCTGGTGCTGCGCACGCTCGCGACGCGGGCGACGCGCGACCGCATCGGGCTCGAGTTCGCGCTCGGCGTGGGGTGCTGGCTGCTCTCCGACCTCGGTTACCTGCTGTTCTCGCTCTCGGACCCCGTCGCGGCCTGGCTCGACCTGGGCTGGCTGGTCGGAGCCGTCCTGCTCGCCCGCTCGGCCTGCCCTCGGCCCGGGTCGGCGGCCGGCTCGGTCGACGCCACGGCCGGCGAGCACGCGGGCACCCGGATGGCCGTCGCGATCCTGCCCCTCCTCGCCCCGATCGGCGTGCTGGTGGTCGACGACCTGGTCGGCCGCGACGCCGACGTGCTCGCCGCCGGCACGGCCGCCCTCGTGCTCGCAGCGATCGCGGTGGCACGCACGGCCCGCCAGCTGCGGTGGGAGGCTGACGCGCTGACCGCCGCGCGGGCGGCGTCCGCGGCGAAGTCGGACTTCCTGGCGACGATGTCGCACGAGATCCGCACGCCGCTGAACGGCGTCATCGGCCTGACCGGGCTGCTGCTCGACACCGAGCTCACCGACCGGCAGCGCCAGTACGCCGAGGGCGCGCGCGGGGCGGGCGAGGCGCTGCGCACCGTCATCGACGACATCCTCGACTTCTCCAAGGTCGAGGCCGGCAAGCTGGACCTCGAGGTCGTCGACCTCGACCTCGTGAGCGTCGTCGAGGGCGCCGCCGAGCTGGTCACCGCCCAGGCCCACCAGCGCGGCCTCGAGCTGTTGGCCTACTGCTCCCCCGACCTGCCGACCGCGCTGCGGGGCGACCCCGCCCGCCTGCGCCAGGTGCTGCTCAACCTCGCCTCGAACGCCGTGAAGTTCACCCACGAGGGCGAGGTGGTCGTCTCCGCCCACCTCGACGGCCGCGCGGACGACACCGTCTTCGTGCGGTTCGAGGTACGAGACACCGGCATCGGCCTGGCCGAGGAGCAGCGCGAGCAGATCTTCGAGCCGTTCTCCCAGGCCGACTCCTCGACCACCCGGCAGTACGGCGGCACCGGGCTGGGCCTGGCGATCTGCCGACAGCTGGTCGCCGCGATGGGTGGCACGCTCGGCGTCACCAGCGAGCCGGGGGTCGGCAGCACGTTCTGGTTCCGCGTGCCGATGCAGCCCGCCCACGACACCCCGACGGCCACCGCGACCTGCCGCCGCGACGACCTCGCGGGCCGGCGGGTGCTCGTCGTCGACGACAACGCCACCAACCGGCTGGTGCTCGAGGGCCAGCTCGGCGCCTGGGGCATGGACGTCACCCTCGCCGACGGCGCCGCGGCCGCGCTCGACCTGCTCGCGGGCGGCCTGCGCCCGGCCCTCGTGCTGCTCGACCTGTGCATGCCCGGCACCGACGGCCTCGAGCTCGCGCGGCGCATCTGCGCGCGCGGCGACGCCCCGCCGATGGTGCTGCTGACCTCCGAGCCCGCGGTCGACCTCGGCGACACCGTCGCCGCCGGCATCGGCGCCGTGCTCGCCAAGCCGCTGCACATGGCGCGCCTGCGCGAGGTCGCCTGCGAGTCCCTGGCCGCGCCTGCCCCGGCTCCGGCGAGCCGTGACGGCGTACCCGGCGGCGGGCACCTGCTGGTCGTCGAGGACAGCGAGATCAACCAGCTCGTCGCGGTCGGCATCCTGGCCTCCCGGGGCTACACCGCCGACGTCGCGGGTGACGGCGCCGAGGCGCTGACCATGCTCGCCGAGCGGACGTACGACGCGGTCCTCATGGACTGCCACATGCCGGTGCTCGACGGGTACGACGCGACCGCCGAGCTCCGACGCCGCGAGGCCGACGGCCGGCGCACCCCCGTCATCGCGATGACCGCCGGCGTCGGCGCCGCCGACCGCGACCGCTGCCTGGCCGCGGGCATGGACGACTTCGTCCCCAAGCCGGTCCACCCCGACGAGCTGCAGGCGGTCCTCCAGCGCTGGGTCACGTCCCGGGCCTGACGGCCGGCGGTTCGGCGCGGCGGGTCTCGAGACGGTCGCTGCGCGACCCCCTCAACCAGCCGAGGGAGCCGGAGGCGACGCCACGGCCCGGCCGAGCGGCACCGCGAAGGCGAACGTGCTGCCCCGCCCGGGAGCGCTGGAGACCCAGATCGAGCCGCCCATGAGCGTGACGAGCTGCTTGCAGATCGCGAGCCCGAGGCCGGTGCCGCCGTACCGCCGGGTGATCGAGGAGTCGCCCTGGCTGAAGGACTGGAAGAGCTTGCCCTGCTGCTCCTCGGTGATGCCGATGCCGGTGTCCTCGACGCGGACGAGGACCTTGGTAGAGGCCGACCGCGTCTCGGCGACCTCGACCCTGACCCGGACGGCGCCCTCGGGGGTGAACTTCACGGCGTTGTCGAGGAGGTTGCCGACCACCTGGCCGAACCGCTCGGGGTCGCCGGTGAGTCGGCGCGGCAGGTCGGAATCGACCGTCAGCGAGAGCTCCAGCCCGCGCTCCTCGGCGATCGGGCGCACCAGGGAGACGGCGTCGTCGACGACCGCGCGGAGGTCGATGTCGACGTCGTGCACCGAGGCGCGGCCGGCCTCGATCGAGGAGAAGTCGAGGATGTCGTCGACCAGCCGCAGCAGCCGGCGGCTCGAGCGCTGGACGGCCTCGGCGAACTGCTCCTGCTCGGGGTCCAGGCCGCTGTCGACGAGCAACTCGGTGGTCGCCATGACGGCGGTCAGCGGGGTGCGGATCTCGTGGCTGACGTTGGCGAGGAACATCGACTTCGCCTCGCTGGCCTGCTCGGCGCTGCGGCGGGTCCGGTCGAGCTCGCGCTGCATCCGGTTGCGGGCGGTGACGTCCTCGGCCAGGCCGTAGACGCCCACGACCTCGTCGTCCAGCACGATCGGCAACCCGGTCACCCGGAGCTCGGCGAGCGTGCCGTCCGGCCGGATGACGGACGTCTCGAGCTGCTGCGCCTGCCGCTCGAGGATCCGGCGGAACGCCTCCAGCACACGGCCGAGGTCCTCCTCCCTCAGCAGCCGCGCGAACTCCATGCCGATCAGCTGGTCGGCGGCGTACCCGCTGAGCCGTTCGGCGGCCGGGTTCGCCTCGACGAAGCGGCCCTCGAGGTCGAGGGAGAAGACGGCGTTGGGGTGGTAGTCGAACAGCGAGCGGTAGCGCTCGTTCGCCTCGGCCGCCGCGCGCCGGTTCGCCGCACCCGCCGAGCTCAGCTCGTGCTGAGCGCCGCGCCAGCGCCACCACAGGTACGCCGCGAGGGCGTGGCCACCGAGCGAGGTCCCGGCGAGCAGGGCCGCCGTGGGGCCCCCGACTCCCGACCGCCACGACCGCCGCACACCCCCCACGGTAGTCCTCAGACGACCCCGCCGTCGGTGATGACACCGTCCTCGACGACCAGCCGGCGGGTCTCGCGGTCCGAGCCGTTGTAGACCAGGTCGACCAGCAGCGACCCGTCGTCGTCCTCGGTGACGCCCTCGACGGCGACGGAGTCGACGGTGTTCCAGAAAGCGCGGTACCGCCCGTAGCTGCCCACCGACTCCTGCGACTCCGGCGACAGCGTGCCCCAGGCGGTGCGGGTGTCATCCGGCAGGGAGGCGTAGTAGTCCTCGACGACCTGCGGGCCGTCGCCGCTGCTGACCGGCGGCGTCCCGGCGCTCGGCGAGGTCTCGGACGTCTCGGGCTCGCTCGTCTCCTCGGTGGGCGCGGTCTCCTCCGTCTCCTCCGTCTGCGCCGGCTCCGTCTCCTCCGTCTGCTCGGTCTCCTCGGCCGTGGCGCTCGGCGAGCGCGAGCGGTCGCCGCCGGGGCGGTCCCCGGCCGTGCCGGGGTCGTCGTCGCCGCCGCCGAGGACGCCGCTCAGCAGGGCGGCGCCGAGCGCCACGACGAGGACGACGGCGGCGGCCGCCAGGGCGAGAGCGGTACGCCGTCGGCGAGGGTCGGTGGGCCCGCTCGCGGCGGGCACGGGTGCCGGCGCGGCCACCGGCGCGGGTGCGGGGGTGGGCTCCGGCTCGGGCTGCGGCTCCTGCACCGTCGTGGCGTCGGCCGCGCCGCCGACCGGCAGCAGCACCGTCGAGGCGTCGCGACCATCGGCGACCGCGCGGAGGGCGGCCGCGGCCTCGGCCATGCTGGGCCGGGCGCCGGCGTCGACCGACATCATCCGGCGGATCGGCTCGGTCAGCGCGCCGGCCCGCTGCGGCACCGGCGGCTCGTGGCCGACGATGTGCATGAGCATGGCGATCGAGTTCTCCTGCGCCGGCCACGGCGGCTCGCCCTCGACGGCCGCGTAGAGGCTCGCACCGAGGGCCCACACGTCGTCCGCGGGGGTCGGCTGACCGCCGCGGGCCAGGGCCGGGGAGAAGTAGAGCGGGGTGCCGGCCACCATGCCGGTCTGGGTGAGCTGCTCCTCGCCCAGGGTGCGGGCGATGCCGAAGTCGGAGATCTTCGCGACGTCGTCGTCGGTGACCAGGATGTTGCCGGGCTTCACGTCGCGGTGCACCACCCCGCGGGCGTGCGCCGCGGCGAGGCCGTCGGCGACCTGCGCGCCGAGGCGGGCCGCGCGGCGTACCTCGACCGGACCCTCCGCGAGCACCTCGGAGAGGTTGCGCGAGGGGAGGTACTCCATCACCAGCCAGACGTGGCCGCCGTCCTCGATCGCGTCGAAGATCGACACGACGTTGGGGTGGTTGAGCGCCGCGGACGACCGCGCCTCGCGCAGCGCGCGCGCCAGGTGCGGGGTGGACTCGCCGGGCAGGCCGCCGACCTGCTTGACGGCGACCTGGCGGCCGAGGGTGCGGTCCTGGCAGAGCCAGACGGCACCCATGCCGCCGCGGCCGACCTCCCGCACGACGTCGTAGCGGCCGGCGATGGTCTCGGGGGGCATCTGTTCTCCTGCCTGGTTCCGTCGCGGTCGGTATCCCCTACCCGTGCGCCGGTCCCGGCAAGCGCGGGGACCACGTCCCCGACCGGCCGAGGGCCCCTCAGCGCATTCGCAGGGCGACAACCGGGTAAGGGACATTTTACCTTTGCTCGCACGACGTCGACGGCGGGGCTCGGCCGCTGTCGACGGGGCAACGACGTCTGGGGGACCGAGCATGCGACGGTGGCTGGACCGCGGCACCGGTGACGGGCGGACGGTGCTCGCCCTCGTCCTCGTCCTGACGGTGCCGTTGCTGATCCTCGGCTGGTTGGTGCCCGGCGCACGCGACCTCGACCGCGCGGCGTTGTCCTACGAGCTGCTCGTCTACCCGTCGGTCCTCGTCGCAGGCCTGCTGTTCTACGTCTGCTGGCGGATGTCCGGGAACCCCACGACGGCGTGGCTGGCGGCCGGCGTCACGGTCGTGGGCGCCCAGGGCGTCGGCCTGGCCGCCGTGCACCTGGCCCAGCCGACCTCGTTCGCCGCGCACGCGGGCTGGATGACCGGGATCGACCTGGCCGTGCAGGCGCTGGTCGTCGCCGGCACGGTCCTCGCGGCACGGCGGCCGCTGCGCGTCGACCCGTTCCTCGCCGGCCTGCTCGTCGGCGCGGTCGTGACCGCGCTCCGCGCGGCCGCTCTCGACCTGCCCTCCCTGGGCCTGTCCGGGACGGCCCTGAAGGGACTCGCCGTCCTGCTGTTCGTCGGCCAGGCCTGTGCCGCGCTGCTCCTGACCCGCCTGAGCGGTTCGCCCGGGTGGGTGCGGCTACGGATCGGCCTCGCGTCCGTCACCCTCGGCTTCAGCCAGCTGCTCCTGGCGCCCGGCCTATTCGACGACCTCGAGGCAGCCGTCGCGACCGTCCTGCGGATCGGCGGCGCCGCTGTCCTCATCCACACCGCCCTGACGCTGCTGCAGGTGAAGACGCGCCGGTACGGGAGCACAGTGCGCAGCCTGCACCAGCGGATGGAGCACCTGGAGGCGGACGCCCGGGTCAACCGCGAGCGGCTCCACGAGATCGGGGCGACCGTCGCGGGCATCGCCAACGTCTCTCAGATCCTGCACACGAACCCGGCTCTCCCGGACGACCGACGACGCCACCTCGAGCGGGCCATGGAGGCGGAGGCGACCCGCCTCCAGCGGCTGATGGACGACCGGCGCACGGCCCGCTTCGAGCAGACCGACCTCGACGCCGTGCTGGAGCCGCTCGTGACCGCCCACCGGGCCCGCGGCCGTCGGGTGGCCTGGGCCCCCAGCCAGGTCAAGGCCCTCTGCCGGCCCGACGACGTCGCCGAGGTGGTCAACATCCTGCTGGAGAACGCAGCGCAGCACGCCCGCACCGCCTGCACCCTCGAGGTCGACCCCTCCGCCGATGCGGTCGAGATCCGCGTGGGGGACGACGGCCCGGGGGTCCCGGCGGACCTGGCCGCCAGCATCTTCGACTGGGGACGCCGCGGACCGAGCTCGACGGGGCAGGGCATCGGCCTCCACATCGCCCACCGGCTCATGGTCGAGCAGGGCGGCGACCTGCGCCTCGAGCCCGCCCCGCCCGGGCAGGGCGCCACGTTCGTGGCCGTGCTGCCCGGCGAGGTCCCGGAGTGACCGCCGGGAGCCCGCTGGTCAGAGCCGAGCGAGCCCCGCCTCGAGCAGCGGCTCGACGGCCCGGGCGGCGGTGTCGAAGCCCTCGCCGTGGGTGGCGCCGGCGCGGTGGCGGTGGTCGATGCCGGCGGCGATGACGGCGAGCTTGAAGCAGCCGAGCGCGAGGTGGGCGTCCCAGTCGACGAGGGGCACGCCGCCGGCGCGTTCGTACGCCGCGGCAAGGGCGTCGGCGCTCGGCAGCCGGTCGCTGGTCCAGGCCGTGGGGAACCCCAGGACCAGGTCGAGCGCCGGGTGGCGGTAGACGCACATCATCGCGACGTCGGCGACCGGGTCGCCGATGGTCGAGAGCTCCCAGTCGACGACGGCCTCGACCCGCGGGCCGTCCGGCCCGTCGAGGGACAGGAGCGTGTTGTCGATGCGGTAGTCGCCGTGGACGACGCCGGTCGAGCGCTGGTCGAACTCCGTGGCCGCGAGCCGGGCGCCGAGCTCGGTGGCGAGCGGACCGAGCGCCGGGTCGCCGACGATCTCCCACTGGCCGGTCCAGCGGCGCACCTGACGCGCGGCGTACCCGTCGGGGCGCCCGAACCGCTCCAGCCCGACCGCGACGTGGTCGACGGCGTGCAGCGCGGCGAGGGTCTCGACGAGACGCGCCGTGGTCGCCTCGAGGGTGGGGTCGTCGAGGGCGTCGAGGTCGGTGCGCGACTGGACCGTGCGGCCGGTCACGAACTCGGCGACCGCGAACGGCAGCCCGACCGCCGTCGCGCCCTCCACGGCGACCACCACCGGCCGCGCGACCGGGAAGCCGGCCGCGGCCAGCGCGCCGGTCACCCGCGCCTCGCGGCCCACGTCGTGGGCGGACGGCGTGCGACCGAGCCGCGGCGGCATCCGCATGACCCAGGCGTGGCCGGGCTCGGTGCTGCCGTCGTCGAGGCGGTAGGTCAGGTTGGAGCGGCCACCGGCGATCAGCCGCGCGGTGAGCGGTCCGGCGAGGACCGCACCGGCGCGGGTCATCTCCTCGGCGACGGCGGCGAGCTCCTCGGCGGACAGGTCCGCGGAGGCGGTGTCGCTCACGCCCACTCCTTCTCGACCCGGCGCACCGCGCGCTTGGCGATCGACCAGCGGTGCACCTCGGAGGGACCGTCGTAGATGCGGAAGGGGCGGATCTCGCGGGCGATCTTGGCCACGGGCAGCTCGGTCGAGACGCCGAGGCCGCCGCACATCTGGGTCGCCCGGTCGACCACGCGGTGCAGCGCCTCGCCGGCGAACGTCTTGGCGATCGAGGTGGTGGCCGAGGCCCGCTCCCCCGCGTCGAGCTCCTCGCACGCGGTCCTCAGCAGCGCGCGGGTCGCGGCGAGGTCGATCTCGCTGTCCGCGACCATCTGCTGGATCATCCCCAGGTCGGCGAGCCGCGAGCCGAACGCCTGACGGCCTGCCACGTGCCGCACCGCCACCTCGTGCGCCCGCCGGGCGGCGCCGGTCCAACGCATCACGTGCGTCATCCGGGCCGGGCCGAGGCGCACCTGCGCGTAGCGGAAACCCTCGTCGACCCCGCCGAGCACCTCGGAGTCCGGCACGAACGCGTCGGTGAAGGTCACCTCGCAGTGCCCGCCGACCATCGACCGGTCCACCGTGCCGACGTGGCGGACGACCTGCAGGCCCTCGGTCTCGGCGGGCATCAGGAACATCGTCGCGCCGCCCGAGCCCGCGGAGCCGGCGCCGCCGGGCTCGCCGCTCGTGCGCGCCATCGTGATGAAGAACGACGCGCCGTCGGCACCGGTGATGAACCACTTGCGGCCGTTGACGACCCAGCCGCCGTCGACCTTCGTCGCGCGGGTCGTCAGCGCCGACGGGTCGCTGCCGGCGCCCGGCGCCGGCTCGGTCATCGCGAAGGCCGAGCGGACCTCGCCCCGCGCCAGCGGCTGGAGGTACGTCGCCCGCTGGGCGTCGGTGGCGACGTGGTCGAGCAGGTGCACGTTGCCCTCGTCGGGCGCGGCGACACCGGTCGCGAGCGGCCCGAAGAGCGAGTAGCCCGCCTCCTCGAACGCCGCCGAGCGGTCGACCATGCCGAGCCCCTGGCCGCCGCAGTCGACCGGCGCGTGGGGCGCGAAGACGCCCGCGTCCCGGGCCTGCTGCTGGAGCCGGACCCGCAGCTCGTCGCCGCCGGCGGCCTCGATGTCGCCGTCGTGCTCGTCGTCCAGCGGGAGCACGCTCGTGCGGATGAACTCCCGCGTGCGGCTGACCAGGTCACTCATGCGTCTGTCCTCCTCGTCGGCGAGACGACCGACCGATCGCTCGCTCGGTCATTCTGGCAGCGGACGTCGCCCGCCGTCAACGCGCGCCGGGCTCCCCCGGACCGGGCCCAGGTCAGGCCGTGGTTAGGCCTGGACGAGCCCCCGCGCCAGGACGAGGTGACGCGCGACCAGCTCGTCGGGGGTCAGGGGCCCGTCCTCGCGGTACCAGGACGCGACGCCCACGCACAGCGACGCCACCGCCCGCGCGGCGTCCGTCGGGTACGGCGTACCGAAGACCCCGGAGGCGGCGCCCGCGAGGACGACCCGGTCGAGCATCCGCTGCTGCTCGTCGCGGCGCTCGACGTACCGCTGCCGGTTCTCGGGGACGAGGCTGCGGATCTCGCTGGATCCCACGAACGCCTGCCGCCGGCGGAACATGTGGAAGCGCAGCAGCGACTCCACCAGCGCGTCGAACTGCGCGGACGGGTCGTCGGGCGCGTCAGCCAGGGCGGCCGCGCTGCGCTCGAGCAGCTCGTCCATGACCGCCATCATCAGCGCGAGCAGGATCTCCTGCTTGGACTTGTAGTGGTGGTAGACGCCCGGCACCGACAGCCCGGCCTCGGCGGCGAGGTCACGGATGCTCGTGCCGTGGTAGCCCTGCTCCGCGAACCGCTCCAGCGCCGCGTCGAGCACGCGCGGCAGCGTGGGGGCGTCGTACGTCCGCCAGTCCGCGAGGTCGGGAGCCGTCATGCACTCACTCTAGGGACGACGGCGGCGGTGCCGTGCAGGCGACGTGGGTACCCGGGTGTCCCCGAGGAGAGCGGAGACGACGTGCGACCGAGGTGGGAGCAGGGGCCGGCGGAGCTGGTGCTGGTGCGGCACGGCGAGTCGATGGGCAACCGGGCGGACGCGGCGGCGCGCGACGCCGGCGCGGAGGTCCTCGACCTGACCGCGCGCGACGCCGACGTGGAGCTGTCCGACACCGGCCGCGAGCAGGCGGCGGCCCTGGGTCGATGGGTCGGCGAGCGCGACGACGTGGGGCGGCAGACGGTGGTCGTCGCGTCGCCGTACCGCCGGGCGGCCGAGACGGCCGCGATCGCCCTGGACGGCCTCGACCTCGACATCGAGCACGACGAGCGGCTGCGCGAGCGCGACCTCGGCGTCTTCGACGGGCTCACCGGGCTCGGCATCCGCAGCCGCTACCCCGAGGAGGCCGAGCGGCGCGACAAGCTCGGCAAGTTCTACTACCAGCCGCCCAGCGGCGAGAGCTGGGCCGCGGTCGCGCAGCGGGTGCGGAGCCTGCTGACGGACCTGCGGCACGGGTACGACGGCGAGCGGGTGTGGCTGTTCAGCCACCAGGCCGTGATCATGACGTTCCGCTACGTGCTGGAGGGCATCGAGGAGACCGACCTCCTCGACCTCGACCGCCGGATGCGGATCCCGAACGCCTCGGTCACGACCTACCGCCGCGACGGCCGCTACCTCGAGCTGGACTCCTTCGCCGACACCACGGCCGTCGACCGGATCGACGTCGACGTCACCCACGAGGAGTCGCAGGGGGCGGCCGACGATGCCTCCTGAGCACTCCCCCGCTCCGAGGATCGTCACCCCCGGCCTCCTGCGCGGCTGGCCGCTGCCGGACCCGGGCGAGGACAAGAACGCGCGCGGCCGGGTCGTCCTGCTCGCCGGGTCGCGTCGGTCGCCGGGCGCCGTGCTGCTCGCCGCCGAGGCCGCGCTGCGCGCCGGGGCCGGCAAGGTCACCGCAGCCACGCTCGACGGGGTCGTCTCCGCGCTCGCCGTCGCGGCACCCGAGGTCGGCGTGCTGCCGCTGGACGCCAACGCTGCGGGGCGGATCGACCCTAGCGCCGCGGACGAGGTCGTCGACGACTGCGGCTCGGCCGACGTGCTGCTGGCCGGGCCCGGGTTCGTCGACCCCGACGACGCGGTCGCGCTGCTCGAGGGCGTCCTGCCCCGCCTCGACCTCGCGCTGGTCCTCGACGCGCTGGGATCGGCGTACCTCACCGCGCACCCGGACGGTCTGCACCATCTCGAGGGCCGCGCCGTGCTGACCGTGAACCCCTCCGAGCTCGCGCAGACGGCCGGCGTCGAGGACGACGAGGTGGCCGCGGACCCGGTCGGCGTCGCGGGCGAGGTCGCCGCACGCAGCCGGGTCGTGGTGGTCTGCGGCGGCACCGAGAAGCACGTCGTCACGCCCGACGGCGACTCCTGGACGATCGAGGGCGGCGGCCCCGGGCTGGGTGCCTCGGGCTCCGGCGACGTGCAGGCCGGCATCGTCGCGGGACTGCTCGGCCGGGGCGCCGAGGCGGCGCAGGCGGCCGCATGGGGCGGCTACGTCCACGCCCGGTGCGGCGAGCGCCTGGCCGCCGCGGTCGGTCCGCTCGGCTACCTGTCCCGCGAGCTCCCCGCCCAGGTGCCGGCGATCATGAGCGAGCTCGCCTGAGCTGCGCGCGTCCGGCCTCGTGCTGCTGGACGTGCGCCCCAGCGCACGCTGCGCAGCACGCCGCCCCTCGGCGCGCGCCCGTCGGCGACTGGTGCAGCTATCCGGCCGACTGGCACGCCTGGCACACGCCGAAGAGCTCGAGGGTGTGGTCGACCTCGGTGAAGCCGTGCTCCTCGGCCACCTTGCTGGCCCACCGCTCGACGGCGGGGCCGGAGACCTCGACCGTCCGGCCGCACTGACGGCAGACGAGGTGGTGGTGATGAGCCTGGCTGCACAACCGGTACACCGCCTCGTTGCCGTCCGCCTTGACGGTGTCGAGCTCGCCGGAGTCGACCATGGCCTGCAGCGCCCGGTAGATGGTGGCGAGACCGACCGACTCCCCCTGCTGGCGCAGGGCGTGGTGGAGGTCCTGCGCACTGCGGAACCCGTCGCTGGCGGAGAGCTCAGCTACAAGCGCGCGGCGCTGGCGGGTGCTACGGGTGGCAGGGGCTGCCTGCTCCGGCGGGGACGCGGAGTCGGTCTTGCGGGGCACGTGCCCACCGTACCGGCGGCTTGCCCGGCCGCCCGCCCGGACTGTGGTCACCAGCTCGACTTGGTCACCCCCGGCAGCTCGCCCCGGTGCGCCATCCCGCGGAAGGTGATCCGCGAGACGCCGAATTTGCGGAGGTGGCCACGCGGACGCCCATCGACCTGGTCACGGTTCCGCAGCCGCACCGGCGAGCTGTCCCGCGGCAGTCGCGAGAGTGCGCGGACGGCCGCGCTGTGCTCGAGCGAGCCGGGCTCGGCGGTCCGGATCGTGTCCTTCAGGGCGGCGCGCCGCTCGGCGTACCGGGCGACGACCTGCTCGCGGCGCCGCTGAGCGGCGACCTTGCTCTTCTTGGCCATCAGCGCTCCTCCTTGAAGTCGACGTGCCGGCGCACCTTCGGGTCGTACTTGCGCAGCACCAACCGGTCGGGGTCGTTGCGGCGGTTCTTGCGGGTGACGTAGGTGTGGCCCGTGCCGGCCGTCGAGCGCAGCTTGACGATCGGGCGCAGGTCGTTGCCGCGGCGCGCCATCAGATCCGCCCGTCACGTCGCAGGATCTCGGCGGCCACGGCGTCGATGCCGCGGACGTCGATGACCTTGATGCCACGGGCGCTCACGCGGAGCGTGACGTTGCGGCCCAGCGACGGCACCCAGTAGCGCTTGCGCTGGACGTTGACGTCGAAGCGCCGGTTCGTGCGGCGGTGGGAGTGGGAGACGTGGTGGCCGAAGCCGGGCGTGCGCCCGGTCACCTGGCAGTGGCGTGACATGCAACCTCCGAACGGTGTACGGTAGTGAGAACGATTCTCATTATTGCACAGGAGGAAGGCATGCGTGACGGCATCCACCCGCCGTACGGTCCGGTGGTGTTCCGCGACCGGTCCACCGGCGACCTGGTCCTGACCCGGTCGACGCTGGTGGCGAAGGACCCCGGGGGGACGGTCGAGCTGGACGGCGTGAGCTACCCGGTCTTCGACGTGGACGTGACCCGCTACAGCCACCCGTTCTGGACCGGCACCGCCCGGTCCCTCGACAGCGAGGGCCGGGTCGAGCGGTTCCGTCGGCGCTACGGGGCGGGATCGTGAGGACGCCCGTCGTCGTCATCACCGGCGTCGATCGCGACGCGATGGCCGCCGCGACGGTGGGACTGCAGTTCGACCTCCCCGGCGCCGTCGTGGTCCGCCACTCGATCGACGTGGACCGCAGCGTGCTGCGGCGCGTCGTCAGCGACGTGACGGGCGTGGTCGAGGAGGACGAGATCGATCTCGCGCACGCGTGCGTCAGCTGCGCGCTCCGCGAGGACGTCCTGCCGACCCTGGAGCGGGTCGCCCGCTCCGGGCGCTGGTCGACGGTCGTGGCCCACCTGCCGGTCGGCGCCGAGGCCGACCAGCTGTGCCACGTGCTGGCGAACGACACCCGCCTGGCGCGCCACCTACGGGTGGCGAGCGTGGTGACGGCCCTGAGCGGCCCCACCCTGGTCGACGACCTCCTCGGCGACGACCTGCTCGCGGAGCGTCACGACCACACCGGCCCGGACGACCGCCGTGGCGTCGGCGAGGTCGGGTGCGCCATGGTCGAGCGCTCCGACGTCGCGGTCACCTGCGGCCTGACCGACGAGGTCGCTCTCGAGCTGCTGCGCGCCCTGGTGCGTCCCGACGCCGCGGTGATCGCCGGCACCGAGCACCTCGACGCCGGCCGGCTCACCGGCCCGGCCCACCACCACCACCGCACCCTCGCCTGGACCGGCCCGGTCATCGACGCGGCGATCGACCCCGTCGACTCGGCCCTCGTGTGGCGGATCGACCTGTCCACACCGCATCCGTTCCACCCCGAGCGCCTCCTGGACCACCTCGAGACGCTCGCCGGGGACGGCCACCGCTCACGCGGCGCCTTCTGGCTGCCGACCCGTCCCGGCCGCGTCCTGCTGTGGGACGGATCGGGCGGCCAGCTCAGCATCGGCGACGCCCACGGCTGGGGCGCCGACGTCCCGCGGACGCGGTTGGTGATGACCGGGATCGGGGTCGCGCCGACGAAGGTCCGCCACGCCTTCGAGGCCGTGCTGCTGAGGCCCGACGAGGCCGCGGCGACGTCCTGGAACCTCGGCGAGGACGGGTTCGAGCCGTGGCTCGGCCCCATCCGCGACGTGGCCTGAGCACGACAGCCCGGATCACCGGCACCGACCGGAGCCACCGGCTCCCACGACCAGGAGGTCACCCATGGCAGTACCGAAGCGCAGGACGTCGCGGAGCAACACCCGACACCGACGCTCGCAGTGGAAGGCCACCGCACCCTCGCTGGTGACGGTGACCGTCGAGGGCGAGCGCTACCGCGTGCCGCGCAACCTCGTCGCGGCCGTCCACCGCGGCCTCGTCGACCCCACGACCGGGGCCATCAGGAAGGAGGGACGATGAAGGTCCGCAACTCGCTCCGCTCGCTGAAGAAGCAGCCGGGCTCCCAGGTGGTGCGCCGTCGCGGCCGCACCTACGTCATCAACAAGCGCAACCCGCGGCTCAAGGCCCGGCAGGGCTGACCACCGCCCACGCCCTGGCACGCATCGAGAGCCGGACCCCGAGGGGTCCGGCTCTCGTCGTCCGCGGCGGCCTCGCGCTAGGCCGGCCAGCGCAGGACCTGCCCTGCCCGGAGCCAGGCCGACACCGTGCGGGCGCACCCCTCGGGATCAGTGGCCTTGATCTCGACCGGCCGACCGACCGGCCGCAGCCCGTCCGTGTCGCGCCGGCAACGCTGCACCCGGACGACCGCGCCGTGGGCCCCCTCGGGCGCGTCTGCTCGCCCGCAGCCCGCGGCCAGGCACGGCGTCCGCACCAGGATCGCGCCCGGCACACGACGTACCAGCGGACGCAGCTGCTGCAGGGCAGGCTCCGTCGCGCCGGCGCACTGCTCCCCGCCGCAGACGGCCACCAGGGTCACCAGGCGGCCGTCCTGCCGAGGACCGCTCACCGCAGTCGCGAGACGTACGGCAGCAGCGCCATCTCCCGGGCCGTCTTGACCGCCCGGCTCACCTCCCGCTGCTGGCGCGGGGTGAGGCAGGTGAGCCTCCGTGCACGGATCGTTCCTCGGTCGCTGACGAACGTCCGCAGGAGGTCGACGTCACGGTAGGTGACGTTCTCGGCCCCCGCGGCGAGGAGGGCGTTCGGACGGGTGCGGGCCGGGAGCCGCGGGCCGGGGCGGTGTCGTCGTGCACTCATGCACGTGACTATACTGAGAGTCATTCTCAATTGCACCCTGCGCCGTCACGGCGCTGCGAAGGAGTGACGCACGTGCGGATCCTCACCAGGGCGGGCTCGACCCTGCTCACCGGCCTCGTCGGCGCGGCGGCGTACGACGCCGTCCGGACGACCATCACCCGGGACGGGCTGCACGAGGGCGCGGTCACCGCGTTCGCGTGGGGCATCCGCGGCAAGCGGAGGGCCGAGGTCGCCGCCGAGCAGCTCCGCCTGGCCACGGGTGACCTCGTGGCCGAGGCACGGGCCCGCACCGGCGAGCAGTCCCCGCCGCCGGGCGTCGGCGACGTGGCTCACGACCACGACCACTGATGGCGCGGACCGTCCTCCCACTCCCGGCCGGACCCGCCGGCCCCGGGCAGGTCGAGGTCGTCGCGCGGAGCGAGGCGGCGGGCCGGGCACGGTACGCCGCGGCGTGGCTGCGGGGATCTGCCGGTCGCGCCGTCGCGGTGGAGGAGGCCGTGGAGCAGGTCTCCGGCGTCCGGGCCGTCCACGCCTATCCGCGGACCGGCTCGGTCGTCGTGTGGTTCCGCCCGGACGCCTGCGACCACGACGAGGTGCTGACCGCCGTCAGCAGCGCGATCGCCACCCGGGTCGAGAAGGCACCTCCCCGCGCTCCCCGGTCGGCCGAGGTGTCCAACGGCGACCTGGCCCGGATGGTCGTCGGCGGCGCCGCGCTCCTCCTGCTGGGCGGCCGGCGGTACGTCGCCCGTCGACCACCCCTGCTCGGTCCCTCGTCGCGGACGGTCGCGACCGGCGTCACCATCTTCACCGGCTACCCGTTCCTGCGGGGCAGCCTGCGCGGGCTCGCCGGCGGCAAGGCTCCGGGCACCGACGCCCTGGTGTCGGCAGCGACCGTGGCCAGCCTGGTGCTGCGCGAGAACGTCGTCGCGCTCACCGTCCTCTGGCTGCTCAACATCGGCGAGTACCTCCAGGACCTCACGCTGCGGCGCACCCGCCGCGCCATCCGCGACCTGCTCACCGGGACCCAGAGCGACGCCTGGGTGCGGCGCGCCGACGGCACCGAGGAGCTGGTCGACATCACCGCGCTGCGGGTGGGTGACGACGTCGTGGTCCACCAGCACGTGGCCGTGCCGGTCGACGGCGTGGTGATCGAGGGCGACGGCGTCCTCGACCAGTCCGCCATCACCGGCGAGAACCTCCCGGTGGCGGTCGAGGCGGGCCAGCAGGTCCACGCCGGGAGCGTCGTGATGCGGGGCCGCCTGGTCGTCCGGGCCTCCGCGGTCGGCCGCGACACCGCCATCGGTCGGGTGATCGCCCGGGTCGAGGAGGCGCAGGAGGACCGCGCCCCCGCGCAGACGGTGGGCGAGAACTTCTCCCGCCGCTTCGTCCCGGCGTCCTTCGCGCTCTCCCTCGCCACGCTGGTCGCGACGCGCGACGTGCGACGCGCGATGACGATGCTGCTCATCGCCTGCCCGTGCGCCGTCGGCCTCGCGACGCCGACCGCGATCAGCGCCGCCATCGGCAACGGCGCCCGGCGCGGGATCCTGGTCAAGGGCGGGTCCCACCTCGAGGCCGCCGCCCGCGTCGACGCCGTGGTCTTCGACAAGACCGGCACGCTCACCGTCGGCCGACCCGTCGTCACCAACGTCGTGTCCTTCCGCGACGACTGGGACCCCGAGCAGGTGCTCGCCTACGCCGCGAGCTCGGAGATCCACTCCCGCCACCCCCTCGCCCAGGCCGTCATCCGGTCGACGGAGGAGCGGCACATCGCGATCCCGCCGCACGAGGAGTGCGAGGTCCTGCTCGGCCTCGGCATGCGCACCTTCTCCGACGGACGCGTGCTCCTGCTTGGCAACCTCGACCTGCTCCGGCGCGAGGGCGTCGAGGTAGGCGCCGACGCGTCACGGTGGGTCGAGCGGCTGCAGACCGAGGCGGAGACGCCGCTGCTGCTCGCGGTGGACGGGCGGCTGACCGGCCTGGTCAGCCTGCGCGACTCCGTGCGACCAGAAGCAGCAGAGGTGCTGCAGGCGCTGCGCGCGGACGGCGTACGACGCATCGTGATGCTGACCGGTGACCACCCGCGCGTGGCTGCCGTCGTCGCGAGCGAGCTGGGGATCACCGAGTGGCGCGCGGAGGTGCTGCCGGAGGACAAGCAGGACGTCGTCGCGGCGCTGCAGCAGGAGGGACACGTGGTCGCGATGGTCGGCGACGGCACGAACGATGCCCCCGCCCTCGCTCTGGCTGACGTCGGCATCGCCATGGGCATCGGCGGGACCGACGTGGCGCTGGAGGCCGCCGAGGTCGCGCTCGCCGGCGACGACCTGCGCCGACTGCTGGAGCTGCGCGATCTCTCCCGCGAGGCGGTGCGCGTCATCCGGCAGAACTACGGGATGTCGATCGCCGTGAACGCCGCGGGTCTGGTCGTCGGCGCCGGCGGGGCCCTCTCCCCCGTGGTCGCGGCCGTGCTGCACAACGCGTCCTCGATCGCGGTCGTGGGCAACAGCGCGCGGATCACCCGCTACCGGCTGCCGGTCACGCCCGCCGCGGACGCGCCTCAGCGGTAGGTGGACTCCGGGGGCGACCTCCCGTATCTCCACGGCCACGACGGCCGTCCTGCTCTCTGGCGTGCCGGTGCCCGGGACCCACTGCCCGGTCACGACGACCCAGGTGTCACGCGGCGGCGCGGCGGCGCCGAGGACGCCGATCCGGACGGCGAGGGCGTCCGCGGCGCAGCAGCCGACCATCATCCGCGTGACGTACCAGCTGCCCCGGTCGTCCGTGCTCACGAAGCCGCGGAGCAGCACGGTGCGCCCGGCGAGACCCCCACCGCCCTCGTAGGCACGCCAGGCCATGTCCTCCAGGTCGACCTCCACCGGGTCAGCGGCGGGCAGCGGCCCCAACGCGCTGGCCGGCGCTGCGGGCAGTGCCTCGTCGGCGCGCCGCTCGGCCAGGTAGGCACCGAGGGCCGGTGGGTTGACCACGAAGACGACCATGCTCGGCAGCAGCAGGAGCCAGGTCACGGGGGGCACGCGGTGCGCGTTCGCGCCGTCCGCGGCGGCGTGGTGGTCCTCGTCCTCGTCGTCGAACCCGAGCAGCGGTCGCAGTGCCAGCAGGACGAGCAGGCCACCCGTGACGAGCACCGGCCACCGCATCCAGTCGGCGACGTAGCGCACGTGGACACCCTCCACCGCGATTCGCACCAGCACGGCACCGAGGAAGCCGAGCGCGATGCCCTGGGTCATCGGTCTCACAGCAGCCAGCACCCCACCGCTGCGGCCATCGCGACGGCCGTGACCACGACGACCGGGACGAAGCGGGCGGCGAACGCTCCGCCGAAGTACCCGGCCTCCATCGCGGCGAGCTTGACGTCCATGGCCGGGCCCACCACCAGGAACGCCAGCTTCGCGGTGTCGGAGAAGGCGGTGAGGCTCGCGGCCACGAAGGCGTCGGACTCCGAGCACAGCGCGACCACGAAGGCGAACACCGCCAAGGTCAGCACACCGACGACAGCCTGCCCCGCGACCGTCTCGATGACCGTCCGCGGCACGAACGTGTTGGCCGCGGCGGCCAGCATCGCACCGAGCACCAGGAAGCCCGACGCGTGCAGGAAGTCGTGACGGACGCTGTCGGCGAACCGGCGGGTCGGGTGCTCCGCACCGATGCGGGGCAGCCGGATCGGCAGCCGTCGACCGCGGCTCAGGCACCACCAGCCGACGAGGACCGCCGTCGCGAGCGACGCCAGGAAGCGGGCCACCACCATCCTCGGCTCGCCGGGGAACGCGACAGCCGTCGAGACCAGCACGACCGGGTTCACCGCAGGGGCAGCCAGCAGGAAGGTGAGGGCCACCGCCGGCGCGACTCCACGCCGCATGAGCCCGCCCGCGATCGGGACCGCTGCGCACTCGCAGCCCGGCAGGCCGACGCCGGCGATGCCGGCCACGGGAACCGCGAGGACCGGGTTCGCCGGCACGACCCGGCGTAGCACCCGGGCCGAGAGCAGCGTGGCGATCAGGGCGGAGAGCACGACGCCGGCGAGAAGGAACGGCGCCGACTGGACCACAACGGCGACGAACATCGTGCACCAGGTGCCGAGCGCCTCGTCGTCGATCGGGCCGAGCCAGCGCTGGCTCAGCAGGCCCCCGACCACGAGCAGCGCCACGAGCGCGGGTTGCCACCCGCGGGCGGACGGCCGCGACGACGCCGTCTCAACCTGCGCAGGAGTGGACACCACGGCAGTATCGAGGACGATCCTCATTCCCGCTGGAGGTTCCCGGCGCGGCGCCGGTGCGGGACCACCCCGACCGGGCCTAGCCCCGATCGGTCCCCAGCAGGCGGGCCGGTGGGTGCTCGACCGGTCGGCCCGGCGGGACCGGGAGAGGTCCGTCGGTCCCCGGCCGACGGCTTCGTCGGTCCAGCACCCGCGCGGCGACCACACCGTGCCGAGGCGCGAGGAGCCAGGCGAGCAGGAAGAACGCGGCCAGCACCAGGACCACGCTGGCACCAACCGGTAGGTCCCACGACCAGGAGACGTAGATGCCGACCACGGCCGCCGTGCAGCCGATGGCCGGCGCGAGCCCCATCATCACCCCGAGCCGGTCGGTCAGCAGGCGGGCGGTCGCCGCCGGCGCCACCAGCAGCGCGAGCACCAGCACGTTGCCGATCGTCTGGACCGAGATGACGACCGCCAGGGTCACCAGCACGTAGAGCACGAGGTCGTAGACGAGGACCGGCAGGCCGAGCGCTCGAGCGCCGTCCCGGTCCAGCGTCACCGCAACCAGCTGGTGGTGGAGCATCATGAGCAGGCCCAGCACGACGACCCCGACGACACCGATCACCACCAGGTCGCTGTCGGGGACACCGGCGAGCGACCCGAAGAGGAACTGCTGCAACGAGCCGGCGTACCCGGGCGCCCGGGAGATGATGACGACGCCGAGGGCGAACGAGGCCACGAAGAACACCCCGATGACGGAGTCCTCGCGCAGCCGCCGGGTCTGGCTGAAGACGGCGATGAGCACCGCGGTCACCACGCCGGCGAGGGTGCCGCCCAGGATCAGGTTGCCCGAGACGACGAAGGCCACGGCGAGGCCCGGGAACACGGCGTGCGCCACGGCATCACCGATGAACGCCATGCCTCGCAGGACCACGTAGCACCCCACTACCCCGCACACGACCGACGACATCAGTGCGACGGCGAGCGCCTTGGGCAGGAACCGCAGGTCGGGGTTGCCCAGGTCCGAGAGGAAGTCGAGCAGCGACATCAGCGGGCCTCCACCACACGCAGGAACGGGCTGTCGGCTGCGACGCCGAACGTCTCCACCCAGACGTCGGGACGGACCCGCAGCTCGTCGGCGCTTCCGGCGGCGACCACCGTGCGGTTGAGCAGCACGAGGCGCGAGCAGGTGAACAAGGCGGAAGCGATGTCGTGGGTGGTCATCAGGACGGCGCGGCCGTCCGCGACGATTGCCCCCAGCATCGACAGCAGCGACTCCTGGGTCGGGAGGTCCAAGCCGGTGAACGGCTCGTCCAGGAGCAGGACGCCGGGGTCCAGGGCGAGGGCGCGGGCGACCAGGACGCGTTGCCGCTGGCCGCCGGAGAGCTGTCCGACCTGCCGGCGCCGGAGCCCGGTCATGTCGACCAGCCCGAGCGCGCGGTCGACTGCTCGCCAGTCCTCCACCCGTGGCCGCCGGCCCGGCCACCACGAGCCGACCCGACCGGTCAGCACGGCCTGCTCGACCGAGACCGGGAAGTCCCAGGCGAACTCGTGCCGTTGCGGCACGTAGCCGATGTCGCCGCGTCGGGGACGAACCGCACGGCCCTCGACAGCGACCTGGCCACGCCGTCGTGGCGTCAGGCCGAGCACGCTGCGCAGCAGCGTGGTCTTGCCGGCACCGTTGGGTCCGATGAGGCCGACCAGTTCCCCGGGCCGCACCGTGAGATCGACGCCGTGGAGCACCGGCCGGCCGCCCAGGTCCACGTCGAGACCCCGGACCTCCAACCCGGCACCGGCAGCGGACGTCGGGGAGGGCGTCGCGTGGGCCGTCGAGGGCACCGTCGGCGACGTCATCGCGCTGCCTCCGAGCGCGCCTGCTCGCGCACGCGGCGGCCGCGCAGCGAGAGCACCACAGCGGCGGCCGCCAGCGCGCCGCCGACCGCGATCAGCACCCAGAGCACGGCCGGGAGCTGTCCGGTCGTGCCCGCGTCGGCGGCCCGGTCCGCCTCCGGCGCCTCCGTCGCGGTGGCGACGCTCGCAGGAGTCGGCCCCGCATCGGCCGCGAACGCGTCCTCCGTCGCGGTGCCGTCACCGACGGCGAACCGGACCGTCCCGACGGCCTCGTCCTCACTGCCGTCGACGAGCGTGGCGTTTGCGCGGATCGACACCAGGTAGACCCCCGGGCGGGTGAAGACCCAGTTCGCGTGCGTGTGCGTGTTGACGTCCACCCACAGCTCCTGCTCCTCGGCGGACCGCGAGTCCCAAAGCACGTCGGGCTCGCCGAACCCGCCGTCTTGGAGATAGACGAGCAGGTCACCCGGGCCCTCGACCCCCGCGAGGGACAGGGTGACGCCCCGGTCGACCGACGCCATCACCTGCGGGTCCTGGGTGTTCCAGCCCAGCCAGACGACGTCGGGGTCCTGGGTCTGCGGGACGACGTGGACCGGCGCGCCGGGCTCGACGCCCAGGAAGCCGTACGCCGGGTCGTTCGGCACCTCTCGGGTCGCGGAGTCGGACACCTGCACGACGGCGTGCTCGAGCGGACGCCACACCGAACCGTCCGCGTCGGTGTCGTCGTGCACCATCAACGTCCAGGCGCCGTCCACGTAGCGAGGACCGAGGTCCACGTGCCCGAGCGAAAGCACGGTGTCCTCCTCGGAGACGGCCTGGTCCTCCTCGATGCTCTGGGAGAGCCCGTCGGAAGGAGTGGCCGACCCACGGTGACCCGGGGCGCCGGAGGGCTCGGCGACCGCCCGGGCCGGAGCGGCGAGCACGAGTGTGGCCACCAGGACGCAGCCGACCGAGGTGAGGAAGGGGCGCACGCCTGTGCTGCGGATCAGTGGCATCGGAAACCGTTCTCGTCGGATGTGCGGGGCTGGGACGCCGAGCGGCGTCGTGCACGCGTCGGCCGGTGGGGCGGGCACTAGGCCAGGCAGTCGTGCAGGGAGCGGGCGTTGAAACGCACCAGCTCGACGTAGGTGGTGACGTCCTCGTCGAAGGTGTCGCCGTAGATCGGGCACACGGCGACGTCCTCCTCGGTCGCGACCTCGGTCAGCACCGAGGCTCGGGCCTGCAGGTTCGGCTCGACGAACACGGCCGGGACCTGCAGGGTGCGGATGGCCTCGCCCAGCTTGCGCCGGTCCGCGAGCGACGGCTCGGCGGCCGGGTTCGGGGTGACGAAGCCCCCGATCCGCAGGTCATAGGCCTGGGCGAGGTAGGCGAAGGCGTCGTGGGTCGTGACCAGGTAGCGACGGTCCTCCGGGATGTCGCCGATCGTCTCCCGGACGTGCCGGTCCAGCGCGGCGAGCTCCTCCAGGTAGGCCTCCGCCCGGTCGCGGTACGCCAGTGCGTGCTCGGGGTCGGCGCCGGCGAGCGTGTCGCGGATGAGCTCGGTGTAGGCCATGACGTTGCCGACGTCCTGCCACAGGTGCGGGTCGATCTCCCCGTGCACGTGCTTGCCGAGCACCGCCTGGGGCAGCTGGTAGAGCGCATCGCCCGGACGGCCGAGGAAGCCGAGCCGGCGGTCGCCCGGCACCTCGGCCAGGGCGGTGGTGGGGACGTCGATCACCACGTCCTCGAGCCGGTGCACCTGCTGGGCGCCCTCGCCACCGCCCTCGGGGTCGTGCCTCACCTCAAGCCCGCCGGTGTCGAGGTCGACGGTGATGTCCGCGTGCCCCTCGCCGAGCACGGTGCGCCCTGGTGCCGCCGAACCCGGCGGCACGCCGACCGCGAAGAGGACCGTCGACTCCCCCAGTGGCTGGGACGCGCTGCGCTCGTCGACCTGGATGCGCGCCTGCACGGTGAGCTCGTAGACGCCTGGCTCAGTGAACGCCCAGGACATGTGGGTGTGCGCGTCGACCGGCAGCAGGGCGGTGTCGTCGCGGAAGCCGTCACCGGCGTCGAACCCGTCCCCGCTGTCGAAGTACACCTCGGGGTCGCCGAACGACCCGGTGAGGTAGCCGACCATGCGCCCCGGGCCGTCGAGGGCGGTGGCGCTGAGCAGGACGTCGGACGAGCGGTCGGCGCCGTACGCCGCGCCGTCGCCCGCGGCGCGCAGGCCGAGCCAGATCGTGTCCAGGTTGACGTTCTCGACCAGCGGGATGATCTCGGCGGCGTACTTCACCGCGTCCTCGGCCAGCGAGACGTTCACGGCGTCGTCGCGCAGGTTGGCGTCGAGCGTCTTGATCACGTTGTGCTGCTCCAGGAGGAGGTAGTTGCTGAACGCCACGTCGGCGTACACGACGTCCCGGGCGCGCCGGAGCGTGGGCTCGTAGGAGTGGGGGTCCTCACGGTCCGGGACGAGCGAGACGACGTTGACGTGCTCCCCTCCGACGTTGCGGACCAGGTCGGCGAGCAACCCGGTCGTGGTGACCACCTGCAACCGTCCGTCGTGGTCGGACAGGCCGGGGGCCGACGCGCACCCCGCAGCGGCGAGCACCGCCGCGGCAGCGACGACGAGCCGAGCCGCGCCGCCGCGCCGCCGGGGACTAGCGGACACCGGGTCGCCGCCGCACCATCAGCCACGCGCCCAGGACGACCGAGGCGAGCCCCACCGGCAGCAGCGCGCTCAGGACCGGGTCGGCCCCGGTGTCGGGCAGGACGCAGTCGCGCGCGCGGGTCTCCGCGGCCTTCGTCGGCACCGCGGTGTCGTCCGCAGCAGCGACGTCGCGCGTCGCGTTGTCCCGATCGATGGCGACTGCGACCGGTGCCAGGCGGCTCACGGGGTTGCTCGTCAGCGCCCTTCCGGGCACCGCGGCCTGCTCCGGACCGACTACCGAGCGCTGAGCCGCCGCCCCGCCCACCTGGAAGGTCAAGCTCGCTCGGTCCGAGACCCGACCGCTCGCCAGGTCGGCGGAGATCGTGAAGGAGACCCGGTAGGTGCCGGGCGCCGTGAAGGCCCAGTTGCCGTGGGCGTGGACGTTCAGCGGCACCTCGACGCTGGAGGGGAAGCCGGCGATGTTGCCGAAGACCTTCTCGCCCACCCCACCGAAGGAGTCGGTGAGGTAGACGGCCAGACGCCCCGGGCCGGAGACGGCGTCCAGCGTGAACCGCACCGTCCCGGTCGCCGCGGACCGCAGCCCCTCGTCCTGGGTGTTCCAGCCCAGCCAAGGGATGCCGGAAGCCTGCGTCTGCGGCATCAACCAGATGGGGTCCCCGGCCGCGCCGAGGAAGCCGTATGTGGGGCCGGCCGGAACGTGCTGCTCGGCCGCATCGCCCAGCACGAACGTCACCGAGGACGGATCGACCCACGCCGGCGGCTGCGTCCGGTCGTCCTTCACCCGGGCGACCAGTCGGCCGCCCTCGACGCGCGGCCCGAAGTCGAAGTGACCGTCGGTCACGGGGGTGCCCGCGCTCGGCGCCGTGCCCTGCCCGGGGGCCTGACCGGCCGGTCCGGGTCCGCCACTGCTCTCGGCCGGCGGCAGGCACGTCGTCGTGCGCGGAGCAGCCGGCGCGGGTGCGGGAGCGGCCGGAGGCGGCAGCGCGGCGCCGATGCCCGGCGGCGCTGCACCCGCGCCCGGGGCGGCACCCGGGCCGCCGGGCACCACCGGCGCGACCGGGGCGCCCGGCGCGTCGGGCGAGCCGCCGCCGTCCTGGCCGCCGTCCTGACCACCGCCGGCGTCGCCGCACGGGCCCACGAGGAAGAACAGCGAGGCGTCGCTCGTGACCTTTCGGCCGTCCTCCAGCGTGGCGACGTGCCGGGTGTCGACGCGATAGGTGCCGGGCCGGGTGAAGGACCAGGTCGCGTGGGCGTGGACGTTCGGAGGGATCCGCAGCGTCCGCGGCCACCCGGTCGTCGTGCCGAGCAGCTTCTCCACGCCGCCGAAGGCGCCGGTCTGGTGGACGAAGAGCTCGCCCGACCCCTCGACGCCACGCAGCCGCCAGGTGGTGGCGCCTTGGATCTTCGCCAGCGCGGTCGGGTGCTGGGTGTTCCAGCCCAGCCACGGCACACCCGGCTGCTGGGTCTGTCCCATCGACCAGACGGTCGCGCCCGGCCGGCCCAGGAACGAGTACGTCTCCCCGTCGGGGACCTGCTGCTGCGATGCCTCCTGCAGTGACAGGAGCACCTTGTCGGGCCGGATCCAGCGCGCCGGGTCGGTGCGGTCGTCCTTGATGCGTGACTGGAGCCTTCCTCCGACGACCTTGACCCCGAAGTCGAGGTGGCCCTCGGTCACCGTCGCGGCGTCCTCCGCAAGGCCGGCCGGGGTGCAGGCGCCCACGGCCGCCGTCGCGCTCGTCGAGGGAGCAACGATCGGGGAGGCGGGGGCGGTCGGAGCCGGAGGGATCGATGTGTCGGGGGCGTGCGGGGCCGGCGCC
>NZ_JAANMS010000019.1 GCF_011250565.1 Nocardioides sp. IC4_145
TGTCCAGCCCGTCTGACGTCCCCACCCCCGGCCTCCTCGACGAGATCGCCGCGCACACCCCGGTCGTGCCGGTGGTCGTGGTCGACGACGTCGCGCAGGCCGTGCCGGTCGCCCGCGCGCTGGCTGCCGGCGGAGTGCCCGTCGTCGAGCTGACCCTGCGCACGCCGGTCGCGCTTGACGCGATCCGGGCGATCGCGGCCGAGGTGCCGGAGGTGCTCGTCGGCGCAGGCACGGTCACCACGCCCGACCTGGCGGAGCACGCGCTGGCCGCCGGCGCGCAGTTCCTCGTCTCGCCCGGCGCCACGATGAGCCTGCTGGGCGCGATGGACGACACCGGGCTGCCGTACCTGGCCGGCACGGCGACGGTCTCGGAGGTGCTCGCGGTGCTCGAGAGCGGCCGGACCGAGATGAAGTTCTTCCCCGCCGAGGCCTCGGGCGGGACGGCGTTCCTGTCCTCGGTCGCCTCGCCGGTCCCCGCGGCGCGCTTCTGCCCCACCGGTGGGATCACCCCGGGCAACGCCGCGGCGTACCTCGACCTCCCCAACGTCGCCTGCGTCGGCGGCTCCTGGCTCACGCCGAGGGACGCGCTCGCCGCCGGCGACTGGGCGCGGGTGACGGCGCTCGCCGCCGCCACCGCGGACCTGCGCCGGCCCGGTCAGGACCAGCTGTCGCGGTGATGGACCGGCGCGGCTGACCGCCCTACTGTGTGCTCGCCCGGCGGCCGCGACGCGGCCGGGCACGACGTCCCCGCTCGACCGTGGGGGGAGGGCGGGGGCGTCCGCTCCGGCCTGCTGCGGGACACCGGGCCGGAGCACTCGGCCGGGATACTGGGCCGGTGGCCGCCCCCCGACGTCGGTGGACCCCGACCCTCCTGGTCGTGGTCGCCGCCCTGCTGATCAACCTGCCGGTGCTGCACGGCCTCTACCTCGACCGGCGGCTCGCCGCGGAGGGAGTCCACCGCGTCGCGCCCGTCGAGGCGCACCGCGAGGCCGGCGGCGGGCACCTCCTGCGGTACGCCCTCGACGGCGCCTCCTTCACCGCGGACGTCGAGGAGGACGTCTTCGAGCAGGCCGTCCGCACCGGCGAGGTCGGGGTGCGCGTGCTGCTCGACGACCCCGGCACCCACCGCGTCGACGGCGCCGTCAGCAGCCGCCTCGGCCTCGTGGTCACCCTGGCCGCCGACGCGGCGCTCGCGCTGATGCTCTACCTGCTCTGGCACTTCCGCGGCCGGCTGCGGCCCCAGCTCCGCCTGGTCGCCATGCAGGACGTCGAGCGGTGCCGGCCCGGCGCGGTGCTCGAGCGGATGGAGGGCGACTGGTACGTCGTGTGCGGCGAGGTCCTCGAGATCGGCGACGACCAGCTGGTGCTCGACCTCGGCGACCGGCGCGTGCAGGTGCTGCTCGACGGCCACGCCAACCCGGTCGGCCACCAGCAGCCGGCGAAGGTCGTCGGGCGGGCGGTCCCGTGACGGGTGCGCCGGCCGGTCCACCGGCCCCTCGCGGGGCTGACCGGGTCACCGCGGGGCTGCCATGCTGGCGGCCATGACGACCCTGCACGACTTCTCCGCGCGCGGCATCGACGGCAGCGACGTCGACCTCGCGGCGTACGCCGGACAGGTGGTGCTGGTGGTCAACACCGCCTCCCGGTGCGGCTTCACCCCGCAGTACCAGGGTCTGCAGGCGCTGCACGACCGGTTCGCCGACCGCGGCTTCGCGGTCCTGGGCTTCCCCTGCGACCAGTTCGGCGGCCAGGAGCCCGGCACGGACGAGGAGATCTCCGGCTTCTGCGAGCGCAGCTTCGGGGTGACCTTCCCGCTCTTCTCCAAGGTCGAGGTCAACGGGCCCGGTGCGCACCCCGTCTTCGAGCACCTGCGCACGGAGAAGGGCGGCGTGCTCGGCGACCGGATCAAGTGGAACTTCACCAAGTTCCTCGTCGGCCGCGACGGCCGGGTCGTGGAGCGCTACGCGCCGACCACCAAGCCCGAGAAGATCGCCGGCGACGTCGAGGCGGCGCTCGCCGCGCCGGTCCCCGACGGGCAGGGGCCCGCCTGATGGCGCGCTTCAGCTCCGGGACCAAGGCCGAGGCGGTCGTCCTCGCGCCGCGCCAGGCGATCTGGGACGTGCTCACCGACCCCGCGCTGGTCGCCGAGCTGACGCCGCTGTTGAGGAGGATCGAGGCCGACGGCGAGCACTGGACCTGGCACATGACCGGGATCGACGTGCTCGGCGTGAAGGTCGCGCCGACGTTCACCGAGCGGATGAGCTACCGGGAGCTGGAACGGATCGACTTCGCCCACGACCCGCCGGCCGGCGTGGACGAGCGGGCCGGCGTCGAGGGGTGGTACGTCCTCACCGAGGTCCCCGGGTCCGAGGGCGGCGGCACCCACCTGGCCACCAGCCTCGACATCACCCTGGAGCTGCCGCTGCCGAGGCTGTCCTCGCCCGCGGTCGCCGCCGCCATGCGCGGGGTGATGGGCCAGATGGGCGAGCGGTTCTCGCGGAACCTGCTCGCCCACCTGGGTGTCTCGCAGCGCTGACGCGCACCGCCGCGGGGTAGTAACGGACGATTGTGACCTCCACCGGGGTAGTCACGGACGTTTCTGACCGTTACTACCCCGGCGGGGGAGTGGTACGGCGTGCGTCAGACCGGCTGGCGGTCGGCGGTGTGCTTGCCGGGGGAGGCCTCGTCGGGGACGAGCGCGCCACCCTGGCCGCGCTCGAGCTTCTCGCCCTCGACGTCGACGTTGGGGAGCAGGCGGTCGAGCCAGGCCGGGAGCCACCAGGACTTCTCGCCCATGAGGTAGAGCAGCGCCGGCACGAGCGCCATCCGGATCACGAACGCGTCGAGGAAGACCGCGACGGCGAGCGCGAAGCCCATCGACTTGATGATCGGCTCGTCGATCAGGATGAAGGCCGCGAAGACCGAGATCATGATGACCGCGGCCGCCGCCACCACGCGGGCGCTGTTGCGGAAGCCGTCGACCACCGCGTCGCGGGTCGACATGCCGTGGACGTGCGCCTCGCGCATCCGGGTCACCAGGAAGACCTGGTAGTCCATCGCGAGGCCGAAGACCAGGCCGATCAGGAAGATCGGCATGAAGCTGACGATCGGCTGGCCCTCGACCAGGCCGAACGCGCCCTCCTGGAAGACCGCGACGGTGATGCCGAGCGTGGCCAGCACCGACAGCAGGAAGCCCAGGGTGGCGGTGAGCGGCACCAGGATCGAGCGGAAGACGATCATCAGCAGGATGAACGCCAGCCCGATGACCACGAGCAGGTAGATCGGCAGCGCGTCGCTGAGCCGCTCGGAGACGTCGGTGAAGATCGCGGTCGTGCCGGTCACGCCGAGCTCGGCGCCGGTGGCGTCCTCGACGTCGGCCTGGCCGTCGCGCAGGTTGGACAGCAGGTCCTCGGTGGCGGTGTCCTCCGGGCCGGTCTCGGGGGTCACGAGCACCTGCGCGCCGGTGCCGTCCTCGTTCTGGCCGACGATCTGCGCGTTGCGGACGTCGTCCTGGCCCGCGGCCCACGCCACGACCTCGCCGTACGCCGCGGGGCGCTCGTCGGCGGGCACGTCACGGCCGTCGGCCACGACCAGCAGCGGGGCGTCGCGGCCGGGGCCGAACGCGTCGGCCACCAGGTCGGAGGCCTTGCGCTGGGTGGAGTCCGCCGAGGCGGTGCTGTCGGTCGGGAAGGCCAGGTGCAGGTCCTTCATCGGGATGGCCAGCGAGCCGAGAGCGACCACGACCAGCGCGACGACGACCAGCGGCTGCTTGCCGACGACCCGGGCCCAGCGGACGCCGTTGTTGAGGATGCGGCCGTCGTGGTCGCGGGCCGGGCGGTAGCGGCGGAGGGTGCCGGCGAAGACCTTCGAGCCGAGCATGCCGAGCAGTGCCGGCAGGAGCGTGAGCGCGACGAGCACGGCGACCAGCACGGTGCCGGCGGCCGCGATGCCCATCGAGGTGAGGAACGGGATCCGGACGACCGACAGCGCGGCGAGCGCGATGAGCACGGTGAGGCCGGCGAAGACGACGGCCGAGCCGGCGGTGCCGACGGCGAGGCCGGTGGCGTCCTGGCGGTCGGAGGTGTGCTCCATCTCGGCGCGGAACCGGGCGAGGATGAACAGGCAGTAGTCGATGCCGACCGCGAGGCCGATCATCGTCGCGAGCATCGGGGTGGTGGAGCCGATGTCGGTGAACGCGGTCATCAGGCTGATGCCGGTGACGCCGAACCCGACGCCGACCGCGGCGGTGACGATCGGCAGGCCGGCCGCCACCAGCGAGCCGAAGGTCAGGATCAGCACGACCAGCGCGACCGCGATGCCGATGAGCTCCGAGGTGCCGCCGATGTGCGGCATGCCCTGGCTGCCCGAGCCGTTGGCCTCGACGGTCAGCCCGCTGTCGCGCGCCTCGGCCATGACGTCCTCGAGCGCCTCGATCGTCGTGGGCTCCACGTCGGCGACCGACTCGACGGCGAAGTCGAAGGTGATGATCCCGACCCGGCCGTCGTCGGACAGCGGGGAGAGCGCGTCGGCGTTCGCCTCGGCGACCTCGACGTCGCCGCCGGCCTCCTTCGCGGCGCCAACCAGCTGCTGGCGCTGCTGCTCGGCCGCCGTCACCGGGTCGGCGAGCGGGGTGTCCGGCATCTGCGGCAGCTCGGAGAGCTCGCCGACCAGCGCCTTCGTCGCCTTCGTCCACTCCGGGTCGGTCAGCTCGGCGCCCTCGGGCGCGGCGACCACGACGTTGACCGTCGCGCGGTCCGAGGGGTCCGGCGCGTTCGGGAAGAGCTCGGCCTGCATGTCGGAGGCCTTCTCCGAGGGGATGCCCGGGATGGAGAAGGAGTCGCTCATCGGCTTCGAGAACGCCGCGACGGACGCGCCGAGGGCGATGAAGAGCACGACCCAGGTGGCGATGACGAGGGGCCACCGCCGGTAGGCGGTGAGTCCGAGGCGGTGGAGCAGGGTGGCCATGAGGTTCCTTGGGGCTGGTCGGGCTGGTGCGGGTGCTGGTGGTGCGAGGAGCTCGGTGCGGGGCGGCGGCGCTAGGAGAGGAGCGCGCGGGCCGCGGCGAGGTGCTCGTCGAACTGGTCGGCCAGCGGGCGGTCGTCGCCGTCGACGTACGCCGCCATCACGCTGTCGAAGACGGTGACCAGGAGCCGGACGAGCAACCGTGCGCGCAGGTCGCCGATGGCGGGATCGCGCCGGACGACGAGCCCGACGATGTCGGTGCAGATCTCCTCGAACCGGCCGTGCACCGCGATGAGGAGCCGCGGGTTGGTGGTGAGGATGTGCTGCAGGCGGCGGACCTGGTCGCGGTGGACGTCCTGGCGGTCGAGGATCGCGTGGCCGAGGGAGGCGAGGTCCTCGACGAGCACGCCGTGGGGCCCGCCGCGGACGAACTCCGCGCGGACGTCCTCGGGGATCTCCGGGACGTTCCCGAGCACCGCGTCGAGCTTGCTGGGGAAGTAGTTGAACAGCGTCCGCCGCGAGACGTCGGCCGCCGCCGCGAGGTCCTCCATCGGAAAGCCGTCCAGGCCGTGCTGCTCGACCAGGCGCTGGGCCCGGTCGGAGATGCGGTCCTCGGTGTCCCGGCGCTTGGCGTCGCGCCGCGACAGCTCGATTGCACTTCTGGACATGGAGTGCAGTCTTGCACTCCGGATCAAGGAGTGCACAAATGTGACGGCGGTCACGGCTTGCGGAGGCGGCAGCTCCATCGGCTGGCCGATGAAGCTGCCGGTGGGCCGCTGAAACTTCATCGGCCCACCGTGAGGTCCGTCGGCCAGCCGATGAACCTCACACCCGTCCGGGCCGAGGTGACTTGCCGGTAACCGACGCGGGCGCGGAGAGTGGGTCGGTGACCAGCCGATCAGCCGCCACCACGTCGTCGTACTCCATCACCATGCGGCTGCACACCGCGCCGGACCACGGCGTGGTGGGTGCAGTGGCCACGGGCATCAGCCAGGCCGGCGGCATCGTGACCGCGATGGACGTCTCGGAGTCCAGCCACGAGCGGCTCGTCGTCGACGTCACCTGCTCGGCGGCCGACGCCGACCACGCCAAGCTGCTCGAGCAGGCCGTCGACGAGATCGACGGCGTCACGGTGCACAAGACCAGCGACCGCACCTTCCTGCTGCACCTCGGCGGCAAGATCGAGGTCAGCTCCAAGGTGCCGATGCGCAACCGCGACGACCTGTCGATGGCGTACACCCCGGGCGTGGGTCGCGTCAGCAGCGCGATCGCCGAGCACCCCGAGGACGTGTGGCGGCTGACGACCAAGGGCAACACCGTCGCGGTCGTCACCGACGGCTCCGCGGTCCTCGGCCTCGGCAACATCGGCCCCGGCGCGGCGCTGCCGGTGATGGAGGGCAAGGCGGCGCTGTTCAAGCGGTTCGCCGACATCGACGCGTGGCCGATCTGCCTCGACACCCAGGACACCGACGAGATCGTGCGCGCGGTCGAGCTGATCGCCCCGGGCTTCGGCGGCATCAACCTCGAGGACATCGCGGCTCCGCGCTGCTTCGAGATCGAGCGGCGGCTGCGGGCCAGCCTGGACATCCCGGTCTTCCACGACGACCAGCACGGCACCGCGATCGTCGTCCTCGCCGCCCTCACCAACGCCCTGCGCGTGGTCAAGAAGCAGATCGCCGACGTCCGCATCGTCGTCTCCGGGGGCGGCGCGGCCGGCACCGCGATCGTCACCCTGCTGCTCGCCGCGGGTGCGGCCGACGTGGTCGTCGTCGACCGGGCCGGCGCGCTGTGCGCCGACGACGAGACGCTCAGCGGCGCCCACCGCCAGCTCGCCGAGGTCACCAACCCCCGCCGCGCGACCGGCGACCTGCACACGGTGCTCACCGGCGCCGACGTCTTCATCGGCGTGAGCGCGCCGCGCATCCTCCAGCCGGAGTGGATCAAGGACATGGCGACCGACCCGGTCGTCTTCGCGCTGGCCAACCCCGACCCGGAGGTCGACCCGGTCGAGGCGGACAAGTACGCCGCGGTCGTGGCCAGCGGGCGCTCGGACTACCCGAACCAGATCAACAACGTGCTGGCCTTCCCCGGCGTCTTCCGCGGCCTGCTCGACGCGCGCGCCTCGGAGATCACCGTGGAGATGCTGCTGCGGGCGGCCAAGGCGATCGCCCACGTCGTGGACGACGACGAGCTCAACCCCTCGTTCATCATCCCCACGGTCTTCCACCCCGACGTCCCGAAGGCCGTCGCCGCAGCGGTCCGGGGGGCCTGAGCCCCAGGGCTGGGCTCCGGGGCGTGGGCCGAGCGGCTCAGCCCCCGGTCGCGTGCAGCGCGGCGCCCACGACGCCGGCCTTGTTGCGCAGCGTGGCGGGCACGACCTCGGTGTCCAGCCGCAGCAGCGGCAGGAACTCGTCGGACCGCTTGCTGACCCCGCCGCCGACCACGAACAGGTCGGGGGAGAAGAGCCGCTCGAGGTGGCGGTAGTACGCCGTGAGCCGCTCGGCCCACGCGGTCATCGAGAGGTCCTCGCGCTCGCGGGCGCTGTTCGCGGCCCGCTTCTCCGCGACGTGGCCGTCGAGCTCGAGGTGGCCCAGCTCGCTGTTGGGCACCAGCCGGCCGTCGTGCACCAGGGCGGAGCCGATGCCGGTGCCGAGCGTCGTGACGATGACCAGGCCGCGGCGGCCGCGCGCCGCGCCGTACCGCACCTCGGCCAGGCCGGCGGCGTCCGCGTCGTTGACCACGTGGACCTCCCGGCCGGTGGCCTCGGTGAACAGCGCGTCGGCGTCGGTGCCCACCCACGCGGGGTCGATGTTGGCGGCCGAGCCGACCACGCCGTGGCGGACGATGCCCGGCACGGTGACGCCGACCGGGCCCTCCACGCCCGGGAAGGCGGCGAGCAGCTCGCGGAAGACCTCGGCGACGACGACCGGCGTCGACGGCTTCGGGGTCCTCACGCGGACGCGCTCGGCGGCGAAGTCGCCGACCTCGAGGTCGACCGGCGCTCCCTTGATGCCGGTGCCGCCGAAGTCGATGCCGACGGGTGTGCTGGCGGGGTCGCTCGTGGGGGTGGCGCTCATCGGTCCATCCCACCACGTCGTGCCGCCCCGCTGCGGGGGAAGGGGCCGCGGCGAGGCTGAGCGATGAGTCCGGCGCCTCCGGCCGGTCTCAGGACCTGCCCGTGCCCGCCGCGACGAGAAACCGGTCGACGGCCGCGGATGCGGGTCGGGACACTGCCCGGGACCCGGGGCAGCGCCCGACCGAACCAACGAAGGAGCCCGGATGATCCACGCACGAGGACTCGTGCAGACCTTCACCACCGGTCGCGGCAAGGAGAAGAAGGCGGTCCAGGCCGTCGACGGCGTCGACCTCGACGTCAGCGAGGGCGAGGTGGTCGGCTTCCTCGGCCCCAACGGCGCGGGGAAGACCACGACGCTGCGGATGCTCACCACCCTGCTGAAGCCGACGGCGGGCACCGCGACGGTCGCGGGGTACGACGTGGCGACGCAGCCCGTGCAGGTGCGGCGCAGCATCGGCTACTGCAGCCAGGTCGGCTCGACGTTCTCCGGCGCCTACGCCGGGGACGAGGTCGTCGACCACGGAATGCTCTACGGGATGTCGCGCAAGGACGCGGTCGCCAAGGGCCAGGAGCTCTTCGACCGGCTCCAGCTCGACGGGCTGTGGCGGCGGATGCCGAAGAACATGTCCGGCGGCCAGAAGCGGCGCCTCGACATCGTCATGGGGCTCATCCACTCGCCGTCGCTGGTCTTCCTCGACGAGCCGACGACCGGCCTGGACCCGCAGGCGCGGGCCAACCTGTGGGAGCACATCGCGGGTCTGCGCACCGAGCAGGGGGCGACGGTGTTCCTGACGACCCACTACCTCGACGAGGCCGACGCGCTGGCGGACCGGATCGTCATCATCGACCGCGGCCGGATCGTCGCCAGCGACACCAGCGACAACCTCAAGGCGCAGGTGGCCGGCGACCTGGTCGACCTCGAGGTGAGCGCCGACGAGCACGTCGTCGTCGCGCGGGACAAGCTCGGCTCGCTCGCCCCCGACGTCACCGTCGAGGGCCGGCACGTCCGCGGGCGGGTCTCCCGCGCCGGACGCGCCGTGCCGGGGCTGCTGCGCGACCTGGAGTCCTCCGGGGTCGCCCTCGACTCGATCGAGGTGGCGCGGCCGACCCTCGACGACGTGTTCCTCACCCTGACCGGCCGCTCGCTGCGCGACGCCGAGGCCGCGGCCGAGGGCGCCGCGGAGGAGGGCGGCCCGCCCGGCGGCGTACCTCCGGAGGCGGGCGCCACGCCGTCCCCGACCACCACCGCCACGAGCACGGGAGCTGACCGATGAGCACCTTCCTGCGCGAGACGTCGATCGTCTTCAACCGCCAGCTGCGGATGAACCTGCGCAACCCCGCGTGGGTGATCATCGGGATGCTGCAGCCGGTGCTCTACCTGCTGCTCTTTGGGCCGCTGCTGGAGCCGGTGATCGGGCAGCTCGGCGTCAACCAGTACACCTGGTTCGTCCCGGGGATGCTCGTCCAGCTCGGCATCTTCGGCGCGTTCTTCGCCGGCTTCAGCCTCATCGGCGAGTGGCGCGAGGGCGTGATCGAGGCCGAGCGGGTGACGCCGGCGAGCCGGTCGGCGCTGCTCATGGGCCGGCTCGGGCGCGACCTGCTGCAGCTGCTGGTCCAGGCGCTGATCCTGGTCGCGCTCGGCCTGGTGATGGGCATGGACTGGAACCCCGGCGGCATCCTGCTCGGCATCGTGCTGACGATCCTGCTCGGCGGGGCGTGCGCGGCGGCGTCCAACGCGTTCGCGCTGACGGTCAAGAGCGAGGACGTCATGGCGCCGGTCATCAACCTCGTCATGATGCCGGTGCTGCTGCTCTCGGGGATCCTGCTGCCGATGAGCTTCGGCGCCGCCTGGCTCGACACGCTGGCCGACTTCATGCCGATCCGGCACGTGGTCGACGCGGTGCGCGGGGCGTTCTTCGGCGAGTTCGACGCCTCGAAGATGGGCTGGGGCGTCGGCTGGACGGTGCTGCTCTTCGGGCTCGCCGTCTGGTGGGGCACCGCGGTCTTCAAGCGCGAGAACGCCTGACCCCAGCCCGGCCAGGTTTACATCGACGTACCTCTTGTCAAGGGCGGTGTACAGACCCTATGGTCATGTAAACCCACCCGGCAGGAGGTACGTCGATGGCCGTCATCGCGAACAGCACCGTCCCGCAAGGCTCGACCGAGCAGTGGACGGACAAGAAGCGCTACCTGTGGCTGATCGGCCTCGTGGTCCCGTCCCTGGCGTTCCTGGCGTACGCCGGGTGGAAGCTGACCGGGTTCGGCGGCTTCTTCTGGATCGGCCCGGTCGTGATCCTGGTGATCGTGCCGGCGATCGACCTGGTCGCGGGCCTGGACCGCTCGAACCCGCCCGACGACGTGATCGAGGCGCTCGAGCAGGACCGCTACTACCGCTGGATCACCTACCTCTTCCTGCCGGTGCAGTACGCCGGGTTCCTCGGCGCGATGTACCTCATCGCCGCGGGCGACCCGCTCTCCGGCATCGGTCGGGGCGGCGGTGACCTGGCCACGTGGGAGGCGGTCGGGCTGGCGATCTCGATCGGTTGCATCGGCGGCATCGGCATCAACACCGCCCACGAGCTCGGCCACAAGAAGGAGAGCCACGAGCGCTGGCTGTCCAAGATCGCGCTGGCGCAGAGCTTCTACGGCCACTTCTACATCGAGCACAACCGCGGCCACCACGTCCGCGTCGCCACCCCCGAGGACCCGGCGTCCTCCCGCGTCGGCGAGAGCTTCTACCGGTTCTGGCCGCGCACGGTCCTCGGCTCGCTGCGCTCGGCGTGGAACCTCGAGAAGCGCCGCTACGCCCGCAAGCAGCAGCACCCCTTCCGTCTCGGCAACGACGTGCTCAACGCGTGGGTGATGTCCGCGGTGCTGTGGGGCGCGGTCGTGGTGTGGCTCGGGCCCGGCGTCCTGCCCTACCTCGTGCTGCAGGCGGTCGTCGGCTTCTCGCTGCTCGAGGTCGTCAACTACATGGAGCACTACGGGATGCTGCGCCAGAAGGTCGGCGTGGGCGAGCGGCAGCGCTACGAGCGGGTCGACCCCTCGCACTCGTGGAACTCCAACAACATCGCCACCAACGTGCTGCTCTACCACCTGCAGCGGCACAGCGACCACCACGCGAACCCGACCCGTCGCTACCAGACCCTCCGCGACTTCGAGGAGTCCCCGGTGCTGCCCACGGGGTACGCCGGCATGATCGTGCTCGCCCTGTTCCCGCCGGTCTGGCGCCGGGTGATGGACCCCCGCGTGCACGGCCACTTCGGCGGCGACATGACCCGGGCCAACATCCAGCCCGGCAAGCGCGAGAAGATCCTCGCGGCGTACCCCACCCCGGTCGTCGAGCCGACCGCCGCCGAGCGGGCCGACGCCACGCCGGGCGCGGTGGAGGAGGTGCTCGCGGCGCGGTGCCCGAGCTGCGAGTACGTCTACGACGTCGAGGTCGGCGACGAGCACGAGGGGTTCGCGGCCGGCACCGCCTGGGCCGACATCCCCGACGACTGGTGCTGCCCCGACTGCGGCGTGCGCGAGAAGGTCGACTTCGTCCCGCTGGCCCGGGCGGACGCCTGATGGGCGCGCCGACCGGACCGGTCCGCATCAAGGTCGACCGCGACCGCTGCGAGGGGCTCGGCATGTGCGAGGCGATGGCCTCGGACTACTTCGAGCTCGACGACGACGAGGTGATGACCGTGCTGGAGGAGACACCGGCCGAGGCCGACCGCGGTCGCGTGCACGCCGCGGTCGAGGCCTGCCCGGTGCTCGCCCTGGCGCTCGACCCCGCCTGAGTCCGCACCCCCTGACCGGCCGCGGGCCGGGGCCGGGTGGTTCCCCCCACCGCCCGGCCACCGGCTCGCGGCCATCCCCTCGACCGCGTTCCTAGACTGGACGGCATGACGACGACCGGCGCAGCGCCGACCTCGACGCGCGACCGGGTGGTCGACGCGGCGGTGCGGATGACCATCGACATCGGCTGGTCGCGGGTGACGATGGTGCGGCTGGCCGACGAGGTCGGCGTGAGCCGGCAGACGGTCTACAACGAGATGGGCACCAAGGCCGGTCTCGCCGAGGCGATGGTCGCCCGTGAGCTCGAGCGCTTCCTCGGCGTGGTGACGCTGGCCTTCGACGCCCACCCCGACGACCTGGTCGCCGGCATCCGCGAGGCCACCAGGGCGGTGCTCGAGCTGGCCCAGGACAACCCGCTGCTGCACGCGGTGGTCAGCGCGACCCACGGCGCGGACACCGAGCTGCTGCCGTTCCTGACCACCCAGGCCGACAACCTGCTGACCACGGCCCACGCCGTCGTCGCCGAGCGCGTGGCGCCGTACGACATCGGGCTGGCGCCCGAGCAGCTCGACGCGGCCATCGACATGGTCGTGCGGGTGGTGCTCAGCCACGTCATGCAGCCCTCCGCCAGCCCGGCCGGCACCGCTGACCGCCTCGCCTGGCTGGTCGAGCGGGTCCTCCGACCTTCCGCGGGGTGACCGGCCCCGCGGCGGTCCGCCTCGGCACGCCGACCGGCCGCGCCGTCGTCGCGGCCGCGACGCTCGGGTCGGGGATGACCCTGCTCGACGGCACGGTCGTCAACGTCGCCCTGGTCCGGATCGGCGAGGACCTCGATGCCTCGCTCGCGCAGCTGCAGTGGGTGACCAACGGCTACCTGCTCTCGCTGGCCAGCCTGATCCTGCTCGGCGGTTCGCTGGGTGACCGCTTCGGCCGTCGCCGGGTCTTCGTGGTCGGCACGGTGTGGTTCGCGCTCGCGTCGCTGGCGTGCGGGCTGGCGCCGACCGCGGAGACGCTCATCGCCGCGCGGGTGCTGCAGGGCGTCGGCGGCGCGCTGCTGACCCCCGGCTCGCTGGCGATGATCCAGGGCGCGTTCGTCGCCGAGGACCGGCCGCGGGCGATCGGCGCGTGGTCGGGCCTCGGCGGGATCGCGACGGCGATCGGTCCGTTCGTCGGCGGCGTCCTCATCGACCACGCGAGCTGGCGGTGGATCTTCCTGGTCAACCTGCCGCTCGCGGCGGTCACGGTCGCCGTCGCCTCCCGGGCGGTGCCCGAGACCCGTGACCCCGGGGCGTCCGGTCGCCTCGACGTCGCCGGCGCCGTGCTCGCGACCCTCGGCCTGGCCGGCACGACGTACGCGCTCATCCAGTGGGGCGACGCGCTCGCGCTGCCCGCCGGCGCCCTCGCGGTGGTCGCGCTCGTCGCCTTCGTGGTCGTCGAGCGCCGCCGGGCCGACCCGATGCTCGAGCCGGCGCTCTTCGCCGACCGCACCTTCAGCGCCGCCAACACCATGACGCTGCTCGTCTACGCCGCGCTCGGGGCGGTGATGTTCTTCCTGGTCATCCAGCTGCAGACCGTCGGCGGGTACGCCGCGCTGGCCGCCGGCACCGCGACCCTGCCGGTGACGGTCTGCATGCTGCTCCTCGCCGCCCGCGGCGGGGCGCTCGGCGCCCGGATCGGCCCGCGCATCCCGATGACCGTCGGGCCGCTGGTGATGGCGGTCGGCGTGCTGCTGCTCCTCGGCGTCGACGACGACGTCGACTACCTGGTCGAGGTGCTGCCGGGGCTGACGGTCTTCGGCCTCGGTCTCGCGTTGATGGTCGCGCCGCTGACCGCGACCGTGCTGGCCGCCGCGCCGGACGAGCAGGCCGGCCTCGCGAGCGGGGTGAACAACGCCGTCGCGCGGGCCGGGTCGCTGCTCGCGGTCGCGGCGCTGCCGGTGGCGGTCGGGCTCGGCGGGGACCAGTACGCCGACCCGGTGGCGCTCGACGCGGCGTACCGCTCCGCGATGCTGGCCTGCGCCGGCCTGCTCGCGGTCGGCGGCCTGGTCTCGTGGTTCGCGGTGCGCGAGGACGTGCTCGCGGAGTGAGCGGGGTTCGCCCGCGAGCGTTGCGGAGCGCGCCTACCCTGGACGCGGGAGCTCGGGGAGGAGGACTCGTGGGATCGATGCGTGTCCGCACGCAGCTGGCCGCGGCAGCGCTGCTGCTGCTCGCCGGATGCGGTGGCGCGCCCTCCGCCGAGCCCTCGCCGGCGCCCGGCTCGGCGCCGTCCACCGCGGGTGCGGCAGCGTCGACCGCGCCCGAGGGCGCCGGCACCGGGGCGCCGGTCGGTGACTTCGCCGTCGAGCCGCCGGGCCCGCTGCGCGGCAGCACGCTCGAGGGCCCGGACATGCTGGTGTACAGCCAGGAGTCGCTGAGCGAGGACATGGTCGAGCAGATCGCGGCCCTCGAGGGCGTCGACGCGGTCGAGCCGCTCGCGATGGCCCAGGTGCCGGTCGAGGACCGGGTCATCAACCTCGCGGCGGTCGACCCGGCGACGTACCGCCGCTTCGTGCCCGACCGCGCCAGCGCCCGGCTCCTCGAGGCGTGGAAGCGCGTGGCCGCGGGCGAGATCGCGGTGCTGCCGGAGATGAAGAAGAAGATCCCCATGGACGACCAGGGCTTCCTGTCGCTCGGCAACGCGACGGAGGCGCCCAAGGCCCACGTCGGGGCGTACGTCGCGCAGGTCCCGCAGGTCGACGCGGTGGTCAACGAGAAGTGGCGCGACGTGCTCGACATGAAGCCCGGCAACGCGCTGCTCGTCTCCGCCGACATGACCGCCCCGCAGGCGCTGCGCAAGCCGATCCAGCGGATCGCCGGCGAGGACGCCTCGGTGCAGATCCTCGGGCCGGACCTCGACACGAGCGTGCAGCAGACGGCGTTCCTGGTCGGCGGCGTCGCCGACGCGGTCGGCACGTTCAACTACACCGTGCTCGGCGGCGGCCGGATCGCGCCGGACCCCGCCTGGGTCGCCAAGCACATCCGCACCGAGCCGGTGCCGATCCTCGGCTCGGTGACCTGCAACAAGGCGATCTTCCCGCAGCTGCGCGCCGCGCTTCAGGAGGTCGTCGACCGCGGTCTCGCGGCCGAGATCAACCCGGACGAGTACGCCGGCTGCTACTACCCGCGCTTCATCGCCGGCTCGACCAAGCTCTCCAACCACTCCTTCGGGCTCGCGCTCGACTTCAACGTCCCGGGCAACCTGCGCGGCACCGTCGGAGAGATGGACCGCACGGTCGTCAGCATCTTCAAGAAGTGGGGCTTCGGCTGGGGCGGCGACTGGCGCTACACCGACCCCATGCACTTCGAGATGGTCGCCATCGTCGAGCCGCGGGCCTGAACCGTCCGGTCCCGGTGGGTCGGTGCCGGCCGCTCGCCCTCGGGCGGTCCACCATCGTTCAATTGCGCCGTTGTAGCGCCTCCCGCGCCCGGAGACCCCGCTGAGACCGCGCAATTGAACGATCGTCGACGCCCCGGACCGAGCCGACGCCGGCGTCCCCTCGTCTAGCCTGCCCGGCATGGATCCGGCGCCGACGACCGTGTTCGCCGGGCGCTACCGCCTGCTCGACCACCTCGGCGAGGGCGGGATGGGCACGGTCTGGCGCGTGGTCGACGAGCGCGAGCAGCGGGTCGTCGCCGCGAAGGTGCTGCGCCAGACCGACGCGGCCTCGCTGCTGCGGTTCGTGCGCGAGCAGGCCACGCGGGTCGAGCACCCGCACGTGCTCACGCCGCTCGGGTGGGCCGGCGAGGACGACCTGGTGCTGTTCACGATGCCGGTCGTCGAGGGCGGGTCGCTGGAGGACCTGGTACGCCGCAGCGGTCCCCTGCCGCCGCTGCTGGTCGCCGAGCTGCTGCGCCAGCTGCTCGCCGGGCTCGCGGCGATCCACGACGCCGGCGTCGTCCACCGCGACGTGAAGCCGGCCAACCTGCTGCTCCGCGCGACCGGCGCCGGCCGCCCACACCTGCTCGTCTCCGACTTCGGGGTGGCCGTCGACCTCGCTGGGCCGCGGCTGACCGAGACCGGCGCGGTCGTCGGCACGCCGGGCTACCTCGCCCCCGAGGCGGCCGGCGGAGCGGCGCCGGCCACGCCCGCCGACCTGTACGCCGCGGGACAGGTCGCGCTGTACCTCCTGGTCGGCGCCCCCTCCGCCGTCCCGGCCGTGCTGCCGGCCCGGCCGGACCGGGTCCCGGACGCGCTGTGGGCGCTCGTCGCCGACCTGCTCCGCGCCGACCCGGCTGAGCGACCCACCCCCGCCGAGGCGCTGGACCGGCTCCGCCACCCGACCCTGGCCTGGCACCCCGACGCCGTCGGCGGCGTCCGGCTGGACGCCGTCACCGCACCGCTGCCCGGCCCGCACGAGCCTTCCGGGCGCCGGCGGACGCTGCCGGAGCCGACCCGGGTGCGGGCCCCGCGCACCCGAGGCGCTCGGCCGGCCCTGCTCGCGGGCCTGGTCACCGCGCTCCTCGCCGGCGCCGTCGTCGCCCTGGTGCTCCTGCTGTGGCGGCCCTGGGACCAGCCGGTCGTCCAGGAGGACCCTGCGCCGGGCCGGTCGCCGTCGGCCTCCACCTCGCCGTCGGGCCCCGCCGGCGCGACCGAGCCGTCGGCCGAGCCGACGACAGGGCCGTCGTACCCGGCATCGGGCTCGGTGGAGGTGGGCCGGGTGGTCACCCGGGTGGGCCAGCCGTGCGAGACGGCCGAGCTGGGCCTGCGGGAGACCACGCTGACCGGGGTCGACGTGGTGTGCCGGGCGGCCGCCGGTGGCCGCGACCCGGCCTGGCGCCGGGCGGGCTAGCCGGGCGCCTGGTCAGGCCCGCCGGCGGACCAGCAGGCCCGCGACCACGGCCAGCACGACCACCAGCCCGACGCCGCCGAGGACCCACGGGAGCGCCGAGCCGCCGTCCGCGTCGCTGGCCGCGCCCTCGGAACCGCCGGCGGCGGAGGTCTCCTCCTCGGCCGCGGGCGACTCGTCCGCGGTCGGGTCGGCGCCGTCGTACGTCGGGGCGCCGGTGGGCTCGCCGGTGACAGCGGTCCGGAGCCGCAGCGTAATCGGCTCCGCGTCCGGCGTGCCGGGCTCGGCGGCCGCGCGCGAGACGACGAAGTAGTAGTCGCCCGCCACGGCGGCCTTGCGCAGGTTCACGTAGGAGTACCCCCGTGCGCTGGTCGGCGCCGCGGCACGGTTGCGGTAGCGGACCTCGGGGACGTAGCGCGACTCCTGCAACGAGGCGGTGCTCGGGCCCAGGCTGGGCAGTGAGCCGGTGTCGGTCAGCTCCGCCCGTGCGGGGGTATAGGTCTGCAGGTCGAAGTGGAGGTAGGAGGAGCGCGGGACGGCCTCCCCCGGAGCCGGCAGGTCGACGGTGAACGCCGCCGCCTGCCCGTGCTGGACGGCCACTCGGTAGAAGATCTGCTCGCCCGGGAGCAAGGTCTCGCGGTAGGTGCCCGGCGCCAGCGGGAGGGCGTCGGAGAACCCGCCGCCGCCGACGACCGGGGTGCCCCGGCCCTCGGCCGGCGCGACCAGCGGCTCGATCGTGGCCGCGTCGAGGGGCTCGGGGAGGTCGCCGAGGTTCGTGACCGGTGGCTCCTCGACGTAGAGCACCTCGACCGGGACGGGTGCACCACCCTCGAGGCGCTGCACGCCGACCACGAGACGGTCCGCCTCGACGCAGGGGTCCGCGGGCACGCCGGCCGGGCTGGCGGTCGGGCTGGTGATCGGGCTGGTGGTCGGGCTGGTGGTCGGGCTGGGCGAGGCGGACGCGTCCGAGGACGGAGTCGCCGTGGTGCCCGCCGCCTCCTCGAGGCCGTCGACCTGGACGTCGACGACCAGGGCCTGGGTCAGCCCGGCAGGGTCGAACCGGCTCCCGCGCTCGCTCGCGCACTGCTCGCCCTCCGGTGTCCGGACATCGATCGTGAGGGTCTCGCGGTTGAACGGGTCGGCGCTCGCGAGCGGGCGCGAGACGACGGAGAAGCGGACGGTGGACCCGGGCCGGCGGACGAGCTGGTAGTAGCGGACGGGGGTGCCGACGGCGAACCGGTCGGTGTACTGGCCGGGCTCGAGCTCTGGGCCCTCCTCGGGGAGCTCGGTGGCCTCGACGGGCTCGCCGGTGACGGTGAAGGGCCGGGTGGCGCGTTGGGAGAGCTTCCCCAGGGAGGCGGTGAGCGCCTCGGCGTCGGCGGCGTCGTAGTAGGTGCCGCCGCCGGCCTCGGCGATGCAGCGCAGCTGGTCGCGGGCGGCGGGGCCGACGCCGAAGCCGACCGTGTCGATGCGGAGGTCGATGCCGGACCCCACGAGGGCGCGGACGGCCTTGCACGGCTCGGGCGCGCAGGTCTCCTCGCCGTCGGAGACCAGCACGATCGTGCGCCGGCCCTCCGGACCGAGGTCCTCGACGGCCTGGCGCAGGGAGTAGGCGATCGGGGTCTCGCCGGTCGGCTCCGTCTGCATGATCGCCGCACGCAGGGCGGCCCGGTCGAGGGTGGCCAGCGGGGCGACGAGGCGGGAGTCGGTGCAGGAGTCGCTGCGGTCGCCGTAGACGCGCAGGCCCACCGTGGAGTCGTCCGGCAGGGTGTCGACCACGGAGGTGAGGGCCCGCTTGGCGGCCACCATCTTGGTGCTGCCGGAGGGGTCGGGTTCCTTCATGGAGCCGGAGGCGTCGAGCATGAGGAGCAGCTGGCCGGGGTCCTCCTCCTCAGCCACAGCAGCCGCCGCGGTGGTCACCGGCACCGGCACGAGCAGCAGGGCGACGAGCGCCAGCAGGGCAGGCAGCGATCGGGCGGTGGTCCCCATGGACGATCTCCTCGAGAGCACGAGCGGTCACCCCACCCTCCCCGCACGGCCGGCCCGGAAACCCGGCTACGGTCGGCGCGTGCGGGTCGTCGCGGTGCACCGGTACCCGGTCAAGTCGCTGCGGGGCGAGTCGCTCGAGCGGGCGGACGTCCTGTCGCGCGGTCTCGACGGGGACCGCCTGTGGGCGCTGCGCGAGCCGGACGGGAAGCTCGGCAGCGGGAAGTCCACCCGCCGGTTCCGTCGGATGGCCGGCCTGCTCGAGCTCGCGGCGGCGTACGACGGACCGGTCGCGGCCGGCCCGGTGGTCACGCTGCCCGACGGCCGGTCCTGGCGCGGACCGCACGCCGACCTCGACGCGGCCCTGACGGCGTACGTCGGCAGGCCGGTCGCGCTCGCGCGGGAGGCCGAGGTCGCGCACCACGACGAGGGTCCGCTGCACCTGGTCACGACCGCGGCGCTCGACCGGCTCGGCGCGGACGGGCCGGTGCTGCGCGCCAACCTGGTGGTCGACGCGCCGGGTCTGGTGCCGTTCGCGGAGGACGGCTGGGTCGGTCGCGAGCTGGTGGTCGGCGCGGTCGTCCTGCGGGTGCGCGAGCCGATGCCGCGCTGCGTGATGGTGGGCGCCGAGGTGCTGCACCGGGCGACCCGGCTCAACGACGGCCGCGCGGGGCTCGTGGTCGACGTGGTCGCGCCGGGGACCGTCGCGGTCGGCGACGTCGTACGCCTGCTCGGTCCGGGCGGTCGCTAGCCTCCCTCCATGCGTGCAGCCAGAGTCCTCGCCACCACCGGTCCCGCCGACGTCCGTGTCGAGGAGGTCGACGAGCCGACGCCCGGCCCGGGCGACGTCCTCGTCGAGGTGCACAGCGTGGGGGTGTCCTTCCCCGACCTGCTGCTGAGCCGCGGGGAGTACCAGATGAAGCCCGAGCCGCCGTTCACCCTCGGCGTCGACTTCGCCGGCACGGTCGTGTCCGGACCGGGCTTCGAGCCGGGTCAGCGGGTCGCCGGCGTCGGCGGCTGGGGCGGGGCGTCGGAGCTCGTGTCGAACCCGGCCGGGTTCGTCTTCGCGCTGCCCGACGAGATGTCGTACGACGAGGGCGCGGCGCTGCCGATGAACTACCTGACCGCCGACTTCACCCTCCACGAGCGGGCCGACCTGCGCGAGGGCGAGACGGTCCTCGTGCACGGCGCCGCGGGCGGCGTCGGCACCGCGACCATCCAGGTCGCCAAGGGCATGGGCGCGCGGACCATCGCGGTCGTCTCCACCGAGGAGAAGGCCCGGATCGCGCGCGACGCCGGCGCCGACGAGGCGATCCTGATCGAGGGCTTCAAGGACGCCGCCAAGGAGCTGACCGGCGGGGTCGGCGTCGACGTGGTGGTCGACGTGGTGGGCGGCGACCTGTTCACCGACTCGCTGCGCGTGCTCGCGCCGCAGGGGCGGCTGATGGTCGTCGGGTTCGCCGCCGGCCAGGGCATCCCCCAGGTCAAGGTCAACCGGCTGCTGCTCAACAACGTCGACGTCCGAGGCGTCGGCTGGGGCGCTTACGCGATGGTCCGCGACGGCTACATGACCGAGCAGTGGGAGCGCCTGGTGCCGATGATGACCTCCGGGGTCGTCAAGCCCCCGATCGGCAAGACCTATCCGCTCGACGACTTCGCCCAGGCGCTCCTCGACATGGACGCCCGCAAGACGCTCGGCAAGTCGGTGGTCCGCGTCCGCGGCTGACCTCACGGCCGACCGGTCCGGGTCATGTAACGGACAGTTCGCCACTGTGTAGGCACGTTGCAGCACGCCTACAGAGCAGCGAACGGTCCGTTACATGCGCCGCGCCGCCCCGGCTCAGACCGCGCGCAGCGGGTGCAGTCCGATCTCACCGGCGAGGATCGGGCCGAGCACGCCGAACGCCTCGGCGACGTGCGGGGCGGCCATGTGGGCGTCGATGGCGGCCTGGGACTCCCACGCCTCGATGGTGATGAAGGTGCCGGGGGCGGTGGCGGACTCGAAGGCGTCGTACTGCAGGCAGCCCTCCTCGTTCGCGAGGGAGGCGGCGGCGAGGCCGGCGAGCGCCGCGCGGGCGGCGTCGGCCTGGTCAGGCTGGACGGGCAGGGTCGCGACGACGCGGATCGGGTTGCTCATGGCGGCGAACGTAGCGGTGCTGCGCGCCCGGGCGCAGTGGGTTGCGGCGGTTAGGGTCGTGCCGTGACGATCCTGGATGACGCCCGCCCGGGCATGGACCCCGACATCCGCCCGCAGGACGACCTGTTCGGCCACGTCAACGGCCGGTGGCTCGACGAGACCGAGATCCCCGACGACCGGTCGAGCTGGGGCCCGTTCGTCCAGCTCGCCGACGCCGCGGAGGCGCACGTCCGGGAGATCATCGAGGAGCTCGCCGCGGGCGACGCCGCGACGATGACCGACGACGCCCGCAAGATCGGCGACCTCTTCGCGTCCTTCATGGACACCGAGACGATCAACGCGCGCGGCACCCGCCCGATCCGGCCGCTGCTCGACGCGGTCGAGGGGCTGCGCGACGTGCGCGACCTGGCGGCGTTCCTGGGCGAGTTCGAGCGGGTGGGCGGCCACGGCCTGTTCGGGTCGTACGTCGACACCGACGACCGCCGCTCGGACCGCTACCTCATGCACCTCGTGCAGGGCGGGCTCGGCCTGCCGGACGAGTCGTACTACCGCGAGGAGAAGTTCGCCGAGATCCGCGACGCGTACGTCGCCTACCTCGAGCGCCTCTTCACCCTCGCCGAGCACCCGCACCCCGAGGCCGCCGCGCGCACGGTCCTCGAGATCGACACCCGCCTCGCCGTCGGCCACTGGGAGCGGGCCGAGACCCGCGACGTGCAGAAGACCTACAACCTGATGACGCTGGCCGACATCAAGCAGCTGTGCCCGGCCTTCGACTGGGATGCCTACGTCACCAACCTCGGCGGCACCGAGGAGACCCTCGCCGAGGCGTGCGTGCGCCAGCCGTCGTACCTCGGCCACCTCTCCACCGTCCTCGACGAGGTGCCGATCGACGCGTGGCGCCCGTGGATGCTCAGCCACGTGCTGCGGTCCTCCGCGGCGTACCTCACCGACGACTTCGTCGAGACCAACTTCGACTTCTACGGCCGCACCCTCAACGGCACCCCCGAGCTGCGTGCCCGGTGGAAGCGCGGCGTGGCGTTCGTCGAGGGGGCGATCGGCGAGGCGGTCGGCAAGGAGTACGTCGCGCGGCACTTCCCGCCGACGTCCAAGGCGCTCATGGACGACCTGGTCGCGAACCTGCTCGCGGCGTACCGCCAGTCGATCTCCCAGCTGGACTGGATGACCGAGGAGACCAAGCAGCGGGCCTACGAGAAGCTCGCGACCTTCCGGCCCAAGATCGGCTACCCCGAGAAGTTCCGCGACTACTCCGCGCTGCGCGTCACCGCCGACGACCTGCTGGGCAACGTGGCGGCGGCGTCGGCCTTCGAGACCGACCGGCAGCTGGCCAAGATCGGCGCGCCGGTGGACCGCGACGAGTGGTTCATGCTGCCGCAGACGGTCAACGCCTACTACAACCCCGGCACCAACGAGATCTGCTTCCCTGCGGGCATCCTGCAGAAGCCGTTCTTCAGCCCCGACGCCCACCCGGCGGAGAACTACGGGGGCATCGGCGCGGTCATCGGCCACGAGATCGGCCACGGCTTCGACGACCAGGGCGCGCAGTACGACGGGGAGGGCAACCTCAACGACTGGTGGACCCCGGCCGACAAGGCGGCGTTCGAGGTGAAGTCCAAGGCGCTCGTCGAGCAGTACGACGGGTTCGAGCCGCGCAGCCTGCCCGGCGAGCACGTCAACGGCTCGCTGACCGTCGGCGAGAACATCGGCGACCTCGGCGGCCTGACGATCGCCCACAAGGCGTTCCTGATCTCCGAGGGCGGCTCGGCGTCGGAGGAGGACCGGCGGCGGTTGTTCCTGAACTGGGCCTACGTGTGGCGCACCAAGCGTCGCAAGCAGCAGGAGCAGCAGTACCTCACCATCGACCCGCACAGCCCGCCGGAGTTCCGCGCGAACATCGTCCGCAACCTCGACGAGTTCCACGAGGTCTTCGGCACCGCCGAGGGCGACGGGCTGTGGCTCGACCCCGACCGGCGCGTCCGCATCTGGTGAGCGGCTGCGGCCGCGTCCGCACCTGTGGAGGGCGGCCCCGGACCGTCCCCGGCCGCTGGTAGACAGGCCGCATGACCGCATCCGAGGCGCCGACCGCGACCGACGTACGCCGACAGGCCGAGGCGCACCTCCGCGCCCTGGTCGGGAGGGACGACGCGGTCCTGCGCGAGGACCAGTGGTCGGCGATCGAGGCGCTCGCGGTCGACCGCCGGCGCGCGCTGGTGGTCCAGCGGACCGGGTGGGGCAAGTCGGCGGTGTACTTCGTGGCGACCCTCCTGCTGCGGGGCCAGGGCGCCGGGCCGACGGTGATCGTGTCGCCGCTGCTCGCGCTCATGCGCAACCAGATCGCCGCCGCCGAGCGCGCCGGCATCCGGGCGGTGACCATCAACTCCACCAACATCGAGGACTGGGAGCCGACCCACCAGGCGATCCGCGACGGTGAGGTCGACGTGCTGCTGGTCAGCCCCGAGCGGCTGAACAACCCCGGCTTCCGCGACGAGGTGCTGCCGAGGCTGGCGGCGACCTGCGGCCTGCTCGTGGTCGACGAGGCGCACTGCATCTCCGACTGGGGCCACGACTTCCGGCCCGACTACCGCCGGATCCGCACGCTGCTGGCGGAGCTGCCCGACGGCATCCCCGTGCTCGCCACGACCGCGACCGCCAACGAGCGGGTGACCGCCGACGTGGCCGAGCAGCTGGGTCCGCTGGGCCAGCAGGTGCTGGTGCTGCGCGGGTCGCTGGACCGGGAGTCGCTCCGCCTGGGCGTGGTCCGGCTGAAGACGGCCGACCAGCGGCTGGCCTGGCTCGCCGACCACCTCGCCGAGCAGCCCGGGTCGGGCATCGTCTACTGCCTCACGGTCGCCGCGACCCAGGAGATCGCCGACTTCCTGCGCTCGCGCGGGCACGACGTCGCGGCGTACTCCGGCCAGACCGACACCACCGAGCGGCAGGCCCTCGAGCAGGACCTCGCCGCCGGTCGGGTCAAGGCGCTCGTGGCCACGAGTGCGCTCGGAATGGGCTTCGACGCGACGCTCGGCTTCGTGGTGAACATGGGAGCGCCGGCCTCCCCGGTCGCCTACTACCAGCAGGTCGGTCGCGCGGGCCGTGGCACCGACGAGGCGGTGGTCGTGCTCCTGCCGGCGACCGAGGACCGCGACATCTGGAACTACTTCGCCTCCCTCGCCTTCCCCCGCGAGGAGCTGGTCCGCCAGACGCTCCAGGTCCTGGCCGAGGAGGGCCGGCCGATGAGCACCGCCGCCCTCGAGACGCGGGTCGAGCTGACCCGCACCCGGCTGGAGACGATGCTCAAGGTGCTCGACGTGGACGGCGCCGTGCGCCGGGTCCGCGGCGGGTGGGAGTCCACGGGCCGGGAGTGGAGCTACGACGAGGAGCGCTACCGCCGGGTGACCGAGGCGCGCGAGCGCGAGCAGCAGGCGATGCTCGACTACATCGCGACCGACCGGTGCCGGATGCGGTTCCTGCGCGACCAGCTCGACGACCCCGAGGCGGCCGACTGCGGGCGCTGCGACAACTGCGGCGGGCTCGACCTGTCCACCGACGTCTCCGCCGCCGCGCTGGAGGAGGCCGGCGCTCGCCTGGCCCGCCCGGGCGTCGTCGTCGAGCCGCGCAAGATGTGGCCGACCGCGCTGTCCAACCTCGGCATCGACCTCAAGGGTAAGATCAGGGACGGCGCGTCCGAGGGTCGCGCGGTGGCCCGGCTGACCGACCTCGGGCACGGGCAGGCGCTCCGGGAGCTGTTCGCGCCGGACACGCCGGACGGGCCGGTGCCCGTGCCCCTCGTGCGCGCGGTCGTCGAGGTGCTCCAGGAGTGGCAGCCGCGGGTCGACGTCATCGTGCACGCCGAGTCCGCGACCCGCCCGACGCTGACCAGCGACCTGGCGGCCGGCCTGTCGCGCTACCTCGGCATCCCGGTGGTCGGCACCTGGGCGGTCGTCGACCCGGACGTCGCGCCCGGCCAGGGTGCGATGAACTCCGCCCAGCGGGTCGCCGCCGTCGGCCGCCGCTCGGCCCTGCACGCCGACGTGCCCGAGGGAGCGCGGGTGCTGCTCGTCGACGACCGCACCGACACCGGCTGGACCCTGACCCTCGCGGCCCGGGCACTGCGCGCCGCGGGCGCGGCCGAGGTGCTGCCGCTCGTCCTCGCCGTCACCGGCTGACCCCGCCTCAGGAGACCCCGGAAACGCCTCGTGCTGCCCACCGTGCGCCGGAGCGCACGCTGGACAGCACGAGAAGCTGGCTCAGGACCGGGTCGGTGTCCCGATCAGTGACCCATGAGCGCGGTCTGGTCGACCGGCTCGGCCGGCGGCTTGCGCGGCAGGAAGAACGCCGGCACGAGGACGACGGCCACCATGATCGCAGCGATCCAGAAGGTCCCGCTGAAGACGCCGGCGAGGTCACCCAGCACCTGGGCCGGGTCCTGCGAGGGACGGACGTCGTTCTTGACGCCGTTGGTGAGCAGCACCGAGAAGATCGCGGTGCCGATCGAGGCGGCGACCTGCTGGACGATGTTGAGCAGCGTGGAGCCGCGGGCGACGGTGTGGCCGCGCAGCGTCTGCAGCGCCGCGGACATGATCGGCATCATCGTGGCGCCCATGCCGAGGCCCATGACGAACAGCGCGCCCATGAGGAACGTGTACGACGTCGTCGCGTCGAGCGTGGCGAACATGCCCATGCCGACGGTGATCACCGCCACGCCGGCGAGCACGATCTTGCCGGGACCGATCCGGTCGGACAGCACGCCGGCGACCGGCATGACGAGCATCGCGCCGACACCCTGGGGCGCGAGCAGCAGCCCGGCCGAGAGGGCGCCCTCGTCGCGGACCTGCTGGAAGTAGAGCGGGAACAGCAGGCTGGCGCCGAAGAACGCGATCGCGAACAGCGACATCGCGATCACGGCGACGGTCATCGTGCCGTTGGTGAACAGGCGCAGGTCGACCAGCGGGTGCTTGTTCGCGCGGGCGAGCGCCCACGGCACGAACGCGGCGATGAGCAGCAGGCCGACCACCGCGGGGACGAGCACCTCGGCGTCCAGGACGGTGCCGGTCTCGGGGATCGTCGAGACGCCGTACAGGAACAGCGCGAGGCCGGGGGAGAGCAGCACCATGCCGAGCCAGTCGAAGGTCTCCGACGGCTCGACGGAGTCCCTCGGCAGCACCTTGGCGGCGTACACGATCGCGACCACGCCGATCGGGACGTTGATGAGGAAGATCCAGTGCCAGCTGGCGTTCTCGATGAGCGCGCCGCCGATGATCGGGCCGAAGATCGGGCCCAGCAGCATCGGGATGCCCATGACGGCCATGACCCGGCCGATCCGCTCCGGGCCGGCCGCGCGGGTCAGGATCGTCATGCCGAGCGGCACGAGCATGCCGCCGCCGAGGCCCTGCAGCACGCGGAAGGCGACCAGCATCTCCAGCGAGGTGGCCGCCGCGCAGAGCGCGGAGCCGGCGGCGAAGAGGACGATCGCGATGAGGTAGAGCCGCTTGGTGCCGAACCGGTCCGAGGCCCAGCCGGTCAGCGGGATGACGCTGGCCAGGGCCAGGGTGTAGCCGGTCATCGTCCACGCGACCTGGGCGGTCGTCGCGTCGAACTCGCGCTGGAAGGTCTCGAGCGCCACCGAGACGACCGTGATGTCGAGGATCGACATGATCGCGCCGAGCACGACCACGCCGGCGACGACGAGGACCTGGCGGTCGAGCTTGTCGGGGACGCCGGGCGTGCCGGGCGGGCTGGTGGAGAGGTCGGTGCTCACCGCGAAAGGCTAGGGGCGGCTCGGCCCGGGAGTCATCCGAGTAGTGCCGCGTCAACCCGTGTGCTTGGTCACCCCGGGCTCGTGCAGCTCAGCCCGCGCTGGAGGCCAGCGCGCGGGCGGCGTCGCGCAGCGACGGGTCGTCCGGCTCCACGCCGGGCCGGAAGCGGGCGACCACGTGGCCGGTGCCGTCGACGAGGAACTTCTCGAAGTTCCACTGCACGTCACCCGCCTCGCCCTGCTCGTCCGGCGTGCGGACCAGCTCGTCGTAGATCGGGTGCCGGCCCTCGCCGTTGACCTCGATCTTCTCGGTCATCGGGAAGGTGACGCCGTACGTCGCGGAGCAGAACTCCTCGATCTCCTCGGCCGTGCCCGGCTCCTGCCCCAGGAACTGGTTGCACGGCAACCCCACGACGGTGAAGCCCGAGCCGGCCAGCTCCTCGTGGAGCGTCTCGAGGCCGGCGTACTGCGGGGTCAGGCCGCACTTGCTGGCCACGTTGACCAGCAGGGCCGGCTTGCCGCCGGTGATCTCGCCGAGGGTCGCGGGCGTCCCGTCGAGGCGGTTGATCGGCAGGTCGAGGATGCTCATGCCGCGACCGTACCGGCCGGGCGCGCGCTGTCGGCAGCAGCGGTTACGGTCCTGCGGGTGAGCTTCGTGCCCGTCACCGGACCGGCCACGTTCCGCGCCGGCGAGCCGCCGCGCGAGGGCGTGGTCGAGTTCACCGACGAGCGGCGGACGGTGAGCCTGCCGGTCCGGGCCGCGCTGCCGGTGCTCACCAAGGCCCACGCGCGCGACGACCTGCACCCCAGCGTGGGGCTGCTCTCGGGTGCCGCGCTGCTGGGGCTCCGGCTGGTCGCGGCGGGCCGGCTCGAGCCCGCGACGGACGACGGGCCGCCGTCGTGGCGGGTCGCGCCGCTCGACGCCTCCGACACCGACCGGGTGGAGATGCTCGCGCGCTCCCGGGCTTACGACGGCGTGGACGCCGAGGCCGCCCAGGTGCTCGTCCGGCAGGTGCTCGACGCCGTCGCGGACGCCGTGCCGCGCACCGCGCCGGGGGCGGGTCGTCGCAGCGCACGGCCCGCTCCGCAGCGGCCGACCGGCGCGCCGCCGCGCGTCGACCCGGAGTTCGCCGCCCGGCTCCAGGCGAGGATCGACCGCCACCGGACGCGCGCGAACCGTCCCGACGAGCTGCCCCAGCTGGTGGGGGTCTCGCTGCGGGTCGAGGCCGACGAGGAGGAGCTGGTCGCGGGGGCGGTGCGGCTCGTGCTGCAGGTCCACGACGAGCAGGATCCGCTCCACGTGTGCGACGCGGCGCTGCTGTGGACCGAGACCGGTCCCGACGCGAGCCACGGCTTCGGCGAGCGCGCCCGCACCCACGCCACGATCGCCCTGCGCGCCGCGGCCGACGCCTGGCCGGTGCTCGACCGGCTGCTCGAGCTGCGGGTGCCGGACCAGATCACCCTCGACACCGACGAGATCGTCGGCCTGCTCGAGCACGGCGTCGGCGCGCTCCGGGACCGGGGGGTCGACGTGCTGTGGCCGCGCAGCCTGGGCCGCGACCTGACGACCCGCACGGTGCTGGACGCGGCGCCCTCCGGCGGCGCGAGCGCGGGCGGCGGCGTCCGTGAGGCGCCGCTCAACGAGCCGGTGCTCGGCACCGAGGCGCTCTTCGCCTTCCGCTGGCAGGTGGCGCTGCACGGCGAGCCGCTCACCGACGAGGAGATGGAGCAGCTCGCCTCGGCGGCCTCACCGGTGCTCAAGCTCCGGGGCAGCTGGACCGTCGTGGACCCGGCGGTGGCGCGGCGCGCCCGCAAGCGGCTGGTCCGCACCGCGACGCCCGCCCAGGCGGTCGCGGCGGCGCTGACCGGCACCGTCCAGGTCGAGGAGACCGAGGAGCAGGTCGTCGTGGACGCGAGCCTGGAACGGGTGCGCGAGCGGCTGCGGATGGCGGCCACCCGCGAGCCCGTCGAGCCGCCCGCCGCGCTGCGGGCCGAGCTGCGCGACTACCAGCGCCACGGCCTCACCTGGCTGGCCGACCTCACCTCGTTGGGGCTCGGCGCCTGCCTGGCCGACGACATGGGCCTGGGGAAGACGATCACGCTCATCGCGCTCCACCTGCACCGTCGCGAGCGCGGCGCGACCGGTCCCACGCTGGTCGTCTGCCCGACCAGCCTGCTCGGCAACTGGGAGGCCGAGGTCGCCCGGTTCGCACCGGGCACGCCGGTGCGCCGGTTCCACGGGTCGAGCCGCGACCTCGCCGGGCTGGCGGACGGCCTGCCGGGCACGGACCCGGGGTTCGTGCTGACGACGTACGGCACCGCGCGCCGCGACGCCGCCTCCCTTGCCGAGGTCGGCTGGGACCTGGTGGTCGCCGACGAGGCCCAGCACCTCAAGAACGCCCGGACCGCCACCGCCCGAGCCCTGCGCACCATCCCGTCGCGCGCCCGGGTCGCGCTGACCGGCACCCCGATCGAGAACGACCTGACCGAGCTGTGGTCGGTGCTGGACTGGGCGACCCCGGGCCTGCTCGGCAGCCGCAACGCCTTCCGCAAGGTGTGGGCCGCGCCGATCGAGTCCGGCCTGGAGCCGACCAAGGCGCGGCAGTTCGCCGACCTGGTGGAGCCGTTCCTGCTGCGCCGGCGCAAGTCCGACCCCGGCATCGCGCCCGAGCTGCCAGCCAAGACCGAGACCGACCACCCGCTGCGGCTCACCCGCGAGCAGACCGTGCTCTACGAGGCGTTCGTCCGCGACACCATGGAGCGCATCGAGCGGTCCGACACCGACACCCGGCGCGGGCTCGTGCTCGCGCTGCTGACCGGGCTCAAGCAGATCTGCAACCACCCGGCACAGTTCCTCAAGCAGTCCGGGGCCACCCGTCTCGCCGGGCGCTCGCAGAAGCTCGACCTGCTCGAGGAGCTGCTCGCCACCGTGGTCGCCGAGGGCGGCGCGGCGCTGGTGTTCACCCAGTACGTCGCCATGGCCCGCCTCGTCGAGGCGCACCTGACCCGGCTCGGCATCGGGCACCAGCTGCTCCACGGCGGCACGCCCGTGCGGGAGCGGGAGGAGATGGTGCGCCGCTTCCAGGCCGGCCCCGAGGAGCCCGGCGCGGTCCCGGTCTTCCTGCTCTCGCTCAAGGCCGGCGGCACCGGGCTCAACCTCACCCGCGCCGACCACGTCATCCACCTCGACCGCTGGTGGAACCCCGCCGTGGAGGAGCAGGCGACCGACCGTGCCTACCGGATCGGGCAGACCAAGCCGGTCCAGGTGCACCGGATGGTCACCCGCGGCACCATCGAGGAGCGCGTCGCCGAGCTGCTCACCCGCAAGCGCGCGCTGGCCGACTCGGTGCTCGCCGGCGGTGAGGCCGCGCTGACCGAGCTCTCCGACGACGAGCTCCGCGACCTGGTCACCCTGCGGCCGGAGGCCTGAGGTGGCCGAGCCGGCGACCCGCGTCGTGCACCCGCGCCTGCCGGCTCGCCGCGGCGGGGCGCGGGCGGCGACCTGGTGGGCGCGCGCCTGGCTGCGGGCGGTCGAGGAGGCGGCGTACGACGAGGCGGACCTGGTCGCCGCGCGCCGGCTGGCCCGCTCCGGCCGGATCGGCGGGATCATCGTCGACCGCGGCTCGTTCGTCGCGGCGGTCGAGGACGACGGCGGGCTGTGGACGACCTCGGGCACGGTGCCGGTGCTCGACGACGCCGCCCGCGACGCCTTCGTCGAGACGGTCGCGGCCGAGGCCGGACGAGTGGCGGCGCTGATGGCCGGCGACCTCCCGCACACGCTGGTCGAGCACGCAGAGGACGCCGGTGTCGAGCTGCTGCCCTACGGCGGCGAGCTCGGCGCGACGTGCACCTGCGAGGGCTGGACCGACCCGTGCGTGCACGCGCTGGCGGTGCTCACCCAGCTCGGGTGGCTGGTCGACGGCGACCCGTTCGTGCTGCTGCAGCTGCGCGGGCTGCCGCGGGAGGACCTGCTCGCGCGGCTGCACACCAGGGCCGGCCCGACCGACGACGACCCGGTCGCCACCGACGACGACACGGCGTACGACGCCGCCCTGCGCGCGGCGCGGGCGCTGGACCTGCTCGCGGACGGCCAGCCGATCGACCACCTGCTCTGAGGGCTCCGGACCGGTCAGAAGTCGTAGGCGCCGCAGGCCCGGTCCCGCACCGCCCGCCACGACGACTCGTCGACCGGGCTGCCCGGCTCGATGTCGTGGAAGGCCTGCAGCGGCGCCATCCGCGCGGCCGTCGCCTCGTCGTACCGGCCGGTGACGCGCTCCTCCGGGAAGCGGGCCGGGTCGATGTCGACGAGCATCCCCTGCAGCGCGCGCACCCAGATGCCGAGCTCCTGGTCGACCGGCATCCCGAGGCGCAGCTCGGGCATGTCGGCCGTCGGCAGCACGCAGACGCAGCGCACCAGGTCGGTGGTGCCGGCGGACAGCACCGTGAGGACGTCGCCCTTGTGTGCGCTCGTCATCCGGTCGGCGCAGGGCTCGACGAGGTCGTCGTGGGGCCCGAGGTACGCCGCCCAGGTCGGCGTCGGGCGGTCCTCGTCCTGGGTCCACCGGGTGTCGCAGGAGTCGGCGGTGCGCAGGTAGCGGACCGCGTCGCCGTGGTCGGCCACCGCCCCCCGTAGCGCAGTCGGGGTGTCGCCGGTCGCGACGACGAGCACGGCCTGGCCGGTGCAGCCGAGGTCGACGTGCTCGACGCCGAGCCGGAGCGGGTCGTCGGCCGCCCGGGTCTGCCGCCGGGCCTGGTCGTCGCCGCCGTCGAGCAGCCCGGCCGCGACCCCGCCGCCGGTCCCCAGGACCGCGGCGAGCACCAGGACGACGAGCCGGCTGCGCACGAGCCGAGACTAGGGCCGGGCCACGCCGAGCGCGGCCAGCGCCATGTCGACCAGCAGCGCGTGCATCGGCTCGTCGGGCAGCAGCCCGCTGTGCGGGGTGGAGTTCAGCAGGCCGAACGTCGCGTGCGCCATCGCCCGCGCGCGGTCCAGCGCCAGCCCGCCGTGCACCAGCCGCAGCTGCTCGGCCCACAGGTCGACGTACTCCCGCTGCAGGGTGCGCACCCGCTCGCGTGCCGTCGCCGGCAACGACTCCCAGTCGCGGTCCTGCACCACGATGAGCGAGCGCTGCCCCAGCGCGAACGACGCGTGCCAGTCGACCAGCGCCGCCAGCGCCGCCGCCGGCCCGTCCGCCTCGGCCACCCGCCGCCGCCCGACCGCGAGCAGCTCCTCGCTGATCGACACCAGCATCTCGGCGAGCATCGCGTCCTTGGACGGGAAGTGCTTGTAGAGCGCCGGCCCGCTGATCCCGCACGCCGCCCCCAGGTCGGCCACCGACACCCCGTGGAACCCCCGCGCCGCGAACAGCTCCGCCGCCGTCGCCAGGATCTGCGCGCGCCGGGTCACGGCCGTCAGGTTAGCGGTTGTTAACCGGGGGGAGGGCTGGATGGGCGTCAGCATCCCAAGTGAACGTGGGAAACCGACGCTTCTCGGCCATTGCGATGGCAGGGAACCTCGAGCATCCCAGGTTAACTTGGGATGCTCGCACTTCCCTGCCTTTCCTGCGCCCGGTCCCCGATACCGGGGCTCAGTCGACGAGGAAGGCCCGCAGCCGCTGGTGGTAGCCGGGCGGCTCGAGGAGGAACGAGTCGTGCCCCCAGGGCGAGGGGAGCTCGAGGCAGTCGACGTCGACGCCGCAGGCGACCAGCTCGCGGGCCATCCGCTCGGACTGGGCGGTGTCGAAGCGCCAGTCGGAGTCGAAGGAGGTGACCTGGAAGCGGGTGGCGGTGGAGCGCAGCCGGTCGGCGGTCCAGGGGTCGGCGAAGGGGTCGAAGTAGTCGAGCAGCCGGGTGAGGTAGAGGTACGACAGCGCGTCGAAGCGGTCGAGGAACACCTCGCCCTGGTGCTGGAGGTAGTGCTCGACCTCGAAGTCGGGGCCCATCCGCCAGTCGTCGCCGGTGCCGGTGCGGCGGTGGCCGAACTTCGCCTCGAGCGAGGCGGCGGAGACGTAGGTGATGTGGGCCATCATCCGCGCGACCTTCTGGCCGAGCCGCGGCTGGACGCCCTTCTCGGCGTACCGCCCGTCGTGGAAGTCCGGGTCGCCCATGATCGCCTCGCGCGCCACGGAGGAGAACGCGATGTTCTCCGGCGTCAGCCGTGAGGAGGCCGCGACGACGACGGCCCGGTCGATCTCGTCGGGAGCGTCGATGACCCACTGGAGCACCTGCATCCCGCCGAGCGACCCGCCGACGGCCGCGTGCAGCCGGGGCACGCCCAGGAGGCGCAGCAGCCGCCGGTGCACGGCGACCAGGTCGCTCATGTGCAGCATCGGGAAGTCCAGCCCGTACGCCGCGCCGGTGGCGGGGTCCGTCGACAGCGGCCCGGTGGTGCCCGAGCACCCGCCGAGCAGGTTGGCCGAGACGACGAAGAACCGGTCGGTGTCCACCGGCTTGCCGGGGCCGATCAGGTTGTCCCACCAACCGCGCTTCTTGGCGCCGAGGTGGAGCCCCGCCGCGTGGGCGTCGCCGGTGAGCGCGTGGCAGACGAACACCGCGTTGTCGCGGGCGGGGGAGAGCTCGCCGTACGTCTCGTAGGCGACCTCGACGTGGTCCAGCCGCCCGCCGCCACGAAGCCGCAGCGGGTCGTCCTCGGTGAAGAGGACGGCCCGCTGCGTCTCGACGTAGCCGAGGGGACCGGTCACTTGGTGGCGGTCAGCGCCTGCTCCAGGTCGGCGATGATGTCGTCCACGTGCTCGATGCCGATCGAGAGCCGCACCATGTCCTCGGGGACACCGGCCGCCTCGAGCTCCTCGGGCGTGAGCTGGGAGTGCGTGGTCGTGGCGTTGTGGATCGCCAGCGACTTCGCGTCGCCGATGTTCGCGAGGTGGCTGAACAGCTGCAGCGACTCGATGAACGTCCGACCACCGTCGCGGCCGGCCTTGAGGCCGAAGCTGACCAGGCCGCCGTACCCCTTGCCGGTGAAGGTGCGGTCCGCGACCTCCTTGTACGCGCTGGACTCCAGGCCGGGGTAGCTCACCCACGACACGGCCTCGTGGCCCTCGAGGTACTTCGCGACCGCCAGCGCGTTCTCGCTGTGCCGCTCCATCCGCAGGTGCAGCGTCTCGAGGCCCTGGAGGAAGAGCCAGGAGTTCATCGGCGTGATGGCGGCGCCCGTGTTGCGGAGCAGGACGGTGCGGGCGCGGATGATGTACGCCGCCGGGCCGGCCGCCTCGGTCCACACCGCGCCGTGGTAGGCCGGGTCGGGCTTGGTCAGGCCGGGGAAGCGGTCGGAGTGCGCGGCCCAGTCGAACTTCCCGGAGTCGACGATCACGCCGCCGATCGAGGTGCCGTGGCCGCCGATGTACTTGGTCGCGGCGTGCACGACGACGTCGGCGCCCTGCTCGATCGCGCGCACGAGGTACGGCGACGGCGTGGTGTTGTCGATGATCAGCGGGAGGCCCTGGGCGTGCGCGGCCTCGGACCAGGCAGGGATGTCGATGACGTTGATCCGCGGGTTGCCGATCGTCTCGCCGAAGACCATCTTGGTCTTCTCGTCGACGTGCTGGGCCAGCTCCTCGGGCTTCTCGGGGTCGACGAAGCGGACCTCGATGCCGAACTGCGGCAGCGTGTGGGCGAACAGCGCGTAGGTGCCGCCGTAGAGCGTGGAGAGCGCGACGATGTTGTCGCCGGCGTAGCAGAGGTTCAGCACGGCGTACGTCGTGGCGGCCGAGCCGCTCGCGGTCGCCAGGGCGCCGACGCCGCCCTCGAGCTGGTTGACCCGGTCCTCGAACACCGACTGGGTCGGGTTCATGATCCGCGTGTAGATGTTGCCGGGCTCGGCCAGCGCGAAGAGGTTCGCGGCGTGCTCGGTGTCGTTGAAGACGTACGACGTCGTCTGGTAGATCGGCACCGCCCGCGCGTTGGTGGCGGGGTCGGCCTGCTCCTGGCCGGCGTGGACGGCGAGGGTCTCGGGGCTGTGCGACACGTGTTCCTCCTGGTGGGGTGGGCGCGGTCAGCGTAAAGTCGTGTGGACCACTGGACAATGACGGTCCGCGGGGCGGACGCGCCCGTCACTCGACGCTACCGGTTAACGATCGCTAACCTGCCCGGGTGACCCAGGACCTGAGATCGCTCGTCGAGGACCTGCGCGAGCGGCTCGCCGTCGCCCGGCTCGGCGGCTCGGCGGCGGCCCGCGAGAAGCACACCGCCCGCGGCAAGATGCTCGTCCGCGACCGCGTCGACCGCCTGCTCGACCCGGGCAGCGCGTTCCTCGAGCTGAGCCCGCTCGCGGCGACGGGGATGTACGGCGCGCCCGGCGAGACGCCGGTGCCGTCGGCCGGCATCGTCACCGGCATCGGCCGGATCAGCGGCCGCGAGTGCGTCGTCGTCGCCAACGACGCGACCGTCAAGGGCGGCACGTACTACCCGGTCACGGTCAAGAAGCACCTGCGCGCCCAGCAGGTCGCGGCGGACAACCACCTCCCGTGCGTCTACCTCGTCGACTCCGGCGGCGCGTTCCTGCCGCTGCAGGACGAGGTCTTCCCCGACCGCGAGCACTTCGGCCGGATCTTCTTCAACCAGGCCAACCTGTCGGCCCGGGGCATCCCGCAGGTCGCCTCGGTCATGGGCTCCTGCACCGCCGGCGGCGCCTACGTCCCGGCGATGTCGGACGAGACCGTCATTGTCAAGGAGCAGGGCACGATCTTCCTCGGCGGACCGCCGCTGGTGAAGGCAGCCACCGGCGAGGTCGTGACCGCCGAGGAGCTCGGCGGCGGCGACGTCCACGCCCGCACCTCCGGCGTCGTCGACCACCTCGCCGAGGACGACGCCCACGCGCTGGCGATCGTGCGCTCGATCGTCTCCACGTTCCCTGCCTCGGCAGGTTTCGAGACAGGCGCTGCGCGCCTTCCTCGACCAGCCGGAAGCGGCCAGGCCGCGCCCTGGGAGGTCCGCGAGGTCGAGGAGCCGCTGGAGGACCCCGAGACGCTGTACGACGTCGTCCCCGCCGACACCCGCACGCCGTACGACGTGCGCGAGGTCATCCGCCGGGTCGTCGACGGCAGCCGGTTCCAGGAGTTCAAGAAGCTCTACGGCGAGACGCTGGTGACCGGGTTCGCGCACATCTGGGGCCACCCGGTCGGGATCGTCGCGAACAACGGCATCCTGTTCAGCGAGTCGGCCCTCAAGGGCGCGCACTTCATCGAGCTGTGCAACCAGCGCGGGATCCCGCTGGTCTTCCTGCAGAACATCTCCGGCTTCATGGTGGGTCGGGAGTACGAGAACAAGGGCATCGCGCGCGACGGCGCCAAGCTGGTCACCGCGGTCGCCTGCTCGGTCGTCCCGAAGCTCACCGTCGTCATCGGCGGCTCCTTCGGCGCCGGCAACTACGGCATGTGCGGCCGCGCCTACGACCCGCGGTTCCTGTGGATGTGGCCCAACGCCCGGATCTCGGTGATGGGTGGCGAGCAGGCCGCCTCGGTGCTCGCCACGGTCGCCGGGAGGCCCGAGGACGAGGAGCTCAAGGCCCCGATCCGCGAGCAGTACGAGACCCAGGGCTCGCCGTACTACGCCACCGCCCGGCTCTGGGACGACGGCGTCATCGACCCCGCCGACACCCGCCGCGTGCTGGGCATGGGCCTCGCGGCCGCCGCCCACGCCCCGATCCCCAGCCCCTCCTACGGAATCTTCAGGATGTGAGGTCACCCCATGACGTTCTTCGCTCCCCCGCTTCGCTCCTCCGCGAACAACGCCACGGGGACCCCGACCCTTCGGAGGGCTGAGTCCTGAAGATCCGTTGCCTCATGGTCGCCAACCGCGGCGAGATCGCGCTGCGCGTCTTCCGGACGGCCGCCCGCCTCGGCATCCGCACGGTGGCGATCCACACCGACCTCGATGCGACCGCGCCGCACGTGCGGGCGGCCGACGACGCGGTCCGGGTGGGCAGCTACCTCGACGTCGACGAGGTCGTCGCGGCGGCGGTGCGCGCCGGCGCGGACGCGGTGCACCCCGGCTACGGGTTCCTGTCGGAGCGGGCGGCCTTCGCCTCCGCGCTGGAGGCGGCCGGGGTCACCCTGGTCGGCCCGAGCCCAGCTGTCATGGAGCAGATGGGCCGCAAGGACCTCGCCCGGGAGATCGCGACCGCCGCCGGCGTGCCGGTGGTGCCGTCGTACGCCCTCGACGACGACCCCGAGTCGTTCGCCTACCCGGTGCTGGTCAAGGCCGCGGCCGGCGGCGGCGGCAAGGGCATGCGCGTGGTCCGCTCGGCCGCGGAGCTGCCCGAGGCCCGGGCGGCGGCGGCGCGGGAGGCGGCGAGCGCCTTCGGCGACGACACGCTGCTGGTGGAGAAGTACGTCGAGCGCGGACGTCACCTCGAGGTGCAGGTCATGGGGGACAGCCACGGCAACGTCGTGCACCTCTTCGAGCGCGACTGCTCGACCCAGCGCCGCCACCAGAAGGTCCTGGAGGAGGCGCCCGGCCCGACCGTCGACGCGGGGCTGCGGCACCGGATGACCGCAGCGGCCGTGGCGCTGGGCAAGCAGGTCGGGTACGTCGGCGCGGGCACGGTCGAGTTCCTGCTCGACGCCGACACCGGCGAGTTCTACTTCCTGGAGATGAACACCCGGCTCCAGGTGGAGCACCCGGTGACCGAGGCGATCACCGGCGGCTTCGACCTGGTCGAGGAGCAGCTGCGCGTGGCGGCGGGCGAGCAGGTCTCGCTGTCGCAGGGCGAGCTGGGGATCGTCGGGCACGCCATCGAGGCGCGGGTGTACGCCGAGGACGCGTTCGGCGGGTTCCTGCCGCAGGCCGGGCGGGCCGACCTCGTCCGGTGGCCCAGCGGCCCGGGCATCCGGGTCGACCACGCGCTCGAGAGCGGCCAGGTCGTCTCGACCTCCTACGACCCGATGCTCGGCAAGGTCATCGCCCACGGCCCCGACCGCGAGTCCGCGCGGCTGGCGCTGCTGCGCGCGCTCGAGGACACCGCGGTCACCGGCCTGACCACCAACACCGGCTTCCTCCGCGCGCTGGTCGCGAGCGACGAGTTCCGCGACGCCACCATCGACACCGCGTGGCTCGACCGCCACGAGCTCGCCCCGCCCAGCGCCGACGAGGCGCGGCTCCTCGCCGCCTGGGCCTCCGCGTACGCCGCGTCCCCGGCTGCCGGCGCGACCGGTGGCAGGGCGACGCACCCGTTCCAGGCCGACGGCTGGCGCCTGGCCGGGCCGCCCGCACCGGTCGTCGTCGAGCTCGACCGCCCCGTGTCCGTCGAGCACGCCCGGCTCGGCGTCCCGGGCACGGTCGACGGGGTGCCCGTGACCGCCGTGGCCGCGGACGAGCTCCGTCCCGGTCACGAGGTCGTGCTCGAGGTCGTGCTCGAGGTCGTGCTCGAGGTCGACGGCCGGCGCCGCAGCGGGGTCGTAGACCTCCGCGCCCACACCGTCGAGGTGGTGCTGGAGGGCCAGCGCCACGTCTTCACCCGCCCCGACGTCACCGCGGACGCCGGTCCCGCCGCCGGCGACGGCACCGTCGTCGCCCCGATGCCCGGCACGGTGCTCGACGTCCGCGTCGCCGAGGGGCAGGAGGTCGCGGCCGGCGAGCTGCTCGGGGCGATGGAGGCGATGAAGATGGAGTTCGCGCTCACGGCGCCGTACGACGGCGTGGTCACCGCCGTCGACGCGGTCGCGGGCAGGCAGGTGGCGCTGGGGGCACGCCTGTTCGAGGTGACGGGTACCGACCAGGCATGACGACCGCTCCCGCACCGGCGCTCCCGACCAGCGTCACCGTCTACGAGGTCGGCCCCCGCGACGGCCTGCAGAACGAGGCCGGCCAGGTGCCGACCGAGGTCAAGGCCGAGTTCGTCGAGCGGCTGCTGGCCGCCGGCCTCCCGGTGGTGGAGGCGACGAGCTTCGTCCACCCGACGTGGGTGCCGCAGCTCGCCGACGCCGCCGAGCTGCTGGCGCTCCTGGAGGAGCGGATCGGCGACCGGGCGCGCGACCTGCCGGTGCTCGTCCCCAACGACCGCGGCCTCGACCGCGCGCTGGAGCTCGGCTGCCGGCACGTCGCGGTCTTCGGCTCCGCGACCGAGACCTTCGCCCAGCGCAACCTCAACCGCTCCTACGACGAGCAGTTCGCGATGTTCGAGCCGACCGTCCGGCGCGCGCGTGACGCCGGGATGCAGGTCCGCGCCTACCTCTCGATGTGCTTCGGCGACCCGTGGGAGGGCGCCGTCCCGGTCGAGCAGGTGGTGGCCGCCGGGCGCCGGCTGCTCGACCTCGGCGCGAACGCGCTCAGCCTCGGCGACACGATCGGCGTCGGGACGGCCGGCCAGGTGGGCGAGCTGGTCGCTGCCTTCGGCGAGGCCGGGATCGAGGCGGAACGGCTCGCGATGCACTTCCACGACACCTACGGCCAGGCGCTGGCCAACACCTACGCCGCGCTGCAGGCGGGGATCACGACGTTCGACGCCAGCGCCGGCGGGCTGGGCGGCTGCCCGTACGCGAGGAGCGCCACCGGCAACCTCGCGACCGAGAACCTGCTGTGGATGCTGCGCGGGCTGGGCATCTCGACGGGCACCGGCATGGGCACCGGTGCAGGCATCGACCTGGACGCCGTCGTCGCCACGAGCGCCTGGATGGCGCGGCAGCTCGGACGGCCCAGCCCGTCGGCGGTCGTCCGCGCCCTGGCAGGATCCGGGTCGTGACCACCCGCCGCGTCTTCCTCCACGTCGGGGCGCCCAAGACGGGCACGACGTACGTCCAGGACCGGCTGACCCGCAACGCGCGGTCGCTCGCGCGGCACGGCGTGCACGTGCCGACCGGGTCGCCGCTGGTGACCCCGGCGCTCTTCCACTTCCGCGCGGCGCTGGACCTGCTCGGCCAGGACTGGGGCGGCGCTCCCGGTCACGCGGAGGGCGCCTGGGACGCGCTCGTGCGCAAGGTCCGGAAGCTGTCGGGGACGGTCGTGGTCAGCCACGAGATCCTCGCCCCGGCGACGCCCGCCCAGATCGCCCGCGCCAAGCGCGACCTCGGTGGCGAGGGCGTCGAGCTGCACGTCGTCTACAGCGCCCGCGACCTCGCGCGGCAGGTGCCGGCGGCGTGGCAGGAGAGCATCAAGCAGGGCCGCAAGTGGAGCTACCGGCGCTACCTCGCCCGCACCCGCGAGGGCCGGCCGTGGTTCTCCCGCGCCTTCGACCTGCCGACCGTGCTCGACCGCTGGGGCGCGGACCTGCCGCCGGAGCGGGTCCACCTGGTCACCGTGCCGCCGCGCCGCGTCGTCGCCCAGCGCAGCGACGAGCTGTGGCTGCGCTTCTGCAGCGCGCTCGCCATCGACCCCGCCTGGGCGCCGCGCGAGAGCGACCGCGCCAACCAGTCGCTCGGCATCGCCGAGACCCAGGTCGTGCGCCGGCTCAACCGCCGGATGGACCGCGCCACCCGGCGCGAGGCGTCCTACGACGAGCTGATCCGCGAGATGCTCGCCCAGGAGGCGCTCGTCGGGCGACGGTCGACACCGGTGCTGCTGCCGCCGGACATGTACCCCTGGGCCGAGGAGCAGGCCGAGCGCTGGATCTCCTGGGCGCGCGGGTCGGGCGTCCACGTCGTCGGCGACCTCGAGGAGCTCCGCCCGGGCCCCGCGCCCGAGGAGTGGCGCGACCCGGACCGGGTGCCGCCCAAGCAGCAGGTCAACGTCGCGCTCGACGCGCTGGCGGCGATGACCCGCGAGGCCGCGCGCCGTGACGACCCCGAGCAGGCACTCTGGCGCCGCGCGCGCACGCACCTCGAGCGGCTGCGCAAGCCGTGACCTCGGCCGGGACCTCGGCCGTGGGCCCGGCCGGGACGCCGGGCGAGCGGCGGGCCTGGGGCTGGGTCGCGTCGCTCCGTGAGGGCGGCACCACACCCTGGGCCGCCTGGACCGGCGAGGCCGAGGCCCGCGGCCGGGTCCTGCCCGGAGCCCAGCAGCTCGAGCTGCTGCGGCGTCTCAACGAGGCGGGGCGCCCCACGCCTGCGCTGGTACGCCGCGTGCTCGAGGCGAGCGCGCCCGGCCGGGGCCGCCCCGACCTGGAGCTCGTGGGGGCCGTCGACCCCGGTCCGTTCGGCCCGCGACCGGTCGACCCGGCCGACCTGCCCGACGACGAGCTGGTCCGCGTGGCCACCTCGGTCCTCGCCGAGGACCTCGCCGCCACCGCGCTGCCGGATCCGCCGAGGTCCGGCCGGCCGCCGTGGCGCCGTCGCTTCCGCCTGGTGGGCGACCCCTGGCTCGCCGACGCCGCCCGGCACGCGCTCGGGGAGCGAGGGCGCCACCCGGGTGGGCGCGGCGCCACCGTGCTCGTCCTCGGCGACGACCTCGCCACGATGCTCACCGACGCCTGGTGCTCCCGCGTGCTCGGCGAGGGCGCGCCGCCCTGGCGCGACTGGCTCGACGACTCCGTCTCCCGCGACCGGGTGCCGCCCCGGGTCGACGTGCTCCGGGCGCTGCGCACCTGGTCCGACCGGGTCGGCCGCGACCGGGTCCGGCTCGTGCTCGACCCCGCCGCGCTGCCCCGCCTGACTGGCACCCGGAGGCCGCTGCCCCCGGTCCCGGCCCTCTCCGCCGATGGTGCCGAGCTGGCGCGACGGACCGCCCCGGTGCTCGGCCTGCTCGCGCTGCCCGAGCGGCGCGCGCGGCTGCTCCGCGAGGCGCTCCTGCCCCGGCTGCTCGCCGCAGGCGGCCCGCCCCTCGGCGTACCCCTGGCGCTCGGGGGGTGGGTCCACGACCGCGCGGAGCGGGTCCGCCGGGAGGTGCTCGCCGCTGGCTACCCTGTCGTCGGCGATGTCGACCGGCTGCTGCCGCGGGTCCGCGAGGGCGCCCGGGAGCCCTCGGACGCCGGCGTGCTCGACCTCGCCGCCCGCCTGCTGCTCGCCGGCCGCGACGCGGGCCACGACGCGGGCTCCGACTTCAGCCCCACCCGGACGGAGGACCACCGATGAGCGCGAAGGTGCTCCTCCACGTCGGCACGCCGAAGACCGGCACGTCGTACCTCCAGGACGTGCTCTTCCGCAACCAGCGGCTGCTCGCCGAGCACGGCATCCTCTACCCGGCCGGCCGGTTCGACGCCCACTTCCTCGCCGCCCTCGACCTGATGCGGCTGCCGTGGGGCGGGCTGGAGACCGAGGCCGTCGGCGCCTGGGACCGGCTCGCCGAGCGGGTCCGCGGGCACCGCGGGACGGCGATCGTGAGCCACGAGATCCTGGCCACGGCGTCCCGCTCGCAGGTCGGCCGCGCGCTGGAGTCGCTCGGCCACGGGTCCGGCACCGAGGTGCACCTCGTGCTGTCCGTGCGCGACCTGGTCCGGCAGATCCCGGCGGAGTGGCAGGAGAACGTCAAGCACCGCAGCACGCTCAGCTACGCGGCGTTCCTCGAGCAGGTCCGCGACCCCGCGCGCGAGAGCCGGATCGCCACGTGGTTCTGGGGCGTCCAGGAGATCCCCGACATCCTCGACCGCTGGGGGCACGACCTGCCGCCCGAGCGGGTGCACCTGGTGACCGTGCCGCCGCCGGGCGGGGCGCCGGAGCTGCTGTGGCAGCGGTTCAGCCGCGTCTTCGGCCTCGGCGACATCGACCTCGACCTCCACGCGGAGCGGGCCAACCCCTCCCTCGGCGTGCCAGAGACGGCCCTGCTGCGGCGGGTCAACCGCGCCGCCAACAAGGTCGTCGAGCCCGCGCACTACCGCCCGCTGGTCCGCGAGCTGCTCGCCCACCAGACGCTCTCGCGGCGCACGCGGTCACCGCGGCTCGCGCTGCCGCCGGAGGTCCACCCGTGGGCCCAGCAGCTGGCGGCCGCCTGGTCCGAGGAGGTCGCCCGGCGGGGGTACGACGTCGTCGGCGACCTCGCCGACCTGGCCGGGGCGCCGCCGCTCTCGCGCTGGTCCGACCCGGACCGGCCGGCCGAGAAGCAGGTCGCCGGTGCCGCGGTCGACGCGATCAGGGCGCTGCTGGTGGAGAACGTCCGGCTGCGCGAGGAGGAGCAACGTCTGCACGGAGAGCTGGCCGAGGCGCGACGAGCGCTCGAGCGGTCCTACCTGCGGCCGTCGTACCGGCTGCGGGAGAAGGCCGTGCGCCGGCTCCAGGGCGGCCGGGCCGGGCGCGGCGCGCTCGCGGTCTACCGCCGGTTGCGGGGCAGGAGCTCGCGGTCGGCGTAGCGGCCCACCCGCCACGTCGCGTAGCCGTCGGCGCCCATGCCGACCAGCCCGCCGACCACCGGCACCCGCCGGCCCACGGTCGTCGCGATCCGCTTGCCCGCGACCTTGGTGATCAGCTCGGTGGCGACCTCCGCCGACACGATCGCGTCGAGGTCGGGGTCGTGCGCCGGTGCGGTGGCCAGCGCCATCGGGGGAGCGGGCAGCTTGCGCTGCTTGACCAGCTCGTCGACCTTGTCCTCGCCGAGCAGCGTCACGAGCACGGCGTTGCGCACCCGCGGGTCGTCGAGGTCGTAGCCACGCAGGTGCGCGATGCCCGCGATCATCCGGCACTGGATGAGCGCCTGGCCGGTGATGTTGGCCGGGATCGTCAGCGCCGCGGTGACCATGCCGCCGACGTTGGTGGTGAAGCCGCTCGCGCCGGAGTAGCGCACGTGGTTCTCGATCACCTCGTGCACGGCCTTCGCGACGTCGCCCTTCTGCTCGGCGAGCTGCTTGTCCGCGGCCGCGGCGGCCGGCGGCAGCGGGCCCACGCCCTGGATCGCGCGGTGCAGCGCCTCGCGGACGAACGACGTCGTCAGCCCCGGCGCGAGCTGCGCGATCCTCGGGGCGAGCTGACGCCCCAGGTGGCCGGTGACGGTGCCAGCGATGCCGCGCTTGCCGCTCATGGCCCCATCGTAGGGAGCGGTCGCTAACGTCGGTCCGTGCCCGACCCCCAGCCGGACGAGCCGCCGGAGCCCGTGGAGCCGCCGCCGTCGGCGTGGGCCTTCGGTGACCCCACGGCGTACGACGCCTTCGACGACCTGGTCGCGATCGGCGCCGACCTCGAGCCGGGCACGCTGCTGGCCGCCTACCGCCACGGGCTCTTCCCCATGCCGTCGGGCACGCCCGGCGACCCGATGTACTGGTTCAGCCCGGTCCGGCGCGGCGTGCTGCCGCTCGACGGGCTGGTGGTCTCGCGGTCGCTGCGGCGCTCGTGCCGGGACTACGAGGTCCGGGTCGACACCGCGTTCGCCGACGTGCTCGCCGCCTGCGGCGACCCGAGCCGGCCGCAGGGCTGGATCGACGACGACGTCCGCGCGGCGTACCTCCGCCTGCACGAGCTGGGCTGGGCGCACTCGGTCGAGACCTGGCGCGACGGGGAGCTGGTGGGCGGGCTGTACGGCGTGTCGATCGGCGGGCTGTTCGCGGGGGAGTCGATGTTCCACCGGGCGCGCGACGCCTCGAAGGCGGCGCTCGTCGGACTGGTCGAGCGGCTCCGCGACGAGCACGCCGCCGACCGGCTGCTCGACGTGCAGTGGTCGACGCCGCACCTGGCCTCGCTCGGCGTGGTGGAGGTGCCGCGGGGGACGTACCTCGCCCGGCTGCGGCGGGCGCTCCCGCTGCCCCGCCCCGCCCGGCTGGTCCGGACCCCGGCGGAGGTGCGGGAGTGAACCGTGCCAGTCTGGGCAGGGTGAGCCGGCGTGGACGGCCGCCCCGGACCGCCGCCGCACCCGTTCCCGAACCGTGAGGACCCCGATGACCCAGCCGCTGACCCGCACGCGCACCCTGCGCCGCGCCGTCGCCACCACGTCGCTCCTGCTGATCGCCCCGTTCGCCGCCGCGTGCGGTGGTGGGGACGACGACGAGGCCAGCGCGGCGCCGCAGGACGCCTCGTCGGAGGACTTCTGCGATGCCTACACGAGCATCTTCGACTCGCTGCTCGCCGCGCCCTCCGACTCCAGCCAGGACCAGCAGGAGGAGGCGGCCGTCGACGCGCTCAAGGACTGGAGCGAGCGGATGCGCGAGGTCGGCACCCCCGAGGACCTGCCCGAGGACGCCCGCAAGGGCTTCGAGCTCGTCCTCGACGAGGCCTCCGACATCGACGACGTCAGCGACCTGCAGGACCTCGAGGACTCCCAGGACTACTCCGAGGCCGAGCAGGAGCAGGCCCAGGCGCTGAACACCTGGATCACCGAGAACTGCGCCGGCTCCATGCCCGGCCTGCCCTCGGGCGACCCGAGCGCGGAGCTGCCCTCGGAGCCGAGCAGCACCGAGACGACCGAGTAGGGCTCGCCCGGGGCCTCAGACGACCTGGGGCGGCTGGCCGGTCTCGCTGACCATCGGCCGGCCGGCCGCCTGCCAGTCGAGCATCCCGCCGTCGAGGTTGACGACGTCGAAGCCCTGCTGCGCCAGGTAGCCGACCGCCTGCGCCGAGCGCCCGCCGACCTTGCACACCACCAGCGTCTGCCCGGTCGGCAGGTCGGCCAGCCGCTGCGGCAGGTCCATCAGCGGCACGTGCACCGCGCCCTCGATGTGGCCGTGCTGCCACTCGACCGGCTCGCGGACGTCGAGCACCGCCAGCCCCTCCGGGAGCGGGTCCGGCACGCCGTCGATGGTCACCGTCGGGATTCCGTTCATGGGTCCAGTGTGGCTCGCGTCAGGCGTGAGGTTCATCGGGGACCCGATGAACCTCACGGTCCCCCGCTGAAGTCTTGTCGGGGCACCATCAGCTTCATCGGGGCCCCGGCAGAGCTGACGCCCACCGCCGGCTACTTCAGCAGCCTCGACATCCGCCGGTCGGCGAGCGGCTTGCCGCCGGTCTGGCAGGTGGGGCAGTACTGCAGGCTGGAGTCGGCGAAGGACACTTCGCGGACGGTGTCGCCGCAGACCGGGCACGGCTGCCCGGTGCGGCCGTGGACGGCGAGGTGCGACTTCTTCTCGCCCTTCAGCTCGCTCGCCGCGAGGCCGCGCGAGCGGTCGACCGCGTCGCCGATGGTAGTGCGCAACGCGGCGTACAGGCCCTGGAGCTCCTCGCCCTCGATCGAGCTCGCCGGCTTGTACGGCGACATCCGTGCCGCGTGCAGGATCTCGTCGGAGTAGGCGTTGCCGATCCCCGCGATCGTGCCCTGGTGGCGCAGCACGCCCTTGATCTGCTTGCGGCCCTCGCGCTGGAGGATCTCGCCGAGCCGCTCGGCGGTGAAGTCGTCGGTGAGCGGGTCCGGGCCGAGCGTGGCGATGCCGGGCACGTCGTGCGGGTCGCGCACGACGTACATCGCCAGGCTCTTGCGCGTGCCCGCCTCGGTGACGTCGAGGCCGGAGCCGTCGTCGAGCACGATCCGCACCGCCAGCGTCGACTTGTTGCTGGGCTTGGGCGGGATCGTCGGCACCTCGTCGCGCCACCGCACCCAGCCGGCGCGGGCCAGGTGCAGCACCAGGTGGGTGCCGGAGCAGTCGAGGTCGAGGAACTTGCCGTGCCGCGTCACGTCGTCGACCAGCGTGCCCTCGAGCGCCGACAGCGGCGGGTCGAAGGTCTTCAGCGCGCTGAACGCCGCGATGTGGACCTTGACGATCGCGCGTCCGTCGAGCCGGCCCTTGAGGTCGAGGGCCAGCGCTTCCACCTCGGGCAGCTCGGGCACCTCGCGAGCCTAGCCATCCGCGTCGAGCAGCGGGGGTCCAGCGGCGGGTCGGGGTCAGGCGTCGTACTTCTCGCGGTGCTCCTCGCGCAGCCGGCGGTACGTCGCGTCGCCGGCGGCCGCGTCCCACGCGGCCTTGAACACCGCCGCCGCCTCGGCCTTGACCTGCGCCTTCTCGCCCTCCTGCCGGTTGGCGTACCGGCGGGCGCGGGTGTAGCCCATCTGCAGGTACTTGCGCGCCAGGTCGGCCCCCACGAAGTCGCCGTCCGCGAGGTAGCCACGAAACCGCTCGGCGATCGCCGCGCTCGACCGCTCCGCCTTCTCCACCGTCGCGAACTCCCACAGCGGCAGCAGCTCGGACTTGTAGGGCTCCACGTGGAACACGCCCTGCTCGCCGCGCCCCACCGCGTACAGCTCCGGGTGCGCGCGCAGGTCGAGCGAGGAGTAGTCGAGGGAGTAGTCGAAGCCGCGCACGACGTCGCGGTACCCGTTGGCCCAACCCCGTGACAGGGGCCACTCCCCGGGGGCACCATGGGTCGATGACCGCCGCGCGCCCGCTCCCGGTCTCGGGCTCCATCCACCTCGACGCCCGAGGTGGCGACCGCGCGCTGCGGGTCTCCTGGCACCACGAGTCCGGCCTCGTCGTGCTGTCGCTGTGGCACGGCAACGTCTGCTCCGGCTCCTTCCGGCTCCCCGTCGACGAGGTCCCCGCGCTGGTCGAGGCGCTGCGCACCGGGCTCGACCAGCAGTACGACGTCGCGCTCGGCCGCCGGCTGGACTCCGCCGGCTGACGCGTCTCCATCTTCCGGCGGGGTCGTCACCTCTGTCGACACGCGTCTAGCGGATCCCCTAGACACCCGGATATCGCCGATACCGTCGAGTCATGGACCCGATCCGCAACCCCTACGCGCCAGGAGCGGGCCAGCGTCCGCCGGAGCTGGCGGGGCGCGACCGTGAGCTGGAGCAGTTCGAGATCACCCTCGAGCGGGTGGCGGCGGGGCGGCCGGAGCGGAGCATGGTCCTCTCCGGCCTGCGCGGCGTCGGGAAGACCGTGCTGCTCAACGCCCTGCGCAGCCAGGCGGTGAAGCGGGCGTGGGGGACCGGGAAGATCGAGGCCCGGCCCGACCGCAGCATCCGGGTGCCGGTGGCGCAGGCCGTCCACGCTGCGGTGCGCGAAGTGGCGCACCGGCACCGCGACCCCGACCGGGTGGACCAGGTGGCCGGCGTGCTCAAGGCGTACGCGCTGCGCACGACCCTCGCCGACCGCAAGGGCCTCGGCTGGGTGCCGCCGCTCGACGTACCGGCCACGAAGGGCCGCGCGGACTCCGGCGACCTCGAGCTGGACCTGCTCGAGCTCTTCACCGACGTCGCGGGCCTCGCCGGCGACCTCGGCGTCGGGATCGCGGTCTTCGTCGACGAGATGCAGGACATCGAGGCCGGCGAGCTCGCCGCGCTGTGCGGGGCGTGCCACGAGATCAGCCAGCAGGGCGCGCCGCTGGTCGTGGTCGGGGCGGGTCTGCCGCACCTGCCGGTGGCGCTGGCGGCCTCGCGGTCCTACTCCGAGCGACTCTTCCGCTACGTCTCCGTCGACCGGCTGCCGCGGGAGATGGCCGACCGGGCCTGGCGGGTGCCGGCCGCCGACGAGGGCGTGGAGTTCGAGCAGGAGGCGCTCGACGAGCTCTACCGCCTCACCGACGGCTACCCCTACTTCGTGCAGGCCTACGGCAAGGTCGTCTGGGACGCCGCGGTCGGCTCGCCGATCGGTGTGGACGACGTCGCCGAGGCCGCGCCGCTGGCCGAGTCGGAGCTGGCGATCGGCTTCTTCGGGGCACGCTACGAGCGCGCGACGCCGGCCGAGCGCGACTACATGACCGCGATGGCCGACCTGGGGGCGGACGGCGCCACGGGCGACGGTCCGGTGGCCACCGCCGAGGTGGCCCGCCACCTCGACCGCAAGCCGCAGTCGCTCTCCCCGGCGCGCGACGGGCTGATCAAGAAGGGGCTCGTCTACTCCGGCGAGCGCGGCTCGGTCGCGTTCACCGTGCCACACTTCGGCCGCTTCCTGCGCGCCCGCTGACCCGGTGGGGGACGATGGGCCGGTGCGCCCCGACCCCGACCCGGCGAGCCGTCCGCAGGTCGTCGCCCACCGCGGTGCGAGCGAGGAGCGGGCCGAGCACACGCTCGGGGCGTACGTCGCCGCGCTGGACGCCGGCGCCGACGCGCTCGAGTGCGACGTCCGCCTGACCGCCGACGGCCACCTGGTCTGCGTGCACGACCGCAACCTCAAGCGGACCGCCACCCGTCGCGGCGTGGTCTCCACGATGGAGCTGGCCGAGCTGACCGAGCTCGACTTCGCCTCCTGGAAGAACCCCTGGGCCGACCTCGACGACGAGGCGCCCGAGCGCGACGAGGAGCACGACCGGGTGCTCACGCTCCGCAAGCTCTGCGAGGTCGCGGCCGACTACGACCGCCGCATCGAGGTCGCGATCGAGACCAAGCACCCGACGCGCTACAGCGGACTGGTCGAGAAGCGGGTCGTCGAGCTGCTGCGCGACTTCGGCTGGGACCGGGCGGGCACGCCCGCGCGGGTGATGAGCTTCAGCTTCACCGCGCTGCAGCGGGTCGAGCGGCTCGCGCCGGAGGTGCCGCTGGTGATGCTGATGGAGCGCGCGCAGTACTGGCCGGCCCTGCGCCGCGTCATCGGCAGGGACTGGCTGGTCGGGCCGGGCGTCGAGGAGCTCGCCGACCACCGGTGGCTCGGGCCGCGCATCACCAGCGCCGGGCACGACATGCACGTGTGGACGGTCAACAGCCGCGACGACCTCGACCTGTGCCTGGAGCTGGGGGTCAAGGCGGTCATCACCGACCGCCCGGCGTACGTCCTCGACCAGCTCGGCGCCTAGCTTCTCGGTACGCCTAGTCTTCGCCCATGGCGAAGAAGTCCCGCACCAAGTCCCGTACGACGGCCGCCAGCGCCCCGGCGGAGGGCGCGGTCGGCCCGCGCCAGCCCTGCCCGTGCGGGTCGGGCAAGCGGTACAAGGCTTGCCACGGCGCGCCGGGCGGTGCGGCCGCGCCGTACGTCGCCCGACCCTTCGAGGGCCTGCCCTCGGAGTGCGACATCGTCGCGATGCGCGAGCTCGTGCCCGCCGCGACCGCGCCGCTCACGCTGAAGGACGACCCGGAGCGGACCGTGGTGCTCGCCTCGCTGCTGCCGATGGCGGCCCCCGCGATGGCTCGCGAGAGCGGCCAGACCTGGCTCGGCCTCCAGGTCCAGCACGCCTTCGGCGACCCGTCGCGCGACCTCGCCGCGGCGCTCCAGGCGGCCCTCGCGGCCGACGAGCCGGGCATCGTCAGCATGGTGGAGCCGCCCGCCGAGGGCCCGCGCCTGCAGGACCTGGTGACCGGCGACAAGCTCGACGTCACCGTGCACGACGGCTTCGAGTTCTGGATCGCCGACCTCGAGGACACCACCGGGATGGAGGCAGCGCTGGAGCAGGCCAACGGCGCCGCGACCCCGACGGCCCGCCTGACCGGTGTCGAGGCGGCGTACTGGACCAACGTCGGCACCAAGGAGCACCTGCGCTGGGTGATGCCCGAGCCCGAGGACGAGCTGCTCACCGCGCTCGCGCGGCTGCACGTCGCCGGGCGCGACGTGCTGGTCCCGGACTCGCGCTTCGTCGGGATGTTCCGCGCGCACGGCCTGCTCGCTCCGGTCTGGGACCTCCCGCTCGGCACGGGCGCGGAGGCGCTGGAGGAGCCTGCGGACCGGTTCGCCCAGGACCTCGCCGAGGTGCTGGCCGACACCTCCGACCTCACCTCCGAGGAGCGCTCCGCCCGGTCCGGCCTCGCCGGCCGTCAGGTGACGATCCGCTGACCGACGGCGAGAGGGACACGGTCCGTGCCCCTCTCGCCAGCACGGCTCAGCCCACCGCTCGGCGCAGCACCCACGGCTGGAGCCGCGAGTAGCCCTTGACCGACGTGCGCCGCACCCGGCGGAAGCGGAACGGGAGGTCGCCCGCGTCGGTCTCGTCGCTGGTCTCGTCGCTGGTCTCGGCGCTGCCGGGTGTGCCGTCGCCGCTGTCGTCGCCGTCGTCGGCGCGACCGGAGAGCGTCCGGTACGCCCCGCGGTCGACCAGCACCGTGCCCGGCCGGGCGATCGAGGTGAGCCGCGCCGCGATGTTGACCGTCGGGCCGAACACGTCGCCGAGCCGGCTGACCACCTCGCCGTACGCCATGCCGGCGCGCACTTGCGGGAACGGGTCGTCCTCGTCCGCCCCGCGCTCGACCATCGCGAGCGCGGCCGCGGCCGCGGCGGCCGGGTCGTCGGCGACCAGCAGGACCTCGTCGCCGATGTTCTTGATGACCCGTCCGCCGTGCTCGACGGCGATGTCGGTGCAGACCGACTCGAAGCCCTCGAGCCAGCCGACCAGGCCCGCCTCGTCGAGGGACTTGCTGCGGAAGGTGTAGCCGACGATGTCGACGAAGACGACGGCCAGCGGTGCCGCGGGCGCCCCGGGAGCGTCGATCGCCAGCAGCCGTCCGGCGGCGCTGACCAGGTGGCGACGCCACACGTAGGCCTGGAGCGCCTCGACCCGGGGCAGCACCTCCTCGGCCAGCTCGGCGACCCGGGCCACCGGGTCGCCCACGCCCTCCTCGAGCGCGACGTCGGCCAGCAGCGTGGTCTGCCACTCGGCCAACCGGGCGAAGCTGCGGCCCCAGGTGCGCACCAGGGCGGCCTGCCGGTCCTCGGTGAGCACGCCGAGCTCGACCAGCTCCACGGCCTGCCGCAGCGACGCGACGTCGAGCGGGGTGAACGCGACGTCGTCGTGGTCGGCCTGGGGGAACCCCAGCCACCGCCACAGCTCCTTGGCCACCTCCTCGGCGACGCCGGACTGCTCCAGCACCTGGTCGCGGGTGAGGCTCGGCGTCCCCTCGAGGAGGAACCGCTCGACCGCGTCGACGGCGCCGGTCAGGTCGAGCCGGTCGCCCCCGGCGCCGTCGGTCACGGCTAGCGGGACTCGACCACGGCGTTCAACGCCTCGCGGAACGACGGCATCTCGTCGGACAGCTTCTCGACGGCCTCGGCCGTGAGGTGGATGAGGTCGAGCGGGGTCAGCGCGACGATCGAGGCGGTGCGCAGCGAGTGACCGACGATGGCCTTCTCGCCCATGATGTCGCCGGGGCCGAGCTGGGCGATCTCCTCCTTGCCCCGACGGACCGACACGCGCCCCTCGAGCAGGATGTACGCCTTGTCTGCAGGGGTCCGCTCCGAGATCGGCGACCAGCCCTCGGGCAGGTGCACCCGGGTGCCGGCGGCACTGATCCGGGCGACCTCCTGCGGGGTGAAGCTCTCGAAGAACGAGACGCTCATGTGCGTTCCTTCCTCACCGCGAACGGTGCGACGGCGGGTCCCCTCCCGGCGCCGATCCTCGCAGACCGCCCCTGACCTGGGAAGGAGACGGCCACCACACTGGTGGCAGGTCGATCCTCCAGGTCAGGCGGGCAGCGGGTCCCGCGCGACCGGGCAGCTCATGCAGCGCGGGCCGCCGCGACCGGAGCCCAGCTCCGAGCCCGCGATCCGCACGACCTCGATGCCGGCCGCCTCGAGGCGGTCGTTGGTCTCCACGTTGCGCTCGTAGGCCACCGCCACCCGCGGGGAGAGCGCGAGGGTGTTGTTGCCGTCGTCCCACTGCTCGCGCTCGGCGGTCACGGGGTCCAGGCCGGTGTCGATCTGGTGGAGCGCGTCGATGCCCATCGCCCGCGCGGCCGCCACCAGGAACGGTTCGGCGCGAGCCACCTCGAGCACCTGCGCGTCGGCGTCGTCGGCCGGCTCGGCGAGCGTGACGGCGTACGCCGTGAGGGAGTCGGCGATGTTCGGGTACATCACGATCTTGTCGACGTCGACCATCGTGCAGACCGTGTCGAGGTGCATCGTGGCCCGCTCCTGGGCGATCGGCACGGCGAGCACCGTGTGCGCCAGGTCGGCGTGGAAGACCTGCCGGGCGAACCGCTCGACGCCCGCGGGTGTCGTCCGCTCGCCGACGCCGACCGCGATCACCCCCGGCGCGAGCAGCAGCACGTCGCCGCCCTCGACGTGCTCGCTGTGCCAGCCGTGCAGGCGACGCGTCCCGTGGAACCGGGGGTGCTCGGTGTAGATCAGCTCGGTCAGCTGGGTCTCGCGCTTGCGGGCCGGCATGGACAGCGACGTGATCGCGACCCGGTCGCGGACCCAGACGCTCGAGTCGCGGGTGAACAGCAGGTTCGGCAGCGGGTCGACGAGGAAGTCGTCGTGGGAGAGCAACGAGGTCACCAGGCCGAAGCCGCCGCGGACCTCGTCGTTGCGGATGCCGGCGGTGAGGTACTCCGTCAGCTCCGCCGGCGACGCGTCGCGCAGGAACCCGGCGAGGTAGCCGCGCATCGTGTCGCCGAGGTGCAGCCCGGTCAGCGCCGAGGTGATGGCGTGGTTGCGCGCCGACTCCTGCTCGAGGGTCTCGGCGAGCAGCTCGGTCAGGTAGAGCACCTCGACGTCGCGGTGGCGCAGCGCCTCCGCGAAGGCGTCGTGCTCCTCCTGGGCTCGGGCCACCCACGGGATGCCGTCGAAGAGCAGCTTGTCGTTGTTGCGCGGGGTCAGCCGCTTGAGCTCCGGGCCCGGGCGGTGCAGCACGACCGTCCGCAGACGGCCGACCTCGCTGTCCGCGCCGTGCGGGACGGCGTTCCGGACGGTGCTCGCGGGCTCGCTCATGCCGGGAACTCTAGGCCGCTCAGCGCACGAGCTCCCAGATCAAGAACGCCTCCAGCACCAGGCAGACCGCGGCGCCGGCGTAGAACAGCACGTGCATCGGCAGCCACCGCATCAGCGCGCGCCCGACGACCACCGCGAGGGCGCTGACCGCGAGCAGCGCGCCGAGGGCGCCGAGGAAGACCTCCAGCGGCGCCTCGTAGCGGGCCACCAGCGAGATCGTGAGCAGCTGGCTCAGGTCGCCCCACTCCGCGGCGAGCAGCACGAGGAACGACGCCAGCACCGCGCGCCAGCCGGTCGCCGGCTTCGCCTTCTCGGCGAACTCGTCGCCTTCGTCGGCCGCCGCCTCCCGCTGGTGTGCCCGCGCCTCGCGGAGCAGCACGAACGCGCCGACGAGGAACAGCGCGGCGGCGGCGATCTTCACCACCTCCTCGGGCAGGAACGACGCCGCGTGGCCCAGCAGCACGGCGATCGTCGTCTGCACCGCGAAGGCCAGCCCGACCCCCAGCCACACCAGCAGCGGGCGGTACCGCGTCGAGAGGACGAGCGTGGCCAGGAACGTCTTGTCCGGCAGCTCGACCACGAAGATCGTGCCGAAGGCGATCGCCGCGATGGCGAGGTCCATGGAGTGCTGCTTTCAGGTGCGGGGATCCGACCCAGAAGGGTAGGCGCCCCACCCGCTGGTCGAGCAGCGGGTGGCTCAGGCGCGGAACGGGTCGGCGGGGTAGACGCCCAGGACCTTGATGTCGGTGGTGAAGAACGCCAGCTCCTCGAGCGCCCGGGCCAGGCCGGGGTCGTCGGGGTGGCCGTCCACCTCGCAGAGGAACTGGGTCGCGGTGAACTCCCCGCCGACCATGTAGCTCTCCAGCTTGGTCATGTTCACGCCGTTGGTGGCGAACCCGCCGAGGGCCTTGTAGAGCGCGGCCGGCAGGTTGCGGACGTTGAAGATGAAGCTGGTGACGACCGGCCGGTCGCCGCGCTCGGCGTGGACCGGCTCGGGGGAGAGCACGACGAAGCGCGTGGTGTTGTGGTCCTCGTCCTCGACGTCCTCGGCCAGCACCTCGAGGCCGTAGATGTCGGCGGCCAGCGGCGGCGAGATCGCCGCCTGCGTCGGGTCGCCCGCCTCGGCGACCTCGCGGGCGGCGCCGGCGGTGTCGCCGGAGATCACCGGCGTCAGGCCGTGCTCGCGGATGACCCGGCGGCACTGGCCGAGCGCGTGCACGTGGCTGTGGACGGTGCGGATCGAGTCCAGCGAGGCGCCGGGGACGCCCATCAGGTGGAAGCGGATCCGCAGGAAGTGCTCGCCGATGATGTGCAGCCCCGAGCCGGGCAGGAAGTGGTGGATGTCGGCCACCCGCCCGGCGATGGAGTTGTCGATCGGGATCATCGCCAGCTCCGCGTCGCTGGCTGCGACGGCGGCGAAGACGTCCTCGAACGACGCGCACGGCACGGCCTCCCAGTCCGGGTAGTGCTGGGCGCACACGATGTGCGAGTTGGCTCCGGGTTCGCCCTGGTAGGCGATGCGGCGGGCGTCGGGCACGGTCGTGAGTCTAGGGTCGGCGCCGTGGACGTCCTCGCGGTGCTCTCCCTGCTGGTCGCCCTGGTGGCGGTCGTGTTCGCCGTCCTCGCGCTGCGGCGTACCGCCTCGCCCCCGCGCTCCGCGCCCGTCGACGCCCTTCCCGAGGACGTGCACGGCCTGCGCCAGGAGGTCGCCGCGCTGCGGGCCGAGACCCGCGACGCGCTGCGTCACCTCGCGGTCGTGCGGTACGACGCGTTCGGCGACATGGGCGGGCACCTCTCGTGGTCGCTCGCGCTGCTCGACGACGGCGGCAACGGCGTGGTGCTCACCTCGATCCACGGGCGCAGCGACTCGCGCACCTACGCCAAGAACGTCGCCGGCTGGACCTGCGAGCAGCAGCTCTCCCCCGAGGAGGAGGAGGCGATCGGGGCGGCCCGCCCCTGACCCGGCCCCCCGGCTGGTTGAGGAAGGCGCCCTGGCGCCTGTCTCGAAACCTGCCGGGCGATCAGCGGGGCACGCGCACGAGCAGCCGCCCGTGGATGCACTCCATCCGCAGCTCGCGGCCGGGGCCGATCGAGTCGCCGTCGAGCTGGCGGGGGGTGTCCTTCTCGGCGCGGACGACCACCGTCGCGCCGGTCTTGCGGTCGACCAGCTCGTCGGTGTGCGGCCGCTTGAGCATGACCCGCCAGGCCAGCGGGATCCAGGCGAGGAAGTTCCGCGGGTGCAGGATCACCACGTCGAGCGTGCCGTCGTCGATCGCGGCGTCGGGCAGCAGCGGCATGCCCGCCTGGAGGAAGCCGACGTTCCCGACGACGACGGTCCGCGCCCGGTGCTTGGTGAACTCCCCGGCGTCGACGGAGATCTCGACCTTGACGGCCGGGAACATCAGCGACTTGAGCCCCGAGACGACGTAGGCGACCCAGCCGACCTTCTTCTTCAGGTCCTCGTTGACGCCCTCCATGATCGCGGCGTCGAAGCCCATGCCGGCCATCACCATGAAGTGGGTGTCGCTCTCGACCCCGTCGCCCTCGACCTTGACCAGGTCGATCGCGCGGTCCTGGCCGTTGAGGCCGATGTCGATGGCCGAGCGCAGGTAGAGCGGGATGCCGAGGTTGCGGGCCAGCAGGTTGCCGGTGCCGGCGGGGATGATCCCGACCGGGATGCCGGTGCCGGCCAGCTCGGCGCAGACCTCGCGCACGGTGCCGTCGCCGCCGCAGACGAGCACGAGGTCGGACCCGTCGACCGAGGCCCGCTCGGCCATGCCGGTGCCCGGGTCCTCGACGGTCGTGTAGTGCCAGGTCGGCTCGGACCAGCCGGCCTCGAGGGCCATGGTCGTGACCGTCGCGCGGAACGCGTCGAGGTCCTCGACCTTGATCGGGTTGACGATCACCGCGAGCCGGTGCGCGGAGGTGAAGACCTCAGGCAGCGGCTCGGAGCGGACCGCGATGCTCCGCGGCAGCGGGTTGAGCACCGCGAGCACCAGCAGCACGACCCCGGCGCCGAGCAGCACGCCGCCGACCACGTCGGAGGGGAAGTGCCGGCCCAGGAGCACGCGGTCCAGGCAGACGAGCACCACGAGCAGCCCGATGCCGGCGTACGCCGTGCGCCGCGCGCTCGAGCGGCGCACGAGCATCGCGACCACCACCACGAGGACGCCGCCGAACGCCGCGATCGAGGAGGCGTGCCCCGACGGGAACGACTTGGTGCTCAGCAGCGCCTCGCTGAGCTGCCACTCGGGCCGCTCCCGGCCGACCCAGAGCTTGATCCCGGTGGTGGCCAGCGAGGTGATGACCATGACCGCCACGACGTACGCCGCCGCGCGGACGTGCTTCTTGAGGAAGAGCCCCGCGGCCAGCACGACCGTCAGCACGGTCATGCCGACGGTCGCGAAGGCGACCTCCACCCACCGCAGCGGGCCGCCGAGCCAGCCGGCGTCGACCGCCCAGTCCTGGGCCGGGTCGCCCCGGCCGTCGAACGTGGCCAGCGGTCCCCAGCCCTGCACCACGCCCACGCCGAGGAGCGCGAGGAGGACGAGGCAGACGGCGGCCCAGCTCAGCGGGGCGACGCGGGGGCGGTCCAGCACCTCGACAGTATGACGGCCGGTCGGCGAGCGCCCGGAACTCGCGGTGAAGGGCGCGCAGCGCCCCGGATAGCCTTGCCGACATGATCGACCCCCGCATCCTCCGCGACGACCCCGACCGCGTGCGCGCCGCCCAGGCCAAGCGCGGGCTGTCCGACGAGGTGGTCGACCGCGCGCTGTCCGCCGACGCCGCCCGCCGGGCCGCGATCGCGACCTTCGAGTCGCGCCGCGCCGAGCAGAAGCAGCTCGGCAAGCAGGTGGCGAAGGCGCAGGGCGACGAGAAGGCGGAGCTGCTGGCCCGCACCAAGGCGCTCGCCGCCGAGGTGAAGGAGGCCGACGCATCCCGCGAGGCCGCGGAGGAGAAGTGGCAGGCGGCGCTGATGTCGCTGCCGAACCTCGCCGCGCCGGAGGCCCCCGAGGGCGGCGAGGACGACTTCGTCGTGCTCGAGGAGGTCGGCACGCCGCGCGACTTCGCCGCGGAGGGGTTCGAGCCGCGCGACCACGTCGAGCTGGGCCGGATGCTCGGCGCGATCGACCTCGAGCGGGGTGCGAAGGTGTCCGGCTCGCGCTTCTACTTCCTGACCGGTGTGGGCGCCCAGCTGGAGCTGGCGCTGGTCAACCTCGCGATGGAGCAGGCCCGCGAGGCCGGCTTCACCCAGGTCGTCGCGCCCTCGCTGGTCCGCCCGCGGGCGATGGAGGGCACCGGCTTCCTCGGGCAGGCCGCTGACGACGTCTACCGGATCGAGGGCGAGGACCTCTACCTGGTGGGCACCTCCGAGGTGCCGATGGCGGCGTACCACTCCGACGAGATCCTCGACGGCGCCTCGCTCCCGCTGCGGTACGCCGCGTTCAGCCCGTGCTTCCGCAAGGAGGCCGGCTCGCACGGCAAGGACACCAAGGGCATCATCCGCGTCCACTGGTTCGACAAGGTCGAGATGTTCGTCTACTCGACGCTCGAGGAGTCCTACGCCGAGCACGAGCGGCTGCTGGGCTGGGAGAAGCAGTTCCTCGACAAGCTGGAGCTGGCCTACCGCGTCATCGACGTCGCGACCGGGGACCTCGGGCTCTCGGCGATCCGCAAGTTCGACTGCGAGGCGTGGATCCCGACGCAGGGGAAGTACCGCGAGCTCACCTCGACCTCGAACTGCACCGAGTTCCAGTCGCGCCGGCTCGACATCCGCGTCCGGGAGGGCGGCGAGGTGAGGCCGGCCGCGACCCTCAACGGCACGCTCACCGCGATCCCGCGCGCGATCGTCGCGATCCTCGAGACCCACCAGCAGGCCGACGGCTCCGTCCGGGTGCCGAAGGCGCTGCAGCCCTACATGGGCGGCCGCGAGGTCCTGGAGCCGGTGCAGTCGTGAGCTGGGTCCCGAAGGTCGTCGCGCTCGACATCGACGGCACGCTGCTGAAGTGGGTCGAGGGCGCCGGGTCGACCCACGAGGAGGTCTCGCCCGCGGTCTACGACGCCGTGCGCCGCGTCCGCGAGGCCGGCAGCCACGTGGTGCTCGCCTCGGGCCGGTCGCCGCACGGCATGACCGGCGTCGCGGACCTGCTCGACCTGCACCCGGGCGAGCCGACCGACGGCTCCGGCGCGGACGACCAGCTCTGGGTCGTGGCGTCGAACGGCGCAGTTGTCTTCCGCTACCCGCCGCTGGAGGTCGTCCACGAGGAGCTCTTCGACGCCGGGCCGGCGGTCAAGGCGGTGCTCGAGCGGCACCCGAACGCGCTGGTGGCCGTCGAGGAGCGCGGCGTCGGCTACCGCGTCACCTCGCACTTCCCCGAGGGCGAGCTGTCCGGCGACATGATCGTGACCGACCTCGACGAGCTGGTGGCCGGGCCGGTCAGCCGCGTGATCATCCGCGACCCGGAGGCGACCGCCGACGAGTTCGTCGCGCTGGCCGAGGAGCTCGGGCTGCACGGAACCAACTACATCGTCGGCTGGACCGCCTGGCTCGACATCGCGCCGGTCGGCGTCTCGAAGGCCTCCGGCCTCGAGCGGGTCTGCGCCGAGCTGGGCTGCACCGCCGCCGACGTGCTGGCGATCGGCGACGGCCGCAACGACATCGAGATGCTCGAGTGGGCCGGCCGCGGCGTGGCGATGGGTCAGGCGATCCAGCTGGTGCGCGACGTCGCCGACGACGTCACGGCCGACGTGTACGAGGACGGCGCGGCGCAGGAGATCTCGCGCTGGTTCCCGGAGCGCTGAGCGTGGTCCCGCCGCTGCCGGCGGTCATCGTCTCCGAGCGGCTCCGGCTCCCGCTGTGGACGGCCGAGGACGTCGCCGACATCCGCGCCGGCCGCCGCCGTCCCGGGTGGCACCCGGACTTCCCGCGCCGCGACGACACCGACGCCGCGACCCTGTGGGTGGAGGGCGACACCTGGGGTCCGCGGTCGATCGTGCGTGGCACCACCGTGCTCGGCTCGATCGGCTTCTTCGGTCCGCCGGACGGCGAGCCGCTCGAGGCGGAGGTCGGCTACGGCCTCGTGCCCGAGGCGCAGGGGTGGGGCTTCGCGACCGAGGCGCTGCACGCCGTGCTCGCGGCCACCGACGGCGTCGGGGTCGCGGTCCGCGCGGCCGTCGCGCCCGACAACCGCACGAGCATCCGGGTGCTCGCCAAGGCCGGCTTCACCGGCCTGCGCGGCTCCGACGAGGACGGCAACCTCGTGATGGCGAGGCCGCTGCCGTGAGCCTCCCGAAGCTGGTCGCCACCGACCTCGACGGCACCCTCGTGCGCTCCGACGGCACCGTCTCGGACTACACCGCGGACGTCCTCGCGAAGGTCGAGGCGCTCGGCGTCCCGGTCGTCTTCGTCACCGGCCGCCCCCTGCGCTGGGCCGAGGACGTCTTCGAGCACGTCGGGGAGCACGGCCTGGCGATCATCTCCAACGGGGCGCTCGTCTGGGACGTCGCCGGCAGCCGTGTCCAGCTCGAGCGGCCGATCCCCACGGGGCTCGCGCTGGAGGTCTGCCGCGACCTGCGCGCGGCCGTGCCGGGCACGGCGTACGCCGTGGAGGACCTCGAGGGCATCGGGCTCGAGCCGGACTTCATGGAGCGCTACCCGATGCCCGACGGCGCGCGCCGGGCGCCGGTCGAGGACCTGCTCGCGCGTCCGCCGCTGAAGCTGCTGGTGCGCCACGAGGAGCTCGGCCCGCAGGACTTCTGGGACCGGGCCGAGGAGGTCAACGCCGGCCGGCTGACCTTCACCTGGTCCTCCTCGACGACCCTGCTCGAGGTCAGCGGACCCGGCGTCACCAAGGCGTCCACCCTCGAGCTGCTGGCCCGCGACCTCGGCGTCGAGGCGCCGGACGTCATCGCCTTCGGCGACATGCCCAACGACCTCCCCATGCTGACCTGGGCCGGCACGGCGTACGCCATGGCCGACGCGCACCCCACCGTCACCGCCGCCGCGGCCCATGTCGCGCCGGGCCACGACGAGGACGGCGTCGCCCGCGTCCTGGCTGGTGTCTTCGGGCTCTGATCTGTTCTGATGCTCCCCGTGCCCGGCCTCCGACGAACCCTCGTGACCGCTGCGGTCCTGGGTTCGTACGTCGCCGCGCCGGCCGTCCTCGCGCCGACCGCGGCCGTCGCCGCACCGCGGTGCCCGACGCCCACCGTCCAGGACGCCACCCGGCAGGCCGACGGCGTCTTCCGCGGCACCGTCGAGGACGTGCAGCCCGTGACGGGGACCAACGCCCCCGGGTCGCCCGACCGCTACGAGCACCAGGTCACGGTCGGCCGCGTGTGGAAGGGCGGTCTCTCCACCCAGCGCGTGCAGGTGCGCACCGAGGCCGGAGCGCAGCCGGGGGAGCAGCCCGGCCCGCGGGCCTGCCCCGACGGCCTCGGTCGGCTCGAGGTCGGCGAGGAGTACCTCTTCTTCGTCGACCGCCGCGCCTCCGGCTGGCTCGCCGAGCCCACCAGCCGCACCGCGCCGCTCGACGACGGCCTGCTCGGCCAGGTGACCCGACTCCTCGGCTCCGGCCGCGCGCCGGTGCCCGCGGCGCCGGAGACCGCGCAGTTCACCCGGGTCGCGAACAGCGAGCCGGCCTCCCTCACCCGCACCGCCGCTCCCGGGCTGGCCATGATCATCGTCGGCCTGCTCGGCCTCGCCGTCCTCCGCGGTCTCGGCCGCCGCTGACCCGGCCCAGACCGGCCCCGGGGCGACGACAACTCCGCAATTGCGCGGTTGTGGCCCTGTGCAAGCGCTCGCGCAGCGACATTCCGGCGCAATTGAACGATCGTGTGCGCCGGCACCCACGCCGGCCCGCCCGAGGGGCGGACGGACCGACCTACAGGTACATGCCGCCGGAGTCGCCGGGGGTCGGGCCGGGGTCCTGGCGCGGCTGCTGGCCCATGGTGGGCATGCCGCCCTGGGCGCCGGGGACGGCGCCGGGCGGGAGCGCGCGGCGGATCTGCTCGAGCTGTGCGCGGGCGGAGATCTGCTGGGCGTAGATCGCGGTCTGGATGCCGTGGAAGAGGCCCTCGAGCCAGCCGACGAGCTGGGCCTGGGCGATCCGGAGCTCGCCCTCCGACGGGGTGACGTCCTCGGTGAACGGCAGCGCCAGCCGGCTGAGCTCCTCGACGAGCTCGGGCGCGAGGCCGGCCTCGAGCTCCTTGATCGAGGCGGCGTGGATCTCCTTGAGGCGGTTGCGGCTGGCCTCGTCCAGCGGGGCGGCCTTCACCTCCTCGAGCAGCTGGCGGATCATCCCGCCGATGCGCATGACCTTGGCCGGCTGCTCGACCAGGTCGGTCACCGAGCGCTGCTGCTCGTCGTCGTCACCCACGGCGCCCCCTGCGCCCTCGGCCTGCTGCTGCAGCGCCGACGCGGGCACCGACCCCATCGGCTGCCCGTCGGGGCCGATGACGACGATGTGCTGCTCCTGCTCCTCCGGACCGGTCATGGACCCGAACATATCGACCGGTCCGCAATGCACCGGCAGGGCCCGGCGGCGCCCGAGCGGGCTCAGAGGGTGAGCACGATCTTCCCGCTGTGCTCGCCGGAGGCCATCAGCTCGTGGGCGCGCACGACCTCCTCGAGCGGCATCGTGTCGTGCACGACGACCCGCACCGAGCCGTCCGCGAGCAGCGGCCAGACGTGCTCGACGACCGAGGCACAGATGGCCGACTTGCCCTCGACCGGCCGGGCGCGCAGGGAGGTCGCGATGACCGCGCCGCGCTTGCCGAGCAGCTTCGCGATGTCGAGCTCGGCCTTCGTGCCGCCCTGCATGCCGATGATCACCAGCCGACCCTCGGGCGCCAGCGCGTCGACGTTGCGGTCGAGGTACTTCGCACCCATGTTGTCCAGCACCACGTCGGCGCCGACGCCGTCGGTCGCGGCGCGGACGGCCTCGACGAAGTCCTCGTCGCGATAGCTGATCGCCACGTCCGCGCCGAGGTCCCGGCAGTACGCCAGCTTCTCGGCCGTGCCGCTCGTCGTCAGCACCCGGGCGCCGGTCGCCTTGGCGAGCTGGATCGCGAACGTGCCGATCCCGCCGGCCCCGCCGTGCACGAGCAGCGTCTCGTCGGGGCGTAGGCCGGCGACCATGAACAGGTTCGACCACACCGTGCAGGCGACCTCGGGCACCGCGGCCGCCGTGACCAGGTCGAGCCCGTCCGGGACCGGCATCACCTGACCGGCGGGGACCACGACGCGCGACGCGTAGCCGCCGCCGGCGAGCAGCGCGCAGACCTCGTCGCCGACCGACCACTGGTCGACGCCCTCCCCGACCGCGTCGACCGTGCCGCTGCACTCGAGGCCGATGACCTCCGAGGCGCCCCTCGGCGGCGGGTAGAACCCCTGCCGCTGCAGCAGGTCCGCCCGGTTCACCGCGGTCGCCGCGACCGCGATCGCGACCTCCCCCGGGCCCGGCTCGACGTCGGGCACCTCCTGCACGCTGAGGACCTCCGGCCCACCGGCCCCGTCGGCGATCACGGCTCGCATGCCGCCCACCCTAGGAGGGCCGGGCGAGCCGGCCGGCTCGTCGGTCCAGGTCAGTCGAGGGTGTCGCCGCTGTGGTCGACGCCGCGGTCGTCCGGGACGGGGTCGTCGACGTCGTCCGGGTCCGGCGCGTCCGCCGGCTTGTCCCACGCCTCAGCGAGCCGCTGGGCCCGCGCGGCCAGCCGCTCGACCTCCTCCGCGTTCGCGCCGGCCGCGCCGGCGGCGTACCCCAGGAGGTACGACGTCACGGGCGCCGCGGGTCGCTCCACCGCGTGCGCCACCACCCGCGCCAGGTCGAGCACGAGCCCCTCGTCCATCTCGTCCTCGACGCCGAGGACGTCGCTGAGCTCGTCGATCCAGTCGTGGAGGTTCACGCGTCCCACGATGGCCGAGGCCCGACGCGACCCGCAAGGATCGCCGGTCCGGTCACAGGTCGCGCAGGTCCGCCCAGGTGTCCAGGTCGCGGTGCTCGCGCCCCTCGGCGGTGACCCCGGCGAGGTCGAGCGGGGCGAGCAGCCGGTGCAGGGCAGCGCCGTGCTGCTGCTCGTGGTCGGGGCGCACGGCGTCGAGCCGGGCCAGGTCGAGCACCATCGCCAGCTGCCGGCGGCCGTCCGGGTCGTGCAGCGCGGCCCCGTCACGGCCGGCGGCGGCCTCGTGCAGCCGGCGGATCGTCCACGGCGTGACGTGCGGCATGTCGACGGCCAGCACCGCGAGCGTGGGCGCGCGCCGCAGCAGCGCGTCGCGGCCGGTGAGCAGCGCCGCCACCGGGCCGCCGTGACGCGGGTCCTCCCGCACGAACGTCACCGGGCGCTCCGCGGGGACCGGGTCGCCGACCACCACGACCTCGGCGGCGTCGACGACCGCGTCGAGCGCGTGCGCGAGCAGCGTCCGGCCGCCGACCTCGACCGAGGCCTTGTCGACCCCGCCGAGGCGCGCGGCGCGGCCGCCGGCCAGCACGACCGCGCAGAAGCTCTCGAGCACCGGCCCATCCTCTCGCAACCTCTCCTCCCGCACCCGTGCCCCCGCAGAGTCGGGCCAGTGGCACGCTGGGTCTCGTGCAGTCCTCCCTGCGTGTGGCCCTCGTCCAGGAGGCCTCGGGCCTCGACCCCGCCGCCAACCGTGCCCGGCTCGACGGGCTCGTGCCCGACGGCGTGGACCTCGTCGTGCTGCCGGAGGCGTTCGCCCGCGACTTCGGCGAGGCCGGCTCCGACGTCAGCGGGTACGCCGAGCCGGTCGACGGCCCGTTCGCCACCGAGCTCGAGCGGGTCGCGGCCGCGCGCGGCACGACCGCCGTGGCAGGGATGTTCGAGGCCGGCCCGGACGCCGCCCGGCCCTACAACACGCTCGTGGTCCGCGGCGGCGCGCACGCGGCGTACCGCAAGGTGCACCTCTACGACTCCTTCGGCTACCGCGAGTCCGACCGGCTCACTGCCGGCGACCCCGAGCCGTTGGTCGTCGAGGTCGCCGGGACCCGCGTGGGCCTGATGACCTGCTACGACCTGCGCTTCCCCGAGCTGGCCCGGCTGCTCGTCGACCGCGGCGCCGAGGTGCTGGCGGTCCCCGCCGCGTGGGTCGCCGGCGAGCGCAAGGTCGACCACTGGCGCACGCTCGCGCGCGCCCGGGCGATCGAGAACACCGTCTTCGTCGTCGCCTGCGGCCAGCCCGGTCCGCGCTACAGCGGTCACTCGCTGGTCGTCGACCCGCTCGGCGACGTGCTCGCGGAGGCCGGCGACGACGCGGCGGTGCTGACCGCGGAGCTGCGCCCCGAGGTGCTCGAGCAGGCCCGCCGCACCAACCCCTCCCTGGCCAACCGGCGTCTGTAACGTTGCGCGCCGTGTCCCGCACCGCCCCCCGCCGCCGCGCCGACCCCCCGGCGCGCCCGGAGCGCCGGCCCCGGGACCGGCCCCGGGACCGGGCCCAGGACCGGGCCCAGGAACGGGTCGGGGCCGGTCCCCGACGGCGCCCGGCCCTGCCCGAGCCGAGCGGGCGCACGAAGGTGTCGATCGCCTGGGGCGTCGTGCTGCTGGCGCTCGGCGCGCTGGTCGCCGGCATCGTCCCGGTCGGCCCCGGCTGGCTCCCCGGCGTCGGCGCGGTCGCGGTCGCGACGACGTACACCTGGGCGCTCGCCGCCCGCACCGGCGGCCGCCCCCAGGTCTTCGCGGCCCTGGCCCTCCTGCTCGGCGTCCTGGCGCTCGCGCTCGACGACGACGCGCTGCGCACGGGCGCCGCGGTGCTCACCTGCGTGGTCAGCGCGGTGCTGGGGGTGATGGCGACGGTGCCGGCCCGGCGGTTCCGCGAGGCGGCGCGCGAGTGCGGCTTCGCGCTGGTGGTCGCCGCGGTCGGTGCCCTGGCGACCGTCGGGTTCGAGCCGCGCGTCGCCGTGGTGCGGTTCGAGTACGTCACCCTCGGGCTCGCCCTGCTCGCCGCCTTCCTCCTCGTCCACCGGCTCGGGGCGGGCCTCCACGGCCTCGGCCGTCGCGGGCTGGTGGCCGTGCTCGTCGGCACCGCCCTGCTCGCGGTGACGCTGGCGTATGCCGAGCTGTTGCGCCGCTACGGCACCGCCGGCCTGGTCACCTCGCTGCTCGACGCCGTGCGGTGGAGCCGGGACACCCTCGGCGCGTTCCCGCGGCCGATCGAGGCCGTCCTCGGCGTCCCCGCTCTCGTGTGGGGCTGCCACATGCGCGCGCGTCGGCGCCAGGGCTGGTGGGTCTGCGCCTTCGGCGTCTGCGCGACCGCACCCGTGGCCAACAGCCTGGCCAACCCGTCGATCTCGCTGCTGGAGTGTGCGCTGTCGGTGCTGTACGGCGCGGCCGTCGGCCTGCTCCTGGGGTACGCCGTCATCCGTGCCGACCTCGCGCTGACCGGCCCGCGTGGCCGGCGGTCGCGACGGGCCGAGGAGGCCGCGGCCGGACGTCCGGAGCCGCGCCGCGCGGAGGCCCTGCTCTAGCGGGGCCGTCCAGGGGCCTGCGCTAGTGGACGACCTCGACCAGCACGTCGCCCTCCTGGACGACGTCGCCCGGCGCGACCTTGACCGCGCGCACCGTCCCGGCGAGCTCGACGACGACGGGGATCTCCATCTTCATCGACTCCAGCAGGGCGACGGTGTCCCCGGGGGCGACGGCCGCGCCCGGCTCCACGGTCACCGAGACGACGTTGGCGACCATCTCCGCGACGACCTCGCTGACCTGCTCCCGGGGCATGCCCGCGACGCTAGCCGTTACCGCGGGGTACCCCGGCATCCCGCTGGCGGGCCGCTGAGCAGAGGGGGCGGGATTCGAACCCGCGGTAGGTCTCCCTACGACCGCTTTCAAGGCGGTTCCGATCGGCCACTCCGGCACCCCTCCGAGCCGGCCGGCGCTCGCGCCCCGGCTGACGGAAGGAGTCTAGGAGACGGTCGCCCGGCACCGCTGCGCGCCGACCCGTGCCCGGCCGCCCGACGGGGCTGGGGGAGAATCGACGCATGTCCGACGCAGCACCTGGCCCCGCCGACCACCGCTTCGCCCGGGCGGTCGTGGTCCGCGCCGCCGGGGTGGCGACCGTCGCGCTGGCCGTGCTCGTGCTGGTCGCCACCGTCGCCGCGGCCACGTCCGACCTGTCGGCGGACGTGGTCGTCGTGCTGGCCGGGCTCGGGGTGCTCGGGGTGCTCGCCCTCACCTGGTGGCTGCGGAGCGTCACCGTGGTCCACCTCGACGACGAGGGCTACCGCGTCCGCGGGGTGCGCGGCGTCGGCACCGGACGGGCCCGGTGGAGCGAGGTCCAGGAGGCGGCGACGGCGTCCCCGCGCGGCATCCGGTGCGTGGTGCTGCGCCTGGTCGACGGCCGCACCACGACCATCCCGGTCGACGTCCTCGCGGTCGACGGCGACGAGCTGGTCCGCGAGCTGCAGGTCCGCCTGCGCCGCGGCGAGGGTCTCCGCCCGCTCTGACCGCGCTGGTCCTCGTGCGGCCGGGCCGCGCCCGCAGCAGCCCTGATTGGCCGCACCGGTGCGGCGCCTTGTAGCCTGTGCGCGCTGTCGAGGAGGCGTCGCCTAGTCCGGTCTATGGCGCCCGCCTGCTAAGCGGGTTTGGGGCTACAACCCCATCGAGGGTTCAAATCCCTCCGCCTCCGCCAGCTCGGCCCCCGTGCGGATCTCCGCACGGGGGCCGCTTGCACGTTCGTGCAATGCAACTTTCTGAGCCATCCATCGTGACCTGACCACGGTCGTCGCAGGTCAGACTAGGAGTCCGGCGTCGGCACGGACGCGGGGGCACGGACACGACACAGCACGACCGACTCAGAGGTGGGACTCATGAACATGGTTCGCAAGGTGGGCATCACGATCGCAGCCGCTGCCGTCAGCGTCGGTCTCCTGGGCATCTCGGCCCCGGCCGCGCACGCCGACACCACGTGGGGCTACCGGATCGCTCCGTCCTCGGGCAAGTAGCCCGCACCAGACCGCTCGGGTCCCGCTGCCCCCTCCCCCCGGTGGCAGCACCGGCCGCCGTCGTGGGGGCCGGGCGGCCGGTGCTGCC
>NZ_JAANMS010000001.1 GCF_011250565.1 Nocardioides sp. IC4_145
ACCACCCCGGCCCCCACTACGCCGGCACCCACTACGCCGGCCCCGACCACGCCGCCGGCCACCGCCCCCGGCGTGCAGGCGTTCCCGCCGGCGTCGCCGATCCGCACGAAGCTCATCGGCATGAGCGCCCCCGCCAGCCTGTGGAGCCAGCGCATCTCCGAGGTCGGCAAGAACGGCGTGACCGCTCGCCGTGTCTTCGCGAACCTGACCTCCTCCGGTGGCGGCCAGATGAACCTCATCCGCACCGCGATCGCGGACGGGATGATGCCGGTCATCTCCTACAAGGTGCCGAACGTCCAGACGATGATCGACGGCGGGTACGACTCCTGGCTCGCCGAGCTGCGTCGCCAGCTCACGTCCCTGGACGCGGACGTGACCGCCACCTTCTGGCACGAGCCGCACGGTGACATGGACCCCGCCCAGTTCCGCGCCGCCAGCATGAAGTTCTTCGACGCGGTCGACGCGCCGAGCGTCGCGGTGGGTCCGATCCTCAACGGCTGGCTGCTCGACCGCCGCGTGGCCGACTTCGCGTCGTACACCGACGCCCGCCTGCTGGACAAGTGGGAGTTCGTCGCTGTCGACTCCTACCAGTCCGGCGAGCCGAGCGCCCCGGGCAGCTCGATGCCGGCCCGTGCGATCCCGCTCCTGGCGACGTGGATGGACTCCGTGGGCCACCCGGACAAGCCGCTCGGCCTCGGTGAGTACAACGGCTTCTCCGCCGCCGCGATGGCCGAGGCGGGCGAGACCATCCTCTCCACGCCCGAGATGTGGTTCGGGCTGGCGTGGAACTCGCAGGGTGACTCCTACGCGCCGCTGACCGGCGACCGGATCACCGCGTTCCAGCGGACGAAGGCGGACGCGCGCGCCCAGCGCTGATCCGTCCCGGACGACCGACGGCCACCCCGGGATCCGGGGTGGCCGTCGCCGTCGGTGGGGTCGGCACTCCCGGCTCGGCCGCCCGAGCGACCGTCCCGTCCACCCCATAGGCTGGGCGGGTGACCCAGGAACCCCGTCTCGTGCACATCGTCGACGAGGTGCCGGAGCTCGACGACGCCATCGACCTCACGCTGGTGATCGTGCTCGACGGGTTCCTCGACGCGGGGAACGCCGCAGCGCGCGCCGCCCAGCACCTCGTCGACCTCTCCGACGCGCCCGTGCCCGGCGGCAAGGTGGTGGCGACCTTCGACGTCGACTCCTTCCACGACTACCGCGCGCGACGCCCGGCGATCTCCTTCGTCCGCGACCACTACGAGGCGTACGACGCGCCGCGGCTGGTCGTCCGCCTGCTGCGCGACACCGGCGGGACGCCGTACCTGCTCCTCCACGGCCCGGAGCCCGACAACCGCTGGGAGGCGTTCGCGCGCTCGGTGCGCGAGGTCGTCGAGCGGCTCGGCGTGTCCCGCGTGGTCGCGATGGGCTCGGTGCCGATGGCGGTGCCGCACACCCGGCCGATCGCGATCACCCACCACGCCAACGACCACGCCGAGCCGGTCGGGCAGAGCCCGTGGCGCGGCGAGCTGCGGGTCCCGAGCAGCGCCCAGGCGCTGCTCGAGGTGCGGCTGGGGGAGTGGGGCCACGCCGCGCTCGGCTTCGTCGCGCACATCCCGCACTACCTGGCGCAGCTGGACTACCCGAAGGCGTCCGCCGTGCTGCTCGAGCAGCTCGAGCGCGGCGGCCGGCTGACCATCGACCTCTCGGGGCTGCGCGCCGAGGCGGAGGACCGCGAGGTCGAGATCGCCCGCTACCTCGCCGCCAACGAGGAGGTCGCCGAGGTCGTCGCCGCGCTGGAGCGGCAGTACGACGCGTTCGAGCGCTCCGAGGAGTCCGGCAGCAACCTGCTCGCCGAGGACCAGCCGCTGCCCAGCGGCGAGGAGCTCGGCCAGCAGTTCGAGCAGTTCCTCGCCGCGCTCGACGACGACCCGAAGACCGGGACCGAGCCGGGCGCGGAGCCCGGCACCGACGAGGACGGGGAGGGCTGAGTGCCGCGCGACGCCGCCGACCTGGTCGAGCTGCTCGACCTGGAGACGATCGACACCAACCTGTTCCGCGGGCACCAGCAGGTCTCCTCGCTGCCGCGGGTCTTCGGCGGACAGGTCGCCGCGCAGGCGGTGGTGGCCGCCGGCCGCACCGTCGACCCGGCGTACGTCCTGCACTCGCTGCACTCCTACTTCCTGCAGCCCGGTGACACCTCGGCGCCGATCATCTTCGACGTCGAGACGATCAGGGAGGGCCGCTCGTTCGCGACCCGCCGGGTGCTGGCGCGGCAGCACGGACGCCCCATCTACGCGCTGACCGCGGACTTCCAGCGGCCCGAGGAGGGCTGGGAGCACCAGCAGGTCGCGCCCGTCGTGCCGCCGCCCGAGCAGTGCCTCAACCCCAAGGAGCTGCTCGGCCACCCCGAGGACGACCCGGAGTGGGGCGTCATGGAGCTGCGGTACGCCGGCAGCTCGCTCGACGGCGGCCTCGAGCCGGACGAGGCGCGGCCCGGGCGCCAGCGGGTGTGGCTGCGTGCGAAGGGGACGCTGCCCGACGACCCGTTCGTGCACGTCGCGGCGTTCACGTTCTTCTCCGACATGACGCTCATGGGCGCGGCCCTCGCCCCGCACGGCATCCGCAGCGGGAGCCCCGAGGCGATGATCGCGTCGCTGGACCACTCGATCTGGTTCCACCGCCCCTTCCGCGTGGACGACTGGTGGCTCTACGACCAGGACTCGCCGTTCGCCGGCGGCGGCCGCGGGCTGGTGCACTCCCGGGTGCACACCGCGGACGGCACGCTCGTCGCCTCGGTCTCCCAGGAGGCGCTGCTGCGCAAGCCGCGGCCGCCCCGGCAGGAGGCGGGCGCGTGAGCTCACCCGTGGACAAGCCCGTCGAGGAGCTGGTGGCCCTGCTCGACCTCGAGGACATCGACGTCGACCTGTTCCGCGGCGCGCAGCCGCCGTCGGGGCGCGCACGCGTCTACGGCGGGCAGGTCGCGGCGCAGGCGCTGATCGCGGCGATCCGCACGGCCGGCGACGACTTCGCCGTCCACTCGCTGCACTCCTACTTCCTGCTGCCCGGCGACTACTCGGTCCCGATCGTGTACGACGTGGAGCGGATCCGGGACGGCCGGTCCTTCCTGACCCGCCGGGTCGTGGCCCGGCAGCACGGGCGCGCGATCTACTTCCAGACCGTCAACTTCCAGCGGCCCGAGGAGGGCTGGGAGCACCAGGACGCCATGCCCGAGGTCGGCCGCCCCGAGGACGGCGCCGACATGGCCGACCTGATGCGCCGCTCCGGCACCGCGGACGCCGACGCGCTGGCCGCGGAGTGGGGCGCGCTGGACATCCGCCACCTCGGCACGACGCGCCGCGGCCTGGCCCCGCACCCCGAGCACCCGGCCCGCGCACAGCTGTGGATGCGGGTCCGCGACCGGCTCGGCGACGACCCGGTCACCCATCTGGGGTTGTTCACCTACGCCAGCGACGTCAGCCTGCTCGGTGCCGCGCTGGCCGCGCACGACACCAGCCCGGCGCGGACGATGATGGCGTCGCTGGACCACACGATCTGGTTCCACCGTCCGTTCCGCGCCGACGAGTGGTGGCTCTACGACCAGTGGTCGCCCTCGGCGTCGGGTGGGCGCGGCCTGGCGCTCGGCCGGGTCTACACCGAGGACGGCACGCTGGTCGCCACGGTTGCCCAGGAGGGCCTGATCCGCCCGATGCGTTGAGGGGGCCTGGTTCTCGCTGCAGGGGTCCCCGGTCAACCGGTGACCCCCTCGCTCACCACGGGAGATCTTCCGTGGTGAGCGAGGGACTCGCCTGAGAAGTGCTGCTCAGAGGTCGGTCGTGCGGCCCGCCAGGTGCGGGGCGCCGGAGCGCGGGCTGCTCAGCGAGAAGGCGTAGCCGTCGTCGAGCGGCCGCGACCCGAAGGCGACCTTGCCGGGCAGCAGCACCGGCTTCTTGAACGCCACGTCGACGCGCACGGCGTCGGCGAGCCGGTTCTCCAGCGCTGCGGTGCAGCGGGCCAGGGTCCACATGCCGTGCGCGATCTGCCGCGGGAAGCCCAGCGCCTTCGCGGTCAGCGGGTAGAGGTGGATGGGGTTGTGGTCGCCGGAGACCGCCGCGTAGGTCCGGCCGAGGTCACCGGGCAGCGACCAGACCGTGCCGCCCGCGGGCGCGTCGGGGAACGTCGTCCCGGCCGGGGCCGACTCGTCACCCCTGCCGCGGCGCAGGTAGGCCGAGCTCTCCTCCCAGACCGTCTCGCCGTCGGCGGTCACGGTGGTGCGGAAGTCGAACACCCTGCCCTTGGCGTGGAGCCGGGCCGGCCCGACGGACACGCCCACCGCGAGCGACTCGCCGACCCGCACCGGGCGGTGCTGGGTGATGGAGTTCTCCAGGTGCACGGTGCCGATGGCCGGCGCCGGGAACGCCGGGTCGCTCATCAGCGCCATGTGCAGCGGGAACGCAAGCATGTGGGGGTACGGCAGCGGGACGGTGTCCTTGACCGGGAACCCGCACACCGCGGCGTACCGCTCGACGTGCGCGCGCTCGACGGTGACCGGCGGCCGGCTGAACGACAGGCCGGTGAACCCGTCGGCCGGCGCCTTGCGGACCCCCGGCAGCTGGCCGACGACGGGCAGCGACGGCAGGGCCGCCTTGAGCAGGGTGGTCAGGCCGCCGGCGTCCCCGGAGACCTCGCGGGTGGGGATGTCCTGCTGCTTCGACGAGCCGGCCATCAGGCGCCCAGCATCATCTGGCCGCAGACGCGGACGACGTTGCCGTTGACCGCGCTGGAGGCGGGGTTGGCGTACCACGCGATCGTCTCGGCGACGTCGACCGGCAGGCCGCCCTGGGACATCGCGTTGAGCCGCTGGCCCACCTCGCGGGTCGCGAACGGCACGGCCGCGGTCATCTGCGTGATGATGAAGCCGGGCGCGACGGCGTTGATCGTGATGCCGTTGTCGAGCTCGTCGGCGAGCGAGTCCACCAGGCCGATGACGCCGGCCTTGGAGGCGGCGTAGTTGGTCTGGCCGACGTTGCCCGCGATGCCGGCGATCGAGGCGACGCCGATGATCGAGCCGTGGGCGTTGACGACGCCCTGGTCGAGCAGCTCGCGGGTGATCCGCTCCGGGGCGGTGAGGTTGACGCCGATCACCGACTCCCAGCGGTCCTCGGCCATGTTGGCGAGCTTCTTGTCGCGGGTGATGCCGGCGTTGTGCACGACGACGTCGACGCCGCCGTGCTTCTCCTTGAGGTGGTGCGCGATCCGCTGGGGCGCGTCCTTGCCGGTGATGTCGAGGGTCAGCCAGTCGCCGTCGAGCTCCTTCATGAGCTGCTGAAGCGGGTCGGCGGCCTGCGGCACGTCGACGCCGACGACGGTCGCGCCGTCGCGGTGGAGCACGCGGGCGATCGACTCGCCGATGCCGCGGCTGGCGCCGGTCACGAGCGCGACCTTGCCGGCGAGCGGCTGCTGCCAGTCGGCGACCTCGCCGGCGACCGTCGCGCCCCGGGCGCCGATCCGGACGACCTGGCCGGAGACGTAGGCGGACTTGGGGGAGAGGAGGAAGGCGAGCGTGCTGGTGACCGCGGCCTCGGAGCCCTCGGCGACGTACACGAGCTGGACGGTGCCGCCGCGGCCGATCTCCTTGCCGAGGCTGCGGGTGAAGCCCTCGAGGGCGCGCTGGGCGACCCGCTCGGCGCCGCTGACCTGCTCCGGCGGCGTACCGAGCACGACGACCCGGGGGTTGGTCTCCAGGCTGCGCAGCAGCGGGGTGAAGAAGTCACGGAGCGCGACGAGGTCGGCGGAGGTCGTCAGGCCGGTGGCGTCGAAGACCAGGCCCTTGAACCGCTGGCCCTCCTCCGGCGCGTCGGTGACCTCGGTCGAGGCGATGCCGACCACGTCGAGGATGCCGGAGAGGGACTCCGCGAGCCGGCCGCGACCGCCGAGGCCGACGGTGCCGGTGACGAGCGGCGCCCCCGCCTCGTACCGCTCGAGCTTCGCAGGGTTCGGCAGGCCGAGGTTCTTGACCAGGAGCTTGCCGATGGAGGAGGAGGTGAAGTCGCGGTAACGGTCGCTCATGCTGCTCCATGTAACTAGAGGTGTAACTCGGAGTCCACATTTCGTGACGTGGCCCTCATGTCCTTCTGAACGCAGGACTTCGGGGCAAGGATAGGAACATGGAGACCACCACTCGCCGCGTCGCCGTCCTCGGCGGCAACCGCATCCCCTTCGCCCGGTCGAACGGTGCCTACTCGACCGCTTCGAACCAGGACATGCTCACCGCAGCGATCGACGGGCTCGTGGCCCGCTACGGCCTCGAGGGCGAGCGTGTCGGCGAGGTCGTCGCCGGTGCCGTCCTCAAGCACGCCCGCGACTTCAACCTCGCCCGGGAGTCCGTGCTCGGCTCCAAGCTCGCGCCGACGACGCCGGCCACCGACATCCAGGAGGCCTGCGGCACCGGCCTCCAGGCCGCCATCCAGGTCGCGAACAAGATCGCGCTCGGCCAGATCGACTCCGGCATCGCCGGCGGCACCGACACCACCTCCGACGCGCCGGTCGCGATCAGCGACAAGCTGCGCAAGAAGCTGATGAAGGTCAACGCCGCCAAGGACACCAAGGGCCGGCTGACCGCCCTCGGCCAGATCCGCCCCGGCGACATCGGCCTGGAGATCCCGAAGAACGGCGAGCCGCGCACCGGCCTGTCGATGGGCGACCACGCCGCGCTCACCGCGCTGGAGTGGCAGATCACCCGCGAGGACCAGGACGAGCTCGCCGCCGCCTCGCACCAGAACCTCGCCGCGGCGTACGACAAGGGCTGGAACGACGACCTCGTGACGCCGTTCCGCGGCCTCGAGCGCGACAACAACCTGCGTCCCGACTCCACCGTCGAGAAGCTCGCCAAGCTCAAGCCGGTCTTCGGCAAGGGCGAGTCCGCCACGATGACCGCCGCCAACTCCACCCCGCTCACCGACGGCGCCTCCGCGGTGCTGCTCGGCTCCGAGGAGTTCGCGAGCGAGCACGGCCTCGAGCCGCTCGCGTGGTTCGTCGACTCCGAGACCGCGGCCGTCGACTACGTCCACGGCGGCGAGGGCCTGCTGATGGCGCCGGCGTACGCCGTGCCGCGGATGCTGGCGCGCAACGGCCTGACGCTGCAGGACTTCGACTTCTACGAGATCCACGAGGCGTTCGCCTCGCAGGTGCTCTCGACGCTCAAGGCGTGGGAGGACCCGGTGTTCTGCAAGGAGCGCCTCGGCCTCGACGCCCCGCTCGGGTCGATCGACCGCGCGAAGCTGAACGTCAACGGCTCCTCGCTGGCGGCCGGCCACCCGTTCGCCGCCACCGGCGGCCGGATCATCGCCAACCTGGCCAAGCTGCTGGCGGAGAAGGGTTCGGGCCGCGGCCTGATCTCGATCTGCGCCGCCGGCGGCCAGGGCGTCGTCGCGATCCTGGAGCGCTGACCCGCAGCCTTACCCCTTGTACGGCTCCGGACGTCATGCGGGGCGAGCACCCGCCTGCTCGCTCCGCATGACGTCCTTCGCGCGTCAGGGGCGGCTCAGGCCGGGGGATGGGTGGCCAGCGCCAGCGCGGAGGTCACCAGGTAGTGCCGCACCTGGTCGGGGCTGATCTGCCCGACCGTCGGCACGCCGGGCGCGGCCTCGTCGACGAGGATGCCGAGGCGCGCCAGCTGGAGGGCGCCCAGCCCGCTGGCGTACAGCGTGTTGGCCAGCAGCGCCGGCTCGGCCACGTGGAAGTCCCCGGTCGCCACGCCGTGCTCCAGCGCGGTGCTCAGCTGCCGCAGGCACGAGGAGATGCCGCGACCCAGTCGGAAGAGCGCGCTCTCGCTGATCTCGTCGAGCAGCTCGGTGCCGGTGCGGCGCATCAGCGCCTGTGCGCAGTCGACGAACGCCGGGTGCGCCACGCCGTAGTCGACGAACGCCGTCACGATCGCCGCCAGCCGCTCCGGCGCCGCCTCGACACCCTCGGCAGCCGCCTCCAGCTCGCCGCGCAGCTCGTCGAGGTAGGAGACCAGCGTCAGCGCGAAGATCTCCTCCTTGCCGGAGAAGTGCCGGTAGACGATCGCCCGGTTGATCCCGACCGCCGTCGCGATGTCGTCGATCTGGGCGTCCCGCACGCCGCGCTCGTCGAAGAGCCGGCGCGTCGCCGCGATGATCTCCTGCTCCCGCGCCCGGCGCCGGGCCGCGGCGGCGGAGCGGCGCCCGTCGGGGCGCTTGCCGCTCGTCGTCCCCGGCTCCGCCTGGTCGGTCGTCATGCGGCCGATCGTAGCGATGGTGCAACTCCGAGTTGCACGTCTGTGACGGATCCGTGCGACGTCTCGTGCTGCTCAGCGTGCGCCGGAGGGCTCGCTGAGCAGCACGAGGCGGTCGGATCCGGGGGTCGTGTGCCTGTCGTCGCGGTCCAGTGCGTCCGGAGGCACACGACCCGCCTCGGGCCCGGGGGAGCGGTTGCGCCTGGAGCCGGGTGCGCTCAGGTGTCGACGAGCGAGGGGTCGACCTCCTGCCAACGGCCCATCGACTCGTCCCAGAAGACGAGGACGGCTGCGCCGTCCTCGGTGTTGGTGCCGCGGAAGAGGTGGCCCGGCGGGAGCGGGGTGTCCTCGATGTCGGCGTTGGCCTCGTAGCCCGAGACCTGCCAGAACTGCACGTTCCTCACGCGTCCTCCTCCTGTCGGGCCGGTGGCGCCGGGCGGGGGTATCCCGCCCGCCGTGCCGGGGACCGGCGTCCCCATGAGTTCACGTACCCCACGGGACATGGATGCCACGGGTCTGCGCCGCACCCTCGCCGCGGCAGCCCTCCTGCCGCTCGGCTTCGCTGTCGTGGCGTGCGGCGGCGACGGGGACGACGGGGACGGCGCCGACCGGCCCGCGACCGCGCCGAGCTCGTCGGCTCCGGTCGACGGCGGCGACACCACGAGCAGCCCAGCCCCGAGCACCTCCGCGCCGACGAGTGCACCGACGGACCAGGGCGGCGCGGACGACGTCACCGCAGCAGGACTGGCGGCGATCAGGACGGCCGAGCAGCGCGCGGGCGGGACCGCGTACGCGATCGACGACTCCGGCGACGCCGACGGCTGGGAGGTCGAGGTCGCGGTCGGCCGGCGCAGCGTGGAGGTCCAGGTCAGCCGGGACGGCCGCCAGGTTCGTGGCACCGACCAGGAGGACCTCGACGGCGACGACCGCCGCGCGCTCGGCCGCGCACGCACCGACCTGTCCCGCGCCATCACGGTCACGATCGACCAGCACGGCGGGGTCCTCGACGAGGCCGGGCTCGATGACGACGACGACCGCTACCACTGGTCGGTCACCCTCCGGAACGGCGACGAGTACGACGTGGACCTGACGGGCGGCACCGCCCGGCGATCGGACCGCGACGACGACTGAGCGCCTGCCTCACGCCTGGCCGGCCGGGCGTCCCGTGAGGAGGGCGCGGATTGCGTCGATGGTGTCGACCTCGTCGGGCCGCTTGTCGTCGCGGTAGCGGACGACCCGGGCGAAGCGGAGGGCCACGCCGCCGGGGTAGCGGGTGGAGCGCTGGGCGCCGTCGAGGGCGATCTCGACGACCTGCTCGGGGCGGACGTGGACCACGTGCTGCTCGCGGGAGGTCTCGAGCTCGAGGAAGCGCTCGGTCTGCCAGGCGAGCACCTCGTCGGTCATCCCCTTGAACGTCTTGCCGAGCATCACGAAGGAACCCGTGGCGGGGTCAAGCGCGCCGAGGTGGATGTTGGAGAGCTGGCCCTGCCGCCGCCCCGAGCCCCACTCCACGGCCAGCACGACCAGGTCGAGGGTGAGGACCGGCTTGACCTTGACCCAGGCGGCGCCGCGGCGGCCGGCGTCGTACGCCGCGGCGAGGTCCTTGACGACCACGCCCTCGTGACCGGCAGCGAGGACCTGCGCGACGAACGCGTCGGCCTCGGCGATGTCGGCGGTGACCAGCCGGGCGACGCGGTGCGCCTCGGGCACGAGCGACTCGAGCGCGGCGAGCCGGTCGGTGCCGGGGGAGTCGAGGAGGTCGCGGCCGTCGAGGTGCAGCAGGTCGAAGAAGTACGGCGTCACCGCGACGCGACCGTCCGACGCCTGGGCGGTGCGGGACGCGGTCTCCTGGAAGGGTCGCGGTCGCCCCTCGGCGTCCAGCGCGATCGCCTCTCCGTCCAGCACGAACCGCCGCGCCGGCAGCGCCCGCGCCACCTCGACCACCTCGGGCAGTCGCGCGGTGATGTCGTCGAGCGAGCGGGTGGCGACGAGCACGTCGTCGCCGTCGCGGTGGACCTGGATCCGGATGCCGTCGAGCTTGGTGTCGATCGCGACCTCCCCGCCCGGTCCGCCGACCTTGGTCATCGCCTCGGCGGTCGAGGTCGCCGACGAGGCGAGCATGGGCAGCACCGGTCGGCCGACCTGCAGACCGAAGCCGGCGAGCGCCTCCTCACCTCCGGTGAGCGCGGCGACGGCGACGGCCACCGTCGACCCGGCGAGCATCGCGGCGCGGCGCACCGCGGCGAGCGGCACGTCCCCGGCGGCGGCCACGCCCTCCTGCACGAGCGCGTCGAGCGCGCCCTGGCGGACCTCGCCGGTCACCAGCCCGCGCAGCCAGGTCTGCTCGTCGGCGGTGGCGCGGCCGAAGAGGTCCGTGACCGCAGCGGCCCGCGCGGCCTGCGAGCCCGGGCCGGCCAGGGCGGCGATCGCGTCGAACGCCTCGTGCACACCGACCACGGTCAGCGACGGCTCGGCCGCCGGCGGGGGCAGCGAGCCGAGCGAGCGCCACCCGAGCCCGGTGCGGCGCTGGCGCAGCGACCCGGCGACGTACGACACGACGGTCGCGACCTCGTCGGGATCGGGCGCGGCCTCGGGCGCGGACTCGAGGAGGCGCCGGAGCAGCTCGGCGACGGCGGCGACCTTGGCCTTGCGGGACCGGGTCGCGGCGACGGCCCGGGAGGTGGCGACGACGTCGGCGAGGAGCACGGAGCCATCCAAGCGCGGTGTGACCGGGATTTCACCCGGACGGTGGCGGGTCGGCGCGTATCCCTCCCGCCGGGCCGTCGTTTCCCAGGCAACCGAACACCGCACGGCCCCGGCCGAGCACGAACGTCAGGAAGTCCGTGACCCGCTCCCGCACGTCCCTCGCCGCCGTCGTCGGCCTGGCCGCGATCGCCGCCCCCACCCTCTCCGTCACCGGCCCGGCGGACGCCAGCCCGGCGGCAGCAGCGGCAGCGCCTGCGCCCGCCGCCCGCACCAGCGGCACCGTCGCCGGGCTGGTCGGCGACCTCCACACCCTGGCGTACGACGCCCGCCGCGCGGTCCCCGCGCTCGGCCCGTCCTCGGCCCAGCGGACGGCGGCCCGCTCGCTGGGCGCCTCGGTCGCGTGGAACCCGGCCGGCACCCCGCGCTCGGTGTGGAAGGACGGCGGCACGCTCACCGGCCCGCGCTCCGGCGACCCGGTCGACATCGCCCGTGACTGGTTGCGCTCGAGCACCCGGCTGCTCGGCATCGACGCCGCCGACGTCGACCGGCTGGGCGTCGTCCGCGACCACCGGCTGCCCGGGATCGACGCGACGGTGGTCAGCTTCGAGCAGACCTTCGGCGGCCTGGCGGCCGGCTACGGCGGCGTGCTGACCGTCGTGGTGGACAAGGCCGGCCGGGTGGTCAGCTACGCCGGCAACCCGATCCGCCCGAGCCGGCTGACCGGCTCCTTCGAGCTGTCCGCGACCGACGCGATCCGGTCGGCCCTCGACGCGGTCGCGCCCGCGGTCGACCTGGTGCTGAAGGCGCTGGGCCGCAAGCAGGCCGGCTACGACCTCTTCGACGGCGGGCCGCTGCTCGACGTCCTGCGGGTGCGCCGGATCGCCTTCCCGATGGCCGACGGCGCTCGCGCGGCGTACGCGGTCCTGGTCGTGAAGAGCGTCGACGAGGCCTACCTGCAGGTCGTCGACGGCGCGACCGGGGCGACGCTGCTGCGCAAGTCGCTGGTGCAGCACGCCGAGGGCACGATCTACGAGAACTACCCGGGCGCGCCGAAGGGCGGCAAGCCGGTCCGGAAGTCGTTCGGCCGGACGCCGCAGTCGCCGAAGGGCTGGATCGACCCGGTCGGCCTGCTCGGCACCGGCATCACCACGCTCGGCAACAACGCCGACACGGCCAACGCCTGGACCGTCCCGCTCGTCCCGGTGGACCAGGCGGTCCGGCCGATCTCGCCGACCGGGAGCTTCCACTACGACTTCCCCGACGCGTGGCGCAAGACCCAGGGCGCGACCGGCTCGTGGGTGCGGGACGCCAACGCCGCGGCGGTCAACCTCTTCTACCACCACAACCGGATCCACGACGAGCTCTACGAGTTCGGCTTCACCGAGACCGGCGGCAACTTCCAGCTCGACAACTTCGGCAAGGGTGGCCTGGGCGGCGACCTCATCGTCGGCGGCGCGCAGTCGGGGGCCACCGGCCTGACCGACCCGATCCTCGGGCTGGGCCGCAACAACGCCAACATGCTCACGCTGCCCGACGGCATCCCCGGCATCACCAACATGTACCTCTGGGAGCCGGTCGACGACGCCTTCGAGGGCCCGCACCGCGACGGCGACTTCGACGCCTCGATCATCCAGCACGAGTACGCCCACGGCCTGACCAACCGGTACGTCGGCGGCGGCGGCCTCGGCGCGCTCGGCGTCGTGCAGGGCGGCTCGATGGGCGAGGGCTGGAGCGACTGGTTCGCGATGAACCACCTCTTCCGCGAGGGCCTGTCGCGCACCGCCGTCACCGCGGCGTACGTCGGGGACGAGCACCGCGGCATCCGCAACTGGAACTACGACGAGCACCCGACGACCTTCGGCGACATCGGCTACGACACCTCCGGCCCCGAGGTCCACTCCGACGGCGAGATCTGGACCGCGACGCTGTGGGACCTGCGCAAGGCGATCCTGCGGACCGTCGGCGGCGACCACCGCCGGGCCGGCGACATCACCGAGCACATCGTCATGGACGCCATGCCGATCTCCGCGCCGGAGCCGTCGTTCCTCGACATGCGCGACGCGATCCTCAAGGCCGGCCAGCTGCGCTACGGCAAGCGGTACGACGACCTCATCTGGGCCGTCTTCGCCAAGCGCGGGATGGGCGCCTCCGCGAGGACCAAGGGTGAGGCGGACACCGACCCGAAGCCCGGCTTCGACGTGAAGAGGTCCTCGCAGAACGGCCGGCTGCGGCTGGAGGTCGTCAACGCCTCCGCCGGCGGCCCGGTGAAGGGCGTGCGCGTGCTGCTCGGCCTCTTCGAGGCGCGCACGACGCCGGTCGACACCACCGACAAGGCGGGCCGGGCGAGCGCGACGATGACGCCGGGGCGCTACACCCTGACCCTGCAGGCACCCGGCTTCGGCATCCAGCGGTTCCCGGTCACCATCCAGCGCGGCCGGACCCTGGACAAGACGATCCGGCTGCGGCCGAACCTCGTCTCGGGGCTCTCCGGAGCGAAGGTCGTGAAGGTCGGCAGCCAGAACCCCGCGCTGCCCGCGACGGCGATGTTCGACGACACCGAGGCCAGCGCCTGGCAGACCGGCGCGCAGGACGTCGCCTACAACCGGGGCGCAAAGGCGTCGGTCGTCGTCCGGATGAAGAAGAAGGCGACGGTCGAGACGGTCGCCGTCAGCGTCATGAAGCCGCCGACCCTGCCCCGGTTCGCCGCGGCCGACAAGGTCCGCGTGCAGACCTCGACCGACGGCAAGCGGTGGCGCACGGTCACCACGGCGCGGTACTCCTTCCGGCAGCCGCGCCCGACGGTCGGCGACCAGATGCTCAAGACCTACCGGCTCGAGCGGCCGGTGCGGGCGCGGTTCGTCCGGGTCACGCCGCTGTCGACCTTCGGCGACACCGCCGAGACCTCCTCGACCGCGATCGTCGGCGAGGTCCAGGTCTTCGGCCGGGCGCCCGGCATCCGACCCACCGAGCCCAAGCCGGACAAGCCGGTCCGCAGCCGCGGCTCGGTCGGCGTCGGCAACCCGCTGCAGGGCTCGCTGCTCGGGCTCGACCCGTACCGGCCCGGCGTCACCGAGCTGACCTGGGCGGCGTCCTGCCCGGCGCTCCCGCCGGCCAACGGCTCCGACGCGTGGTTCACCAAGCTGCCGAAGGGCTCCGCCGACGGCGAGCACACCATCACCTACTCCGGCTCGGTGCCGATCGGGGAGTGGCAGCTGTGGTGGTACGGCCCCGACTGCGCGCCGATCACCGGCGGCTTCCAGTACTTCGACGAGGCGGTCACGATCCCGCCGGGCGCGGCGTACGCCGGGTTCCTGCTGATCTACGGCGCCGGCGCGTCGTTCGACGTGGTCGTGCGCGAGCCGCGCTAGCCGCTACATCCCGGTGAAGTCGGCCTCGCGGCCCTCGGCGAACGCGCTGAGGGCCTCGAGGTTGGCCGGGCCGCCCATCAGCTCGGCGAAGGCGGCGTTCTCCCGCTCCCGCGCCGCGTCGATCCCGGCGCGCAGCGGGGCCGTCATCGCCTGCTTGACCGCCACCAGCGACGCGATCGGACGGGCGGCGAGCACCTCGGCGTGACGCCGCGCCTCGGGCAGCAGGTCCTCGGGCTCGCAGACCCGCCACACCAGCCCCATCTCCTTGGCCTCGGCAGCCGAGACCCACTCGGCCGAGAGCAGCACCCAGGCGGCGTCCTGGCGGCCGACCAGGCGGGGGAGGAGGTACGACGACGCGGCCTCCGGTGCGACGCCGAGCGAGGTGAACGGGCACTTCAGCCGCGCGGTGGAGCTCATGAACGCCAGGTCGGCGAAGCCGAGGATCGTCGCGCCGATGCCGAGCCCGACCCCGTTGACGGCCACGACGAGCGGCTTGGGGAAGTCCACGAGCGCGTCGACCAGCCCGGGGAAGCCGTGGCGGCCGCGCTCGAAGGTCGGGTCGGTGGCGATCCGGTGCATCTCGAGCAGGTCGGTCCCGGCGCTGAACCCGCGGCCGCTGCCGGTGAGGAGCACGACGGCTACGCCGGGGTCCTCGGCGGCTTCGAGCAGGGCGTCGGCGAGCGCGTCGTACAACGCCTCGTTGAACGCGTTGAGCGCCTCCGGCCGGTCGAGGGTCAGGGTGCGCACGCGGCGCTCGTCGGAGACCTGCAGCATGCGCGCACCCTAGCGATGGGCTGGAACACGTTCTCGTTGACCGCGGTGTCGGCGGCGCGGGTTAGCGTCGTGCCGTGACGTCGTCGACCCGGGTGTGGCGTCCCGACTGGCCGTGCGGCCTCGGGACGATGCGAGCGCACAAGCGCGGCGGCGGGGACCCGACGTACCGCATCGACGACGCCGGCCGGCACTGGCGCGGCATCCGCACGCCCGAGGGCCCGGCGACGCTCGTGCTGCACGTCGCGCCCCGCGATGGGGCGGTCCACGCCGAGGCGTGGGGACCGGGCGCTGCCTGGGTGCTCGAGGGCGTGCCCGACCTGCTCGGCGCCGGCGACGACTGGAGCGGGTTCGACCCCCTCGAGCACCCGGTGCTCGTCGACGCCCGGCGCCGCCACCCGCACGTGCGGGCCGGCCGCACCGGCCTGGTGATGGAGGCGCTGGTCCCCGCGATCCTCGAGCAGAAGGTGACCGGCCAGGAGGCGTTCGCCGGCTACCGGATGCTGGTGCGCCGCTACGGCGAGCGCGCGCCCGGCCCCGGACCGGCGATGGACCTGTGGGTCCAGCCGACGGCCGAGGACCTGCGCCGGGTGCCGTCGTGGGAGTGGCTGCGGATGCACGTCGACCACGCCCGCTCGCGCGCGGTCGTCACCGTCGCCCGGGTCGCCGACGCGATGGAGCGCCTCGCCGACCTGCCCGGCGACGAGGTCGAGCGACGGCTCTGCACGATCCCTGGCATCGGCCGGTGGACCGCCGCGGAGGTGCGCCAGCGGGCCCTCGGCGACCCGGACGCGGTGTCGTTCGGCGACTACCACGTCGCCAAGGACGTCGGCTGGGCGCTGACCGGCACGCCGTTCGACGACGCCGAGATGGAGGCCTACCTCGAGCCGTGGCGGCCGCACCGCGGACGGGTCGTCCGCCTGCTGTACGCCGCCGGGCACCGCCGGCCCCGCCACGGCGCGCGGATGGCGCCGCGCACGCACCTGCCGGCGCGCGTCACACGTACCTGATCGGGCCTCCGACCGTTGGGTCGGGCATGACCCGCCGGACACCCGCCCTCCTGCTGGCCCTCCTGCTGACGCTCGCGACGCTCGCCGGCCTGCCCGCGACGTCCCCGGCCGCCGCCCAGCCCCAGCTCCAGTCCCAGCTTCAGTCCCAGATCCAGGCCCGGGCCGAGCGGGTGACCGGCCCCTTCCGCGACGGACGGGGGATCACGGTGGTCTCGGCCGAGCAGGTCGGTGGCCGGCAGTGGCGACTGGTCGTGCGGACCGCGGCGCTGGCCCGGCCGGTCCGGGTCGCCGTGCTGCTCCCGCGCGGGTACGCCGCCTCCGACCGCCGCTACCCGGTGCTGCACCTGCTGCACGGCACGAGCGGCGGCGCGACCGACTGGATCGAGCAGGGCGGCGTGGTGGCCGCGACCCGGACGCTGCCGCTGGTGGTCGTGATGCCCGACGGCGGGTACGACGGCAACGGCGGCTCCTGGTGGACCGACTGGGTCGACCAGGACACGCCGCTGGGGACCGCCCGGTGGGAGACGTTCCACGTCGAGCAGCTCGTGCCGTGGATCGACGACAACCTGCGCACCGTCCGCGCGCGGCACGGCCGGGCGATCGCCGGGCTCTCTCAGGGCGGGTTCGGTGCGTTCAGCTACGCGGCGCGGCACCCCGACCGGTTCGTGTCCGCGGCGTCGTTCTCCGGCGCGCCGGACATCGCCCGCAACCCGCTGGCGCGCACCGCCGGTGCCGCCGTGGTGGGCGCGATCATGGGCGGCCTCAACGGGGTCCAGCCGTTTGCGGCCTTCGGCGACCCGGTGACGAACGCGGTCGTCTGGCAGGGCCACAACCCCGCCGACCTGGTCACCAACCTGCGCCACACCGACCTGCACCTGTGGACGGCCAACGGGCTGCCCGGCGAGCACGAGGAGCAGGTGCCGGACCCGGGCGCAGTCGCGATCGAGACGATCACCCACCTCTCGACGCTGTTCTTCGCCCAGGCCGCCGACGCCGCCGGCGTGCGCTACCGGCTGACGAACCAGGGCCCCGGCACGCACACCTGGCCGTACTGGTCGCGCTACCTGCGCGCCTACCTGCCGCGGATGCTGCGCGCCATGGCCGAGCGGCGATCGCGGCCCGCGACGGTGCAGCACCGCGCGATCGAGCGCACCTGGAGCCAGTGGGGCTGGCGGGTCGCCACGCGGCGTACCGCCGAGCACGCCTTCACCGCCCTGCGCGGCGCCGACCGCGGCGGCTTCACCCTCGTCGGCGGGGCGGCCGTCGTCCGCACGCCGCGGGTGCACCGCCCGCGCGCGGCGTACGCCGTCCGCTACCGCGGCGGGTCCGGCCCGGCGCGCGTGCGTGCGGACGCGCAGGGGCGGGTGGAGGTGCACGTCCGTCCCGACCGCAGCCGCACCGCTCGTAACTCCGAGGTACATGTGGCGTTACAGCCGATGTGACTGCCATCACGACCGCGCCGGGCCGGACGGGTGCCCGTCCGCGGGCCGGGCTCGCCTCGCGGGTCCGGGCCGGGGTGCGGACCACCGGGGCGATGACGCTCCTCGCCGCCTCGGCCACCAAGGGCGCGGTCACCGACATCGTCACCCGGCGCTTCTCCTGGGAGGAGTGCCTGCTGCAGGCGTGGTTCATGGTCCGGGTCTCGCTGCTGCCGACGATCCTGGTCGCGATCCCGTTCGGCGTGATCGTGTCCGTGCAGGTCGGTGGCGTGGCCCAGCAGATCGGCGCCGCGTCGTTCAGCGGCGCGGTCAACGGCATCGGCGTGCTGCGCCAGGGCGCACCGCTGGTGACCAGCCTGATGATCGCCGGCGCGGTGGGATCGGCGATGTGCTCGGACCTCGGCGCGCGCACCATCCGCGAGGAGGTCGACGCGCTGCGGGTGATGGGCATCGACCCGGTACGCCGCCTGGTCGCCCCGCGGCTGGTCGCCGCGGTCGGGGTCGCGCTGCTGCTCAACGTGGTGGTGGCCGTGACCGCGATCGGCACCGGCTACGCGCTCAACGTGGGCGGCGGCGACGTCAGCTCCGGCACCTACCTCGGCTCGTTCGTGTCCTTCGCGGCCCCGAGCGACCTGGTGCTGGCCGAGCTGAAGGCAGCCGTCTTCGGGTTCATTGCGACCGTCGTGGCCGCGCACAAGGGGCTCGGCGCGACCGGCGGTCCGCGGGGCGTGGCCGAGGCGGTCAACCAGGCCGTGGTGCTGAGCTTCATCCTGCTCGCGCTCGTCAACGTCGCCCTCACGCAGGCCTACGTCCTGCTCGTCCCGCAGCGGATCGCCTGACGTGGCCGGCTCCTCGCGCCGGTCCCGTCCCGGCACCGCCCTCCTGGCCACCGCCGGCGACGCCGCGACGTTCTCGCTGCGCGCGCTGGCCGCGACCGGCTCGACGCTGCGCCTCTACCGCACCGAGGTGCTGCGCCAGCTGGCCGACATCAGCTGGGGCTCCGGCGCGATCGTCGTCGGCGGCGGCACCATCGGCGTGATGGTCCTGCTGGCCTTCTCCGCCGGCACCTCGCTGGGCATCGAGGGCTTCGCGGGCCTGGAGCTGGTCGGGCTCGCGCCGCTGACCGGCTTCGTCTCGGCGTCGGTCAACACCCGTGAGCTCGCCCCGCTGGTCGCGGCCCTGGCGCTGGCCGCGCAGGTCGGCTGCCGGTTCACCGCCCAGATCGGCTCGATGCGCATCCACGAGGAGATCGACGCGCTCGAGGTGATGGCGGTCCACCCGATGCGCTACCTCGTCTCGACCCGCGTGATCGCTGCGATGACGGCGATCCTGCCGCTCTACCTGATCGGCCTGATCGGCTCGTGGATCGCCTCCGAGGTGGCGGTCACCGTCCTCTTCGGGCAGTCACCGGGCACCTACCAGCACTACTTCGACACCTTCATCTCCGCGCGTGACGTCGGCTTCTCGATCGTCAAGATCCTGGTCTTCGCGCTGCTCGTCTCGCTCATCCACTGCTGGTACGGCTTCCGCGCCGCCGGCGGCCCCCAGGGCGTCGGCGAGGCGACCGGCCGGGCGATCCGCGCGTCGATCGTGGTCGTCGTGCTGGTCGACATGCTGCTGACCCTCGTCTTCTGGGGCAACGACCCCGGCTTTCGGATCTCGGGCTGACGGAGGTGGCCATGGGACTCCTCGACGCGCTCCGCGGTCGCGAGCGCGACCCCTCCCACACCACCCTCGTCGTCCGCGGCGCGGTCGCGCTCGTCGTGGTGGCGCTCGCGGTCTCGGGGCTGGTCCTGGTGGGAAACGGCTCGTTCGCCGACCGCGTCGCCGCCACGATCGTCCTCGACGACGCGGGCGGCTCGTTGGTGCCCGGCGCGGACGTCAAGCACCGCGGCGTCGTGGTCGGCCGCGTCACTGCGCTCACCGGCCTCGCCGGCGGTGGCGACGACGAGCGGGTGGAGGTCGCCGTCGACCTCGACCCCGCCCTCGCCGGGGACGTCCCCGAGGAGGTCACCGCCCGCGTGCTGCCGGCCAGCGTCTTCGGCACCTCCTTCGTCGACCTGGTCGCGCCGCCGGGCGGCCCGCGCGGGCTCGCGGCCGGCGCCCGGATCTCCCAGGACCGCCGCGGCCAGACGCTGGAGATCCAGGCCGTCCTCGACGGCCTCGACCGGGTCGTCGGCGACCTCGGACCGGCCCGGCTCGCGACCGCGCTCGACGGCCTGGCCACCGCGCTGGACGGCAACGGCGAGCGGCTCGGGCGCACCATCGAGACGCTGCACCGCTACCTGCAGCGGCTCAACCCGAGCATGCCGCGGGTGCGTCGCAACCTGACCCTGCTGGCGACCAACCTCGAGTCGTTCGCGGCGTACGCCCCCGACCTGCTCGACGCCACCGACGACGCCCTCGTCGCGGCCCGCACCGTGGTGGAGCAGGAGGGCCGCTTCGGCGCCTTGGTGCGCAGCGGCGGCCGGTCCTTCGCACGGACCGCGGGCCTGCTGGAGGCCAACGAGCGCGGGCTGGTGGACATGATCGTGCGGACCGCGGTGGTCATCGACGCCTTGTACGACGGGCGCCGCGACCTGGTGGACGGCCTGGTGTCCACCCTCGACTTCGCCGACGTCTTCGGGGAGGCGCTTTCCCACGGGCGCTACCTGCAGATCGAGGGGGACCTGCAGCTGTTCGAGGAGCCGGCGTACGGACGCGGCGCCTGCCCGTCGTACGGCGCCCACCGCGGACGGGGGTGCTGACGTGGCCGGCGCACGCGGGACCCGGTCGGCAGCCGTCGGGCTGGCGATCTTCACGACGATCTCCCTGGTGCTGCTCGTCGGGCTGCACCGGATGATGACCAACGCGCCCGGCGACGGCGCTCGCACCTGGACCGCGCGGTTCGAGTCGGTCAGCGGGCTCCGGGCCGGCGACGACGTCCGGGTGGCCGGGGTCGAGGTCGGCCGGGTCGACGCGATCGAGGTGGTCGACGGCCAGCTCGCGCGGGTGCGCTTCTCGATGGACCCCGACCAGGAGGTGCACGAGGGCACCCGGGTCACGCTGCGCTACCAGAACCTGCTCGGCCAGCGGTACCTCGCGCTCAGCGCCCCCACCGACCCCGGCCGTCGCGGCGCGGAGCTGCCCGACGGCGCCGAGATCGCCCTCTCGCGGACCAGCCCCGGCTTCGACCTGACCGCGCTGCTCAACGGCTTCGAGCCACTCTTCTCGGTGCTCGAGCCGGCCGAGGTCAACGAGCTGGCGAGCTCCCTCGTGTCGGTGCTCCAGGGGGAGTCCGGGACGGTCGAGTCGCTGCTCCAGGGCACGGCCGAGGCCACGGCGTACCTCGCCGACCGCGACGAGGTCCTCGGTGAGGTCCTCGCCAACCTCACCCCGGTCCTGCAGAACCTCGACGAGCAGTCCGAGGACGTCGACGCCACCGTCGTCGCGCTGCGCGACCTGATGCAGGGGCTCGCGGCGGAGCGGCGCACCTTCGGCCGCTCGATCGACAACCTGGCCTCGCTGGTCGACAGCACCTCCGGCCTGCTGCGCGAGCTGCGCCCCGGCCTGAAGCGCGACGTCGCCGCGCTGCGGGACGTCAGCGGCCTGCTCGTCGAGGAGAGCCCGCGGGTCAGCCGGGCCGTCGAGCGGCTGCCCGACCTGCTCGGCGCCTTCGCGCGGACCATGTCGTACGGCGGCTTCCTCAACGTCTACCTCTGCAACCTCGGCGTCGACCTGGCCGACCAGACGGTCTGGGTCCCCTACCGCGGGGGCCCCTACTCAGGAGCGTGCCGGTGAAGCCCCTCTCCGAGCGCGACCCGGCGAAGGTCGGGCTCGTGACCCTCCTCGTCGTGGCGCTGCTGGGCGCCGGGGTGTCCGCCGCCGCGCGGATCTCGCCCGGAACGGAGCGGTACACCGCCGTGCTCGAGCACACCGGCGGTCTGCGCGTCGGCGAGGAGGTGCAGGTGGCCGGCGTCGGCGTCGGCGAGGTCACCGACATAACGCTGGGCGACGAGGTCGTCGAGGTCGACTTCACCCTCGACGACGGCGTCCGGCTCGGCGCCGGGACGAGCGCGGAGGTCAAGGTTGCGACGCTGCTCGGCACGCACTACCTGCTCGTCTCCCCGTCGGGCGAGGGCGAGCTGGCCGACGCCACCATCCCGGCCGACCGCACGCGCGTGCCGTTCAACCTCCAGGACGTCATCGACGAGGCGGTCCCGGAGATCGACGCCTTCGACACCGCCGCCATCGAGCGGTCGCTCGCGACCGTCGCCGACACGATGGAGGCCGCCGGCGGCGAGCTGGGCCCGGCCCTGGACGGCGTACGCCGCCTCTCCGCCGTCGTCGTGGAGCGCTCCGAGGACCTCGGGGAGCTGCTCGGCGCCACGCGCGACGTCACGCGCCGGCTCAGCGACAGCGGGGCGGACCTCGTGGCGCTCATGCGGCACGCCGACGCGATCCTCGACACGCTGCGCGTGCGCCGCGAGACCATCCACGTGCTGCTGCGCGACCTGGCCGAGCTCGGCGACCAGCTCGCCGGCGTCGTCGAGGACACCCGGGCCGACCTGGCGCCGACCCTGCGCGACCTCGTGACGGTCACCGACCTGCTCACCGAGCACGCGGGCGACCTGCGCAGGGCGGTGCGCACCCTCTCGCTGGCGTCGCGCTACTTCGCGAACGCGAGCGGCACCGGGCCGTGGCTCGACCAGTACGTCCCCGGCGCCACCCCGGACAACCTCGAGTGCATCCGGGAGCGGGCATGCGGATGACCCGGATGACCCGGACCCGACCTCGCCGCCGCGCGACGTCGGCACTGCTGCTCGCGACGGTGCTGGCCGGGCTGCTCGGCACCGCGGGCTGCGACCCGCTCGGCCCCTCGACGATCCGGCTCACCGCCGAGCTCGACGACGCCGCCGGCCTCTTCGTCGGCAACGACGTCGGCGTGCTGGGCGTGCCGGTCGGCGAGATCACCGCGATCGAGCCCAGCGGCGCGGTCGTCGAGGTCGAGATGGAGGTCGACGCCGACACCGACCTGCCGGCCGGCGCGGGCGCGGTCGTCGTGGCCCGCTCGGTCGCCACCGACCGGTACCTCGAGCTGACCCCCGCCTTCGCCGACGGACCGCGGATGGAGGACGGGGACCGCATCCCGCTGGCGCGCACCCGGACGCCCGTGGAGTTCGACGAGGTGCTGGCCTCGCTGGAGGGGTTCAGCACCGGCCTGGCCGGCAAGGACGGCGACGCCCGCGCGCTGCGCCGGCTGCTCGCCTCGAGCGCAGATGCGCTCGACGGCCGCGGCGCCGACGCGAACGCCACCGTCCGCGAGCTCGCGGACGCCGCGGGCGGCCTCTCCGAGCACCGTGAGGAGCTGGTCGGCGCCGTGGACGGCCTCGACGACCTCACCGCGCTGGTGGCCGCCAACGACGACGTCGTGGACCAGTTGCTCACCAGCGTCGCCGACGCCACCGACCTGCTCGCCGACGAGCGCAACGCCTTCGGCCGCTCGCTCACCTCGCTCAGCGGCGCGCTGGACACCCTCGCCGCGTTCGTCCGGGACAACCGCGGCGCCCTCCGCGGCTCGCTGCGCGGCCTCACCCGGGTCACCCGCAACCTGCTGGTCCACCAGGCCGACCTCGCCGAGGCGATCGAGGTCGGCCCGCTGACCTTCGCCAACATCGGCGACGCCATCAGCGACGACGGCCGGCTCAAGGTCCGGATGCCGCTGCGGCACCTCTCGCCGGCCCACGAGGTCACCGACGCCCTCTGCGACGACGTGCTGCCCGAGGGCGTCTGCGACGAGCTCGGCACCTCGCCGGAGATCGGCGACCTCCTGCTCGCGCTGCTGGGGCTCGAGCCGTGAGCCCGGCCGTGAGCTGGGGAGCGGCCGCGCGCCGCGGCGTACCGGCTGTGGTCGGGGGGCTCCTGGCTGCGCTGGTCCTCGGCGGCTGCGGGCTCGGCGACGCGGTCGACCGGGTGCGGCCGCCCGCCGTCGGCGCAGACGAGTGGCGGCTCTCCGCCGTCGTGGACGACGCGCTCAACCTCCCGGTCGGCGCGGCGGTCAAGTCGCGCGGCCTGGTGGTCGGCCAGGTGGTCGACGTCGAGCCGGACGACTACCGCGCCCGGGTCGAGATGGCCATCGACGACGAGGTCGAGCTGCCGGAGGGCAGCCGGTTCCGGCTGCGCTACACCACTGCGCTGGGCGAGATGTACGTCGACGTGGAGCCGGCCCCCGACGGGAAGCCGCTCGCCGACGGGGACGTCGTGCGCGGCCCGGCCGTCACCACCTCCGCCACCGTCGAGGACACCCTCGCCTCGGCGTCCCTGCTGGTCAACGGCGGCGGGCTCGGCCAGCTCCAAACGGTCGTCTCCGAGCTGAACACCGCGCTCGACGGCCGGGTCGGTGCGACCCGCGGCGTGCTGACCGAGACCGACCGGTTCTTCTCCGAGGCGCTGGCCAGCACCCGCCAGATCGACCGGGTGCTCGACAGCCTGGTCGGGGCCGCCCGCACGCTGGACCGGCGCGAGGCGACCATCGACGCCGCCCTGCGCGACCTGGCCCCCGCCGCCCGCACGCTGACGCGCAACACCGACGACCTGGCCCGGCTGCTGCGACGCAGCGACCGGCTCGCCGTCGTCGCCGACCGGCTCGTCCGGCGGACCCGGACCGACCTCGGCATCGTCGTCGACGAGCTCGGCCCGGTGCTCGAGGAGGTGCTGTCCGCGCGCGACCAGCTCGTCCCGGGCCTGGACACGCTCGCGGAGTTCGGCGAGCTCGCCGACGCCGCGTCGCCCACCGACTACCTCAACCTGCGCTTCCGCCTCGACGCCAGCGCCGCGCTGGTGCCCGGTGGGCTGAGCCCCGGCTCGGACGAGGGAGGCGACGGCCGGGGCGGCGGGAACGGCGGCGGGAGCGGCGGCGGCTCCGGTGGCGGGCTGCCCGGGCTCCCTGGCCTGCCCGGCCTGCCGGGTCTTCCCGAGCTGCCGGGACTGCCCGGCCTGGGCGGGCTGCTGGGCCTGGGCCAGAAGCAGGGTTCCGACCTCCCCTGGCTGCTCGGCCTGCGACCGGAGCCAGGACCCGGGGAGGCGCGCCGATGACCCGGCTGTTGCGGAACCGGCTCGTGCTGAGCCTGGTAGGGCTGGTGGCGGCGTTCGTCGGGTGCGCGACCTACCTCGTGACCGTCGTGCTCGACGTCCCGCTGACGGGTCGCGCGGACACGGTGACCGTCGAGATGCCGCGGACCGGCGGGCTGTTCGAGGGCTCCCCGGCGGCGTACCGCGGCGTCCGCGTCGGCACCGTGACCGACGTCGGGCTCGACCCGGCCGGGGGAGCGGTGGCGACCATCTCCCTGCGCCCCGGCGTCGAGGTGCCCCGCGACGCCCGGGCGGTGGTGCGGAGCCTGTCGCCGGTGGGCGAGCAGTTCCTCGACTTCCAGCCCGAGCGGGCCGGCGGGCCGTTCCTGGCCGACGGCGACGTCGTCCGCGCCACGGCCGCGGACGTGCCCGTCTCGATGGCCGCGGCCGCCGACGGGCTCGACAACCTGCTCGACAACGTCGACGGCCGTGACGTCCGCGTGCTGCTGCGCGAGCTCGCTGCGGCCACCAGCGGCACCGGCGACGACCTCGAGGACCTGCTGGTCTCGGTCGACGAGGTCGCCGGCGCGCTGGACGAGGCGTGGCCGCAGACCGACCGGTTGCTCGACAACGGGCAGCGGGTGGGCGAGCTGGTCGCGGCGCACCGCGGCGACCTGGAGACCTTCTCGAGCTCCGCACGGCGGTTCGCGTCGTGGCTGGAGGAGTTCGACCCCGAGTTCCGCAGGATCCTGCGGCGCGCGCCCGCCGACCTCGACACGCTCGGCGACCTCGCCGACGACCTCGGCGTGCACCTCCCGCCGGCGCTCCGGGAGCTCGTCGCGATCAGCGACCTGGCGGCCGACCGCGACCCGCACCTGCGCCAGCTGACCCGGAACCTCGGCTTCGGCACCAGCCGCTTCGCCTCCGCCTTCCGCGACGGCTGGCTCGGGGTCGACCTGCTCATCGCCGGGCAGGAGCAGTGCACCTACGGCACCCCGCACCGCCCGCCGATGTCGACCGATCGCAAGCCGATCAACCGCGAGGGCCGGTGCGCGATGGACGACGAGGTCTGGCGCGGGGCCGAGCACGCGCCCCCGCCGGTCGACCGCTTCCGGTAGGCACCGTTCTTAAATGGGGCCGGCCTGCCTACACTCCGCCGCGTGCCGATCCGCCAGGAGCTCCTCGACCTGCTCGCCCGCCGCGCCCTGACGGAGGACGCCGCCCGTCCCGAGGCGGTCGCCCGCCTCCACGCCCGGGGTGGCCGGACCGCGCGGGAGAACCTCGCCGACGTCGTGGACCCCGGCAGCCTCGTCGAGTACGGCCGGTTCGTCACCGCCGCGCAGGAGGACAGGCGCGACCTCGACGACCTGCTCGACCGCACCGTCGCCGACGGCATCGTCGGCGGCCTCGCGACCGTCGACGGCCGCCAGTGCGCGGTGCTGTCCTACGACTACCTCGTCCTGGCTGGCACCCAGGGCATGCGCGGCCACCGCAAGACCGACCGGCTGCTCGACGTGGTCGAGCGGCTCGCGCTGCCCACCGTCTTCTTCGCCGCCGGGGGAGGCGGGCGCCCCGGCGACACCGACATTCCGCTCGTCTCCGCGCTCGACGTGACCACCTTCGCCGCGTGGGCGCGGCTGTCCGGCCGGGTGCCGCGGATCGCCGTGGTCGACGACAACTGCTTCGCCGGCAACGCGGTCGTCGCCGGCTGCTCCGACCTCGTCGTCGCCACCCGCCGCGCCTCGCTCGGCATGGGCGGCCCCGCGATGATCGCCGGCGGCGGCCTCGGGGACGTCGCGGCCGAGGACGTCGGTCCGATCGACGTGATGACGGCCAACGGCGTCGTCGACGTGGTCGCCGAGGACGACGAGGCCGCGCTCGTCGCCCGCGAGCTGCTCGGCTACTTCCTCGGACCGGTCGACGAGTGGACCGCCCCCGACCCGACCCCGCTGCGCGACGCGGTCCCCGAGGGAGAGCGGACGGCGTACGACGTCGAGCCGGTGGTGGAGGGGATCTGCGACGTCGACAGCGTGACCGTGCTGCGGCCGTCGTTCGCGCCCGAGCTGCTCACCGCGCTCGGCCGGATCGAGGGGCGGACCGTCGGGGTGCTCGCCAACGACACCCGGCACACGGCCGGCGCCATCACCGCGGACGCGGGCGACAAGGCGGCGCGGTTCCTCCAGCTGTGCGACGCGCACGGCTTCCCGGTCGTCTCCCTCGTCGACACCCCCGGGATGATGGTCGGCCCCGACGCCGAGCGCACCGGGCTGGTGCGGCACACGTCGCGGCTGCTCGTCGCCGGGGCGCAGCTGCAGGTGCCGCTGGTCGGCGTCGTGCTGCGCCGCGCCTACGGCCTCGGCGCGCAGGCGATGCTCGGCGGCAGCACCCACGAGCCCCTGCTCACCGTCGCCTGGCCCGGCGCCCACCTCGGCGCGATGGGTCTCGAGGGCGCCGTGCGGCTCGCCATGCGCCGCGAGCTCGAGGCGATCGAGGACGAGGCCGAGCGCGAGCGGACCGTCCAGGAGCTCACCGCCTTCGCCCGCGAGCGGTCGTCCGCGCTCAACGTCGCGCGCCACTTCGAGATCGACGACGTCATCGACCCCGCCGAGACGCGGTCCGTCGTCGCCCGCGTCATCGACGCCGCCGCCCGCGACGGCCGGTTGCGCGGCAGCGGGCGCCCCGTCGACACCTGGTAGGCGACCGGCGCTGTCTCCCGGGGGATCCGGGGCGGCTGTTCCCCTAGGTATGCAGATGAACCTGCACTTCCCTCGCGGAACTCACGCGGGGGAGTGACGGCTCGCCTGCATGCCTTGATGAAACGACACCTCTCGCGAGACCCGCGCCTTCAGCGCCGCGGGCGGTCAGGCCGGACCCGCAGCGCGCCGAGCGTCTGGGCGAGCATCTGGTAGTGCCCGACGAGCATCAGCACCTCGATGCAGGTCGGCTCGTCGAGCTCGGCGCTCAGTTCCGCCCAGGTGGCGTCCGAGAGGTCGTGGGTGGCGTGCAGCTCGTCGGCGACCCGCAGCAGCAGCCGCTCGCGGCCCGACCAGCCGTCGGCGTCGGGACCCTCGGCGACCCGGTCGATCTCGGCGTCGCTCAGCCCGGCGCGCCGGCCGAGGCCGCGGTGCTGGGTGGCTTCGTACTCGCTGCCGGTCAGGTGCGCGACGCGGAGGATGACCAGCTCGGTCTGCCGGCGGGGGAGCCGGCCGCCGGGCATCATCCGCCCGGCGAAGTGCAGCCAGCCGCGGAACAGCCGGCGGTTGCGGCCCAGCGTCAGGAAGACCGCGGGCGGCTCGGTGCCCGACACCCGGCCGGCCAGGTGGGCGAAGGCCCAGGTCGCCAGGCCGACGTCGCGGCGGGAGCCGGGCGTGATCCGGGCGTTCATGCCGCCCGCTCCGGACGACGGGCCTGCTCGACGGCCGGCAGCGCCTTGTTCGCACCCCAGCTCATCGTCCGCATGAGCACGGAGTAGACGGGCGGGAGGTAGCGCTGGAGCAGGTGCACGAGCTGGATGTCGCGAGAGGTGTAGACCCAGTAGCGGTTGCGGCGTACCCCTTCCAGGATCGCCTCGGCCGCCTCCTCCGGCGTGGCGGCGCCGTGCCGGAAGCGCGCCTGCAGCTTGCGGAAGGTCGGGCTGGCCTTGTCGACGCCGGCGATGTGGATGGTCTCCGTCAGCGGGGTGTCCACGGCGCCTGGGCACACTAGGCTGACGCCGATGCCGTGGCGGCGCAGGTCGAAGCGGAGCACCTCGGAGACGCCCCGGATGCCGAACTTGCTGGCGCTGTACGCCGCGTGCCAGGGCATCCCGATGATGCCGGCGGCCGAGGACACGTTGACCAGGTGGCCGCCGCGGCCGGCGTCGATCATCGGCGGCACGAGCTCCTCGATGACGTGGATCGGCCCCATCAGATTCACCTCGACGAGCCGTCGCCAGTCCTCGTGCTCCAGCGAGCGGACCGTGCCCCACCGGGAGATGCCAGCGATGTTCATGACGACGTCCATCGAGCCGTGGGCGTCGGTGAGCCGCCGGGCGAGCCTGCGGACCGCCTCGTGGTCGGAGACGTCGACGGCCTCGACGTGGCCGACGCGGCCGCCGGCCGCACGGATCTCCGCGGCGACCTCGTCGAGCCGATCGGCGCCGAGGTCGGTCAGGTGGACGACCGCCCCCTGCTCGGCGGCCAGCACGGCGGTGGCGCGGCCGATGCCGCTGGCGGCGCCGGTGACCAGGACGTGCTTGCCGGACAGGGAACGGAGGCGCCGGGAGCGCCTGAGCAAGCGGGGGAGCAGGCGAGGGAGCATGGCGCGCAGCCTCCCACCGTCCGCCCCCGCGCGGCCAGTGTCGCGCCGCCGGTCGGACGTGGTAGCCAGGACCGGTGACCGCGAGCTCGCTCGACCCCCTCCGGACCGCCGACCGCGCCGGAGCGGACCGCTTCTTCGCCGAGACCCCCGCCGAGGCGCTCGTGGCCGCGGTGACGGCGACCGACGACGAGGCCCTGCTGGCCCTCATCGGCCGCGAGGAGGTCCGCGCCGCGGCGGTGCCCGGCATCCTCGGCCGCCTCGACGAGTACGCCGACCGCGACCGTCTCGCCGCGGTGTCGGGCACGGTCCGGTTCGACCTGCGCCGGCGCGGGAAGCTGCTGGAGCGCCACGCGATCGAGCTGGACGGCGGGTCGGTGCGCCCGGTGGCCGCCGAGCAGTCGGACGGCCGCTCCGCGGACGAGGCCGACGTGTTGCTCTCGACGAGCCTGCTGCGGTTCGTGCGGCTGGTGTCCGGCGAGCGCAACGCCGGGCTGGAGTACCTCTGCGGCGGCCTCGACGTCGAGGGTGACGCGATGCTGGCGCTGGCCGTGGGCGGCGTGTTCCGCGTGCCAGGGCACGACGAGGCCGCCGTCGACCCCACCACGCTCGACCCGGACGCCGTCGCCCGCGCGGTGGGGGAGGCGCCCGCCGACCATCTGCGACGCGTGATGGCCGGCGGATTCCGCCCCGTGGTGCTCGAGGAGGTGTTCCGCCGGCTGCCGTCATTCGTCGACGGGCGCAAGGCCGCGGGCCTGGACCTCGTCGTGGGCTTCCGGCTCGGCGGCGGCCCGGGGGAGCCCGACCGCTACGTCGTCACGCTCCGCGACGGGGTCGCCACCGTCTCCCGCGACGACGAGGGCACCCGCGACGCCACCATCGTCTGTGAGGCTGCCGACTTCCTGCGGCTGGCCACCGGGCACCTCGGCGCCGTCACCGGGGTGCTCAAGGGCCGGCTCGGGGTCAAGGGGGACAAGGCCAAGGCGCTCCAGCTCGCCTCGGTCATCCGCTTCCCCACGGGCTAGACCACCGGGCTGGCCGAGCCGGGAGGGCACAGTGGGCCGGTCTCACTGGGTGTTTTCCCCACCGACCGCCGCGCGCGGCACTCCGCCGCCTGCCGGCGCGAGCTGCGAACTAGCCCTCCGTCAGCGTTGTTACTCCGCTCGTTCCGCCTCGACCCGTCCGAGGATCCACGTCGCAACCGAGGCGGTGACTGCGCCGACTAAGCCGATGCCGACCAGCATCAGCACGACTGCTACAACGCGGCCTTCGCCGGTCACCGGGAACCGGTCGCCGTACCCCACCGTGGTGACAGTGGTGCAGGCCCACCAGAGCGCGTCACCGAACGTGGTGATGTTGGCGCTCGGATGGTCTTGCTCGGCATCGAGCACAGCAAGTGCTCCTAACCCCACGGCCATGCCCGCAGCGGCCGCCACGTACACAAGCACCCGGCCCGCGAGTGACGATGCCGCCGAGCGGTCGAGGATGCGAACTAGCGCGAGCAGGCGCAGCAGCCGAAGAGGGCGAAGCGCCGGGAGCGCCACCAAAGCGACGTCGTACCAGTGCCGGGTGGCGTACCGACGCCGCTGATCCGCAAGGAAGAGCCGTACAACGAGGTCGACGGCAAAAGCTACCCACACCGCCCACGAGACGGCGGTTAGTAGCGTTTCCAGGTCCGGGTTTAGGCGCGGGTCGAGCACCGGGCACGCGTAGGCCCCGAGAAAGGCGAGCGCCAACAGTATTAGAGGGATCTCCGCCCGCCGCTCCCACCGCTCGACCGTCACGGCGGCAGTTTGCCAGCGACGGCGCCGCCGTGAGTCGCGCCCGCTCCGATAGGCGCGGTGTCGCCGTCTTCCGATGGTGACTACCTGAATCCTTCCGCCGATGCTTGCCAGGTTTAGTGATCACGGACGGCCCTCAGGCCCATCGCCTCACCGTGTGCCGGCTACACCCGCGCCGTCGACGTATGCGATCAAGTCTCTGCGGCGCTACGTCTTTCCGCCGCCTGTCGGCGTGCGTCCGCAGCGGCCGCCCATGCCGAGGTGAACGAGACGAACGGTCACCGCCTCTCGCTCGCTGGAACACTGGCGAGATGCCACGCATCGGATTCCTCCATACCGCGCAGGTCCATGTTGCGACCTTCGAGGCACTCGTGCGCGATGCCGATGCCAGTTCGTCCTGCGTGCACCGGGTCGAGCCTGATCTTCTCGATCAGGTGCGCAGGAACGGCCCGACCCTGGACGTCGAGGACGCCACCCTGGCTGCCCTCCGCCAACTCGCCGATGACGACGTGGACATCGTCATCTGCACCTGCTCCACACTCGGGTCTGTCGCCGAAGCCCTGGGAGGGCGTCTGCCTGTGCCGGTCGTCCGCGTCGACCGGCCGATGGCACGGGCGGCTGTGCAGGCTGGTGCGTGCATAGGCGTGATCGTCGCGTTGGAGTCCACCCTCGAGCCGACCCGTGCACTGCTCGCTGACGAGGCGCGGCGCCAAGGCGAGTCTCCGACGATCATCGACGTCGAGGTACCGGACGCATGGGCGGCCTTCGAGGCCGGCGACGACGAGGACTACCTGCGACAGGTTGCGGATGCCGCTCGCTCCATCGCCGACAGCGTGGACGTCGTCGTCCTGGCCCAGGCGAGCATGATGGGCGCTACCACGACGCTCAGCGATCTCCATACGCCTGTGCTGGCGAGCCCTGTCCTCGCCGTGCAGCACGCCTTGAGCCCCTCGAGTCGATGATCGGGCGGACATCCGCCGTGCCGGTGTCGGCGCGTGCCTTTTCACCGATCCTGGTCAGTGGAACAAGCAGCCGCTGGTCCGCAAGGCGACGACGAGCGCCCGGAGTCACCGCGGGTTGTGGCAAGGGTGGATGTCTTGTGACTGTGCAACCAGCCAGGTTGATGGCAGTCAGCGAAGCGTCGAGTACGCGATCGGGAACACGCCTCATCACGGGTGCGGCATCAGCCCTCCTCGTGTGCCTCCACCGCGTGCGCAGGCGGTTTCAGGGCCGGGTCCTGCCGGCGATCAGGACGCCCACCACACCTATGGCGCAAGTGAAGGCATAGACCGCGAGGAACGGGTCGATGCCACCGCGCTCGGCAGCAGCGAAGGCCACCCCGGCTACCGACAGCGCTAGCGCGGCGCCCAGCGAGTCGGCCACCGAGAGCGCCGAGGAGTTCAGACCGCGGTCGCGGTCGGTCGACTCTGCCAGCATCGCGACCGATGTCCGGGGGTAGGCGAACCCCATCCCTGCACCCGCGAGGACGTACGCGGCGATCGGCAGCACCGCGGACAGCTCGCTTCCGGCGACCTGGAAAGCCACAGCGACGAACAGCGTGACGATGCCGACCAGGACCACCGTGGTGCCCGCATGCATCGCCCGCTCATGGGTGATGCGGGTTCCCAGCCGTGACTGCACCTGGCTGGAGAGGGCCCACACCAGACCGACAAGGGTGAGTGCGACGCCGGCCTGACCGACCGAAAGGTCCCACCGGTCCTGCAGGACGAAGACGATGTAGGCCTCCGCGCAGAAGAATCCGGCGCTCAGCAACCCCCGCGTCGCTACGACGGCCGGCAACCCCCGCCCGCCGGTCAGCGTGCCCGCGGGAAGCAGCCGGGCAAGGGCGAGGAAAACCAGCAGGAGGGCACCGACCGCGCCGCCCCAGGCCAGACCGCTGTCCGCTCCGAGCAGCGCAAGGGCGAGCACGGCGACCGCCGCGACGCATGCCCACCCCAGGCGGGACAACGGCGTGGTGGTGCCCTGCGGGTGCGGCTTCATCCGGCGCAGCGCTGGTGCGATCAGCATCAGCGCCACAAGCACCAGGAGGATCGTGCCGGTGAAGACCCAGCGCCAGCCGAAGGCGCTTGCCACCACGGCGGCGAGTCCGGGTCCGAAGAGAGCCGGCAGCACCCAAGCAGCCGCGAACGAGGCGAAGATCGCCGGCTGCAGGAGGCTCGGGTAGACCAGCCCGACGACGACGTACAGCGCCACGACGAGGGCGCCGCCGCCCAGCCCTTGGAGGACGCGGCCTGCGATCAGCACCTCCATGCTCGGTGCGGTCCCACACGTCAGCAGCCCCAGCGAGAACAGCACCATCGAGATCAGCAGAGGAGCCCGCGGACCGGCGCGGTCACTCCACATACCGGCTCCGACCATCCCCACGACCCCGCTCGCCAGAGGCGCGGCGAAAGCAAGCGCGTAGAGCCTGAAGCCATCGAGATCGCGGGCGACGCTCGGCATCACGGTCGTGACGGCCATGGCCTCGAAGGCCACGAACCCGATCAGCCCGAACATGCCTACAGTCGTCGCCAGGTAGGCCGGGGAAAGGATGCCGTCACGGCGTCCGTTGGTAGCGCTGCTCGACGTCGCACTGCTCACCCCCGGACGCTACGGCCCGAGCCGGGGCGTGACCACATGGGTCCCCTGGTCAGCGTCGACCGCTGCGTTGCCGTTCCCCTGCGCCGGTGGTGCTTGCTCCTGACGACCGCGCCGGGGTCGGGGGAGCAGGCGGCCTGGGTACGACATGCGGGGACGAAGCCGCCGGTCACGGCCCGTGCCACAGGAACACCCCGTCAGAGCAGCGGTCTTGGTAGGCCCGCCTCAGAGCAGGGGGCGCAAGGGCTGCAGCAGCGACTCGGTGAAGCGGCGGTGCAGGTCGCGCGCCTCCCACTCGCCGCGGGTCAGCTCGATCGAGTTGGACTCGTCGACGAGGTGGATCTCCTCGAGCGTCTTGGCGAGGGCGCCGTCGATGACCTCGACGTTGATCTCGTAGTTGCCCTGGAGGCTGAGCCGGTCGATGTTCGCGGTGCCGACGGTCGACCAGGTGCCGTCGACGGTCGCGGTCTTCGCGTGCACCATCGCGTCCTTGAACCGGAAGATCCGCACGCCGGCCTCGAGCAGCTGGGAGAAGTAACCGCGCGAGATCCAGTCGGCGACGATGTGGTTCGACTTCAGCGGCACGAGCAGCCGGACGTCGACCCCGCGCCGGGCGGCGTCCTTGAGCGCGTCGACGAACTGCTGGTCGGGCAGGAAGTAGGCCTGGGTGATCCAGATCTTGTGGCTGGCCCGGTTGATCGCCTCGAGGTACATCCCGCGGATGGGGAACATCCACATCCGCGGGCTGTTGCGCTGGAACCGGATCATCGGCTCCCACGTCGAGGCGGTCTCGAGCAGCAGCGGCCGCTCGCTGTGGCCGATGCGGCGGCGGCGCTGCTGGTTCCAGAAGTCGGCGAAGGCACGCTTGAGGTCCCAGACGCCCGGCCCGGTGACGCGGACGTGGGTGTCGCGCCACTCGGTCTCGTACGCCGCGCCGATGTTGTAGCCGCCCACGAAGCCCACCTCGTCGTCGACGACGAGCACCTTGCGGTGGTCGCGCCCGTAGCGGCTGAGGTCGAAGAAGCGCCACCCGGCGCCGTACACAGGGTAGCGCAGCACCTTCAGCGACGGCGGGAACCGCTTGAACCGCGGGGACACGACGAGGTTCGCGAAGCCGTCGTAGATGCAGTAGACGTCCACGCCGCGGGCGGCCGCGTCGACCAGGGCCCGCTTGAACCGCTCGCCGACCGCGTCGCCCTTCCAGATGTAGGTCTCGAAGAGGACCTGCTTCTTGGCGCCGGCGATGGCGGCGAGCATGTCCTCGTAGAGGTCCTTGCCGAAGGTGTACGTCGTGACGGTGCCCTCGCCGACGGGGACGGTGCGGGGCGGGGTGACCGGGAACGGCTTGGGCTTCTTGCCGCGGCGGCGGTAGGAGTCGACCAGCGACATCCCGATCGCCAGCGCCAGCTGGACGCCGAAGACCGTCAGCAACGTGCGGCGCAGGATCCGCAGCGCCCGCTCGAGGACGTGCTGGCGGCGGGCGGTCACGGGGGTCAATCTAGGGCACCGGCTCCCGCCGCCGACACGGCACTGTCGGCGGCGCGGCGTACGCTCGAACCATGCGTCCAGTGACCGATCTCGAGCGCCGCGTGGCCCCGTTCCAGGTGGTCTCGGACTACTCGCCCTCGGGTGACCAGCCGGCCGCGATCAAGGAGATCACGAAGCGGATCAAGGCCGGCGAGGAGGACGTCGTGCTGCTCGGTGCCACCGGCACCGGCAAGACCGCCACCGTCGCCTGGGTCGCCGAGCAGGTGCAGCGCCCGCTGCTCGTCATGCAGCCCAACAAGACCCTCGCCGCGCAGTTCGCCAACGAGCTGCGCCAGCTGTTCCCCGACAACGCGGTCGAGTACTTCGTCTCCTACTACGATTACTACCAGCCCGAGGCCTACGTCCCCCAGACCGACACCTACATCGAGAAGGACTCCTCGATCAACGAGGAGGTCGAGCGGCTGCGGCACTCCGCGACCAACAGCCTGCTCACCCGGCGCGACGTCATCGTGGTCAGCACGGTCTCCTGCATCTACGGTCTGGGCACGCCGCAGGAGTACGTCGACCGGATGATCCGGCTCAAGGTGGGCGAGGAGCACGACCGCGACTCGATCCTGCGGCGCCTGGTGGAGATCCAGTACACCCGCAACGACATGTCCTTCACCCGCGGCACCTTCCGGGTGCGCGGCGACACCCTCGAGATCTTCCCGGTCTACGAGGAGCACGCGGTCCGCATCGAGTTCTTCGGCGACGAGATCGAGCGGCTGATGACGCTGCACGCCGTCACCGGCGAGGTGCTCACCGAGGACGAGGAGCTCTACGTCTTCCCCGCGACCCACTACGTCGCCGGCCCGGAGCGGATGGAGCGGGCGATCAAGGGGATCGAGCTGGAGCTGGAGGACCAGCTGGCGAAGTTCGAGCGCGAGGGCAAGCTGCTGGAGGCCCAGCGGCTGCGGATGCGCACGACGTACGACATCGAGATGATGCGGCAGGTCGGCTCCTGCTCGGGGATCGAGAACTACTCGATGCACATCGACGGTCGCGCCCGCGGCTCGGCCCCGAACTGCCTGCTCGACTACTTCCCCGAGGACTTCCTGCTCGTCGTCGACGAGTCGCACGTGGCGGTGCCGCAGATCGGCGGCATGTACGAGGGCGACATGTCCCGCAAGCGCAACCTGGTCGACCACGGTTTCCGGCTGCCCAGCGCGATGGACAACCGGCCGCTGCGGTGGGAGGAGTTCCTCGACCGGATCGGCCAGACGATCTACCTCTCGGCCACGCCCGGCGACTACGAGCTGGACAAGGTCGGCGGCGACGTCGTCGAGCAGATCATCCGCCCGACCGGCCTGGTCGACCCCGAGGTCGTGGTCAAGCCGACCAAGGGCCAGATCGACGACCTCATCCACGAGATTCGGCTGCGGGTCGACCGCAACGAGCGGACCCTGGTCACCACGCTGACCAAGAAGATGTCGGAGGACCTCACCGACTACCTCCTCGACGCCGGCATCCGCACCCGCTACCTCCACTCCGAGGTCGACACGCTCAAGCGGATCGAGCTGCTGCGCGACCTCCGGCTGGGGGAGTACGACGTGCTCGTCGGCATCAACCTGCTGCGCGAGGGCCTCGACCTGCCCGAGGTGTCGCTGGTGTCGATCCTCGACGCCGACAAGGAGGGCTTCCTCCGCTCGGACAAGTCGCTGATCCAGACGATCGGCCGCGCGGCGCGCAACGTGTCGGGCCAGGTGCACATGTACGCCGACAAGATCACCCCGTCGATGGAGAACGCCATCGACGAGACCAACCGGCGCCGCGCCAAGCAGATCGCCTACAACACCAAGCACGGCATCAACCCGACCCCGCTGCGCAAGAAGATCGCCGACATCACCGAGATGCTCGCCCGCGAGGACGAGAGCACCCAGGCGCTCCTCGAGACCTGGGCCGGTACCGAGGCGAAGGGTCGCGCCGGCGGGGTCAAGGCCAAGCAGCCGGTGCCGACGCTCGGCAAGGACGCCGCCGGCAAGCACGCCAAGGACCTCGCCGGCATGCCGAGCTCCGACCTGGCCCAGCTCATCCAGGACCTCACCGACCAGATGCGCACCGCCGCCGCCGAGCTGCAGTTCGAGGTCGCCGCCCGCCTGCGCGACGAGATCTCGGAGCTGAAGAAGGAGCTGCGGCAGATGATGGAAGCCACGAAGTAGTGACAGAGCCCCGCCTGCGGACCTCGGTCCTGGTCTGGGGCGTCGGGCTGCTGGTCTACCTGCTGGCGGTCTTCCACCGCAGCTCCCTGGCGGTGGCCGGCCTGGTGGCCTCCGAGCGCTTCGACATCTCCGCCTCGCAGCTGGCGACGTTCACGATGCTGCAGCTGCTGGTGTACGCCGGCATGCAGGTGCCCGTCGGCCTGCTGGTGGACCGGTGGGGCTCGCGCAGCGTGCTGGTCGCGGCGCTGCTGGTGATGACGGCCGGACAGGTGGCGTTCGCGCTCGCCACGACGTACCCGTTCGGGCTGGCCGCCCGCGCCCTCGTCGGCGTCGGGGACGCGCTGACGTTCATCTGCGTGCTGCGGCTGGTGAGCAGCTGGTTCCCGCGGCGCCGGATCCCGCTGTTCAGCCAGCTCACCGGCACGCTGGGCCAGCTCGGCGCGGTGATCTCCGCGGTGCCGATGACCTGGGCCCTGCGCGACCTCGGCTGGACGACGGCGTACCTCGTGGCCGCGGCGCTCGGCCCGGTCCTGCTGGTCGCGCTCCTGCTGGTCCTCCGTGACACCCCGACGCGGAAGAACCTGCGGGGCGCGCCGATGCCCCTGGCCGCCGTGCGTCGCAGCCTGGCGGCGTCGTGGGCCGTGCCGGGCACGCGGCTCGGCTTCTGGATGCACTTCTCCACACCGTTCAGCAGCAACGTCCTCGGTCTGCTGTGGGGCTACCCGTTCTTCGTGCGCGGCGAGGGGCTGTCGCCGGCGGAGGCCAGCGGGCTGCTCACCGTGGTCGTGGTGTCCGCGATGACGATCGGCCCGGCCTTCGGGTGGCTCGTGGGCGCCCACCCGTGGCACCGATCGACGATGGTGCTGACGATGGTCGCGGCGATGGCGGCCGCTTGGGGTGTGGTCCTGGCGTGGCCGGGGGAGGCGCCGTTCGGGATCCTGGTGGCCCTGGCCGTGGTGGTCGGGATCGGGGGACCGGCGTCGATGATCGGCTTCGACGTCGGGCGCACCTCCAACCCGCCTGAGCGGCTCGCCAGCGCGACCGGCCTGATCAACCAGGGCGGTTTCATCGCCAGCCTGCTCCTCGTCGTGGTCGTCGGCCTCGTGCTCGACTGGCGCACCCCGGCCGGCTCGGACTACACGGCGGACGCGTTCCGGTGGGCGATGAGCACCCAGTTCCTGCTGTGGGCACTCGGCGGCTCGCAGGTCTGGCGCTTCCGCCGGTTGGCGCGCCGGACGACCACCCGGGCGGAGGTCAACGCCTCGCTCCGTGCCGGGATGTAGGAGGTCGACCCTAAGGGCATTAGGCTCGTGCCTATGAGCATCAGGAAGGGCTTGACCGCCGACCGGGTGGTCGCTGCGGCGGCCGACCTCGCCGACGAGGCGGGCCTGGCGGAGGTGACGCTGTCGGCGCTCGCGCGTCGGCTCGACGTCAAGCCGGCCAGCCTGTACTCCCACGTCGCCGGCTCCGACGACCTCCGCACCCGCGTCGCCCTGCTGGCGCTCGAGGACCTGGCGGTCCGGGCGGCCGAGGCGCTGGCCGGTCGTTCGGGTGGCGACGCGCTCCGCGCGCTCGGCGAGGTCCACCGGGCGTACGCCGCCGCCCACCCCGGTCGGTACGACGCCGCGCGGCTGCGCCTGGACGCCGCGACGGCTGCGGCGAGCGCCGGACCGCGTCTCGCCTCGATGGTGCGAGCCGCCCTGGCCGGCTACCAGCTCGGCGAGCCCGACGAGACCCACGCGGTCCGCCTGGTCGGCAGCGTGATCCACGGCTTCGTCGACCTCGAGCGGGCCGGCGGGTTCGACCACAGCGCACCGGCCGGCCAGGAGAGCTGGGACCGGATTCTCGACAGCCTCGACACCACGTTCGCCGGGTGGGGTGCGGCGTGAGGGCGGTCGACGAGCGGGAGGTGCGTGCATCCTTCGTCAACGCCAGCCGCGGCGAGGCCGAGCGGCTGCGCGTGCCGAGCGACCTCGCCGCCCGCTCCTGGGACGACCTCGACTTCCTCGGCTGGGTCGACGAGCGCTCGCCGCTGCACGCCTACCTGGTGCTGGCCGACGACGAGGACCGCCTGGTCGGGGTGCAGCTGCGCCGCGCGCCGGCCGGCGTGGGTCCCCGGCGGGCGCGGATGTGCTCGTTGTGCACGACCACCCACCCCGGGCAGGGCGCTGCGCTGATGGTGGCCCCGCGGGCAGGGCGGTCCGGTCGCGCCGGCAACACCGTCGGCGTCGACGTCTGCGCCGACGTCGCGTGCTCGGCGTACGTCCGCGGGCTGAAGTCGTTGCCGCCGCTCATGCGGGTGCCGGAGACGCTCACGGTCGAGGAGCGGGCGGCCCGGCTGCGGCGCAACCTGCTGACCTTCGTCGACCGGGTGCGCGCGCAGCGCTGAGGTCGGGTCAGCCACCGACCTCGGCGCGCCACGCCTGGAACCCGCCCCGCAGGTCGGTCGCGTTCGGCAGGCCCAGCCGCTGCAGGGTGGCGGCGGCCAGGCTCGAGCTGTAGCCCTCGTTGCAGACGACGACCACGCGGCGCTGCGGGTCGTCGGCGACCGGGAGCCGGTGCGGGCTCGAGGGGTCCAACCGCCACTCCAGGACGTTGCGGTCGACGACCAGCGCGCCCGGCAGGTCACCGTCGCGCCGGCGCTGCTCGACGGGCCGGGTGTCCACCACGAGCGCGCCGGCGGCAGCCGCTGCGGCGAGGTCGGCCGGCTCGACCCGGTCGAGCCCGGCCCGGCACTCCTGGAGGAGCCGGTGGATCGCGGAGTCGTCGACGTCGGCCACGGCTCGACAGTACGGTCCTCCGGTGGACGTCGAGCGGATGCAGGCGCACTGCCTGGCCAAGCCCGGTGCGTGGCCGGACGACCCGTGGGGCCACGAGCACCCGGTGGTCAAGGTCGGCCCCGAGGGACGGGCGAAGATCTTCGCGTTCCTCCGCGCCGACGGCGTCGGGGTCAAGGCCGGCAGCCGCGAGGTGGCCGACGAGTGGCTCGACCGGCACCCCGGCAGGGCACACGTGATGGCGTACATCGGACGCTCGGGCTGGAACGACCTGGCCTACGACATCCCCGACGACGAGCTGCTCGAGGCGGTCGACGAGTCCTACCGCCTGGTCGTCGAGACCCTGCCCCGCAAGCACCGCCCGGAGGGCTGGGACGGCTGACCGGCCGCGGGCTCCTCAGCGGACCGCGCCGACCACCAGCACGAGCGGCACCAGCAGGAGCACCACGGGCACCGGGTGCCGCCCGAGCGGGACCAGCACCCGCCCGATCGTCGAGCCCACGGGTCGCCAGGCCCGGGTGACGACGGCCGTCGCGACGAGGGCGACCACGGCCAGGGTGACGAGCCGGCCGGGCGGCAGGGCGCCCTCCCAGTGGCGGAGGTGGCCGGACCCGTCGCCGACCGCACGGAGGAGCACCAGTGCGACGGCGTACGCCGTGACGACCGCCGCCCCCAGCGCCCGGGCCAGCGGGCGGGAGGCCCACCGGACGAGCCGGTCGTGGTGGTGGCCGATCACGATGCCGTGGACGAGCACGAGCTGGTGGAGCAGGGGAGGGTGGACCTCCTCCAGCTGCGAGGGCAACCAGTCCGGCTCGAGGGCGAGACCGGCGACGTACGCCGCCCACGACAGCGGCAGCACGCACCACCACCCGCCCCGGCGGACGACGGCCAGCACGAGCGGCGCCAGCACGAGCAGCACGACGAAGAGGCCCAGGCCGGTGAGCACCCACGGGCCGATCCGCAGCACGAAGAGCTCGCGCACGACCTCCCACGGCGGCGGGTAGTCGAAGAGCCGCCGCGCCTGCGGGAACAGGTCGAACCGGCCGTCGGTGGACCGCGTCACCGCCGAACCGTCCACGCCCGGCACCACGGCGACGGCGTACGTCGCGAGCGTGGCCAGCACGACGACCGCCCAGAGCGAGAACGCCCGCCGCCAGCTGCGACCGCTGGCGGACAGCTCGCCGACCCGCGCGACCACCGCGCGGTGCCGCAGGCCGAGGAGCAGGCCGGCGACCAGCACGAAGCCCTCGATGCCGACCGTGGCCGCCACGACGGCGCTGACCGGCCCGTCCCGGTCCAGGGCGATCTCCAGGTGCAGGAGGACCGCGCCGACGAGCAGCACGCCGCGGACCAGGTCGAGACGCGGATCGCGGTCGTCGGCAGCCCCCGGCCGGGCGGGACCGGGGCGGGCCCGGGCGACGAGGGCGAGCCCGAGGAGCAGGGCGAGGAGGACGCCGGCGACCGCGAGCCCGGTCGCGCTCGGCGTCGGGTGCAGGGCCGGTGCGGTGTCGGCGTCGCTCGGGACGGCTGCCGGGTCCTGGGACGACGGCTCCGACCCGGGGGCGGTCGCGTTGGTGACCGGGGCGAGAGTGACCCCGGCGGCGTCCAGGTCGCGACGGAGCGCGGCGGCCAGCTCCTCGGACCGCGTCGCACGCCAGTCGACGACGCGGTCGCCGGCCTCCGCCTCCGCGCGCCGTTGCTCGAGCCAGGAGATGCCCCGCAGCAGGGGACGGTCGGCGGTGGCGGCGAGCACCTGTCGCCACCAGGACCGCTTGACGTCGAGCTCGGGGTCGCCCCGGTCGTCCGGGATCCACAGCGCGCCGGTCTCCACCAGCATCGGCTTGTCCTGGCCCGCGGCGAAGCGCTCGTAGAACGGGGTGCGCGGGGCGGCGCGGTCGTAGTTGAACCGCTCCTCGAGCTGGGCGACGAACGCGTCCGGCGCCGGCTCGACGTCGAGGCGGAAGCCGGGACTGCCCTCGGAGTCACCGGTCTCGCCGCCCCGGGTCGGGTCGAGCTCGTTGTCCTCGCGCCCGGTGTCGACGCCGAAGTGGTAGAGGGTCAGGCCGACCCAGTCGACCGCGGCCGAGCCGGGCCAGTAGGGCCCGTAGGGGTCGTCGCGTGCGTCGAGCCGGCCGTTCCCGTCGGTGTCCAACCGATCGGTGTCGTCGGCCCGGTCCGGGTCCACGTCGCCGTACGCCGCGCCGTACGGGTAGCCCGCGCCGTACACGGGGGACCACACCATCGCGGCCTGCGGGGTGCGGTCGTGGACCACGTCGGCGACCAGTCGAAAGGCGTCGACGTAGGCACTCGGCTGCTGGCCCCAGGGGTACCAGGAGCCGTTCATCTCGGGGGCGAACCGGAGCAGGAAGAAGCCGTCGAGCTCCTCGTGCAGCGCGACGAGCTCGTCGGCGAGGTCGGTGGCGTCCGCCTCGGTGAGGTCGGCCAGCGGGCCGGCCGGTTCCAGGTCGACGACGGCCACCGCGCCGAGCGCGGCGGCCTGCTCGACGAAGGTGCGCAGGAAGGACCGGGAGCCGTCGTCGAGGGGGTAGCGCACCCGCTGCGCGAGCAGCGACGGGTTCCGGCCCAGGCGGTCCGCGTAGGCGTCCGCGCTGTCGGCGGTCCAGTCGAGCGCGGGTCCGAACCAGGGCTCACCCGCGGGCGGCAGGGGCGGCGGATCGTCCGTCGTCGTCGCGGCTGCAGGGCCGGCGACCGCGAGCGCCAGCGCCAGCGTCCCGAGGAGAGCGGCGAGCCGCGCGCTCAGCCCGCCGAGCCGCGCCGGCACTCGAGCGTCCAGTGGTTTCGGCCCTCGACCCGTTCGTAGCGCAGGTCGTCGAGGGCCGCGGTCGCGAGCGCCAGGCCGCGCCCGGACTCGGCCAGCTCGTCCTCGGGTAGGGCGACGCCGCTCAGGTCGAGCGCGACCGGCAGTCCGTTGTCGGCCAGGGAGGCGACGACGTGCTCGTCGTCGGCGACGAGGGTGATGTCGAAGCGACGTCCCGACTCGGTGTCGTGCGCGTAGGCGTGCTCGACCACGTTGCCGAGCACCTCGATGACGGCCAGCTCGAAGCGGGTCCGGTCGCGCTGGTCCCAGGTGTCGGCCCGGGCCCAGAGCTGCGCGAGCATGGTGTGCACCACCTCGAGGACCTCCGGGACGGCCGGGGCGGAGAGCACGAGCCGCCCGTCAGTCATCGAACGCCGTCTCGACGTCGTCGCGGGCCCGCAGGACCCGGTCGAGGTTGGTGAGCTCGAAGACGGTCGTCACCGCGGGGACCGGCCGGGCGATCCGCAGGTCGCCGCCGGCCTGCCGCGCCGACTTCAGCCCGCCGATGAGCGCGCCGAGGCCGGAGGAGTCCAGGAACGTCGTCTCGGCCATGTCGACGACGATGCGGCTGGTCCCCGAGCCGACGAGATCGGCCAGGACCTCCTTGAGCTGTCGCGCCGCCACCATGTTCAGCCGACCGCGGGGGACGACGACGCCGATGCCGTCGTCGCGGGTGTGGACGTCGATCTCGATCATGCAGGCACTCCTGGTGAGGGACCGGCGCCGGGCCCGGCGTCGGCGGGGACGGCATCCGGTTCGAATCCGCGGTAGCGGACCGCCCGGATGATGACGGAGAAGATCAGCAGGTCGAAGGCGACCCAGACCAGGTTGAACCCGATGCCGAGCACCTCGCCCTGCCCGACGGCGAGCCGGACCAGCCCGATGACGGCGGCGCCCACCAGGAGCCCCATCGCCCACAGCTGGGGCTTGACGAGGTGCCAGTCGTGGCCGGACTTCTCGCGCCTGGTCTTCGGCGTCACCGCGAAGTCCAGGCTGCGCCCGAGGAAGACGTTGCCGAAGGCCGAGGTGAAGGACTTGATCCAGACCGGGAACAACGCCAGAGAGTACTGCTGGCCCCGCCACGTCGGCCGGCCGGCGGCGACGATGAAGAACAGCAGCTGGTTCACCACGAGGAACGGCACCAGCCGGACGAAGAAGTCGGTGCTCAGGGCCTGGACGGGCAGCACCCCGATCGTCAGGTAGACCACCGGTGCGGCGATGTAGACGAGCGCGGCGAAGCCCGAGAGGTAGCTCCACATCGTGGAGAAGTACATCAGCCGCTGCGCCAGGGTGAGCCCCTTCTGGACGAGTGGGTTCTCGCGGAACATCACCTGGACGGTGCCCTGCGCCCAGCGCAGCCGTTGGACGAGCATGGTCTGCAGGTCCTCGGGTGCGAGGCCGTGGGCGAGCACCTCGTCGTGGTACGCCGAGCGCCAGCCGAGGGTGTGCAGTCGCATGCAGGTCGCCATGTCCTCGGTGACCGAGATCGTCGCCAGCGGCATGATCGGCTGCGCCTCGCCGCCGCGACCGACGTCGACGGCGTTGACTAGGGCCTCGACCGTCTCCACGGCTCCGAGCGGGGACCACTCGCGGTGCGCCATCTGGTCCAGCGCGGACAGGTCCACGGTCGCGAGGCCGCCGTCGGGGCTCTCCGCGAGCTCCTCCAGCCCGGCGATGACGTCGAGGTCCGCCTGCAGGGTGCGGAGGTCCGCCTCGACGAGCGAGCGCCGGACGTCGGCCACCTGCTGCTGGAAGCGGAACGTCACGTCGAACAGCGCCTCGCCGCCGGCGAGGGCGCGACGAGCGTCGGCGATGTGCCCCTCGATGGTGTCGAGCGCGTCGCGCACCGCGTGGTCGTCCGGGGCCAGCCTGCGGCGCGCCTGCCGGATCACCGTGCGCGAGGTCCGCAGCGCGCGCCGGACGCCTTCCTCGACCTCGCCGACGTAGCGGGAGACACCGAGCTGCATCAGCGCCTCGCGGCGGATGACGGCGTTCGACCCGCAGAAGAACGCGGCGTTCCAGCCGTCCTTGCCCTGCTGGATGGGCCCGTAGAACAGCGGCGCCTGGCTGCCGAGGGGGTCCTCCTCGGGCACGTTGACGAACCACTGGGGCGTCTGCACGAGCGCCATGCGCTCGTCCTCGAAGTAGCCGAGGGTGCGGTCGAGGATCTCGGGCAGCGGGATCTGGTCGGCGTCGAGGATGAGCATGAACTCGCCGTCGGTCTGCAGCAGCGCGTTGTTGAGGTTGCCGGCCTTGGCGTGGCGGGGCATCCCGGCCCAGTCCGCGGAGCGGGTGAGCCAGCCGATGCCCTCGGCCTCCGCGGCCGCGCGCATCTCGGGGCGGTTGCCGTCGTCGAGGACCCAGGTGCGGTGCGGGTAGCGGATCGCCTTGGCCGCGCGTGCGGTCGTCATGACGAGCTCGATCGGCTCGTTGTAGGTCGCGATGAAGACGTCGACGGTGCGGCCCGGCGGAGGGCTCGGCGGGTCACCCCGCTCCTTGAGCCGCCACATGCCCAGCCCGAAGAGGAGCGAGTCGACGAGGCTGTAGGTCTCGGCGAGCACCAGCGGCACCGCGATCCACCAGGCCGACCAGTTCACCGAGAACATCCAGCGCCAGGTCACGTAGTTGAGGCCGAGCAGGGCGGTGACCAGCACCACCGTGCGGATCAGCAGCAGGCGCCGGCTCACCGCCCGTCCTCCGACCGGAACACGGCCACCGCGGTGATGTCGTCCAGCGCGGTCTGCGACCGCGCCAGCCGGCCGATCGCCGTCAGCAGCCCCGGGACGTCGGGGGCCGCGGCGACCATCGCGCCCAGGGGCTCCCACCACCGGTCGGGGTCGTCGAGCAGGTCCAGGACGCCGTCGCTGAACACGAGCAGTCGGCCACCCGGCTCCACCTCGGCGAGGTGCTCGGTCCAGTGATCCTCGGGCAGGACCCCGAGGGGGCGGTCCCGGCCGCCGAGCCGCTGGACGGCACCGTCGGCGTGGACGACGAGCGCCAGGCCCGAGCCGGCGTCGACGTACCGCAGCTCGCCGTCGTCGAGGTCGAGGGCGACCTCCATCAGGGTGGCGAAGGACTCCGCCGCCTCGAAGTCCGCGAGCAGCGAGCGGGCGACCTGGGTGACCACGATGCCGAGGTCGACCCCGGCGGCGACCGCGTCGTTCGTGCCACGCAGGGCGGCGCGGACGCCGGCGCCGAGCAGGGCCGCGCCGGTGCCCTTGCCCATCACGTCGCCGAGCGCGAGGTGCAGCGTCTGCCGGGTGACGACGTAGTCGTAGAAGTCGCCGCCGACCGCGAGTGCGGGCAGGCACATCCCCGCGACGTCCCAGCCGTCGACGCGGATGGGTGCCGCCGGGAGCAGGGAGGCCTGCACCCGTCCGGCCTGGGTCATCTCCGCAGAGGCGACGAGCTCGAGCTCCGCCCAGGCCGCGAGGTCCTGGAAGGTGACGAGGTCGTCCCCGGCGAGGGTCCGGGGCTCGGTGTCGTAGACGCAGAAGGTCCCGACCACGTTGCCGGCGTGGTCGCGGAGGGGGTGCCCGGCGTAGAACCGGACGCCGCCCTCGGAGACCACCGGCAGCTCGCGGAAGCGCTCGTGCAGCGTCGCGTCCTCCACGACGAGCGTCTCGCCCTCGTCGTGCGTGCGGTCGCAGAACGTCTGGTCGCGGGGGAGCTCGTCCAGCTCGATGCCGGCGGTGCTGGGGAACCACGCCCGCTCACCGTCCAGGACGGTCACGGTCGAGATCGGCACGCGCAGGGCCGTCCGCGCCAGCCGGGTGACGCGGTCCAGCCGGTCGTGCTGCCGGCCCTCGTCGAGGGCGAGGCTCTCGACGGCACGTTGACGCCGCTCCTCCGCGGAGCTCCCCATGGTGCTTCACCCTTCCGCGCCCGTCGTGCCAGGGCCCCCATGCCGTGCGCGCCGGGCCGATACCCCGCGCCGGTCGGGTCCCAAACGTCTCGGCGCGCGGGCTAGGGTCGCACGTGTGGAGCAGGCGGTCGGACAACGTGCCCTGGTGGTCGACGACGACCCCGACATCCGTGAGCTGGTCCAGGTCCTGCTCGAGGGGATGGGGCTGCAGGTGTCGGCGGCTGCCTCCGGAGCCGCGGCGCTCGACATGGCGCAGCGGGAGTCGCCGGACCTGATCACCCTCGACCTGACGCTGCCCGACATGGACGGCAGGGACGTCTGCCGGGAGATCCGAGCCTTCTCCGACGCCTACATCATCATGATCACCGGCCGGGACTCGGAGATCGACCGGCTGGTCGGGCTCGAGGTCGGCGCGGACGACTACCTCGCCAAGCCGTTCTCCCCGAAGGAGCTGCGAGCGCGGTCCGCGGCGCTGCTGCGTCGTCCGCGCGCCTCCACGACGGGGACCACGCCGGCCGAGGGCGCGCGCTCGGCCCCCGCCCCCGACGTGGACGCCGGTGGCGGCCTGGTGCTGGTACCGGTCGACCACGTCGCCCTGCTCGACGGTCAGCCCTTGCCCCTGACACCCGCTGAGCTCTCGCTCCTCACCGCGTTCGCCGCGCAGCCGGGCCGCACCTGGGACCGCGGCGACCTCGTCCGCGAGGTGTGGCAGGGCGAGTTCATCGAGTCCGACTTCCTCGTCGACGTCCACGTGGCGAACCTGCGGCGCAAGCTCCGCAAGGCCGGTGGCCGTCAGCGTGAGTGGATCCGCACCGTCGCCGGAGTCGGCTACACCTTCGCCCCCGCCGACTGAGCTCAGTCCTGGTCGGGCTGGGGGGCGGTGCGCCTGACGACGAGCCCGACGAGACGGGAGACGACGAGGGCGACGTAGAGGACGCCGGCGACCATCTCGACCATGACCAGCGAGCGGGCGTGCGGCTCGACGGGGACGACGTCGGAGAGGCCGACGCTGGTGAGGACCGAGAAGGAGAGGTAGAGCAGCTCGAACCAGCTGCGGTCCTCGGCGGAGGTGGTGCCGATGAAGGAGCCTTCGAAGACAACCTGCACGGCGGCATAGAGGTAGGCGAAGCCCCAGGCGACCACGGTGAACGCCGCTCCGGTGGCGTAGAGCTCGTCGGTGGTGACCCGGTCGTCGTGGAAGAGGTACCGGATCAGTGCGTAGGAGACGTAGAAGTAGAACGGCGCGTGCAGGCCGGCCGAGACCAGCACGATCCAGTCGATGTGTGGCCAGATCGCCTCCAGCACGGTGAACACGATCGCCGGGACGCCGAGGAAGGCCGCCGACCAGTTGAGCGCGGGGGTGCGGCGCACGGCCCAGACCGCGATCGTCACCACGCCGATCTGCACGACGCCGATGAACGCCCGGCCGACGGCGGAGTCCTGGAGGAACGGGTAGCCGAGGACGGCGACGAGCTGCATCCCGAGCAGCACCGCCGAGGGGTGCCGCCCGAAGATGCCGTGGACGCGCTGGTCGCGGGACGCGTCGCGTGGGTGGAAGGCCTGCCGGCTCACGGGAGCAGACCCCGGCCGCCCCGGTTGCGCAGGGCCTTGGCCTGGCGGCGCTCGAGCCGCTCGACCTCCGCGGCGATCATCTCCTGGCGGGTGACGAGGGTCCGCACGAGGTGGACACCGGTCGCGGCCATGACGATGAGCGGCCAGGGGAAGTACGGCTCGAAGCCGCCGTCGCCGAACGACGTGGCCACCCACACGGCCCAGCAGATGAGGGTCGGGCCGATGAAGGCGAGCACCGCCGAGCGCCGGTCGGACTCCCACCCGCGCACGGCCATCCGCTGCAAGTCGTCGGGGGTCGCGACGGCGAGGGCCGCCGCCTTGCCCCGCGAGGGCGTGGGCGTGTTGGGCACGAGGTCGTCGAGGAGCGGTCGCAGGTCCCCGAAGGTCCGGGCCGCGGAGAGGCCGGCGGCCCGTTCGTCGTGCTCCTCGCGGGTCAGCCGCCCGTCGGCGTACGCCTCGCCCAGCACGCGCAGCACGACGTCGCGGTCCGCGTCGCCGGCCCGCAGCCCGGCGTTCGCCTTCACGCGTGGGTCGTGGGTGAAGGACGCCCAGGTGGCGGCGGGATCGGAGCTGGGCACGTCAGCATCCTAGGCCGCCTGTCCGGTGGACGACCGTTGCCCGAAACGAGAACACGTTCTACGGTGGGCCCGCCGTCATCGATCTGGGGAGGTGGGGGGATGGCGTTCTCTGCTGTGTCCGTCATCCGCGGACCCGGTGAGCTGACCGCGATGGTCGTCGACGTCACCAAGCGCGTCTTCACGACGCCCTTCCAGTTCCGCGAGTTCATCGAGCAGGCCTGGTTCATCACCAGCGTGACGCTGATGCCCACGATCCTGGTCTCCGTGCCGTTCGGCGCGGTCATCTCGCTCCAGGTCGGCAACCTCACCGGCCAGCTCGGTGCCCAGTCCTTCGCCGGCGCCTCCGCGGTGCTGGCCGTGGTCCGCGAAGCCGCGCCCATCGCGGCGGCGCTGATCATCGCCGGGGCGGCGGGCTCCGCCATCTGCTCCGACCTCGGCGCCCGCAAGATCCGCGAGGAGATCGACGCGATGGAGGTGCTGGGCGTCGACCCGATCGCCCGGCTCGTGGTGCCCCGCGTGATGGCCACCGTCTTCGTCGCCGTGATGATCATCGGCCTGGTGATCTCCGCCGGCATCGGCGGCGGCTACTTCTTCACCGTCATCATCCAGGACGGCTCGGCCGGCGCGTTCCTGTCGTCGTTCACCGCGCTCGCGAGCCTGCCCGACCTCTACATCGCGATCGTCAAGGCGGCCGTCTTCGGCTACCTCGCGGCCATCGTCGGCGCCTACAAGGGCCTCAACGCCGGCGGCGGCCCCAGCGGCGTCGGCCACGCGGTCAACGAGACGGTGATCGTCGCGTTCATGCTGCTGTTCTTCCTCAACGCGATCATCACCGCGATCTACTTCCAAGTCGTCCCCCAGCACGGGCTCTGACGTGGCAGCGATCACCGACGTCGGCAGCGCCCTGCTCAAGGAGCGCCGCGCGCGCCTGGAGGAGTACGGCGACCAGCTGCTGTTCTACGTCAAGGCGCTGGCCTGGACGCCGCGGGCGATCCGCCGCTACCCGCGCGAGATCCTCAACACGCTGGCCGAGGTGTCCTTCGGCGTCGGCGGCCTGTCGGTCATCGCCGGCACGGTCGGCGTCATCGCCTTCCTGGCGTTCTTCGCCGGCACCGAGGTCGGCATCCAGGGCTACGCCTCGCTCAGCCAGCTCGGCGTCTCGAAGTTCACCGCCTTCATCTCCGCCTACTTCAACACCCGTGAGGTCGCGCCGCTGATCTCGGCGATCGCGCTGGCCGCGACCGTCGGCTGCGGCTACACGGCTCGGCTGGGCGCGATGCGGATCAGCGAGGAGATCGACGCCCTCGAGGTGATGGGCATCCCGTCGCTGCCGTTCCTGGTGACGACCCGGATGATCGCGGCGTTCATCGCGGTCATCCCGTTGTACGTCGTGGCGCTGAGCGCGTCGTACCTCTCGCCGCGGTTGATCACGACGATGGTCTACGGGCAGTCGGCCGGCACCTACGACCACTACTTCCTGCAGTTCCTGCCACCGATCGACATGCTGTGGTCGTTCTTCAAGCTGATCTTCCTGGCCGTGGCGATCATCCTGATCCACTGCTACTACGGCTACACCGCCTCGGGCGGGCCGGCCGGGGTGGGCACGGCCGTCGGCAGGGCGATCCGCACGAGCATCGTGACGACCGTCGTCGCCGACTTCTTCCTCAGCTTCGCGATCTGGGGCTCCACCACGACCGTGCGGATCACGGGGTAGTGGCGTGCTGGTCAACATCCACCACGACACCCCGGGCGAGCACCGACGCCTGCTGGTCGCCGGCGTGGCGTTCCTGACGGTGATCGCGCTGCTGCTGTGGCTGTCGGTGGCGATGTACAACAAGGAGTTCGAGCGCGCCACGCGGATGACGCTCCAGGCCGACCGGGCCGGCCTGCAGCTCGCGGTCAACGGCGACGTCCGCTACCACGGCGTGCTGGTGGGGCGGATCGACTCGATCGGCCAGGACGGTGAGCAGGCGGTCATCGACGTCGCGCTCCAGCCGGACGCCGCCCGCGACATCCCGCGCAACGTGCGGGTGGAGATCCTCCCGACGACGCTGTTCGGGCAGAAGTACATCTCCCTCATCGAGCCCGGTGAGCCGTCCGCGGAGCCGGTCGCCGACGGCGACGTGGTGCCGGCCGACCGGGTCGAGACCAACGTCGAGCTCAGCCGGATCCTCGCGAACCTCTTCCCGCTGCTGCGCTCGGTCAAGCCGGCCGAGCTCAGCAGCACGCTCTACGCGCTGGCCTCCGCGCTGGCCGGCCGCGGCGAGCACGTCGGCGCGCTGCTCGAGCGGCTCGACGGCTACACCGGCCGGCTGGCCGACCGGCTGCCGACGCTCGAGCAGGACCTCGAGCTCGTCGGCGACGTCGCCGGCACCTACGAGCGCGCCACGCCCGACGTGCTCCGGCTGCTGCGCAACGCGACGGTCTCGGCGCGCACGGTCGCCGACCAGGAGGCGCAGCTCTCCTCCTTCATCGGCGACGTCACCGGCATGGCCGAGACCACCACCCGCGTGCTGGCCGAGAACGAGGACGGCATCATCCGGCTCGGCGAGCTGTCCCGGCCGCTGCTGCGGCTGCTCGACACCTACGCGCCGCAGTACCCCTGCCTGCTCGAGGGCCTCGACATCTACACGGCGAAGCTCGCCGAGATCTTCAGGAACGACCGGGTCAACCAGGTGCTCGAGCTGGGCTCGGTGCAGAAGCCGGCGTACGACGTCAACGATCGCCCGGAGTACGCCGAGGTCGGCCACGGGCCGTGGTGCGCGGGCCTGCCGCGGCCGAGCGGCCCGAACAGCACGCCGCTCGCGGACGGCAGCGACCAGGACGAGATCGTCGGCTCGACGCTGCCGTTCCGGACCGTCGACCCGGCGTCGTACCGCAACCCGACCAAGGGGTACGCCGGCACCGTCCCCGAGCAGCGCCTGGTCAACGTCCTGCTGGCCTCTGAGGCGGGGCTGTCCTACCGCGACCTCGGCTCGCTCTCGGCGCTCCTCTACGGCCCGCAGGTGCGCGGGACGGTGGTGCAGCGGTGAGCACGCGCAACACCACGACGATCGTCGCGGCCGTCAAGCTCGGGATCTTCACCGTGATCTCGATCCTCGTCACCGGGCTGCTGGCGGTGATCATGGGCAACATCGGCTTCGGCGACAAGCGCACCGTCAACGCCGAGTTCACCAGCGCGAGCATGCTGCAGGAGGGCGACGACGTCCGGATCGCCGGCATCCCCGTCGGCGAGGTCAAGGAGATCGAGCTGCACGAGCGCAGCCGCGCGATGGTGACCTTCACCGTGGCCGCCGACGTGCCGCTGACGACCAACAGCCGCGCCGAGATCCGCTACCTCAACGTCGTCGGCGACCGCTACCTCGCTCTCGAGGAGGGCCCGCAGGGCGGCAAGCGGCTCGGGGACGACGCCACGATGCCGGTCAGCCGCACCGAGCCGGCGCTGGACCTGACCGCGCTCTACAACGGCTTCCAGCCGCTCTTCTCCGCGCTCGACCCGAAGGCCGTCAACGAGCTGTCGCAGAACATCATCGACGTGCTCCAGGGGGAGTCCGGCACCGTGCAGGGACTGCTCGCCCGGACCGCGTCGCTCACCAACACCCTGGCCGACCGCGACGAGCTGATCGGCGAGGTCATCACGAACCTCGACGAGCTGCTCGGCACCGTCGACCGCCGCCGCACCCAGCTCTCCGAGCTGGTGCTCGGGCTCGAGGAGTGGATGGGCAACCTGGCGGAGGACCGCGACGTCATCGGCGCCTCGGTGCAGAACCTCTCCGAGCTGACCGACACCGTCGCCGACCTGCTGACCCGCGCCCGGCCGCTGCTGGCCGAGGACGTGCGCGAGCTGCGCACGCTGGTGCGCACCCTGGCGAAGCAGGAGAACCTCGAGGTGCTGACCAAGCTGCTCGACCGGCTGCCCGAGGCGATGACCGACCAGACCCGGATCGGGACCTACGGCTCCTGGTACAACTACTACCTCTGCGACTTCGAGGGCAGCATCAAGCTGCCGAAGATCCTCGGCATCGACCTCGGCTGGCTCGAGGACGCGCTCAACGACCTGTCCTTCCACAGCACCGCTCCGAGGTGCCAGTGATGGGGGGCCGGTAGTGGGCGCGCGCGGACGGAGCGACCGCCAGGTCCTGCGCTTCGGCGTGGTGGCCCTGGTGGTGCTGCTCGTGGTGATGGCGGCGGCGTTCAACCTCCAGAAGTTCCCGGGCTTCCGGGGCGTCGGCTACCACGCCGAGCTGAGCGACGCGAGCGGCCTGCGGCCGGGCCACATGGTGCAGATCGCCGGCAAGCGGGTCGGCCGGGTCAACGGCATGTCGGTCGAGGACGGCGTGGTCGTCGTCGACTTCGAGCTCGACGCGGGCACCGAGCTCGGGCCGGAGAGCCGCGCGTCGGTGGAGGTGCTCAACCTGCTGGGGGAGAAGTACCTCGAGGTCGTGCCGAGCGACGAGGGCCAGCTCGAGGAGGGCGGCACCATCCCCGTCGAGCGCACCCAGTCGGCGTACGACATCGTCAACGTGCTCGGCGACCTCACCACCACTACCGAGGCCATCGACGACGAGCAGCTCGGCGAGGCGCTCGACGTCATCTCCGAGACCCTCGACGGGGCGGCGCCGGAGGTCCAGGAGAGCTTCACCGGCCTGTCCCGGCTCTCGCGCACCATCGCCAGCCGCGACGAGGACCTCGCCGGGCTGCTCGGCCGGGCGGAGTCGGTCACCGGCCTGCTGGCCGACCGGCGCGGGGACCTCGTGCAGCTGATAGCCAGCAGCAGCCAGGTCTTCGACGAGCTCGACCGGCGCGAGGAGGCCATCCACCGGCTCCTCGTCAACGCCCGCCAGCTCGCCGTGCAGCTGCGCGGCCTGGCGGAGGACAACGAGGACGAGATCGGCCCGGCGCTGCGCGACCTGCGCACGGTCACCACGATGCTGCGCGACCGCCGCGACCAGCTGAGCAAGACCGCCAAGGCCGTCGGGCCGTACGCCGACATCCTCGGCCACATCGTCGGCACCGGCCCGTGGTTCGACGCCTACCTGGTCAACCTGCTGGGCCTCGCCGGCGAGTTCGTCCCCGGACGGAGGAGCTGAGCGATGCCACGGATCACGATGAAGGCCGCCGGCGCCCTGGTCGCCGCGCTGCTGCTCGTCGGCACGGTGCTGGTGCTCGTCGACGGCGACAGCGGCCGCAAGAAGGTCACCGCGCACTTCGCCCGAGCCGTCAGCGTCTTCGTCGGCACCGAGGTGCGGATCCTCGGCGTGCCGGTCGGCGAGGTGACCGCGGTGGTGCCGGAGGGGGAGTCCGTGCGCGTCGAGATGGAGTACGACGACGCCTACGACGTGCCGGCGGACGCGCGGGCGGTCATCGTCACCCCGACGCTGGTGGCCGACCGGTTCATCCAGCTGACCCCCGACCACACGAGCGGCCCGGTGATGGCCGACGGCGCCGACATCCCGCTCGCGGAGACCGCGAGCCCGGTCGAGCTGGACCGGATCTACGAGAGCCTCTCGACCCTGGCGAACGCGCTGGGCCCCAACGGCGCCAACAAGGACGGCTCGCTCGACACGCTGCTGGCCTCGGGCGCCGAGGCGCTCGGCGGGCAGGGCCGCACGGCCAACCAGCTGATCCGCGACCTCTCGGCCGCGGCGACGACGTTCGGCGACAACAGCGGCGACCTGTTCGGCACCGTGCGGCAGCTGGACGCCTTCACCCGCACGCTGGCGCGCAACGACGGCCTGGTCGACGAGTTCATGGGTGACCTGGGCCGCGCGACCCAGCAGCTGTCGGGGGAGCGGCAGGAGCTCGGCGCCGCGCTCGAGGCGCTCGCGGGCGCCGTCGGCACCGTCGAGGCGTTCGTCAAGGACAACCGCTCGGCCCTCGTCGGCGAGGTCGAGGACCTCACCGACGTCCTCGACGTGCTGGTCGCCGAGAAGGAGTCGCTCACGCAGGCCATCGAGAAGGGACCGCTGGGGCTGGGCAACCTCGCGCTCGGCTTCGACACCAAGACCGGGTCGCAGAACGCCCGGATCCAGGTCGGCCCCAACGTCGAGGACCTCGACGGCTTCCTCTGCGCGGTCGTCACCAACGCCGGCGTCCCGGCGGCCAGGACGGTCTGCAGGCTCCTGGAGTCGCTGCTCGAGCCGCTCGGCCTCGCCCTGCCCACCGGTCCGGCCCGCTCGGCGGCACCCGACACCCGGGTCCCCGGCGAGGCCGTCCCGGCCAAGGACCTGCGCGAGCTGCTCGGAGGTGGTCCCCGATGAGTGCCACGACGAGGACGTCCAGGCGACCGCTGGCCGGGCTGGTCTCGCTGGCGCTGGCCGTCCCGCTGCTGGCGGCCTGCGACTTCGACGGCGCCTACGACCTGCCGCTGCCCGGCAGCCCGGTCAGCGGCGAGGAGACGTTCACGGTGACCGCCGAGTTCGACGACGTGCTCAACGTCGTGCCCCGCTCGCCGGTCATGGTGAGCGACGTCGTGGTCGGCGAGGTGGACGAGGTCGAGCGCGACGGGTGGAACGCCGTCGTACGCCTCAAGATCCGGCAGGACATCGAGCTGCCCGACAACGCGATCGCCGAGATCCGCCAGACCAGCCTGCTCGGCGAGAAGTACGTCGCGCTGGAGGAGCCCCCGGGCCGGGCGCGCGGTCGCCTCGAGGACGGCGACCGGCTCGAGCTCGCGGACACCGGCCGCAACCCGGAGGTCGAGGAGGTGCTCGGCGCGCTGTCGTTCCTGCTCAGCGGCGGTGGCGTCGGACAGATCAAGCAGATCAGCGACGAGGTCAACGACATGCTCTCCGGGCGCACCGACGACGTGAGATCGCTGTTCAACCAGCTCGAGCAGCTCGTCGGCGGGCTGGACGAGCAGAAGGACGACATCGTCTCGGCGATGGAGTCGCTCGACACGCTCGCCCGCACGCTCAACCGCGAGTCGCGCACGATCACCGACGCGATCGAGGCGACCGGGCCGGCGCTGGAGGTCCTCAACCAGCAGCACGACCAGCTGGTCGCGATGCTCGGTCAGCTCGACGAGCTCGGCGAGGTCGGCACCCGGGTCATCAACGGCACCAAGGAGAACCTCCTGGCCGACCTCGACCACCTCCGGCCGATCCTGCGCCGGCTCAACGAGACCGGCGACTCCTTGCCCCGCGGGCTCTCGCTGCTGATCAGCTTCCCGTTCCCCGAGCAGGCCAGCGAGATCGTCAAGGGCGACTACGCCAACGCGAAGTTCGCCCTGGACGTCTCCTTGGAGGGGATCACCCAGCTCATCGAGCAGCCCGGCGACGGGCCGACGATCCCGCTGCCCGACATCCCCGGGCTGCCCGACCTGCCCGACATCCCGCTCCCGGACATCCCCGGCCTGCCCACGCTGCCCGGCCTCGGCCGGGCCGGCAAGACGGGCTACACCCGGGACATGTCGGTCGGCACCGGCGGCGGCCTGCTCTCGGGAGGCCTGGGCTGATGGGAGGACGGCGATGACCCGCGGCGTCAAGGTCCGGCTGGTGCTCTTCGTGGCGCTGGCCGCGGTCGGCATCGTCTACGTGACCGGCACCTACCTGGGTCTGGTCGACCGGCTGCTCGGTCGCGGCCTGACCATCTCGGCGACGCTGCCGGACTCCGGCGGCCTGTTCGTCGGCAGCGAGGTGACCTACCGCGGCGTGAAGGTCGGCAAGGTCTCCGCGATGGACGTGACCCGCGAGGGCCTCGAGGCGGAGCTCTCCCTCGAGGACGGCACCGAGATCCCGCTCGACGCGGAGGTGGAGGTGCACAACCTCTCCGCGGTCGGCGAGCAGTACCTCGACATCGTCCCCGAGGACGGGGACGGGCCGTACGCCCAGGACGGTGCCGTGCTGGCCGGCGACGCCGACAGCCTGCCGGTGGGGGAGGACGAGCTGCTGATCGACCTCGACCAGCTCGTCTCCTCGGTGGACCAGGGCGACCTCTCGACCGTCATCGAGGAGCTCGGCCTGGCCTTCGAGGACACCGCCGGCCCGCTCGAGCGGATGGTCGACAGCGGTTCCCGCTTCGTGGAGGCGGCGCTGGCCAACGAGGAGTCGACGTTCCGCCTGCTCGACAACGGCCGCACCGTGCTGCGCACCCAGCAGGAGCACCGCGGCGACATCCGCGCGTTCGCCCGGTCGCTGGCCGACCTCACCGGCACCCTGCGCGGCAAGGACCCCGAGCTGCGCACCGTCCTCGAGGGCGGCGCGAGCGCAGTGCGCGAGGTGGAGAAGCTGATGGCCGGGCTCGAGCCGACCATGCCGGTCTTCATCGGCAACCTGGTGACCCTCAACCAGGTCGTCACCACGCGGCTGCCGGCCATCGAGCAGTTGCTCGTGACCTTCCCGAAGATCGTCGCCAACGGCTTCACCGGCACGCCCGGCGACGGCTACGGCCACATCAACCTCCAGCTGGCCCAGAGCCCCGGCCCCTGCCGCGAGGGCTTCATGCCGAGCGAGGACTGGCGGCCGTCCTCGGACCTCACCGACGCCCCGATCTACCCGGCCACCTGCCTGTCCGGCCCGCCGTACAACCAGCGTGGTCCGAAGTACGCGCCGCGCTTCGGCGGCAGCACCAACCGGGTCGCGCCGGGCGCTACCCTCGCCGACGAACCGGCCGTGCGGGTCGGGACGAAGGGTGGGCTGCGCGACGTGTTCGGCGAGGACTCGTGGCGCTGGATGCTCATCGGTCCGCAGGAGGGGATGTGAGTCGACTGCTGCCCGCCACCGCGTGGGGCCGGGTGACGGCCGTGCTCGCGGTGCTCGCCGTGGCGCTGACCGGCGCGATCGCCGTCACCGCGCTGCGGTCCGACGAGGGCCGCGAGGCGCTCGAGCGGGCCGTCGGCGTCGCCGGCGACGGCGGCGACGAGGAGCTGACCGCGGCGCACCGGGAGGTGTCCGAGGCGGCACGCGAGCTGACGTTGGCCTTCCTCGAGGTCGACCACCGCGACATGGAGCCGCTCACCGACGAGGTGCTGTCCTACGCCACCGGCGAGTTCGAGGAGCAGTACGCCGCCAACGTCGAGCAGCTCATCGACGCCGCCGAGCGCAACAAGTCGGTCAGCACCGGCACGGTCGTCGCCCTCGGCGTCGGCGACCTCGACGCCGACTCCGCGCTGGTGTACGTCGCCGCCGACAGCGAGGTCGCCAACGTCACCACCGACGGCACCACCCAGCCCCGCTACTACCGCCTCCAGCTCGACATGGTCCGCGAGGACGGCGAGTGGCTGGCCTCCAACGTGCAGTTCGTGGGCTGAGGTGACCCGACGATGACCGACGACACCAGCACCGACACCAAGGCCTGCCCGTTCTGCGCGGAGACCATCAAGGCCGCCGCCATCCGCTGCCGCTACTGCGGCTCCGACCTCGAGCCGGAACCGCCCCCGCTGGTTGAGCAGCGAGCGTCCGAGCCCCCGCTGGTTGAGCAGCGAGCGCCCGAGCCCCCGCTGGTTGAGCAGCGAGCGCCCGAGCCCCCGCTGGTTGAGCAGCGAGCGCCAGCGAGCGTCGTCGAAACCCGGCGAGACGCAAGCCAGCCGCGCCCCCGCCGTTGGCCCGCGGCTGTTCTTGCGGTGCTGGTCCTCGCCCTGGCGATCGTCTTCGTCCGCATGCTCACGGTCGACGACGAGGCCGACGGCCCGCCCGACGGCACGACCCCGCTGGCGGACGGCGTGGTCTTCGAGTCCGAGGGCGCGAAGTCGGCCGGCCTCAGCGCGGCGACGGAGGCGGCGGAGAAGGTGCTGTCGTACTCCGCGGAGACCCTGGACGCGGACATGGAGGCGGCGCTGCCGCTGCTCGCACCGCGGATGCAGACGGAGTACCGCGAGACGCTCGAGGCGATCCGCGAGGACACCGAGCGCAACCAGGCGAAGGTCGAGGCGACCGTCGTGGCGGCGTCCGCGATCTCGGCGAGCGAGCACGACGTGAAGGCGCTGCTGTTCGTCAACCAGGCGACCACCGGCAAGGGCACCAAGCAGCCGCGGGCCGACCTCAACCGCGTCGTCGTGACCCTCAGTCGCGGTGAGGGGGACTGGGTCGTGACGGACCTCGACGCGCTCTGATAGAACTGTCCCCGACCGAACCTAGAACACGTTCTAGTAGACCACCTCGGGCGGGAGGAGCAGGATCGCCGCCGTGACCGCGACTGCCAGCCCGACCAGCCCGTCCCTCCGCGTCGAGACCGACCTGCTCGTGGTCGGCGCCGGACCCACCGGCCTGTTCGCGACGTACTACGCCGGCTTCCGAGGCCACCGCGTCGCCGTCGTGGACTCGCTGCCCGAGCTCGGCGGGCAGGTCACCGCGATGTACCCCGAGAAGCTCATCCTCGACGTCGCCGGGTTCCCCGCCGTCAAGGGCCGCGACCTGGTCGCGGGACTGGTCGAGCAGGCCGCGACCGCCGACCCGACGTACCTCCTGGGCCGCACCGCGACCACGCTCGAGCACGGCGACGACGGCGTGGTCGTCACGCTCGACGACGGCACCGAGGTCGCGGCCGCCGCGGTGCTCATCACCGCCGGCATCGGCAAGTTCAGCCCGCGGCCGCTGCCGGCGGGCGAGGGCTGGCTGGGTCGGGGGATGGAGTTCTTCGTCCCGAGCTTCGAGCCGTACGCCGGCAAGGACGTCGTCATCGTCGGCGGCGGCGACAGCGCGTTCGACTGGGCGCTCCACCTCGAGCCGGTGGCCCGCTCGGTGCGGCTGGTGCACCGGCGCGACGCGTTCCGCGCCCACGAGCGGACCGTCCAGCAGGTGCGCGACTCGTCCGTGGAGATCGTCACCCGTGCCGAGGTGACCGCGCTCGAGGGTCACGGCTCGCTCGAGTCGGTCGAGGTGACCGTCGACGGCGAGCCCACGACGTACCCCTGCCAGGCGCTGGTCGCCGCGCTCGGCTTCATCGCCGACCTCGGGCCGCTGCAGCAGTGGGGGATCGACGTGCACAAGCGGCACGTCGTCGTCGACCCCGCGATGCGCACGAACCTGCCGCGCGTCTTCGCAGCCGGCGACATCACGGAGTACCCCGGCAAGGTCCGGCTGATCGCCGTCGGCTTCGGCGAGGCCGCGACCGCCGTGAACAACGCGACCGTGGCGATCGACCCGACCGCCCACGTCTTCCCCGGCCATTCCAGTGAAGGGAGCTAGTCCATGAGCAGGATCAAGGTCGACTTCGACCTCTGCGAGTCGAACGCGCTGTGCGAGGCGATGGCGCCGGAGGTCTTCGAGCTCGACGACGACGACTACCTGCAGGTCAAGGCCGAGGAGACCACGCCCGAGAACGAGGGCGACGTCAAGCGAGCCGTCGCGGCCTGCCCGCGCGCGGCCATCTCCCTGGAGGACTGATCCACCGATGAGCACCACCACCGACGACCTCTCCCTCGACGGCCGCGTCGCCGTCGTGACCGGCGCCGGCGCCGGCCTCGGGCGGGCCGAGGCGCTCGCCCTGGCCGCTGCGGGCGCCAAGGTCGTCCTCAACGACCTGCCCGGTGCTGCCGACGAGGCGGTCGAGGAGATCCGCTCCCGCGGCGGCGAGGCCACCGTGGTCGAGGGCGACGTCTCCGAGCGGTCCACCGCCGACGCCCTGGTCGCGGCCGCGGTCGACGGGTTCGGCTCGCTCGACATCGTCGTCAACAACGCGGGGATGACCCGCGACCGGATGCTGTTCAACATGTCCGACGAGGAGTGGGACGCGGTCATCCGGGTCCACCTGCGCGGCCACTTCCTGCTCTCGCGCAACGCCGCGGCGTACTGGCGCGGCAAGTCGAAGGAGACCGACGCCCCCGTCTACGCCCGGGTGGTCAACACCGCCAGCGAGGCGTTCCTCGGCGGGTCGCCCGGCCAGCCGAACTACGCCGCCGCCAAGGCCGGCATCACGGCGCTGACCCTGTCGACCGCACGTGGCCTGGGGAGGATCGGCGTCCGGGCCAACGCGATCTGCCCGCGCGCCCGCACCGCGATGACCGCGCAGGTCTTCGGCGAGGACACCTCCGGCCAGGAGATCGACCCCTACTCGCCCGACCACGTCGCGCCGCTCGTGGCGTACCTCGCCTCGCCCGCCGCGGACGCCATCACCGGCCAGGTCTTCGTCGTGTACGGCGGCATGGTCGCGCTCGTGGCCGCGCCGGTCGTCGAGCAGCGCTTCGACGCCTCGGGCTCGGTGTGGGACCTCGAGGACCTCGCCAAGCAGGTCGGCGGCTTCTTCGAGGGCCGCGACCCGTCGGTCGGCTTCGCCGCCGACTCGATCATGCAGCTGACGGTCTGAGGGGGAAGCGGTCATGGGACGACTCGCAGGGAAGGTCGCCGTCGTCACCGGCGGCGCCATGGGCCAGGGCGCGGCGATCAGCCGGGCCTTCGTCGCCGAGGGCGCGTCGGTGGTCGTCGCCGACATCGCCAAGGACGCCGGGCAGGAGCTGGCCGACGAGCTGGCGGGGGCGTCGGAGGGCCGTGCGCACTTCGTCGCCCACGACGTCAGCGACGCCGCGTCGTGGGCGTCGCTCGTGGAGGACACGAACGCGCGCTTCGGCCCCGTCTCGGTGCTGGCCAACAACGCCGGCCTGCTCCGCTTCGGCGAGATCGGCACCATGCCGCAGGACGAGGTGGAGCTGCTGTTCCGCGTCAACCAGCTCGGCTGCTTCCTCGGCATGCAGGCCGTCACCGCGACCATGCGCGCCCACGGCGGCGGCTCGATCATCAACGCGTCCTCGGTGGAGGGCCTGGCCGGCATGGCCGGCTGCACGGCGTACGCCGCCACCAAGTGGGCGATCCGCGGCATGACCAAGTGCGCGGCGATGGAGCTCGGCCCGCAGGGCATCCGGGTGAACTCGGTGCACCCCGGGATGATCGACACCCCGATGACGCGCGTGCACGGCGGCGACGCGGCGATGGAGTACGGCGCCTCGAAGGTGCCCCTGCGCCGGGTCGGCCAGCCGGAGGACATCGCCCCGCTCTACGTCTACCTCGCCTCCGACGAGTCGGCGTACGTCAACGGCGCGGAGATCGCCATCGACGGCGGCGTGACCTCCACGCATGCCTTCGGCGGCTGAGCACTAGGTTCTCGTCCATGGCCAACCAGCGGTCCCAGGTCGTCATGTCCGACGACGAGGTGGACACCTTCCTCACCCAGCAGCGCAGCTCCACGGTCGCCACGATCGGGCCGAACGGGCAGGTGCACCTCGTGGCCATGTGGTACGCCTGGCTCGACGGCCACATCTGGCTCGAGACCAAGGCCAAGTCGCAGAAGGTCGTCAACCTCCGCCGCGACCCGCGGATGAGCTTCCTCGTCGAGGCCGGCCACACCTACGACCAGCTCCGCGGCGTCTCGCTCGAGGGCAACGGCGTCGTGATCGACGACGAGCAGACCGTGTGGGACGTCTGCGTCAACGTGTTCGAGCGCTACAACGCGCCGTACACCGAGGAGCTCAAGCCCTTCGTCGAGCTGATGGCCAAGAACCGCGTCGTCGTCCGCCTCGACGTCGACCGCGTCCGCAGCTGGGACCACCGCAAGCTCGGCATGGACCCCCTCGAGCTCGGCGGCTCCACCGCCGAGTTCCTCGACTGACCTACCCCAGGCCCTCTCGGCTGTGAGCGGGCCCTGGGCCGCTCGTCCTGTCGCTTCATCTAGGTATGCAGGTGAACCGACAGGCGGCGGCTCACCGGCATACCTTGATGAAGCGTCACTTCCCTCGGTCAGTTCACACAGGGATGTGATGCTTCGTCTGCATACCTTGATGAACCGACGCCCCGGCCGACCCGCGAAGCCAGCCGGGATGAGGCGTCAGTCGCGGAGGATGAGGTGGACGGCGCGCTCGATCTGGGCGCCGGTCTCGGCGGCGGTCATCCGGCCGGTGACCCAGCCGACGAGGGCGGCGAGCCAGACGTCGCCGATGATCCGGGTGATGGCGACGTCGTCGTCGGTGGGCTCGGACTGGCCGGGGTGCATGGCGCGGGTGAGCATGGTGCTGAGCAGCATGCCGACCTGGTGGATCTCGGCCTGGACCGAGGCGTCGGCGAACATGAACGCGCGGGTGAGCGCCTCGGTGAGGTGGGGGCTGCTCTGCAGGCCGCGGGTGGTGCCCTTGAGGACGTTGATGACCCGTTCGGAGGCGGTGTCGCCGGGGATCTCGACGTCGCGGCGGGCGGCCTCGGTGCGCTCGAACTCCCGGCCGAGCGCGCTGACGAGCAGGTGGATCTTGGACGGGAAGTAGCGGTAGAGCGTGCCGAGGGCGACGTCGGCCTGGTCGGCGACGGCGCGCATCTGGACGGCGTCGAAGCCGCCCTTGGAGGCCAGGTCGATCGTGGCGTCGAGGATGCGCTTGCGGCGGTCACGCTGGGCCGCGGACCCGAGGTCCTCCGCGTTGAGGGAGTTGGTCGCGCTCATCGAAGGTGCCCCTGGGTGCTCGTCGCGGTCATGGCGGCCCGGTGTCCCGCGTCATGTGATCCGATGCGGAACCGGGATGGATCCGGACCCGACCGCCGGTATGTGGCACTAGGCTAGCCCCACGTGGTCCATGATAGGAACACGTTCCAGTTCGTCCGGCCCGGCGTGTCAAGCATCCGGAGTGTGTCCGGATGTCGGCAACGGCACAGTCGAGAAAGGTCGTGACGCGTGCGGATCGCGATGCTGTCCTACCGGAGCGCACCCCACACCGGGGGTCAGGGCATCTACCTCCGTCACCTCACGCGGGAGCTGGCCAACCTCGGCCACGAGGTCGAGGTGTTCTCGGGCCAGCCCTACCCCGAGCTCGACCACCCCGGGGTCAAGCTGACGAAGGTCCCGAGCCTGGACCTCTACCGGCAGCCCGACCCGTTCCGCGTGCCCAAGCTGCGCGAGTTCCGCGACCGCATCGACGTCGAGGAGTTCCTCACGATGTGCGCGGCCGGCTTCCCCGAGCCGAAGACGTTCAGCTCGCGCGTCGCCCGGGTGCTGCGCGACCGGGTCGAGGACTTCGACATCGTCCACGACAACCAGGTCCTCGGCTACGGCATGCTCGAGATCGAGAAGATGGGGCTGCCGCTCATCACGACGCTGCACCACCCGATCACCTTCGACCGGCGCATCGACATCAGCCAGACGAAGAACCCGTGGCGCAAGTTCACGCTGTGGCGCTGGTACGGCTTCCTGCGGATGCAGGCCAAGGTCGCCCGTGCCGCGCGCAAGATCCTGACCCCCTCGGAGGCGTCCAAGCGCGACATCGCCAAGGACTTCGGCGTCGACCCGGCACGGATGCAGGTGATCCTGCTGGGGGTCGAGGACCTCTTCAAGCCGCCGACCAGGCCGCGCGTGCCGGGCCGGATCCTGGCCATGGCCAGCGCCGACGCCCCGATGAAGGGCATCGCGACGCTGCTGGAGGCCTTCGCCAAGCTCCGCACCGAGCGCGACGTCGAGCTGGTGTTGATCACCAAGCCCCGCCCCGGCGGCACGACCGAGCGGCTCATCGAGAAGCTCTCGATCGGCCACTGCGTGCGGTTCGTGAGCGGGGTGACCGACGAGGAGCTCGTCGACCTGATGGGGTCGGCCGAGGTCGCGTGCGTGCCGTCGTTGTACGAGGGCTTCTCGCTGCCCACCGCGGAGCTGATGGCCTGCGCCACCCCGCTGGTGGTCTCCCGCGCGGGCGCGATCCCCGAGGTGACCGGCCCCGACGGCGAGGCCGCCGACCTCGTCACCCCCGGTGACGTGGGCGAGCTGACCCAGGCGCTCGGCGCGCTGCTCGACGACCCCGAGCGTCGCGCCCGGATGGGTGCCGCGGGACGCAGGCGCGTCGAGGAGATGTTCAGCTGGCGTGCCGTGGCGGTCAAGGTCGCCGCGGCGTACGAGGAAGTGATCGAGGACCACCGCCGCGAGCGCGGCGCGGGTCCCGCCGACGAGAGGAACAACCGTGCTCACCGTTGACTTCGACCGCCTGGGCCTGCGTCCGGGCGACCGCGTCCTGGACATGGGCTGCGGAGCCGGCCGGCACGCGTTCGAGATGTACCGCCGCGGTGGCGACGTCGTCGCCTTCGACATGGACGCCGACGAGCTGGCCAAGGTGCGCGAGCTGTTCGTCGCCATGAAGGAGGCCGGCGAGGTCCCCGAGGGCGCCGAGGCCGACGTCAAGGAGGGCGACGCGCTGCAGCTGCCCTTCGCCGACGGCGAGTTCGACCGGATCGTGGCCGCCGAGGTGCTCGAGCACATCTGGGCCGACGTCGACGCGATCAAGGAGCTGGTGCGGGTGCTGCGCCCCGGCGGCACGCTCGCGATCTCGGTGCCGCGCTGGCTGCCGGAGGTCGTCAACTGGAAGCTCTCCGACGAGTACCACAACGCCGAGGGCGGCCACATCCGCATCTACACCGACCACGAGCTGATCGACAAGGTCACGAAGGCGGGCCGGCCCAACGACGGCGAGCCCGGGGACGCGATGGTCTTCGAGGGCAAGGACTACGCCCACGGTCTCCACGCGCCGTACTGGTGGATCAAGTGCGCGGTCGGCGTCAACAACGACGACCACCCGCTCGCGAAGGCGTACCACAAGCTCCTGGTCTGGGAGATCATGAAGCAGCCGACCGCGCTCAAGGTCGCGGGCAAGGTGCTCGACCCGCTCATCGGCAAGAGCATGGTGCTGTACTTCCGCAAGCCCCAGACCGCCGACGCGCGTGCTGCCGGTGCCGATGTCTGAGCTCCTGCCGTACGTCGAGGGCGTGCTGAGCGCCACCCAGGTCGGCGAGACCGCCGCGTCGATCGCCGCCATGCAGGAGCCCTCGGGCGCCGTGCCGTGGACCACCGGCGAGCATGTCGACATCTGGAACCACGTCGAGGCCGCGATGGCGATGCTCGTCGGCGGCCAGGTGGAGGCCGCCGAGCGTGCCTACGCGTGGGTGCCGACGCTGCAGCGCGAGGACGGCTCGTGGCCGATGAAGATCGTCGGCGGCGAGGTCGAGGACGAGCGCGGCGAGGTCAACATGTCGGCGTACTTCGCCGTGGGCCTCTGGCACCACTGGTTGGTACGCCGCGACCACGCGTTCGTGCAGCGGTACTGGCCCAGCGTGCGCGCCGGCCTGGACTGGGTCGTCAGCCAGCAGCTGCCCTTCGGCGGGATCCGGTGGACCCCGACCGAGGAGGGCGCGCTCCTCGCCGGCTCGTCGAGCATCTACCAGTCGCTGCGCGCCGGGGTGGCCCTGGCCGACCTGCTCGACGACCCGCAGCCGGAGTGGGAGCTGGCCGGCGGCCGGCTCGGCCACGCCGTGCGCGAGCACCGCGACCTGTTCCTGGACAAGGCGACGTACTCGATGGACTGGTACTACCCGGTCCTCGGCGGCGCGGTGCGCGGCGACGCGGCCTTCGAGCTGCTCGAGACCCGGTGGGACGACTTCGTCGTCCCCGGCCTCGGCATCCGCTGCGTCGACACCAACCCGTGGGTGACCGGCGCGGAGACCTGCGAGCTGGTGATGGCCCTGGACGCGATCGGCGACCACCGTCGCGCGCTGCAGCTGCTGGGCGACATGCAGCACCTGCGCGCGGACGACGGCAAGTACTGGACCGGGTGGGTCTTCGGCGACGACGTCAACTGGCCGCACGAGTGGACGACGTACACCGCCGCCGCCGTGATCCTGGCCGTCGACGCCCTCGGTGAGGTCGCCGGGCACAGCTCGGCCGGCTCGGGGATCATGCGGGGCACCTCGCTCGCCCCGCACTTCACCGAGCTCGCGCTCGAGTGTGGTTGCGACTCAGCCGACGAGCTCGCCGGCAGCGCCGGTCGTCCGTCGTAGGACGCGCATGGAGCCCAGCGCCTCGACCTCCTCGAAGGCGCCGGACTCCAGCGCGCGCAGGAAGACGTGGTACGGCGCCTGGCCGCCGTCGGCGGGGTCCTGGAACACGTCGTGGATCACCAGCAGCCCGCCGACCTCGAGCCAGTGGGCCCAGCCGGTGTAGTCGTTCTGCGCGTGCTCCTCGGCGTGCCCGCCGTCGATGAACAGCATCGACAGCGGGGTGCGCCAGTGGGTGGCGACCGTGGTGCTGCGGCCGATGACGGCGACGACGCGGTCCTCGAGACCGGCGCGCTTGAGGGTGCGGCGGAACGTCGGGAGCGTGTCCATCTCGCCGAACTCGTCGTCGACGAGGGTCGCGTCGTGGTGCTCCCAGCCGGCCTGGTTCTCCTCCGAGCCGCGGTGGTGGTCGACCGTGAAGACCACCGCCTGCGGCCCGCCGACCTCGCGGGCGGCGGCGCCGAGGTAGATCGCGGACTTCCCGCAGTAGGTCCCGACCTCGAGCGCGGGTCCGTGGGCGAGGCGCTCGAGGGCCACGCGGTGCAGCAGCATCCCCTCGTCCTCGGGCATGAAGCCCTTCGCGGCCAGGGCGTGTCCCAGCCAGTCGGAGGATCGGTCGACCGTGTTCGTCACGCCGTCAGACTAGTAGGGTTGGAACACGTTCTAGTTCTCGCCTGAGGGCTGGGCAGCCTGGAAGGACGCCTCCCATGTCGATCGGGATCTCCGACGAGCACGTCGAGCTGGCCGAGAGCCTGCGCAAGTGGGCCGCGAGCCTCGACGGACCGGCCGTGGTCCGGGCCGCGGAGGGCGCGGCGGCCGAGGCGTTCGCCGCGACCTGGCGGTCCGTCACAGAGATGGGCGTGGCGACCATCGGGCTGCCCGAGGCGGCCGGCGGCGGCGGCGGGTCGGTGCTCGACCAGGCGGTCGCGCTCGAGGCGTGCGCCCGCGAGATGGTGCCCGGTCCGCTGCTCGGGCCGGTCGTCGCCGCGGCGCTGCTGGCCGACACCGAGGTCGCCCCGGCACTCGGCGAGGGGGGCGTCGTGGCCGTGGCGCTCTCGGACCTGGTCTGGGACGTCCCGTCGGCCACGCACGTGCTGGTCGAGCTCGAGGGGGACGCGGACGGCGGCTGGCGCGTGCTGCCCGTCGAGGCCGTCACCGTGGCTCCGAGCACGGGACTCGACCTGAGCCGGCGCTACGGCACGGTCTCGGTCGACGACCCGACCGCCGGTGTCGCCGTGCCGGGACTGACCCGCGACCTGCTGCACCGCACGGTGGTGACGTACGCCGCCGCGGAGGCCGCGGGCCTCGCGCGGTGGTGCCTGGACACCGCGGTGGAGTACGCCAAGGTCCGCGAGCAGTTCGGCCAGAAGATCGGTGCCTTCCAGGCGGTCAAGCACCTCTGCGCGCAGATGCTGGAGACCGCGGAGGCCGTCACCAGCGCCGCGTGGGACGTCGCCTCCGCGGCCGTCGGGCCCGACGACGAGCAGTGGGCGTTCGCGGCCGACGTCGCCGCCGTGACCTGCTTCGACGGCGCGCTCGAGGTCGCCAAGACCTGCATCCAGGTGCTCGGCGGGATCGGCTTCACCTTCGAGCACGACGCGCACCTCTACCTGCGCCGGGCGGTCGCCCTGCGCAGCCTGGTCGGCAGCACCGACGAGGCGGCCCGACGGCTCGCCGCCCGCGCGGTCGCCGGCACCCGGCGGCGGCTCGCGGTCGACCTCGAGGGGCGCGACGCGGCGGTGCGCGACGAGGTGCGGGCGACGGTCGAGTCGATCGCCGCCCGGCCGGAGGAGGAGCGGCGGGCCGGCCTCGTGGACACCGGCTACCTCATGCCGCACTGGCCGGCGCCGTACGGCATCGGGGCGGACGCCGTGACGCAGATCGTGATCGACACCGAGCTCGCGCGGGCCGGCGTGACCCGGCCGGACATCGTCATCGCCGGGTGGGCGCTGCCGACGATCCTCGAGCACGGCACCGACGCCCAGCGCGAGCGGTTCGTGGAGCCGTCGCTGCGCGGTGACCTGGTCTGGTGCCAGCTCTTCTCCGAGCCCGGCTCCGGGTCCGACCTGGCGTCACTGCGCACCCGCGCCGAGAAGGTCGACGGCGGCTGGCGGCTCACCGGCCAGAAGGTCTGGACGTCGATGGCTGAGCGCGCCGACTGGGGCATCTGCCTGGCGCGCACCGACCCCGACGCCCCGCAGCACAAGGGGATCTCCTACTTCCTCGTCGACATGCGCTCCGCGGGCATCGACGTGCGGCCGCTGCGCGAGATCACCGGGGAGGCGCTCTTCAACGAGGTCTTCCTCGACGACGTGTTCGTGCCCGACGACATGATGGTCGCCGGCCCGGGGGACGGGTGGCGACTGGCTCGCACGACGCTGGCCAACGAGCGGGTCGCCATGGCCAGCAGCCGCCTGTCGAAGAGCACCGAGCGTGCCGTCGAGCTCGCCGCCGGTGGGCTCTCGGTGGCGCAGGAGGTGCGGGTCGGCCAGGCGGTCGCCCTGTCGACCGTGTGCTCGCTGCTCGGCGTCCGGTCGACCCTGCGGTCACTGGCCGGGCAGGGGCCCGGGCCCGAGTCGAGCGTCGCCAAGCTGCTCGGCGTCCGCAACCGCCAGGACGGCTCGGAGCTTGTGGTCGCGCTGCACGGCGACCGCGCGCTGACCGACGCAGATGACGTCCGCGCCGACGTCTGGGAGATGCTCAACACCCGGTGCCTCTCCATCGCCGGCGGCACCACCCAGGTGCTCCGGAACGTCGCCGGGGAGCGCATCCTCGGGCTGCCGCGCTGAGCCGGTGACGGGGCCGTGACGGCCGTTCCTGCGACGGTCGTCAATGCAGGTCAGGACGGGTTTTCGCGCGATTCTGCGGTAGGCCCGCGGACCCGTACGATTCGCCGGTGCTCGACGCCTCCATCCTCGCCTACTTCGCCGACGACACCACCCGCACGTACCAGCTCGTGCAGTGGCTGCCGGTGCTCGAGCAGCTCGCCGAGCAGCAGCACGTCGGCGTCGTCGCGCGCGACCCCGAGGCGGCCGCGCTGCTGCGCACGCGGACCTCGCTGCCGGTGGTCCTGGCCGAGTCGTTCCCCGAGCTGACCGAGCTGTACGCCGTGGTCGACCCGAAGGTCGTCCTCTACGTGAACAACTCGATGCTGAACTTCCAGTCGCTGCTCCACGGCCGGGCGCTGCACGTGCACGTCAACCACGGCGAGAGCGACAAGCAGAGCATGGCCAGCAACAATGCGAAGGCCTACGACCGCGTCTTCGTCGCCGGCGAGGCCGCCGTGCAGCGCCACGTGGCCGGGCTGCTCGAGCTCGACACCCGACGGCTCGTCCGGGTCGGCCGCCCGCAGCTGGACCTGCAGCGCGAGCCGCTGCTGGAGCCGAGCAGCCGTCGCACGGTCCTCTACGCGCCGACGTGGGAGGGCGACGCGGAGTACAACGACTACACCTCCGTCGACACCATCGGCGCCGACGTCGTGCGCGCGGTGCTGGCCGTGCCCGGCGTGCGCCTCGTCTACAAGCCGCACCCCAAGGTCGTCACCAGCGAGACGCCGGCCGTCCGCGACGGGCACCGCGTGATCCTGGCGCTCCTCGACAAGGCGGCCCGGCGCGACCCGGAGGCCGGCCACGTCGCCGTGCTTGCCGGCGACATCCTCGCGCTCATGCCCGACTGCGACGCGATGGTCACCGACGTCTCCTCGGTCGGGCTGGACTGGCTCTACCTGCGCACCGAGCGGCCGATCTTCATCACCGACCGCCACCACGACGCCGAGCGGCTGCGCCAGGAGGTCCCGGTAAGCCGCTGCGCCGACGTCATCGACTCCGTCGACGTCTCCGCGCTCAGCGAGCTGGTCGCCGCGCGGCTCGACCACGACGAGCACCACCTCGCCCGGGTGGCCATGCGGCACCACTACTTCGACGACCTCCAGGTCGGCGACAGCACCCTCCGCTTCCTCGACGCCGTCGCCGAGCTCGCCGCCCGTCGTGACCACCTCCTCGGCGAGACGGCCGTCGACACCGCCATCACCGCCTGAGCCTGCCCTCGTTGGTCGAGCACGGAGGCGCCCCTGACCCGCTGGTCGAGCAGGGAGGCGCCCCAGCGCCGACACCCGCTGGTTGAGCAGGGAGGCGCCCCAGCGCCGACCGTGTCGAAACCCGGTGAGGGGCGCAGGGCCGCAACCACGGTCACCGGGTTTCGACACGGCTCGCTAGCGCTCGCCTGCTCGACCAGCGGACGCGGCGGTGTCTCCCGCTGGTTGAGCAGGGAGGCGCCCCAGCGCCGACCGTGTCGAAACCCGGTGAGGGGCGCAGGGCCGCGACCACGGTCACCGGGTTTCGACACGGCTCGCTGGCGCTCGCCTGCTCAACCAGCGGGGGCTCGCTGGCGCTCACCTGCTCGACCAGCGGGCAGCGGAGGTGAAGGGTCAGCCGGCGAGGCGGCCCTGCTCGCGGCGGTACTGGTTCCAGTGCCAGTGCAGGAAGCGGTCGATGGCGCGGACGATGTGGGAGCTGCGGATCGAGGGGAAGACGTCGAAGGCGTGCTGGGCGCCCGGCAGCTCGGTGTACACGACCGTCCGCTTCGAGACCTGCCGCAGCTTCTCGACGAACGACCGCGCCTGGCTGACGGGGACGAGCGTGTCGTACGCGCCGTGGACGACGAAGAAGTCCGGGGCGTCGGGGGTGATCCGCAGGATCGGGGAGGCGTCCTCGAACGCCTCGGGGTCCTCCGACCACCGCTTCTTGAGCACGCGCGGGGCGAGGAAGAGGTCGCGCAGCTGCTCGGCGGCGCGGGTGCCGGTCGAGCCGGCGAAGTCGTAGACGCCGTAGTGCGGCACGGCGACCTGGACGGAGGTGTCGGCGTCCTCGAAGCCGGGCTGGTACGCCGGGTCGCCGGGGGTGAGGGCGGCGAGCGCGACGAGGTGGCCGCCCGCCGAGCCGCCGGTGATCGCGATGTACTCCGGGTCGCCGCCGTGCTCGGCGATGTTGGCCTTGGTCCAGGCGATCGCCTTCTTGACGTCGACGACGTGGGCGGGCCAGTCCGAGCGCGGCGAGAGCCGGTAGTTGATGGCGACGCAGACCCAGCCCTTCGCGGCTAGGTGCTGCATGAGCGGGATGCCCTGCTGGTCCTTGTTGCCGATGGTCCAGCCGCCGCCGTGGACCTGCAGCAGGACCGGCGCGCCGCCGTCGGGGACGCCGTCGGCGGGGGAGTAGACGTCGAGGAGGCCGCGCTTGCCGATGGCGGGGTCGTAGGCGATGTCCTTCTCGACGCGGACGCGCGCGTCCCGCATCCGGAACGGGTTGACCAGCCGGCGCCACGGCACCGCGAGGTCGGCCGGGGTCGGCTTGGCGTCGAGCTGCTCGAGGTAGTCGGCGCCGAGCGCCTCGACGAGGCTCTCCTCGGCCCGGTGCTGCACCTGGCGCGCCTGGGCGACGAGGCAGGTCAGTCCTGCGGCGCTGGCGGCGGCGAGGGCGAGCCCGCGGGCGTCGCGCCTGGGCCCGCGCACGTGCGCCGCGGCGTCGGCCACGGTCAGCGCCAGCACGTGCGGCGCGAGCTCGCCGACGAGCCAGCCCGCCATGAAGGCGGGGATGCCGGGGCGGAAGCCCGGGAGCGGCCGGAGGGCGTTCGCGGTGAGCGCGGCGGTCACGACCTGGCGTCGGAGGAACGACATGCGGACGAGGGTAGTCCGGAGCTGACGCGCGTCATCGGCACGCCCGCGTGACGTCGTACGGTCCTGGACGTTACGGAAGTGGAACACGTTCTACGCCGAGGGAGTTGCTGTGGTGGACCGGCTGTCGGGGCTCGATGCGAGCTTCCTCTACCTCGAGACGCAGGCGCAGCTGATGCACGTCTGCGGGGTCATCGTGCTCGACCCGGCCACGATGCCCGAGCCGTACTCGTTCGAGCGCCTCCGGGCCACGGTCCACGAGCGGGTGCGCGACACCCCGGCCTTCACCCGCAAGCTGCGCCGCGTGCCGTTGGGCCTCGACCACCCGATCTGGGTGCGCGACCGGCAGTTCGACATCGAGCGGCACGTGCACCGTCTCGCGCTGCCGCAGCCCGGCGGCCTCGCGGAGCTGACCGACCTCGCCGGTCACCTCGCCGGGCAGCCGCTGGACCGCTCGCGGCCGCTGTGGGAGATGTGGGTGATCGAGGGGTACGACGCCGGGCTGGGCCACGACCTGGTCGCGGTGTTCATGAAGATGCACCACGCCACGGTCGACGGCGTCTCCGGCGCCAACCTGGTCTCGCACCTGTGCAGCCTCGAGCCGGAGGCCGAGCCGCTGGCGACCGCCGCGGACCAGCGCTACGGACGCGACCCGGACCGGCTGGAGCTCCTCGGCCGCGCACTGCTCTCCAACGCCACCAAGCCGGTCCAGGCGGTGAAGCTGCTCAGTCCCTCGGCGCAACTGGTCTCGCGCACGATCGGCCGCGCCCGGGCCGGCACCGCGATGGCCGCCCCGCTGACCGCGCCGCGCACGTCGTTCAACGGCACCATCACCGGGCACCGCGCCATCGCGCTGGCCGACATGGACCTCGAGCAGGTCCGCGAGGTCAAGGCCGCCACCGGCACGACGGTCAACGACGTCGTGCTGACGGTGGCCGGCGGCGCGCTGCGCTCCTACCTCGAGGACCGTGGGGAGCTGCCCGACGACTCGCTGCTGGCGACCGTCCCGGTGTCCGTGCACGGCAGCTCGCGGCACGCCAGCGGCGCGAACAAGGTGTCGGCCCTCTTCGCCAAGCTGGGCACCGACGAGGAGGACCCGCTCGTGCGGCTCGAGGAGATGGCCACCCGCAACCGGCACGCGAAGGAGCACCACAACGCGATCAGCGCGGACTCCCTGCAGGACTGGGCGGAGTTCGCAGCGCCGCGGACCTTCGGCCTGGCGGTGCGGACCTACGCCTCGCTGCGGTTGGCCGAGCGGCACCCGGTCGTGCACAACCTGGTGATCTCCAACGTGCCCGGCCCCCCGGTCCCGCTGTACTTCTGCGGCGCCGAGGTGCTCGGGCTCTACCCGCTCGGCCCGGTCTTCCACGGCGCCGGCCTGAACATCACGGTGATGTCCAACTACGGCCACCTTCACGTCGGCGTCATCGCCTGTCGCGAGTCGGTGCCGAACCCCGACGACCTGGTGCAACGGTTCCCCGCCCAGCTGGCCGAGCTGCGGGCCGCGGTGGCCGCCCGCCCGCTGCGCGAGGAGGCCGAGCTCAGCTGATCGCCCAGCTGATCCCTCAGCTGATCCCTCAGCTGATCTCGGGCAGCTCCTGGGCTGCGCCGAGCAGCGCCCGGAAGGGGTCGCCGTGCTCGGCGATGCGGTCCAGCGCCGTGCGGATCGTCCACCGGTCCGGCCGCAGGTCCTGGTCGTCGAGCTCCTCCCACCGGATCGGCACCGAGACCGGCGCGCCGGGTGCCGGCCGGGGCGACCACGGGCCGACGAGCGTCTTGTTGACGGCGTTCTGCGTGTAGTCCAGCCGCGCCAGCCCGCCGCGCGCCTTGACCTCCCACTTCCAGCTGACCAGCTCCGGCACGACCTTCCCGACGGTCCGCGAGAGCCGCTCGACCCAGGCGCGGGTGTCGCCGAACGAGTAGCCGGGCACGACCGGCACCCACACCTGGATGCCGCGCCGTCCGGTCACCTTCGGCAGCGCGGTCACACCGAGGTGGTCGAGCGCGGTGCGGTGCAGCCGCGCCAGCACCAGCAGCTCCTCCCAGCTGGTGCGCTCGCCCGGGTCGAGGTCGACGAGGGCGTACGTCGGCTCGTGCATCGCCTCGGTCCGCGAGGTCCACGGGTGCCACTCGAGCGCCCCGAAGTTGGCCATCCACACCAGCGTGGCCGGCTCGTCGGCGACGACGTACGCCGTGGTCTCGCCCTCGTCGGCGTCCGGGTTCTCCCAGCACTCGACCCACTCCGGCGCGTGGTCGGGACGCTGCTTGTGCCAGAAGCCCGGCCGGTCGGCGCCCTCGGGGTAGCGGTGCAGGTTGACGGCCCGGCCCTCGAGGTAGGGCAGCGCGACCGGCGCCACCTGCGCGGCGTACGCCAGCAGCTCGCGCTTGGTGATCGCCTCCTCGCCGGGGCGGCCGGGAAAGAGCACCTTGTCGAGGTTGGTGACCTTGAGCCGCCGGCCGTGCACCTCCCAGGTGCCGCCGCTGCCGGGCAGGTCGCCCAAGGCGTCGATCGCCTCGTCGGGGACGCTCGCGGCCGGGGTGGGCGGCACGCCGGCGAGGACGTCGTCGTTGGTGCGTCCGCTGAGCACCGAGCGTGGGTGGTCCTCGGGGTCCCAGCCGTCCACGGCGTGCTGGTCGCGCTTGTGCAGGAGCATCCACTCGTCCTTGCCCGAGTCCTTGCCCGAGTCCTTGCCCTCGCGGCGGACCAGGACGAGCCGACCGCGCAGCTTGCGGCCGTGCACCTCGACGTGGAGCTCACCGGCAGCGACGGCGGCCGCCGGGTCGTCGGTGCGGACCGGCTCGAAGGTGCCGGTGTCCCACACGATGACGTCGCCGCCGCCGTACTCACCACCGGGGATCGTGCCCTCGAAGTGCAGGTAGTCGACCGGGTGGTCCTCCACGTGCACCGCCAGCCGCCGCGAGCCCGGGTCGAGCGTCGGGCCCTTCGGCACCGCCCAGCTCACCAGCACCCCGTCGATCTCGAACCGCAGGTCGTAGTGGAGGTGGCTGGCGCGGTGCCGCTGGACCACGAAGCGCGGTGCGTCCGTCGTGGTCGCCACGTCGCCGGCGGGCTCGGGGGTGCGGGCGAAGTCGCGCATCGAGCGGTACGTCGCGAGCGGGTCGGCCATGGCGGTCGGGTACCCACCTGTGCCGTCCGCCTCAGCGTTCGGGACCGCGTGCCATCGTGGCTGGCATGAGCGAGTCAGCAGCAGACGCCCCTGTCGTCGTCGTGACCGGGGCGAACGGCTTCGTCGGGTCCGCCACCTGCACCGCCCTGGTCGAGCGCGGCGCCTCCGTGCGAGCGGTGGTACGCCGTGCCGGCTCGGCGCCGGCGCTGGCCGGGGTGGAGGAGCGGGTCGGCGAGTTCGGCGACCCGGCGTTGGCCGCGTCGGTCGTCGAGGGCGCGACCGCCGTCGTCACGACCGTGCACCCGATGGGCTCGGACCGCGAGACCCAGCACCGGGTCGGCGTCGAGGCCACGACGACCCTTGCGCGGGCCGCCCGCGACGCCGGCGTCGACCGGCTGGTCCACGTGTCGACCGCGGCCGTCTACGACCGCTCGCCCGGGACGGGCGACGTCGACGAGGGCTCGCCGCTGGTCGGCGAGGACGGTGGCGACTACGGGATCACCAAGCGCGACACCGACGCCGCCCTCGCCGGGGTCGACGGGACCACCCGCGTGCTGGTCCGGCCGCCCGCGATCCTCGGCCCGGGGGAGACCTCGGTCTGGAACACGCTCCGACCCGCCGCCGTCCGCGACCAGCCGGACGCACGGCGTACTGCTCCGGACAAGACGTTCGCCTGGGTCCACGTCCGCGACCTCGCGGCGTTCCTTGCCGACGTCGCGGTCGGGCTGGTGGCCGAGTCCGACGACCCCGGCCGCGGGCCGGTCGCCGGCGGCTGCACGCCGGTCAACCTGGCGGCCGAGCCGGCGCGGACGCGGGACTACCACGAGACCGTCACCTCCGCCGTCGGCGTCGAGCCGGAGTGGGTCGACGAGCCGTCGTGGACCGGCCGGATCGTCGCCGACCGGGCCCGCGACTGGGGCTGGGCGCCGGGGGTGACGCTCGACCAGGCGCTCGGCGAGCTCGCCGACGGGCTCCGCTGAGCCCGCCCTGCGTACGCTCGCGCGCATGACCGAGGAGCAGCCCACCGACGCCCGGACGATGCGCGAGCGGATGGAGGCCGGGGACCTCTACCTCGCCGACGACCCGGAGATCGGCGAGGCGAGCGCCGCGGCGCTGGACCTGATGGCGGCGTACAACGCGACCTCGGTGCGGCAGGCGCCGCTGCGTCGGGCGCTGCTCGAGGAGCTGCTCGGCTCCGTGGGGGAGGGCACGGAGCTGCGGCCCCCGGTGTACGTCGACTACGGCACGAACATCACCATCGGCGCCCGGTGCTTCGCCAACTTCGGCCTCGTCGCGCTCGACGTCGCGGCCATCACCATCGGCGACGACGTGCAGATCGGTCCGAACGTCCAGCTGCTCACGCCCACCCACCCCCTCGAGGCCGGCCCGCGCCGCGACAAGTGGGAGGCTGCGCAGCCGATCGTCATCGGCAACAACGTCTGGCTCGGCGGCGGCGCGATCGTCCTCCCGGGCGTCACCATCGGCGAGAACACCGTCGTCGGCGCCGGAGCCGTCGTCACCAAGGACCTCCCCGCCAACGTGGTCGCCGTCGGCAACCCGGCGCGCGTCGTCAAGCAGCTCACCGACGACTGAGGCAGCCGGCAACGGGGTCGTGTGCCAGGGACGCGCGCGACCGCGTCGTGGGGCACACGACCCAGGCGCCGCGGGCGGGACGGGTCGCCTCGAGGCTCAGCGCCGGACGGCGTACCGCGTCATGGCCACCCCGCCGGGGAAGGTCCGCGTCTCGACGAGGTCGAGGCCCACGCGAGCGTCCAGGCCGGCGAGGAACGGCAGGCCGCCGCCGAGCAGCACCGGGTGGGTGACGACGGCGTACTCGTCGACCAGGCCGGCCCGCATCGCCGCCGCGGCGAGGGTGGGTCCGCCGACGCGCAGCGGTCCGCCGTCCTGGGCCTTGAGGCGGGTGAGCTCGGGGACCGGGTCGCCGGTGACGAGGCGGGTGCCCCAGTCGACCGAGTCGAGCGTGGAGGAGAAGACCACCTTCGGGGTGTCCCGCCAGTTCCGCGCGAACGCGACCTGGGCGGGGGTCGCACCGGGCTGCTGGTCGCCCGTCGGCCAGTAGGAGCTCATCGCCTCCCACAGCCGACGCCCGTAGGCGATCACGTCCACGGCCTGCTCCTCGGCGAGCCACCACTCGAACAGCTCGTCGCTCGAGGCGCCCCAGCCGTGGTCGCCGTCGGGCCCGGCGACGTAGCCGTCGAGGCTCACGTTCATCCCGTAGGTCAGCTTCCGCATGCGTCACGCCTTCCGTCCGTCGGTCCTCGGACGGGTGGACCGGCACGGTCGGCGGGACTCATCGGCGCGGGTTCGCCGGCGGGCCGGGCACGCGAAAGGCGAGGGGAGAACCCCTCGCCATGTCCAAGGTATAGCGCGTCGGGGGGCTTGCGGCAAGACCCCCGGGCGGCCCCAGAATCGCCCGCCGTGACGAGGGATGCGGGGGTCTTCGACCTCGACGAACAAGCAAAGGCCGACCCGGCGCTGGTGGCGGCCGACGAGGCGCACTTCACGGCGATCGCGCGGAGGCTCGAGGAGAGCCTGGCCGAGCTGGCCGAGCGCCTCGAGGTCGTGCGCCGTGAGGGCGGCGGGCACGGGCAGGCGGCGCTCGACCGGGACCAGGAGGTGCACCGGCTGAGGGCGCGGATGCGGACGTTGGGCCGGTACGGCGTCGACCTGTGCCTGGGGCGGATGGTGCCGGTCGAGGGCGAGCCGATCTACGTCGGACGACTCGGCCTCACCGACCGGGCGGGCCGACGGCTGCTGGTGGACTGGCGCTCGCCGGCGGCGGAGCCGTTCTTCGGTGCGACGCACGCCGACCCGCAGGGGCTGGTCAGCCGCCGGCGGTACCGCTGGACGCTCGGCCGGGTCACCGACTACTGGGACGAGGTGTTCACCGCCGAGGGGCTCGAGGGGCACGCCGCGCTGGACGACCAGTCCGCGTTCATCGCCAGCCTGGGCAGCAGCCGCGGCGAGCGGATGCGCGACGTGCTGGCCACGATCCAGGCCGACCAGGACGCGATCATCCGGGCCGGCTCGCGCGGGGTGCTGGTCGTCGACGGCGGTCCCGGCACCGGCAAGACGGTCGTGGCGCTGCACCGCACGGCGTACCTCCTCCACGCCGACCCGCGGCTGGGCGCGCAGCACGGCCAGGACGGGCAGCGGCGCGGGGGAGTGCTCGTCGTCGGGCCGCACGAGCCGTACCTCTCCTACGTCGCGGACGTGCTGCCCAGCCTCGGCGAGGAGGGCGTCAGGACGTGCACGCTGCGCGACCTCGTGCCCGAGGGCGCGACCGCCGTCGAGGAGGACGACCCCGAGGTGGCCCGGCTGAAGGCGAGCGCGGCGCTGGTCGACGCGGTCGAGCCGGCGGTGGCTCTCTACGAGGAGCCGCCGACGGAGGGGATGGTCGTCGAGACGCCCTGGTCCGACGTCTGGCTGGGTGCGGACGAGTGGGCGGAGGTGTTCGCCTCGCCCGACCCCGGCACGCCGCACAACGAGGCCCGCGACCAGGTCTGGGACGAGCTCGTGGACCTGCTGGTCGACAAGCACGACCTGGACGAGGACGCGCCGGAGCCGAGCGCCGACGACGTGCGCCGGTCGCTGCACCGCCACCGCGAGCTGCGCACCGCCTTCGACCGCGCCTGGCCGCTCGTCGACGCCGCGGACCTGGTCGGTGACCTGTGGACCGTGCCGGCGTACCTCCGTCGGTGCGCGCCGGACCTCGCTCCCGACCAGGTCCGGCTCCTGCAGCGCACCGACCCGCAGGCCTGGACGACCGCCGACCTCCCGCTGCTCGACGCCGCCCGGCACCGGCTGGGCGACCCGGACGCGGCCCGCCGGCGGCGGCGCGAGCGCAGCGCGGCCGCCGCACAGCGGGCGCGGATGGACGAGGTCGTCGACCATTTGGTCGCGATCGACGACTCGGAGATGCGGGTGATGTCGATGCTGCGCGTGGCCGACCTGCAGACCGCCCTGGTCGACGTGGACGGAGCGGCCGGAGCAGGCGCGGCGGGCGGGGCGTCGTGGGACCGGCTCGCCGGCCCGTTCGCGCACGTCGTGGTCGACGAGGCGCAGGAGCTCGACGACGCCCAGTGGCGCATGCTGCTGCGCCGCTGCCCGTCGCGCAGCCTCACGGTCGTCGGCGACCGGGCGCAGGCCCGGCACGGGTTCGCGGGGTCCTGGGAGGAGCGGCTCGCGCGGGTCGGGCTCGCCTGGTCCGGATCGGGGCAGGTGACCGTGGCGTCGTTGCGGATCAACTACCGCACGCCGGCCGAGGTGATGGCGGCCGCCGAGCCGGTGATCCGGGCCGCCCTGCCGGACGCCAACGTGCCGACGTCCGTCCGCCGCACCGGCCGGCCCGTGCGGCACGGCACCGTGGCCGACCTGGGGCCCGTCGTCGAGGCCTGGCTGGCCGAGCACAAGACCGGCGCCGCGTGCGTCGTGACCGCCGACGGCGAGCGCACCGACGTACCTCCCTCGCCCCGCGTCCGCCAGCTCACCCCCGTCCTGGCCAAGGGCCTGGAGTTCGACCTGGTGGTGCTCGTCGAGCCGGACCGGTACGCCGCGGGGGAGGTCTCGAGCGTCGCCCCCGCCGTCGACCGGTACGTCGCCATGACCCGCGCGACCCAGGAGCTGGTGGTCCTCGACGGCCCGTGAGGGTCGCGGCGGGGCATCCCGACCGCGTCGGCGGGTACCAGCCCAACGGAGGCCGCCACCCGCCGACCAGCGTCCTCGGAGGTGCCCGATGTCCGCTCGCGAACCGCAGGAGACCGCGGCCGTCGCCGCGACGACCGGGGCCAAGAAGGTGCACCGGTCCTGGGACCGGGTGCTCGTCAGCTCCTTCCTCGCCGGGGCGTACATCGCCTTCGGCGGGATGGTCGCGATCACCGTGTCCTCGGGGCTGGACCCGGCGACGTGGGGCACGCTGCCGACGCTGTTCACCGGTGCGGCGTTCACCCTCGGCCTGGTGCTGGTGGTCATCGCCGGCTCCGACCTCGCGACCGGCAACATGATGCTGGTGCCCCTGGGCGCCCTCGACGGCAAGCTCTCCGTCGGCGACGTGGCCCGCAACCTGACGCTCGTGCTGCTCGGCAACCTGCTCGGAGCGCTGTTCGTGGCGTTCTTCCTGGCGGTGGAGACCGGCGTCATCGGCAGCGCCGGGGCGGACCCCGGCAGCGCCGCGGCGATGACCTTCGACCGGCTGGCCGGCATCGCGGAGGGCAAGGCGACCGGGCACAGCGCCTGGGAGACCTTCCTGCGGGCGGTGGGCTGCAACTGGCTGGTGTGCCTGGCGGTGTGGATGTCGCTCGCCGCCACGTCGGTGGCCGGCAAGATCCTCGCGGTCTTCTTCCCGATCATGGCGTTCGTGGCGATGGGCTTCGACCACGTCGTGGCCAACATGTTCTTCCTGCCGGCCGCGATCTTCGCCGGCGTCCCGGGGCTCGGCTGGGGCGACGTGCTGGTCAACTGGCTGCTCGCCGGGGCCGGCAACCTGGTCGGCGCGGTGGTCTTCGTGGCGACCTCGTACTGGTACCTCTTCCTCCGCGACGACGAGCCGGCCGAGGCCGAGCCCGAGCAGGGCGGCTGATCCCCGCCGCGATCTCGGTGCGACCCGGGCGCGACCCCGGTGCGGCCGGCCGGACCGGCTTGTTAGCGTCGAGGCGCCCCTGTCCCACCCGTCCGAGAGGTCAGCGTGCCCCCCTCGCAGCACCCGTCCACCCCGGTCCGCGACCACGGGAAGGAGGGGCGCCAGCCGCAGCGCCGGGGGTTCCGCGACGACATCCAGGGCGTCCGCGCGCTCGCCGTGCTGGCGATCATGCTCTACCACGCGGGGCTGAGCCCCTACCCGGGCGGCTTCGTCACGCTCGACGTCTTCTTCGTCGTCTCCGGCTTCCTCATCACCCACCTCCTGCTCAAGGAGGTGGACCGCGACGGGTCGGTGTCGCTGGTGAAGTTCTACGCGCGGAGGGCGCGGCGCATCCTGCCCGCGGCCTCGATCGTCACTGTCGCGACGCTGGCGGCCTCGGCCATCTGGTTGGGCGTGGTCGAGGCCAAGGACGCCGCGACCGACGCGCTGTGGACGGCGTTCTTCGCGGCGAACATCCGCTTCGCCAGCGAGCAGACCGACTACTTCGCCCAGGACACCGCGGCCTCGCCGTTCCAGCACTTCTGGTCGCTGGCGGTGGAGGAGCAGTTCTACCTCGTGCTGCCGCTGCTGGTGGTCCTCGCCGCCTGGTGGGCCGCGCGGCGGGCCGGGTCGGTGCGGGCGCGGGCCGCGATCGTGCTGGGCACGATGACCGTGGTGAGCCTCGCCTGGTCGGTGCACGCGTCCACGTCCAGCCCGGAGACGGCGTACTTCTCGACCTTCACCCGCACCTGGGAGTTCGGCGTCGGCGCGCTGCTCGCGATCATCGCGCCCTGGCTGGTGCGCCCGCTCGGCGCGCGCGACCGCAGCCTGCTCGCCGCGACCGGCCTGGCGGCGGTCGTGGTCGCCTGCTTCACCGTCACCGAGGAGACCGCGTTCCCCGGGTACGTCGCGCTGCTGCCGGTCCTCGGCACGGGCGCGATCATGGTCGCCGGCGCCGAGTGGTCCGGTCGCCCGCCGCTCGTGCAGCGGATGCTCGGCATCGCGCCGCTGCGGTGGGTCGGCGACGCGTCGTACTCCCTCTACCTGTGGCACTGGCCCGTCTTCCTCGTCGCCAGCCAGCACGTCGGCCGCGACCTCAGCCTGCGCGGGACCGCCGCCGCGGTGCTGGTGACCTTCGCGCTGTCGTGGGCGACGTACCGCTTCGTCGAGACGCCGTTCCGCACGCTCTCGTGGTCGCCGGTGCGCACCCTGCGGCTCTACCCGGCCTCGGTCGGGATCGTCCTGGCCGCCAGCCTCGTCGCGGGCTTCGTCGTCGAGCGGTCGCTGGTGCAGGACGACGCACCGCCGATCACCGTCGCCTCCCAGGACGAGGGCCCGACAGGCGAGGAGCTGTCCGACGACCCCGCCGTCGCGCTCGTGCAGGCCAGCGCGCGGGCCGCCGAGGACGGCGAGCCGATCCCCTCCGACCTCGAGCCGGGGCTGCTCGACCTCAAGGGCGACAAGGCCGACCTGGGGGAGTGCGAGTACGGCGCCGCCCCGTGGAAGCTGTGCCGCCGCGGCGACACCGAGGGCGAACGCACGCTCGTCCTGCTCGGCAACTCCCACGGCCGCCACTGGGTGCCGGCCCTCGAGAGGATCGCCGAGCGCGCCGGCTACCGCGCCTACTACCTGGTGAAGTCCGCCTGCACGCCTGCGCGCGTCGAGTCGCTGCACCCCAAGCTCGACGAGCCGTTCGACGAGTGCACCGACTTCAACCGCTGGGCGCTCAACCGGATCGCGAGGCTCGAGCCCGACCTCGTCGTCATCACCGGCTCCGCCCCGCGCGGGATCGTCGTCGACGGCGAGGTCGTCAAGGACCGCGACGAGATCCTCCCGGCGATGGGCCAGGGGTTCGCCGACGCGATCGCGGACGTCCAGCCGTACGCCGGCCGGGTCGCCGTCCTCGGCGACGCCCCCAAGCGCCAGCGCGAGCCCGCCGACTGCCTCGGACGCCGCGGCGCCACCCTGGCCGATTGCGCCGACGAGCCGGTCGACTCCGCCCGCCAGGTCACGCTCACCGCCCGCGACGCCGCCCAGGACGCCGGCGTGGACTGGGTCGACCCGCAGCGGTGGTTCTGCGCGGGCGGGCTGTGCCCCGCCGTCGTGGGTGCCACCATCACCATGCGCGACCTCGGCCACCTCACCACGGCGTACTCCGAGCAGCTCGCCGAGCCGCTCGGCCGCGAGCTCGGCCTCTGGGGCCGGGACTGAACGCGTCCCTCTCCGCTCTGTCCACAGGCCGGGGACCGCGGGCGGCGTATTCCGTGACGTTCGGCAGGTGGTCCGGGCCGATCCGCCACCCGAGCGTCACGGACTACCCCGGCGGACCGGCCGGTGCGTCGTAGCGCAGGCCGTCACGGGTGACCTGCGCGCCGGCCGACGGCTCGTGGAGGGTGGTGCGGCCGTCGTGGGCGAGGTGGAGGACGGGTACGCCGTGCAGCAGCGTGAGCGCGTCGGCGACCATCCGCCGGTGGCAACGCCACCACAGCGACTCGCTGCACAGGAGAGCGGTCGTGCCAGAGCGCGCGCCCTCAAGTAGGTCGACGAGGCCGGCGCGGAACTCGTCGGTGCGCATGTGCGCGGCGTACGCGCGGAACGCCGCGACCCGCCACCAGCCGTCGACCGATGGGTCCTGACCCTTCGGGACGCTGCGACGGCCGCCGAGGCGCGGCTCCCAGACGTAGCCGATCCCGGCCCGGGGCACCCACTGCTTCATCGCGTCGCGCGACACGTCGGGGTTGCGACGACTGCCGGGGAAGCGGCGCACGTCGACGAGCCGGTCGACGCCAGCGCCCTCGAGGAGGCTGCGGAGCTCGTCGCGCTCCGCGGTGCCGTGTCCGACGGTGAGCAGCTGCGGCATGAGGAGCCGGTGCCCGACCGCCGCTGGGGCACGCTTGCCCCATGGACGAGCTGCTCGGCTCCGGGGCTCTGGATGGTGCGGTCGTGGCGGGCGTGGACGGTTCGACGCAGGCCGACGAGGCGCTGCGGTGGGCGGCGGAGCAGGCCGTGCTCGAGGGCCGGCGGCTGGTCGTGCTGAACGCCGCCGACGCCGGGACCGCGTTCGCCTCGGCGTGGGCAGGAGTCCCGGGGAGCGCGCCGGAGTCGTTGCTGCGCGAGCTCGAGGAGCACGCCCGGGGCTTCGTCGTGCGGGCCGGGAGGTCGGTGGCCGACCTCGTGCCTGGGGTCGAGGTGCTGACTGCGGTCGGGCGGCAGGACCCTCGGCAGGCGCTGCTGGCCTGCTCCCAGCACGCCGCGCTGCTGGTCGTCGGGTCGCGTGGTCGCGGACCGGTGCGGAGCCTGCTCCTGGGGTCGGTCGGCGCGGGTGTCGCCCGGCACGCGACCTGCCCGGTCGTCGTCGTCCGGCCCTGGTGCGGCCTACCGGCGCGGACGGCGCGGACCGGGGTCACCCTCGCCGCCGACCCCGCGCTGCTCGGTCCCCGCACGGTCGGGCGCGCGCTGCTCCATGCCCGCGTCCGTGGCCTGCCGATCACGGTGCTGCACCGGCGGGGGGACGACCCGACCGACGTCCTGCCCGCGGGCACGGACGGCGGCGTCGTGGTCCGGCACCGCTGCACCGACCACGACCTCGTCCGCTCCCTGGAGGAGCTCAGCGGCACCAGCCACCTGGTGCTCGTCGGCGCGCCCCGCACCGGCCGCGGCTCGCGGGCCGCCATGGCGGTGCTCGAGCACGCCCACGGACCGGTCTGCGTCGTGCCGGAGGACTAGCGCGGGGGCCGAGCCGCCGGCGTACGTGGTTCGACCGCACCCGCAAGGACCTCCGCCTGCGAGCCACGCGCACCCGGACGCGCCCCCTGCTGGTCGCGACCGGCCTCACCGTCCTCGTGGCGCTGCTGCCGGTGCGGGGCGGGGCGGGGCGGGAATCCGACGCGCCGCTGTGCTTCGGCCTCGAGCCGACCGTCGTCGGCCGGCTCCGACGGCATCGACCGCTGCCGCGCCGAGGTCGAGCGGGGCTGCGAGCTCGACTGACCCCGCCCGCCACACGGCGTAGCCTCCAGGGCATGCACCGCATCTTCACCACGAGCGTCGCATCGGTGTACCCGCACTACGTCACCAAGCTCGAGCGCAAGGGTCGGACCAAGGCGGAGCTGGACCAGGTGATCGAGTGGCTGACCGGCTTCGACGAGGCGGAGCTGGCGCGCCACCTGGAGGGCGGGACGACGTTCGAGGAGTTCTTCGCCGCCGCCGAGCTCAACCCGCTGGTCTCGCAGATCACCGGCTCGGTCTGCGGCGTGAAGGTCCAGGAGGTCGAGGACCCGCTGATGCGTCGCATCCGCTACCTCGACAAGCTCGTCGACGAGCTGGCCCGCGGCAAGCCGCTGGACAAGGTCCTGCGGTCCTGAGGCCCCCACGCCCGGGCGCACGAGGTGACTGCCGCGCGCTGGCGTCGCGATCCAGCGGTCGCCGGTCGACGATCGTTCAATTGCGCTGGAACGTCGCTGCGCAAGCGCCCGCACACGGCGACTTCCCAGCAATTGCGCGATTGTCGACGGCGCCGACGACCGATGAGGATGGGCCCCCGCGCCGGTCGAACCCGCTGACCAGCCCAGACCACCCCGCCCCATCACCCTCAGGAGCCACCCGTGCGCACGCTCATCGTCACCGCGTTCATGTCCCTCGACGGCGTCATGGAGGCGCCCGGCGGTGAGCCCGGGTATCGCAACAGCGGCTGGACCGTCGACGGCATCGCGTTCGACGAGGCGGCGTACGCCCTCAAGGCCCAGGAGCAGGACGAGGCCGGCGCGCTGCTGCTGGGCCGTCGCAGCTACGAGGCGTTCGCGCCGGTGTGGCCCACGATGACCGAGGAGTTCCCGCGCTACAACGCGATGCCGCGGTACGTCGTCTCCACCACCCTCGAGGGTGACGACCCGCGCTGGCCGGCGACCGTCCTCCGCTCGCTCGACGACGTCGCCGCCCTGAAGCAGACCGACGGCGCGCCGCTGATCGTGCACGGCAGCGCCACGCTCGGCCACGCCCTGGCGGACGCCGGCCTCGTCGACCGCTACCACCTGCTCGTCTTCCCGGTCCTCCTCGGCGCGGGCAAGCGGCTCTTCAGCGACGCGGACCAGGACAAGACGCTGCTCGACGTCGTCGACACCGAGACCTACGCCAACGGCATCGTCAAGGTCGTCGCCGACGTGCGTCACTGACGGGGTCGTCCCTCCTGGCCGCCCGCGCGCTTGGCCAGGGCGACCGCGGCCAGCTGCGAGGACACCTGGAGCTTGGCCAGGATCGACTTGACCTGCGTGCGGACGGTTCCTTCCGCGACGACCTCGCGCCTGCTGATCTCGCTGACGGTCAGGCCCTCGCACAGCAGGGCCAGGACGGTGCGTTCCCGGCGGGTGAGCAGGCCCAGGCGGACGCGCCCGCCGTGCACGGTCTCCTCGTCGGCCGCGGCGAGCGCGACCAGCTCGTCGCGAGCCGTCCGGTCGATGGCCGGGAGCCCGCGGCTCAGCAGCGCGAGCGCGTCCAGCAGCACGGCCATCGGCTCGTCCATGCTGATCGCCGCACCGGCGCCGTGTCGTAGGCAACGGCCCCACCGGGCGCGGTCGCGGGACCCGGTCAGGACGGCCACGTGGGTCCCTTCGGCCGCCAGCCCCGACACCAGCCGGACCGCCTCGTCGAGCTCCGCGTCGAGGTCGACGACCAGCAGGGCGGTGCGGGCACGGGCTCGCATGACCGAGGACGGCGAGGGCAGGGGGTCGGCCGGGGACGGGAACAGGACGCTGCGTACCTCGTAGCCCTCCTGCGCGAGCACCACTCCCAGGCACTGGACGAGCAGGACGTGCCGGCCGAGCACGACCGTCCGGACGTGCCCGAGGCGCCGTCGCGTCAGCTCGTCGTCGTCGACACGTGGCACGTACGGGACCGGTGGCGGGCGATGTCGCACGGGCCGGGTCCGGTCACGCTCGGGGATCCGCGTCATGTGGGGGGTCTCCACGATCGGTACGACGCGCACGGAGTCGGCCGCGGGGGAACGGACGACCCTTCCTCGAGCCCGTGACGCGAGCCGCGCGGAACGGCGTGGGCCGCCGCCCGGTGGTCCGCGCCCTCGGCCCGGGGGAGGACGCGTGTGGCAGGGATCGTCAGGTCTACTCCGGCTCGGGGGCCGGATCAATCGTCCTTTCGGGCAAGTGCGATCGAGCTCGGCAGCACCCCCGACTTGCGCCGCCGACCTGCGCCCTCGTCGCGCCGGTCCCGGACGTCCTCAAGAATGGGTAATTCCGACTGGAACACGTTCTCGTTTCACGCTCAGCAGGCCGTCCCCGCAGGCCAGCCGTCGAGTATGACGAACTCCCGGGGGTACGAGCCGCTTGGGAGATCGGTCAGTCGTCCGGCGTCGGGCGACGGCCGTAGGGAGAGGGAGCTTGCATGTCCGGAACACCGAAGATCGCTGCCGGGGTAGCCGCCGGCTACCTGCTCGGCAGGACCAAGAAGCTGAAGATGGCGTTCACGCTGGCGAGCATGGTGGCCGGCCGGAAGGCCGCCGCCGACCCGCAGGCGCTGCTGGCGCAAGGGACCAAGCTGCTGCAGGGCAACCCGCAGCTGTTGGCCCTGCAGAAGGAGATCACCGACCGGCTGGTCGAGGCCGCGAAGGCCGCCGCGATCACGACTGCCACGGCGCGTGTCGAGCGCCTGACGCAGTCGCTGCAGGCGAGCGGAGCGCAGGGCGACGACCAGGACGAGAACCGGGACGACGAGTCCGAGGACGAAGCGGCGGACGAGTCGCAGGACGAGGCCCAGGACGAGTCGCAGGACGAGGCCGAGCTCGAGGAGGAGGAGCCGGAGGACGAGGCCCCGCCCGAGGACGAGCTCGAGGACGAGGACGAGGACCAGCCTGAGGACCAGGCGGAGGAGGAGCCGGAGGACGAGCCGGCAGACGAGGTCGAGGACGAGGACGAGGCTGAGGACCAGGCTGAGGACCAGGCTGAGGACCAGGCTGAGGACCAGGCTGAGGAGGAGCCGGAGGCTGCGGAGGAGCCGGCCGAGGAGGAGCAGCCCCCGCCCCGCAAGACCGCGAAGAAGGCCGCTCGCAAGGCGCCGGCGAAGAAGGCACCTGCCAAGAAGGCGGCGGCCAAGAAGGCACCCGCCAAGAAGGCACCCGCCAAGAAGACCTCCTCCCGATCCACGACAGGGCGGTGAGGACGATGGCGAAGTCCCCCAGCGCGGTCGAGCCGCTCAAGAACGCCACCTCCGGGTTGGCCAAGGCGCTCGGCGACCGGGCGGTCTCCGGGCTGAGCAACCAGGTCGGCAAGCTGTCGGAGCGGTTCGAGGGCATCGCCGACGGCGGCGGTCCGCTGGGCCAGGCCGTGGCCAAGGGAGGCGAGGCGGCCGCGACCGGTGGGTCAGCGACCGGCGGGGCGGTCAAGGGCCTGCTCTCCGGGGTCAAGGACAAGGTCACCGGCGGCGGCGGGAACAAGGCCGGCGGCGGGTCGAAGGCCACGGACTCGACGAACATCATCGAGTCCATCGACGTGGGCGTGCCCGTCTCCGTGGCCTACAACCAGTGGACCCAGTTCGAGTCGTTCCCGACGTTCATGAAGAAGGTCGAGAACGTCGACGCCCAGAAGGACGAGAAGCTCACCTTCAAGGCGCAGATCTTCCTCTCGCACCGCACGTGGGAGGCGACGGTCCTCGAGCAGGTCCCCGACGAGCGCATCGTGTGGCGGTCGAAGGGGGAGAAGGGCCACGTCGACGGGGCGGTGACGTTCCACGAGATCGGCCCCAACCTCACCCGCATCCTCCTGGTGCTCGAGTACTACCCCCAGGGCCTGTTCGAGAAGACCGGCAACCTCTGGCGGGCCCAGGGCCGCCGGGCGCGCGCCGAGCTGCGGCACTTCCGCCGCCACGTCATGACCCGGACGATCCTCGACCCCGAGTCCGTGGAGGGCTGGCGCGGCGTCATCCAGGACGGCGAGGTGGTCCAGTCCCACGAGGAGGTCGTCGAGGAGGAGCAGCAGGAGGCCGAGGAGCAGGAGGGCCAGGACGCCGAGGACCAGACCGACGACTCCGAGGACTACGCCGAGGACGACGCTCCCGAGGACGCCGAGGACGGCGAGGAGTACGCCGAGGACGAGGCGCCCGAGGACGCCGAGGACGGCGAGGAGTACGCCGAGGACGAGGCGCCCGAGGACGCGGAGGACGGCGAGGAGTACGCCGAGGACGAGGCGCCCGAGGACGCGGAGGACGGCGAGGAGTACGCCGAGGACGAGGCGCCCGAGGACGCCGAGGACGGCGAGGAGTACGCCGAGGACGAGGCACCCGAGGACGCCGAGGACGCCGAGGACGCAGAGGACGCAGAGGACGCAGAGGACTCGGAGGAGTACGCCGAGGAGGAGCCGGAGGCGACCGACGAGGACGCACCGGAGGAGACCGAGGACGCCGCGGACGCCGACGAGTACGTGGACGAGGAGGAGCCCGCCGAGGACGACGAGACCGAGGACGGGGTCGAGCCCGAAGCAGAGGCCGAGGACGAGCCCGAGGACGAGGCCGAGCCCGAGGAAGAAGCCGAACCCGAGCCCCCGAAGCGGCGCACCCGTCGCAAGGCCGGCTGACCCCCCCGACATCCAGGAGACACCATGACCACGCAGACCATGTCCCGCCGCCAGGGTGGCGGCTACCTCGAACGCCCGGCGCCCAGCGGGCTCGCCGACGTCGTCGAGATGATCCTGGACAAGGGCATCGTCATCGATGCCTACGTCCGGGTCTCTCTCGTCGGCATCGAGCTGCTGACGATCGACGCCCGCATCGTGATCGCGAGCGTCGACACCTACCTCCGGTTCGCGGAGGCCACCAACCGGCTCGACCTCGTGGAGAACGGCGGTGGCAAGCCGCTCGACGAGTTCCTCGGCGACATGCAGCAGAGCGGCGCCAGCCGCAAGGTGAAGGGCGCTGTGAGCGGTGTGAAGAGCGCCCTCACCAGCGGCAAGGAGAAGGACGACGACGAGGACGAGGGCTCGCGCCGGCCCGCGCGCAAGGCACCCGCGCGTCGCGGCTCGAGCGACGAGTGACCGTGTCGACGGTGGCGAGCGCCAGCCGGGCCGAGGACGACCGGGGCGAGGTCGCCCGAGGCTGCTTCGTCTACGCCGTCGTCCGCGCCGGCATGCCCGAGGCGCGCGACGCCCCGGCGGGCCTGGACGACGTACCGCTCCGGCTGGTCGTCGAGGGCGACGTCGCCGCCGTGGTGAACGACGTCCTCCTCGACCGGCCGCCGGGTCGCCGGGCGGACTTGATGGCCTACCAGCGCGTGCTCGACCACCTGGCTGCTCAGGGGCCGGTCGTCCCGGTGCAGTTCGGGTCGATGCTCCTCGACGACGACGACGTCAGGGACGGCGTGCTCGGTCCCGACGAGCCTCGGCTCGTGGCGCTCCTGGACGACCTCGAGGGTCGGTCGCAGTACCAGCTGCGCGCGACGTACGTCCCCGGGGTGCCGCTGACGGAGATCCTGTCCCTGGACCCGACGGTGGCGGCGCTCCGCGAGCAGACCAAGGACCGCTCGGAGCTGGAGAGCCACGCCGACCGGGTCGAGCTGGGCCGCCGGGTCGCCGCGGCGATGGAGGACCTGCGCGCGTTCGACGCCGACGTCCTGCTGGACGCCGTGCTCCCCTTCGTGGTGGACCACGTGATCGTGCTCGGCACCGACCTCGAGGGCCTGGCGACGTTCTCGCTGCTCGTCGACGACGAGCGCGTGGCGGAGCTCGAGGCCCAGCTCGAGGAGCTGGCGGAGGCCGTGCACGAACGCATCAGGCTTGCGCTCACCGGTCCGTCCGCCCCCTTCGACTTCGTGGGGGGTGCCTGATGGGGCTGCTGACCGGGCTGCTCGGCCTCCCGCTCGCGCCCCTGCGCGGCACCGTGGCGGTGGCGGAGCAGGTCCTCGCCGCGGCGGAGGAGCAGTACTACGACCCCGCGACCATCCGACGCGAGCTCGAGGAGGTCGCGCGGTTGCGCGACGAGGGCGAGCTCACCGAGGACGAGGCCGTCGCGCGTGAGGACGAGCTCGTCGACCGGCTCGTCGAGGCGCGCCGCAGGGGAGCAGGAGGACGTCATGGCTGAGGAACGACCGGTCCGGAAGCGTCCGGCCGCGAAGTCGGCAGCACGGTCGTCCGGCAAGCCGGCCGCGAGCTCGACCGACGGGTCAGCCCGGTCCCCAGCCGGCTCGGCGTCGTCGGACGACCGCTCCGGTCAGGAGCGGTCGAGGCGGCTCCGCCCCCGCCAGCTGGCCGAGCAGGCGGCGTCCCAGCTGCTGGAGCTCACCGGCAAGCAGCCCGAGGGCGTCACCGGACTCCATCGCACCGACGACGGATGGGTGGTGGTCGTAGAGGTGCTCGAGCTGCACCGCGTCCCCGAGACCACCGACGTGCTGGCCAGCTACGAGGTGGAGGTGGACGACGACGGCGAGCTTCTCGGCTACCGCCGCAGGGAGCGCTTCGTGCGCGGCTCGACGGAGGGCGGGCCGTGAGCGAGTCCACCGGGGTGCCGGCCGCACGGCCGTACTCCGGTGCGGTCGGCGGCCGCCCGCAGCCCGCGAGCCTGGCGGACGTGCTGGAGCGGGTGCTGGACAAGGGCATCATCATCGCGGGGGACATCCGGGTGAACCTCCTGGACATCGAGCTCCTGACGATCAAGATCCGGCTGCTCGTCGTGTCCGTCGACAAGGCCCAGGAGATGGGCATCGACTGGTGGCGCAACGACCCGATGCTCACCTCCCAGGAGAACGACCTCGCCGAGGAGAACCGCGCGCTCCGCGAGCGCGTGCGCGCCCTCGAGTCGGGCGGTGGACCCGCGACGGAGGACGAGGGACGCGGCCGTGCCCATGACGAGGCCGGGGCCGATGACGAGCGCCGGCCGAGCCGCGCGGACGGGGGCGGGCGGTGAGCACGAGCGCGCGCTACGTCTACGCCATCAGTCGCGGCCTCCGGCCCGGTCCGCTGGAGGTCCGAGGTATCCACGGCGCGGAGGTCGAGGTGGTGCGCCACCTCGACCTCGACGCGGTCGTGAGCGACGTCGACCTCGCCGAGTTCGGGGAGGAGCCGCTGCGGGAGAACCTCGAGCAGCTGTCGTGGCTCGAGGACGTCGTGCGTGACCACGACCGGGTCGTCCAGGCCGTCGCGCAGGTGGGCCCGACGGCGCCGCTCAGGCTGGCCACCGTCTTTCTCGACGACGACGGGATGCGCGCGCGGCTCTTCGAGTGGCGCTTCGCCCTCGAGCAGGTCCTCGACCGGGTCACCGGGCGTCACGAGTGGAGCGTCAAGGTGGTCCTGCCGCCGGCTCCGGCCCCGGCCGGCGTGGGCCCGGGGGCGGCCACGCACGCCGGTGACGCGCAGGCAGCCGCGGGCGGCGCGGACTACCTGCGGCGCAAGAAGGAGTCCCTGGCCGGCCGGGTCGCGGCGGAGGAGCGGGGCGCCGAGCTCGGCCGGGCGGTGCACCAGGCACTGGCGGGACGGGCGGCCGCATCCCGTCTCCTGCCGCCGCAGGACCCGCGCCTGAGCGGGCACACGGGCACCATGGTCCACAACGGCGCGTACCTGGTCGCGGACGACGAGCACGAGGCGTTCGTCGAGCGGCTCCGGGAGCTGACCGCCCAGCACCCGGACGTGGTCGTCGACGTCGGTGGTCCCTGGCCGCCGTACTCGTTCGCGATGCTGGAGCAGAGGTGAGCGCCGCCGGCCCGGCCGGCAGCCTGGACGCCGTGCTCGACGGGCACGGCGGGCACGCCGGGCTCGACCAAAGCCGTGCCGACACATCGGACGACCGGCCGCTCGGCGGGGGCGCTCCGGCGTCGCTGGTCGACCTGCTCGACCGCCTGCTCGGCACGGGTGTCGTCCTGGCCGGCGACGTCGTGATTTCGCTCGCCGGCGTCGACCTGGTGCAGGTGCGGCTGCACGCGTTGATCACGTCGGTGCGGGCCGAGATGGTGAGGGGCTGGCCGTGAGCGAGCAACGGCCCGAGGAACGGACGGAGGAGCGGACCGGGGAACGTCGCGGCCCCACAGCGGGGCGCGCCCCGGGCCGCCACGTGCTGCCCCAGCGCCTCGAGACCGACGCGGAGTCGGTGGAGAGGGACCTGCTCAAGCTGGTGCTGACGATCGTCGAGCTGGTCCGCCAGCTCATGGAGCGCCAGGCCCTGCGGCGGGTGGACGAGGGCGACCTCACCGATGAGCAGGTCGAGGAGCTCGGCACCGGGCTGATGCACCTCGAGCGGGCCATGGAGGACCTCAAGGACCGCTACGGCCTGACGAGCGCCGACCTCGACATCGACCTGGGCCCGCTCGGCACCCTGCTGGCACCGGACTGAGTCGGGACCGCCCGATCCCCGAGGGCGGTCCCGACGCCCGACCCCCCTACCGGAAGACCTTGCGCCCGCCCTTGCTCCGCCCGGTGACGCCCGAGGCGATGACCACCAGCACCGCGGCGCAGGCGATCGCGACGGCCCACCGCACCCAGTCGATGCCGTCGCTGCCGTCACCGCCGAACGCGCGGTAGACGAACCAGCCGATGACGACCCCTCCGATGCCGCACAGGATGGTCAGCCAGAGCGGGATGTTGTCCTTGTCGCCCGGGGCGACGAACTTGCCCAGCAGGCCGATGATGACGCCGGCCACGAGCACTCCGATGATCTCCACGAGTCGTCCTCCTTCGGTGCACGCGGGGCGCCCGTCCCGAGGTGACGCGCCGCAGGTCAGGCCAGGTCGCTGAGGCGCCTGATCAGGTCGATGCTCGGGTACTGGTCGGCACGGATCTTGTCGAGCAGGATCTCGCTGTAGACCGGCACGTGGTGGGGCTGCAGGTTCTCCTCGACCAGGTCCATCATCGTCGAGGACGGATAGGCGTCGTCGGCCACCTTCTGGAGCAACGTGGCCATCAGCTGGTCACGCGCGCTGTACTGCTCTTCGCGGTGCTCGTCAGCGCGGTCGGTCATCCGGGGCTCCGATCGATCAGGGGTCGGCGGTCGAGCGGTCGGCCGCCGGAGGAGCGTCCTCGTGCGCGCCGACACCCGTCACGTACCCGACGCGTCCGGCCCGGATGCCACGCGCGCCCGCTCTGCGCAGGACTTACCCGATGTTGAGTACGCCGGCGGCGAGCGGTCGCCCCCATGATGGTCGGGAGGTCCCCTGCCTGCGGTCCGCGTCGGCAGGGTGCCGGACCTGTGCACCGGACAGGAGCCGCTCATGACCACCGCCAGCACCCCCGACCCGCGGCTGCTGGACGCCGACCTCCTGAGCCGCGACGGCACCAAGGTGGGCAAGGTGGGTGCCGTCATCCTCGACCGCGACCTCGTCGCGCCGGAGTTCGTGAGCGTGCGGCGCTCCCTGCTCGGCGGTCCGGCGTGCTTCGTGCCGGTGGCCGGGAGCAGGCTCGACGAGGGCGGCGACCTCGTCGTGCCCTTCGACCTGGCGACAATCGATGCCGCTCCCCAGCCGGAGCTGCGCGGCGGGACCTTCGACGCGGCCCAGGCCCACGAGCTGCACGCGCACTACGGCACGCCGGCACACGGCGCGCCGGCCGACCCGGGCCGGTGAACGGTGCGCATCCTGGCCGCGCTCGCGGGCGCTGTGCTGTGGATCCTGGCAGGGCTCGTCGGCCTGGTCGGCGTGCTGCTGTGCGTGACCCTGGTCCTGCTGCCGCTGGGGATCCCGGTCCTGATGCTCGCTCGTAGGCTCTTCCGCTTCGCGATGACCCTGATGCTGCCGCGCGAGGTGCGCCATCCGGTCGACGCGCTCGGCAGGTCGGCCGAGCGCGCCGGCAAGAAGGCCGGCAAGGCGCTTCCCGGCAGGAAGCGGTCGTTCCTCGGCCGCCGGCGCGGTCTCGTCTGACCCGCCGTCGTACCAGCGCAGGACCTGCCGGATCGCACCGGCGGCGCCGGGGTCGTGTGCCTGACGACGCGCTCCACCGCGTCCAGGGACACACGACCGCCGGCAGCCACGCCGCGTGCGGCCGTGCCGGTCCGGCGGGTCAGCGCATCCGGATCGTGCGGGTCTTGCCGTTGCCGCCGACCTTCTTGACGGTCACCTTGAAGACGTCGGCGCCCTTGGTGTCGCGGCGCCGCTTGTCGATGTCGATGTCGCCGTCGGAGTCGGCACGGTGCACCTTGTTGTGGAACCGCTTGCCGTCGTGGCGCAGCACCACGCGCCACTTGCTGCCCGGGCGGGCGTCGTCGATGTCGACGTCGATCTCGAACCGGCCGTCGTCCTTCTCGACGGAGAAGTCCACGTCGGCGCCGGCCACGCGGAACTCGCGCTCCTTCTCCGGGCCGTCGGCGTGGGCGGGGGCAGCGAGGGCGAGGGGCGCGGCGATCAGGGAGGCCGCGGCGAGGGCGGCGGTGACGGTGCGAGCGTGCGTCATGGGGTGGCTCCGTTCGAAGAGGGGCTTCCGGGGGAGTCCGGGACGTGTGGCCCGAACGGTTCCCACTCTGCGCGGTGGCCATGAGGGCCGGGTGAGACCTTCATGAGGCCGGCTCTCATGTTCGCTGCTGAGGCACCGTGCGCTCGCGCAGCCACGTCGTCGTGCCGGGTGCCAGGCCACGCAGCTTCGGGGTCTCGTGGAGAGGTACGACGACGAGCGCGGCGTCGTCGGGCAGCGACCACTTGAGCGCGTGGTAGACCGCCGAGAGGTGCTCGGTGCTGTCGATGAGCAGCAGGCCGGGGGCGACCGGTCGGGCCTCGGTCCACGGGCCGTCGAGGTCCTCCGGCGGCTCGGCCGTCCAGGCCAGGTAGGCGGGCATGGCGGCATCCTGCCCGGTGATGGGGTGGGTGTTGCTGCTCAACCAGCGGATCGGCTGCGGGCGTCGACGGTGACGGCGGCCTCGAGGAAGCGGGGGACGAACACCTCGGCCTGCAGCACGCAGCCGGCGTGGCCGGTGGCGACCTCGTGGGCCGTGGCGCCGGGGATTCGGCGGGCCAGGGCGAGCTGGCGGGAGGCGGGGATGACGCGGTCGCCCAGCGTGACGACGACGGCGGTCGGGACGTCGATCCGGCCGAGCCACGGCTGGGAGTGGTGGTTCCCGAGCGCGCTGAGCGCCTGGCCGACCGCCCACGGGCTGGTGCTCCGCAGCTCGCGCAGCGCCCAGTCGTGGACGTCGGTGGGACGCAGGCCGGTCGCTCCGCGGGCGGCGCGGACGGCGGTGCGGGAGCGGGAGATGCCGCGGGCGGCGAGCATCGTGGCGCCCATGCCGGCGAAGAACCCCTGCTCGACGGGGTTGTTGCGGAACCGGTCGCTCGTCGCGGCCAGCACCAGCCCGGCGACGCGGTCCGGGTGCTGGCGCCAGACGCGCTGGGCGACGACGCCGCCCATCGAGTAGCCGCCGACGAGCACTTCGTCGAGCCCCAGCACGTCGCACAGCGCGGCCACGTCGTCGGCGCAGTCGCGCAGCGAGAAGTCCTCGCTGCGGATGCCCTGGCCGTGCCAGCGCTGGTCCAGGGTGATGACGCGGAACCGCCGGGCGAGGGCCTCGACCGCCGGGTACCACGTCAGCAACCCCGTGCATCCCAGCGCGTGCAGCAGCACCAGCGGCGTCGAGGACGCGGACGGGCCCGGGGTGTCGGTGACGTACGTCGTGCCCCGCCCGGGCAGCTCGACGGTGCGGCCCGCGGGGATCCGCGCCCACGGCATGTAGACCCGGCGGAGCGCGCTGCGAGGGGTCGGCAGAGCCAGTGGGATCACCTCCTCGCGCGACCGTCGACCTGTGCTAGAACACGTTACAGTTTCGCAGCGGGGCACCCCGAGTCGTGAGGAGACACGCGTGGGCACGGACGGCTACACCGAGGTGGACGCGGAGCGCGCCGAGTCGCTCGACGCGGTCCGGTCGGTCATCACCGAGGCGCTGGAGCGCGGCGGCGGCGGCTGGCGCGAGGACTGGGCGGCGCTCGCCGCGAACGGTCTCACGGCGCTGCCCGTCCCGGCCGAGCACGGGGGAGAGGGACTCGGCCTGGCCGAGGTCGCGGTCCTGCTGCGCGAGACGGGCACCCGCGCCCGCCACCTCCCCGTCTGGGAGACGCTGTGCTGCGGCGCGCTCGTCCTCGCCGCCCACGGCAGCGACGAGCAGCGCGCGGCGCTCCTGCCCGGCGTCGCTTCCGGGGAGCTGCTGCTGACGCCCGCGCTCCGCGAGGTCGGCCGGGGGCTCAGCGCGTCCTGGGCGACGCCGCCCGCCACGACGTACGACGGCAGCACGGTGTCCGGGCGCAAGGTCGGCGTGTCGTACGCCGACGCCGCGGCCCGCCTGCTCGTCACCGCGACCGGGTCCGACGGCGAGCCGGTGCTGGTGCTCGTCGACCCCAGCGGCCCGGGCGTCGAGCTGCACGAGTCGCCCTCCTCGGCCCGGCTCCCCGAGCACACCGTCGTCCTCGACGGCGCCCCGGCCGAGCTGGTCGGCGGGGCGGAGGCCGCCCGGTCGCTGCTCGAGCACGCGGTCACCGGTCTGGTCCTCACCGCCGCGGGCGTGGTGGCCGGCGCCCGCGACCTGACCGCGGAGTACATCAAGGGCCGCACCCAGTTCGGCCGCTCGCTCGCGCAGTTCCAGGCCGTCGCCATGCAGGTCGCCGACGTCTACATCACCTCCCGGCTGGCCGACCTGGCCGGGGCCAACGCCGCCTGGCGCGTCGAGCACGGCCTGGACGCGACCGACGACCTCGCCGTCGCGGCGTACTGGATCTCCGCCGAGGCGCCCCGCGCCATGCGCACCTGCCACCACCTCCACGGCGGCATGGGCGTCGACGAGACCTACCCGATGCACCACTACTACTCGTGGGTGATGGACGTCGTGCACGCGCTCGACACCCGCCCCGAGCACGTCCACGTCGAGGACCCGACCACCAAGAACCTCGAGCTCAGCGCCGAGCAGCGCGCGCTCAAGGCCGAGCTGCGGACCTACTTCACCGGCCTGGCCGACCACGACGCGCACCTCGACATGGGCAAGGACCGGCACGGCCCGACGTACCAGCGCGTCGTGCGGCAGATGGGCGCCGACGGCTGGATGGGCGTCGGCTGGCCGAAGGAGTACGGCGGCCACGGGCTCGGCGAGATCGAGCAGACGGTCTTCGCCAACGAGGCGCAGCGCGCCGACGTCCACCTCCCGGCGGTCACCCTGCAGACCGTCGGCCCGACGCTGATCCGCTACGGCACGCAGAAGCAGAAGGACCTGTTCCTCAAGCGGATCCTCGAGGGCGACGTGCACTTCGCGATCGGCTACTCCGAGCCCGACGCCGGCACCGACCTCGCCTCGCTGCGCACGACCGCCCGCCGCGACGGCGATCACTACGTCGTCAACGGCCAGAAGCTGTGGACCACCGGCGGCCACCAGGCCGACTACGTCTGGCTCGCGGTCCGCACCGACCCCGACGCGCCCAAGCACAAGGGCATCTCGATCCTCATCGTCGACACGACCGACCCCGGCTACTCCTTCACGCCGATCATCACCGCCGACGGCAGCCACCACGTCAACGCGACGTACTACAACGACGTGCGCGTGCCGGTCGACATGCTGGTCGGCGAGGAGAACCAGGGCTGGAAGCTGATCACCACCCAGCTCAACCACGAGCGCGTCATGCTCGGCCCGGCCGGCCGCATCGAGGGGCTGCGCGACCGCGTCCTGGACTGGGCGACCAAGGCCGGCGTCGCCGAGCACCCGGATGTCGTCGACGTGATGGGCCGCACCACCGCGGTCTTCCGCGTCAACGAGCTGCTCAACTGGGAGGTCGCCCGCGCCGCGGCCACCGGGGAGATCTCGGTCGGCGACGCGTCGTCCTCGAAGGTCTTCGCCGCCGACCAGGTCCAGCACCTGCTCGACGACCTGACGCGCGTCGTGCACCGGTACGGCGACCCGGCGGAGGCCGAGACGCGGCACCTGGTCGACTACCTCGACGCGCAGGCCAAGCGCAACCTCGTCCTCACCTTCGGTGGTGGCGTGCAGGAGGTGCAGCGTGAGCTAATCGCGATGTTCGGTCTCGGGCTGCCGCGGGTGCCGCGATGAATCACCCCACGAAGTTCTCCTCCTCCGCTTCGCTCCCGCAGACAACTTCGCGGGGACCCCGATGAGCGCGGCCGCCGCCGACACCGGCGCACACGAGCGGATCATGGCCGAGGCCGAGCGGATCAAGGCGCTCGGCGAGGCGGCTGAGCGCGAGGCGCGCGACCCGGTCAACCAGCCGACGATCAACAACTGGCTCGAGGCGATGGGCAACACCAACCCGCGCTGGCAGGCCGGGGAGGCGCCGCCGTCGATGGCGCAGGTGTGGACGATGTACGGCCTGGGCGGGAAGCCACCGGCCGACGACCCCCTGCACGGGATGATGAAGGTGCTGACCGACGAGGGCTACACCGCGGTCCTCGGGACGAACTGCGAGCAGGAGTACCGCCGTACGCTGCGCGTCGGCGAGCAGGTGCGCGTCACCACCGCCCTCGACTCCGTCGTCGGCCCGAAGAGGACCGGCATGGGCGAGGGCTACTTCGTCACCTCGCGCAACACCTGGTACGTCGACGGGTCGGAGAGCGACGCCGAGGTGGTCGCGACCATGCTCTTCCGCGTCCTCAAGTTCATCCCGAGGGGGGCGGCCTCGTGAGCGCCCCCGGAAGTGTCGCTGTCATCCGGCCGATGGTCGGCCGCGACAGCGCGTTCTTCTGGGAGGGCACCGCCGCCGGCGAGCTGCGCATCCAGAAGTGCAACGGCTGCGGTTCGCTGCGGTTCCCGCCCGGCCCGTCCTGCCCGCGGTGCCACTCGTTCGACCAGACGTACGTCGTCGCGGCCGGCACCGGCACGGTCTTCTCCTACGTCGTGCACCGGCACCCGCCCGTGCCCGGCAAGGAGCTGCCGATCGTCATCGCGCTCATCGACCTCGACGAGGGTGTCCGGATGGTCGGCGAGGTCACCGACGCCGTGCCCGATGGCGGGGGTTCCGAGGAGATCGAGATCGGCATGCGCCTGCGCGTCGACTTCACCCGCATCGACGACGACCTGACCCTCCCGACCTGGCGGAAGGCCTGAGATGACCACGTCCACCCTGCCCCTCACCGTGGGGGACACCATCCCGACCTGGGAGGTGCCGATCACGCCCACCCTCGTGGTGAGCACGGCGATCTCCACCCGCGACTTCCAGGACGTCCACCACGACCGCGACATCGCGCAGGCGGCCGGGTCGAAGGACATCTTCGTCAACATCCTGACCTCGACCGCCCTCGTCGAGCGGTACGTCACCGACTGGGCCCACCAGCGGACGGGCCACTGGGACACCGAGGTCCGCGGCATCGCGATCCGCCTCGGCGCGCCGGCGTACCCCTACGACACCCTCAGCTTCACCGGCTCCGTCGAGTCGGTGGAGGACGGCGTCGCCACGCTCACGGTCACCGGGTCGGTCTCGCTCGGCGACCACGTCATCGGCACCGTGAAGGTGGCCGTCTGATGGCGGGCTTCTCCCGCGAGGCCGCGATCGTCGGCATCGGCGCCACCGAGTTCTCCAAGGAGTCCGGTCGCTCGGAGCTCCAGCTCTCCGTCGAGGCGGTGCTCGCCGCGCTGGCCGACTGCGGGCTCACGCCGGCCGACGTCGACGGCCTGACGACGTTCACGATGGACACCTCCTCGGAGATCGCGGTCGCCCGCGAGCTCGGGGTGCCGGAGCTGCGGTTCTTCTCCCGGATCAACTACGGCGGCGGCGCCGCCTGCGCGACCGTCCAGCAGGCCGCGATGGCCGTCGCGACCGGCGTCGCCGACGTCGTGGTCTGCTACCGCGGCTTCAACGAGCGCTCGGGCAGCCGCTTCGGCCAGGTCTCGGTCGCCGCGGCCACCCAGGTCAACACCAACGGCCTCGACAACGCCTGGACCTACCCGATGGGCCTCGGCACGCCGGCCGCGACCGTCGCCATGCAGGCGCGGCGCTACATGCACGAGTACGGCGCCACCTCGGAGGACTTCGGCCGCGTCGCGGTCGCCGACCGCCGGCACGCCGCCACCAACCCGAACGCCTTCTTCTTCGAGCGGCCGATCACCCTCGAGGACCACCAGGCCTCGCGGATGATCGCCGACCCGCTCCACCTGCTCGACTGCTGCCAGGAGTCCGACGGGGCGGTGGCCCTCGTCGTGGTCTCGGCCGAGCGGGCGAAGGACCTGCCGCAGAAGCCGGCGTACGTCGCCGCAGCGGCGCAGGGGAGCGGCAAGGACCAGTTCGTGATGACGTCGTACTACCGCGACGACATCGGCATCCCCGAGATGGGCGTCGTCGGTCGCGAGCTGTGGCGCCAATCCGGCCTGCGGCCCGACGACATGCCGGTCGCGATCCTCTACGACCACTTCACGCCCTACGTCCTCATGCAGCTGGAGGAGCTGGGCTTCTGCGGCCGCGGCGAGGCGCCCGGGTTCGTCGCGGACGGTGCGATCGAGATCGGCGGCCGGCTGCCGGTCAACACCCACGGCGGCCAGCTCGGCGAGGCCTACATCCACGGGATGAACGGCATCGCCGAGGGCGTCCGCCAGCTGCGCGGCACCTCGGTCAACCAGGTCGACGGCGCCGGGCACGTGCTGGTCACCGCCGGCACCGGCGTGCCGACCAGCGGGCTGGTGCTCTCGGCCTGAGACTGGGCGGCATGTCCTCGCTGCTGCCCCTGCTGACCCTCCTGCTGGTCGCGCTCGTCGTCGCAGGGGTGGTCGCCGTCTACGCGACCAGGATGCAGACGCGGGCACGTCGCCGGGCGACCGGGGCGGACGCGGACCGTCGGACCCGCGAGCTGGTGCTCGCTCCGACGCCGCTCGTCGCGCGGGACAACGAGGTGGTGACCGCACGGGTGAAGCTCACCGTGCGTCAGGACCCCGAGGGCATCGGCGGCTGGCGGGAGGACGACGTACGGCCCCTGGAGGTGCTCGTCGTCGCCACGCTCCGGGCGTGGGCCGAGGAGCTGCCGGCCACGGAGCTGCTGGCAGGGCACCACGCGGTGGCCGACCGCCTGCAGCGGGTCGTGCGGCTCGCCCCCGTCGGGCACGACGTCCGGGTGGTCGTGCGGCTGGAGCGCGGCATGCCGGCGACCGTCGAGCTCGGTGAGCAACGGACGGCGGTGCGGGTGGTCGAGGACTGACGATTCTCCCGCATCCGGGAATGTACCCCGGGGGGGTATGTGTTCGGGTCGGCATGGATCACTCCACGCACCCACACCACCCCCACGCCACGGCGAGCCGGTCGATGGCCGTCAGCGCCACGCTCCACTGCCTCAGCGGTTGCGCGATCGGCGAGATCGCCGGCCTGATGATCGGCACCGCCCTCGGCCTGTCGAACGGCTGGACCATCGTCCTGGCGGTGGGCCTGGCGTTCCTCTTCGGCTACGCGCTCTCGACCCTGCCGCTCGTCCGCACCGGCCTGGGCGTCGGTGCCGCGCTGGGCATCGTGCTCGCCGCCGACACGCTCTCGATCGCGACCATGGAGGTCGTGGACAACGCCGTCATGGCGCTCGTGCCCGGCGCGATGGGCGCCGGCCTGGTCGACGTCACGTTCTGGGTCGCCATGCCGGTCGCGCTGGCGGTCGCGTTCGCCGCGGCCTACCCGCTCAACCGGTACCTGCTCGCGCGGGGCAAGGGGCACGCCCTCACCCACGCGTTCCACGGCGCCCCGGCCGAGCCCACCGGCTACCGGCGGTTCATCCCGGCGATCGCGACCTCGACGCTCGTCGCCGCCATCGCCGCGTTCCTGCTCGGCGGGCTCGTCGTCTCGGCCGCGGACGCCCTCGGCACGGACGGCAGCGGCCACGCCGCCCCCGCAGCCGTGACGCCGGCCGACCCGCCGGTCAGTGGACGAGCTTGAGCCCGATGACGCAGCCGACCAACCCGGCGATCAGCAGCACGCGGGCGACGCTGACCGGCTCGGCACCGGTGGCCATGCCGAAGGCGACCGTGAGCGACGCGCCGATGCCCACCCACACGGCGTACGCCGTGCCGATGGGGAGGGTGCGCATCGCGTAGGCGAGGCCGGCCATGCTCGCCGTGAGCGCGACCGCGAAGACGATCGACGGCGTCAACCGCGAGAAGCCCTCCGACCGGCCGAGCGCGACCGCCCACACCGCCTCAAGACCTCCGGACAGGACCAGCACGAACCACGCCACGACGACTCCTCGCGGCCGTCTTGTCGCTGTCCGGGTACGGCTCCCTCGTCCGGCGAGCCGCTTCGGCCCACTCCCGAGGCTAACAAGCCTCAGGGACGGCGGACGCGGTTCCGTGCGAGGGTCAGCGCGAGCCAGCCGAGCAGCCCGCCGGTGACGGCGCCGACGGTGTTGGAGAGCCAGTCGTCGGTCGAGCACGAGCGACCGAGCGCCGGCACGACTGCCTGCAGCGTCTCGATCGCGGCGCACAGCAGGCTGGCCCCGAGGACGGCCAGGGCGGGGCAGCGCGACGCCACGGCAGCGAGGAGGGCGGGGGCGACGAGGAGGACGACGTTCGCGGCGAGCTCCACCCGGCCGGGGGTCGGCAGCGTCCAGGCGACCTCGCAGCGGGAGAACAGCTCGCGGCCGACCGGCACCAGCGTCAGCGCCACCACCGGCACCAGCGAGAGGACCGTCGCCGCCCACGCGAGCCGCGGGCGGGCGCTCAGCCACGCTCCGACGAACGGGCCGACGACGACGAGCAGCAGCAGCGCCGTGGGGGAGAGCCAGGGGTGCTCGACGAGGACGGTCGTGATCACTGCGGGGTGCCTTGCACGGCGACGAGGGTACGGCGCGCGGTCGGCGTCGCGGGACGGCAGGTGGGTACCGGCGGCGCATGAGCGACGCACCCCGCCACGTGTCCGTCGAGTGGCTCCACGAGCACCTCTCCGACCCCACCCTGCGCGTCCTCGACGCGACGGTGCACCTGTCCTTCGACGCCGACGGGGCGCACGTCGAGCCGGGGCGGGAGAGCTACGAGCGCGGGCACGTGCCGGGCGCGGCCTTCGTCGACCAGGTCGCCGGGCTGAGCGACCCCGAGGGCGAGGCGCCGTTCGCCGCCGTGGCCAGCGAGCGGTTCGCCGCCGTCGTCGGCGAGGCCGGGGTCGGGGACGAGCACCGCGTCGTCGTCTACGACTCGGTCAACGGCATCTGGGCGACGCGGCTGTGGTGGCAGTTCGGGCTGGAGGGCAACGACAACGTGTCGGTCCTCGACGGCGGGCTCGCGGCCTGGCAGGCGGCCGGCTACGAGACGACGACCGGCACCGAGACCTACCCGCCCACGACCTTCACCGTGCGCCGCCGTCCGGAGCGGATCAGCCACACCGCCGACGTCGAGCGCGCCGTCGACGACCCGGGCGTGCTGCTCGTCAACGCTCTCGACCGCGACACCTTCGCCGCCGGCCACATCCCCGGCAGCGTCAACGTGCCGTTCGGCGAGCTGGTCGGCCCGGACTGGCGGATGCGTCCGCTCGACGAGCTGCGCGGCCTGTTCGAGTCCGTCGGCGCGCTCGACCCCGGCAAGCAGCCGGTGACCTACTGCGGCGGCGGCATCGCCGCGACCGCAGCCGCGCTCGCTCTCATGGAGCTCGGGCGTGACGACGTCGCGGTCTACGACGGCTCCATGAACGCCTGGACCGCGGACCCCGCCCGGCCCGTCGAGACCACCTGAGGCCTCCGACGCGGACGGAGGCGCTGTGACCGACCACCCCGTGCTCATGCACACCGTCATCGATGCGCTCGAGTGCCGGCCGCTGGCGGATTTCTACCGCGAGCTGCTCGGCCTGCAGTGGCGCTCCGGCGACGAACCCCCGACCGACGGGTCGCCTGACGACGTCGACTGGCTCGTGCTCGTCGACGACGCGGGCAGGCGGGTGCTCGCCTTCCAGGACGTCCCGTCCATCAAGCGCCCCGACTGGCCTGACCACGAGGTCCCCGCCCAGATGCACCTCGACCTCCGCGTGCCCGACGTCGCAGCGCTCGAGCGCCAGCGCTGGCGTGCCGAAGAGCTCGGTGCGCGGCTGCTCCACGACCGCACCGACGACCCCGACGAGCCGCTCTACGTGCTCGCCGACCCTGCCGGCCACCCGTTCTGCCTGCTCGTCGCCCCAGGCAGCTGAGCAGGAGCCCGTTCGTCGTGCCGAGGTACTGGTTGAAGCGCCGGACCGCGCTCGGCGGCGGTCGACAACGGTGGGTGGCAGGTCAGCCGAGCAGGTGCTGGCTCAGGTCGCCGGTGAGGTCGAGCCGCATGGAGCGGGTGGCGAACCACCAGGTGCCGTCGACCCGGGTGAACGTGTCGACGTAACGACCGGCCGCGACCGCCTGCAGCGGGAGGTCGGGGGTCGCCTGGAGGACGGTGAACCGGGAGCGGCAGGTCGCGGTCCCCGCGGCCTCGTCGACGTCGACGATCGGGTTGCTGACGACGTGGTGGCTGAGCGGGCGGCCGGTCGGCTCGTGCAGCCGCACCGTGGCGGCGTACATCTCCCTGACCGCGGCCGGCCCCTCGTGGCCAACGACGCTGCCGTGCTCGAAGAGCGCCGCGACGCCGTCGAGGTCGCCGGCGTCGACGCGCTCGGCGTAGAGGTAGAGGAGGTTCTCGATCGCGCGTGCGCTGTCCACGCTCCGCAACCTAGCCGCGGGAACGGGTCCGTGCCGGAGGTATGCCGGTGGCCGCGTGCGGAACCGGTACCGCATGACCGGATGGATCGTCCTCGTCGTCGTGCTCGCCGCGATCGCTGTCGGCTACTTCCTCGCCAGCACCCGCACGGCCAAGCAGGAGCAACGCCGGATGGACGACGGCATCGCCGGCGAGCACCTCGACACCAACCTCGACCCGGGTCCGCACCCGCAGTCGCCGCACTCGGGTCCCCGGGCCCCGCGGACCGGCCCGCAGCCGCCCTTCAGCGACTGAGCCCACCGGCGCGGGTCGGCGATCTCCACGGGACCTCCACACTTCCTCGACCCGGCCCGACCGTCGGGACGCCTAGCGTCGGAGGCATGAGCCTGCGCCTCCCCCCGACCACCGCGTCCCGCCTCGGGCTCGTGGTCGCCGTCGGCACCGCCGCCCTCCTCGTCCTCGCCTCCGGCGCGCTCGGCATCGTCGGCGACGGCGGCCGCCCCGACCGCGCGTACGTCGCCGTCCCGGCCGTCCTGGTCCTCGGTTCGCTCGCCGCGCGGCTCCGGCCCCGGGGCATGGTGCTGGCGCTGGGCGCCACCGCGCTGACACAGGTCGTCGTGTCCGCCTCGGTGCTGCTCGCCGGCGTGCACGGTGACGCGTCGGTGGTCGACGTCGTCGGCATCACCGCGATGTTCGCCGGGCTGTTCGCGGCCTCGGCGGGGCTCTACACGGTCGCGGCGGGCTAGCGCCGCAGCCGGTCGTCGAAGAATGCCAGCACGGCGTCGACGGCGTCCTGGTGCCGGTGGAGGGTCAGGGTGGAGTGCTTCGAGCCGGGCAGGTCGACCCGGAGGAACGCGTCGCCGAGCTCGCGGGTGAGCGTCTCGAAGCGGGTGCCGATCATCCGGTCGCCCTGGTAGCGCAGCCCGAGCACCGAGCAGCCGGCGGCCGCCCGCTCGCGGACCACGTCCAGGTCGGCGGGGGAGAGCTGCAGGTCCGACGCGCGCCGACGCCCGAGCGGGAACGGCGTGGACGGCTGGGCCAGCACCGGCGCGGCGACCGAGTCGTCGACCATCATCGCCAGCGCGAAGCCGCCGGTGAAGCACATGCCGAGCGCTCCGACGCCGGGCCCGCCGACCTCCTCGTGCAGCTCGCGGGCCAGCGAGCGGAGCCAGCCCGCGACCGGGGTGGTCCTGCCGGCGGCCAGCATCGACATCTCCCGGCTGACGCAGATCTGCGCGAGCGCGCGACCCACTGACCGGGCACCGACCGGCGCCTCCGACGTGCCGAACAGGTGCGGCATGACGACGGTGTAGCCCGCGGCGACCAGGTCCTCGGCGTACTCGATGACGTCCGGCGAGATGCCGGGGATCTCGTGGACCAGGACCACGCCGGGTCCGTCCCCCTTGCGGTACGTCGGGTGGCTGGTGCCGGCGGCGTCGGTGTGCTCGCCATGGGTCCAGGTGTCGAGGAGCGCCATGACGCGGAGTATGGGTACCGGCGCCCCGTGACGGAACGGCGTGTCCAGCTGGTGGTGCCCCGCGGCGGACGGTGCGGGGCCTGATGCCGCTGCACGCGCTCGAGCTGGTGCCCGACGAGGCCGGCCTCGAGGCGGTCCGCCACGACTGGCAGCGGCTCCGTGACGCCGGACTGCCCTCGCAGCTCGACCACCCCGGCGCGACCAACGCGCCGCACCTGACCGTCGTCTCCGCGCCCGAGCTGCCCGACGCGGCGATCGACGTGGCTGCTGCGCGCCTCGGGTCGTTGCTGCCGTTCCGGGCGCGGTCGGCCGGCCTGCTGCTCCTCGGCGGGGACCGGCTGACCGTGGCCCGCGCGGTCGACATCGACGACGACGTCGTGCGCCGCGTGCTCGCCGTGCGCGTGCAGGTGCCGGACCGAGCCCACCTGGGCTGGCTGCCGCACGTGACGCTGGCCCGTCGGCTCGACCGGGCCGACGCCCAGCGGGCCGTCGACGTGCTCGGTCACGAGGACGTCGTGCTCACCTTCACCCGGCTGCGCCGCTGGGACCCCGACGCCGGACGCGTCACCACCGTCGCGGGCTGGTGAGCCCTGGGCGCCTCGGCGCCAGAAATCGCCGAAGGGCGGCCCCCGGTGCGTGACCGGGGAACCGCCCTTGGACGAAGCGAGTGGGAGCCGGGAGGCTCAGACAGCGCGGACGTTCTCCGCCTGCGGGCCCTTCGGGCCGGCGACGACGTCGAACTCGACGCGCTGGTCGTCCTTGAGGGACTTGTAGCCGTTGCCCTGGATGTTGCTGTGGTGGACGAAGACGTCAGCGCCGCCGCCCTCCTGGGCGATGAAGCCGAAGCCCTTGTCGTCGCTGAACCACTTCACGGTGCCGTTGGTCATGATGCATTTCCTTCGTGTCGGTAGCGGCGGGCGACCTGTTGCCCGCTGCGGGGCTGAAGACAAAGCGAGGCGCCTGATGCCGACGTGCGAGACGAAGAAGACCAAGGACAAGCGATGAGCGCGGCGGCCAGATCGGCCACCAGGTGGGGAGAACCCCCTTCAACACCGTTGACGCTACCAGGGTCGCGTGCCGATGGCACCATCCTCACGTCCAGTAGAGCAGCGGGGCGCCGGGGAGGCGGGCGGCCAGCGCGTCGGTGAACCAGCCGCGCATCTCGGTCATCGTCTCGCGCGGGTAGACGTGCTTGACGCCGCCGAACTTGGTGCGCTTGGCGGTCCGGACGGACTCGTCCATCTCGAGCCTGGTCCGCGGGTACCACCCGAGCAGCACCTCGCGGGAGCCCGGCGTGAAGCGGTGGGTGATCACCTCGGTGGTCAGGTCGAGGTCGGGGACGTCGGCCAGCGCCGTGCCCACGGCGTCCAGCAGCGCGGCGTACTGCTCCTGCCAGCCCTCGACCGGCATGACCGGCGCGATCGTGAGCCCGACGCGGTAGCCGGCGAGCGCCACCCGGCGCAGCGCCTCGATCCGGGCGGGCACGGGCGACGTGCCGCCCTCGAACCGCCCGGCGACCTCCTCGGCGTTGACCGAGACGCGCATCCGGGTGCGGCGGCCGTGGGGAAGCGCGAGCAGGTCGTCGACGGCGTCGAACTTCGTCGTGAAGCGCAGCGACACGTCGTCGCCGTACGCGCCTGTGCCGACGCGGCGCACGGCCTCGGCGAGCGAGCCGGTGAGGTGCTCGACGCCGAGCGGGTCGGTGTAGCAGGACAGCTCGTACGTCGTGCCCTCGTGGTCGCGCTCGGCGGTGCCGCTGGTGACCGCGCCGCGACCGGCGTGGGTGCCGATCCCGGCCAGGACGTCGTCGAGGTTGGCGTAGGCGCGGGTGATCGGCGGCCCGGTGAGCGAGCCCGCGAGGTAGCAGTACTGGCAGTGCGCCGGGCAGCCCCTCGCCAGGTCGATGCGCCAGTCGGCGCTGGGCGGGATCGGTTGCGGCTTGATGGCGCTGGGTGGCGCGACGACGAGCGCGAGCGTCTTCTTCGCGCGGGCGTAGACCTCGCGCTCGGAGCCCTCGTTGAGGCCGGTGAGGCGGTTGCCGGGGAGCAGGCGCACGTCGTCGACGCCGGCCGCCTCGACGCGGCGCAGCACCTCGGCGGTGTGCGGCTGCTCCGCCGCGGCGGCGGTGACCAGGACGTGCTCGGGGACCCAGGGACGTGGCAGCGGACGGGGCATCACCTGGTTCAACACCGGGTGCCGTCGGGGCGTTCCCCTATCGTCGCCCGCGTGACCGAGACCCCGCCCACGTCGGACCTCCAGCTCGACCACGAGGAGCAGCGGGTGCTCGGCGCGCTGCTCGAGAAGCAGGTGACCGTGCCGGCGTCCTACCCGATGACGCTCAGCGGCCTGCGCACCGCCTGCAACCAGACGAGCAGCCGCGAGCCGGTCACGGAGTACGACGAGCGGCTGGTCGAGCAGGTCGGCCGGCGGCTCAAGGAGCGCGGGCTGCTGCGGATCGTGTGGTCCGACACCGGCCGGCGGACGCTGAAGTACCACCAGGTGCTCGACGAGGTGCTCGGTCTCGCGGACGACGAGCGCGCGCTGCTGACGGTGCTGCTGCTCCGCGGGCCGCAGGCGCCCGGCGAGCTGCGCTCGCGGACCGACCGGCTGCACGCGTTCGCCGACCGGCAGGCGGCGGAGGCGCGCCTGCGGCGGATGGCCGAGCGTGGGCTGGTCGAGGAGCTGCCGCGTCGGCGCGGGGACCGGGACGCCCGGTGGCGGCACCTGCTCGGTGCGCCCGAGGACGTGGTCGCGGCCGTCGAGCCGGACGGCCCCGTGGTGCTGCCCGAGGACCGGGACGACCGGGTGCGCGCGTCATACGGGGCGATCGCGGCCGACTACGCCGACGCCATGGGCGACGAGCTGCCCGGGCAGCCGTTCGAGCGGTGGCTGCTCGACCGGGTCGCCGGGCACGCGGTGGCGAGCGGCCGCCCCGTGGTCGACGCCGGCTGCGGGCCGGGCCGGGTGACGGCGTACCTCGCCGCGGCCGGGGCCGACGCCACCGGCATCGACCTCACCCCCGCGATGGTCGAGCAGGCGCAGGCGCGCTTCCCGGACGCGACGTACGCCGTCGGCGACCTGCGCCGCCTGGTGCGGCCGCCGGCCGCGGACGGCTGGGCAGCGGTGCTGGCGTGGTACTCGCTCATCCACCTCGCCCCCGCCGAGCTCGGCGAGGCCGTCGCCGCGCTGGCCCGGCCGCTCGCGCCGGGCGGACTGCTGGTGCTCGGCCTGCACACCGGCGGCCCGCTGCGGGTGCGGCGGCTCGAGGAGTGGTTCGGCCACGAGGTGTCGCTCGACGTCGTGATGCACGACGTCGCCGAGGTCCGCACCGCCGTGGAGGCGGCCGGGCTCGGCGACGTCGAGTGGTACCGGCGCGGCCCGGTCGCCTCGCGGGGCGAGACGACCGAGCGGCTCTACGTGCTGGCGACCCGGGGCTAGCCCCGGCCGGCAGCGGGGCTCAGGCCGAGACCGGCTCCCGCTCGGTGCGCTGCTCGGCGACCGGCTCGTCGCCCAGGGCGTCTCCGCGGGGAGCGGCGTACGCCGCCAGGTCGAGCAGCCCCTCGCGCTTGGCGACAATTGTCGGCACGAGCGCCTGGCCGGCGACGTTGGTCGCGGTCCGGATCATGTCCAGGATCGGGTCGATGGCGAGCAGCAGCGCCACGCCCTCGACCGGCAGGCCCAGCGTCGACAGGGTCAGCGTGAGCATGACGACCGCGCCGGTGAGGCCCGCGGTCGCGGCGGAGCCGATGACCGAGACGAACGCGATGAGCAGGTAGTCCTGGATGCCGAGCTCGATGCCGAAGATCTGCGCGACGGTGATCGCCGCGAGCGCGGGGTAGATCGCCGCGCACCCGTCCATCTTCGTGGTCGCGCCGAACGGCACGGCGAAGGAGGCGTACTCCTCCGGGACCCCGAGGTTCCGCGTCGTCACGCGCTGGGTGAGCGGCATGGTGCCCACCGAGGAGCGCGAGACGAACGCGAGCTGGATGGCCGGCCAGGCGCCGGTGAAGAACTTGACAGGGGAGAGGCCGTTGAGCCTCAGGATGACCGGGTAGACCACGAGCATCACGATGAGGCAGCCGACGTAGACGTCGATCGTGAACGTCGCGAGCGGGCCGACGAGGTCCCAGCCGTAGGTCGCGACCGCGGTGCCGATGAGGCCGAGCGTGCCCAGCGGGGCGAGCTTGATGATCCACCACAGCACCTGCTGGATGACGGCGAGCGCGGAGCGCATGAAGTTGAGGAACGGCTCGGCGGCGTCGCCGGCCTTGAGCGCGGCCGCGCCGATCGCGAGCGCGACCACCACGAGCTGCAGCACGTTGAACGACACGCCGCCCTCGTCGGCGGAGAGGCCGAGGAAGTTCGCGGGGACCAGGCCGGTGAGGAAGTCCAGCCACGAGCCGGTGCCGCCGTCGTACGACGCACCCGCCGGCGCGACGTCGGCCGACTCGCCCGGGTCGGTGAGGATGCCCAGGCCCAGGCCGACGCCGACCGCCACCAGCGAGGTGACCATGAACCACAGCAGGGTCTGGCCGGCCAGGCGGGCGGCGTTCGTGACCTGGCGCAGGTTGGCGATGCTCACGATGATCGCGGTGAGCACGAGCGGCGGGACCGCGGCCTTGAGCAGGCCGACGAAGACGTCGCCGATGGTGGCCAGCGTCGTGGTCAGCCACTCGGTCCCGGTGGTGCGGGCGACCAGGCCCAGCAGCACACCGAGGACGAGGCCGGCGACGATCTGCGCCCAGAACGGGACCGTGCGCGCGGTGCGCAGGACCGAGGAGTTCGACATTCGCAGGAGCCTTTCGGGGGAGGGACTCCTGCCCAACACGTCCTCGGCTGGGGCCATGCCCCGGCCCCGGGTGAGTCGGGTCACCCCGGGGCGGGGCGTTCGGGTCGGCGGCTCAGGCCAGGTCGAGCACCACGTCGCCGAGCACGGGGGAGCCGTCGCGCTCGCCGCCGGCGATCTCGGCCGAGGCCAGGATCCGGCCGTCCTCGCGCCACCCGCGGGTGCGGATGGTCTCGCCCGGGAAGACGACGCCGGCGAACTTCGCCGCGAAGCCGCCCACTCTCGTCGCGTCGCCGTCGAGCAGCTCGTCGGTCAGCGTCCGCAGCACGATCCCGTAGGAGCACAGCCCGTGCAGGATCGGCGCGGGGAAGCCGGCCGCCTTGGCGAAGTCGGGGTCGGCGTGCAGCGGGTTGCGGTCGCCGCACAGGCGGTAGAGCAGCGCCTGCTGCGGGGTGACGTCGTACGCCGCGTCGGCGTCGGGCGCGCGCTCGGGCACGGTCACGGGCGTCGAGGAGCCGCGGTCGCCGCCGAAGCCGCCCTCGCCGCGGACGAAGATCGACGAGCGGACCCGCCACAGCTCCTCGCCGGCCGGTGACGTGGCGACGCCCTCCTGCCAGATGACGGCCGCCTTGCCCTTGTCCCACACGTCCGTGAGCGTCGTGCGGATCGTGGCCGTGCCGCTGGTCGGCAGCGGGCCGCCCGTGACGGTGATCGCCTGCGAGCCGTGGACGACCTGGGCCAGGTTGATGTCGCAGCCGGGCAGGTCCAGTGGCGGTGGGTCGGTCTCGTGGAACGTCGGCGCGACGACGCCGAAGGACGGCAGCACCTGCAGGCCCGGCCCGTCGAGGGTGTAGCGCAGCGCCGCGGCGGACAGGTTGTCGCCCGGACGCGAGCCGCCACCGATGCCGAGGTGGTAGAGCAGCACGTCGCTCTCGGACCAGCTGAACTCGCGGGAGCCGAGGTCGGCCCCGATCGCCACGGAGGGGTCGATGGGCATCAGGCGGTCTCCTTCTGGACGGTCTGCTCGGCGGTGGCCTGGGCAGCGTGCCGGCCGGCGGGCTGTGCGGCCGCGAGGTCCTCCGCGGCCAGGTAGCCGAAGACCAGCGCCGGGCCGATCGTGCCGCCGGGGCCGGGATAGGTGTGGCCCATCACCGCGGACGACACGTTCCCGGCGGCGTACAGCCCCTCCAGCACGGTGCCGTCCTCGCGCAGCACCCGGGCACGCTCGTCGGTGACCAGGCCGCCCTTGGTGCCGAGGTCACCGGGGACGATCTTGACGGCGTAGAACGGGCCCTCGTCGATGCTGTGGAGCGACGGGTTCGGCTTGACGGTGGGGTCGGAGTAGTACTTGTCGTAGGCCGACTCGCCGCGGTGGAAGTCCTCGTCGACGCCGGCGCGGGCGAACCCGTTGAACCGCTCGACGGTCCGCTCCAACGTCTCGGCCGGCACGCCGATCTCGGCGGCCAGGCCGGCGAGGCTGTCGGCCTTCTTGACGATGCCCTCCTTGAACCAGCGGCCCGGGAACGGCTGGCGCGGCATCAGGCCGGCGAAGACGTAGCGGTTGCGGTAGCGCTGGTCGATGACCATCCAGGACGGCACGTGCGGCACGCCGGTCTGCTCGCCCTTGTACATCTCGTGGACGGCCTCGACGTAGGGGAGCGCCTCGTTCATGTACCGCTCGCCGGCCTGGTTGACGATGATCGAGCCGGGCAGGTTGCGCTCGGCCAGGCAGAACCACGGGCGACCGGGCAGCGGGATCGTCGGACCCCACCAGCCGTCGTCGAGCAGGTCGGTGCGGGCGCCGACCGCCATGCCGGCGACGAGCCCGGCCCCGGTGTTGTTCTGCGAGCCGGTCGTCCACTCGGTCGAGGTGGGCTGGGGGAGGAACCTCTCGCGCAGCTCGGCGCTGCGCTCGAAGCCGCCGCTGCCGAGCACGACGCCACGACGGGCGCGGACGACCTGCTCGACACCGTCGCGCAGCACGCGTACGCCGACCACCCGGCCGCCGTCGACGACGAGGTCGCGCAGCTCGGTCTCGTAGTGGACCGGCACGCGCGCATCCATCAGGCCCTTGCGCAGCCCGATCGCGATCGCGTTGCCCATGGCGTACATCCGGCGGCGCAGCAGGCCGGAGATGATCCGCTTGATCGTCACCTTGACCATCGTCAGCGGGCCCTTGAGGGTGCGCATGCCGAGGCTGATCTTCCGGAAGTCGGCCTGCGTGACGATCATGTTCGCCGGCGCCTTGGTATACGGCGGGTGCAGGCGCTCGAGCTCGGCACCGAGGAAGCTCGCGTCCAGCGGGACCGGCTCGACGGTGCGCCCGCGGGCGCGGCCGCCCGGCTGCTCGGGGTGGTAGTCGGCGTAGTCGGGCACCCAGGTGAACCGGACCGGGGTGCGTGCCTTGAGGAAGTCCATGACCTCCGCGCCGCGGTCGACGTAGGTGTCGCGGCGGACCTTCGGGACGACGTCGCCGACGATCGAGTCGAGGTAGAGCTTGGAGTTCTCCAGCGGGTCGTCCTGGCCGACCGCCTCGAGCGCGTAGTTGCCGGGGATCCAGACGCCGCCGCCGCTGCGCGCGGTCGAGCCGCCGAACCAGCGGCTCTTCTCCAGCAGGATGGTGTCGAGGCCGCGGTCGGCGGCCGCGAGGGCGGCGGACATGCCGGCCGCTCCGGCGCCGACGACGACGACGTCGACCTCGCTCGGGAGGTCGGTCGGCGAGCCGCTGGAGGTGGCGTGAGGGTACCCCGTCATGGCGCAAAACTGTAACAGGTTCTAGCATGTCGCCATGCCGTCCGATCCCACTTGCCGGGAGGCTGGGCCGATGCGCTCGACACCCTCCCGCACGCCGCTCCCGGTGAGCGGTCCGGGGTCGTCCGCAGGGGTGCGCCGCGTGCCACGCTCGGCCCCTACCGACTGAGAGGTCCACCCAGATCATGACCAAGCTGACCGCGGCCATCGTCGGGCCGGGCAACATCGGCACCGACCTGATGTACAAGCTGCTGCGCTCGGACGTCGTCGAGCCGCGCTGGATGATCGGCGTCGACCCGGCCTCCGAGGGGCTCAAGCTCGCCGCGCAGCAGGGGCTCGAGGCCTCGCACGAGGGCGTCGACTGGCTGCTGAAGCAGGACGTGCTGCCCGACCTGATCTTCGAGGCGACCTCGGCCTACGTGCACAAGGAGTACGCCCCCCGCTACGAGGAGGCCGGCATCCGCGCGGTCGACCTGACCCCCGCCTCGGTCGGCCCGGCGGTGATCCCGCCGGTCAACGGCGAGGAGCACGTCGACGCGATGAACGTCAACATGATCACCTGCGGCGGGCAGGCCACCATCCCGATGGTCGCGGCGGTCTCGCGGGTCGCCCCGGTGCCGTACGCCGAGATCGTCGCCTCCGTCTCCAGCGTCTCTGCGGGCCCCGGCACCCGCGCCAACATCGACGAGTTCACGCGGACGACGGCCGCCGGCGTCGAGCGGATCGGCGGCGCCGAGCGCGGCAAGGCAATCATCATCCTCAACCCGGCCGAGCCGCCGATGATCATGCGCGACACGATCTTCTGCGCCGTCCCGCCCGACGCCGACCGCGACGCGATCGTGCAGTCGGTCTTCGCGATGGAGAAGGCCGTCCAGGAGTACGTCCCCGGCTACCGCCTGCTGCAGGAGCCGCAGGTCGACGAGCCGTCCGCCGCGACGCAGGGCCAGGTCAAGGTCTCGATCTTCGTCGAGGTCGAGGGCGCCGGCGACTACCTGCCGCCGTACTCCGGCAACCTCGACATCATGACCGCCGCCGCCGCGAAGGTCGGCGACAACATCGCGCGGTCCGTGCTCGCCGGCCGCAAGGAGGCCTGAGATGACCGGGACCACGCAGCTCGACACCCTCGCTCGCACGTGGAAGGACGCCCACGGCGGCGACCTCGACCTGCGGCTGACCGACACCTGCCTGCGCGACGGGTCGCACCACAAGCGGCACCAGTTCACCGCGCAGGAGGTGCACGACATCGTCGAGGCGCTCGACACCTCCGGCATCCCGGTCATCGAGGTCACCCACGGCGACGGCCTGGGCGGCTCGTCGTTCAACTACGGCTTCTCCCGCACGCCGGAGCAGGAGCTGATCCGGATCGCGGCGGAGACCGCCAAGAACGCCCGGATCGCCTTCCTCATGCTCCCCGGTGTCGGCACCAAGGACGACATCCGGGCGGCGCAGGACAACGGCGGCCAGATCTGCCGGATCGCCACGCACTGCACCGAGGCGGACACCTCGATCCAGCACTTCGGGCTGGCCCGCGAGCTGGGCCTGGAGACCGTCGGCTTCCTCATGATGAGCCACACCCAGCCGCCCGAGGTGCTCGCGAAGCAGGCGCGGATCATGGTCGACGCCGGCTGCCAGTGCGTGTACGTCGTCGACTCGGCCGGCGCGCTGGTCATGGAGCAGACGGCCGACCGCGTCTCCGCCGTCGTCGCCGAGATCGGCTCGCAGGCCGACGTCGGCTTCCACGGCCACGAGAACCTCGGCCTCGGCGTCGCCAACACCGTCATCGCCGCCCGCGCGGGCGCCACCCAGATCGACGGCTCGGTCCGCCGCTTCGGCGCCGGCGCCGGCAACACCCCGCTTGAGGCGTTCGTCGGCGTCTGCGACAAGCTCGGCTGGCGCACCGGCGTCGACTTCCTGCAGATCGTCGACGCCTCCGAGGACGTCATCAAGCCGGCCATGCCCGAGGAGTGCCAGCTCGACCGGATGACCCTGATGATGGGGTACGCCGGCGTCTACTCCTCCTTCCTCAAGCACGCCGGCAACGCCGCCGACCGCTACGGCGTCTCCGGCGCGAAGATCCTGCTCGAGGCCGGCCGCCGCGAGCTCATCGGCGGCCAGGAGGACCAGCTCATCGACATCGCCCTCATGCTCAAGGCCGAGCAGGACAAGGCTGCCGCCAACGCCTGATCCGGCGTTCCACCGGTGCCTCTCCTCTGAAGGTCCGCGGGCCCCGCCTGTTGCTTCATCAAGGTATGTCGCCGAACCGCCACTTCCCTCGGTCAATCGACCCAGGGGAGTGGCGGTTCGTCTGCGTACCTTGATGAACCGACGCCTGGTGCCCCCGCCGCTGCGGAAAGCGGTCGACGAGAAGGCGACCGGCCGGGTACAGACGGGGCATGGCATCCCGCGCATCCAACTTCTGCATCGACGCCCACGACCCGTACGCCCAGACGATGTGGTGGTCGGAGGTCCTCGAGGACCACCGGCTCCCGACGGCGGAGGAGGGCGAGAACGAGCCGGGGGAGGAGGAGTGCGGCCTGGTGGGCCCGGACGACCGGTACCTGCTGTTCCTCAAGGTGCCCGAGCCGAAGACGGTCAAGAACCGCATGCACATGTGCCTCCGGCCCACCGACCGCACCCGGGACGAGGAGGTCGACCGCATCCTCGGCCTCGGCGCGACGATGGTCGACGACCGGCGCGAGGGCGACCTGGGCTGGGCCGTGCTGGCCGACCCGGAGGGCAACGAGTTCTGCGTGCTGCGGCGGTACCAGCCGAGCGACGCGACCGCCTGAGCACCGCCGGTGCGGCCGACCCGCTGAGCGGGAGCGCGATCTGGTTCAAAACAAGAACGTGTTCTAGTATTGCCGACGTCCCACCACGACAGGAGTTGGCGATGACCCAGGCTGTTCTCGACGGCGTTCGTGACCTGCTGCCCACGTTCCGCGAGCGCGCCGACGAGGCCGAGCGCCTGCGGGTCGTGCCGGAGGCGAGCATCAAGGAGCTGGAGGAGGTCGGGTTCTTCCGGCTGCTCCAGCCGAAGCGCTTCGACGGGTTCGAGGCCGACCCCGTCACCTTCTACACCGCGGTGCGCGACATCGCGTCGGCCTGCGGATCGACCGGCTGGGTCTCCAGCGTCGTCGGCGTGCACCCCTGGCAGGTCGCGCTCTTCGACGACGAGGCGCAGCAGGCGGTCTGGGGCGAGGACACCAACACCCGGCTCAGCTCGTCGTACGCCCCGACCGGCAAGGCGACCGTCACCGACGGCGGCTACACCCTGTCCGGCAAGTGGAGCTTCTCTTCCGGCTGCGACCACTGCAGCTGGGTCCTGCTCGGCGGCCTGGTGTTCAACGCCGAGGGCCAGGTCGTGGACTTCAAGACGTTCATGGTCCCGCGCGAGAAGTACCAGATCGTCGACGTGTGGCACATGGTCGGCCTGCGCGGCACCGGCTCGAACGACATCGTGGTGGAGGACGTCTTCGTCCCCGAGGCGTTCACGCTCTCCATGAGCCAGACCGGCGCGTGCAAGGGCCCGGGCCAGGAGCAGAACACCTCCGACCTCTACAAGCTGCCCTTCCACTCGATCTTCACCGGCACCATCACCACGCCGATCATCGGCATGGCGCGCGGGGCGTACGCCGAGCACGTCGAGATGCAGCAGAAGCGCACGCGCGCGGCGTACCTCGGCGAGAAGGCCTCGCTGGACCCCTTCGCGGCCGTCCGCATCGCCAAGGCGAGCAGCGAGATCGACGCCGCGTGGGCGCTGCTGGTCAACAACATCCGCGAGGAGATGGACCACGTCGCCAAGGGGGAGAAGATCCCGCTCGGCCTGCGCCTGAAGGTCCGCCGCGACCAGGTCCTCGGCAGCCAGCGCGCGATCGACGCCATCGACGCGCTGTTCGAGGCCTCGGGCGGCCGGGCGCTCGCCGAGGGCACCTACCTGCAACGTGCCTGGCGCGACGCCCACGCCGGCCGGGTGCACGCCGCCAACGACCCCGAGCGTGCGCTGCAGATGTTCGGCGCCCACGAGTTCGGCCACAAGGTCGACCCGGGGATGTACTGACGTGGACGCAGCTGACACGAGATTCGGCCAGGAGAGCGTCCGTCGCTCGGCCAAGGCCGGCGACCTGACGCTCAACTACTACGAGGCCGCGCCGGACACGCAGCCGGCGCAGGTCGGCGGCGGCCTGCCGCTGGTCATGCTGCACGGCGGGGGCCCGGGCGCCTCGGCGTGGTCGAACTTCGGCCCGGCGCTGCCGCACTTCGCGCGGTCCTTCCGCACGCTGCTCGTCGACCAGCCTGGCTTCGGCGGGTCCGACAAGCCGCCGGTGGAGGGCAACTACTACCGGTTCGCGGCCAACCACGTCGTACGGCTCCTCGACGAGCTCGGCATCGAGCGGGTGCACCTGCTCGGCAACAGCCTCGGCGGCGGTACGGCGATGCGGCTCGCGCTGACCTACCCCGACCGCGTCGGCCGGCTGGTGCTGATGGGCCCGGGCGGGCTCTCGCTCAACCTGTTCCACGCCGACCCGACCGAGGGCGTCCAGCGGCTGATGGACTTCGGCGCCGACCCGACCCGCGAGAAGCTCCGGGCGTTCATCTCGACCATGGTCGTCGACCAGTCGCTGGTGACCGACGAGCTGGTCGAGCAGCGGTTCGCCGACGCGACCGCCCCGGGCGCGCAGGAGGCGATGCGCTCGATGGGCATGTCGTTCTGGAACCCCGAGACCGCCGAGGACGGCATGCTCTGGCGCGAAGCGCACCGCCTGCGCAAGCACACCCTGCTGACGTGGGGCCGCGAGGACCGGGTCAACCCGCTCGACGGTGCCATGGCCGCGCTCAAGCTCATCCCGAAGGCGCAGCTCCACGTCTTCCCCAACTGCGGGCACTGGGCGCAGATCGAGGCGGCCGAGGAGTTCGCCGAGATCACCACCGCCTTCCTGGCTCGCCACGTCGAACGACCCCGAAAGGCCACCACGTGACGATCGACATCAAGTCCATGGGCTACGTCCGCGTGGCGTCGACCGACCTCGAGCAGTGGAAGGTCTTCGCCGGCAAGGTGCTGGGCCTCGCCGAGGGCCGCGGTCCCAACCCGGACCACCAGTACTGGCGCATCGACGAGGTCTCCGCCCGGCTCGTCGTCGTCCCCTCCGACCGTGACCTGCTCGAGGCCACCGGCTGGGAGGTCGCCGACCACCGGGCCCTCCAGGAGGCGCGCGAGCACCTGCAGAAGGCCGGCGTCGTCTTCGAGGAGGCGACCAAGGAGGAGCTCGACGAGCGCCGCGTGCAGGAGATGATCCGGTTCTCCGACCCGTGGGACAACGTCTTCGAGCTGTTCCACGGCATCACCTACGAGGCCCGGCCGATCGTGACGCCGTACGCCGCCAGGTTCGTCACCGGCGACCAGGGGATGGGCCACATCGTCATCCCGGTGCTCGACGACGTCGAGGCGCTGCGCTTCTACACCGACGTCCTCGGCTTCCGCCTGCGCGACTCGATGAGCATGCCCGGCGAGTTCGTCGGCAAGGAGCCGGGCTCGAAGGTCTGGCTGCGGTTCCTCGGCGTCAACCCGCGGCACCACTCGCTGGCGTTCCTGCCGATGCCGAACCCGGCCAAGTGCGTCCACATCATGCTCGAGGTGGACGAGCTCGACCACGTGGGCCGTGCGCTGGAGCGCGTGCGCAAGCACAAGGCGCCGCTCTCGGCGACCCTGGGCCGGCACATGAACGACGAGATGGTGTCGTTCTACGTCAAGTCGCCCGGCGGCTTCGACGTGGAGTTCGGGACCGACGGCCTGCAGGTCGAGGACAGCAAGTGGGTGGCTCGCGAGTCGACCGCCGTGTCGTACTGGGGCCACAACTTCGGCGGCGGAGGCCAGTGACTAGCGTGGGGACCATGTCAGCCCACTCGGGGGCCTCCGCGGACATCCCGGAGGGCATGAACCCCAACGCCGCGGAGACCTGGCCGAGCCCCGAGCTGATCGCTTCCTGGCTGGGCAGCGAGGCCTTCGAGATCGAGCCGCTCGGCCCCGGCGAGGGCTCGGCGGTGCCGACCGACGACCCGGCCAAGCAGGCCGAGGCTCGGCACTTCCGCGACGTGCTCGGCCGCTTCGCCTCGGGCGTCACGGTCGTCACCGCGGTCAGCGGCGGCGAGCCGGTGGGCATGACCTGCCAGTCGTTCTCGAGCGTCTCGCTGGACCCGCCGCTGGTGCTGTTCGTCCCCGCGAAGACCTCCCGCGCGTGGCCGCTGATCCAGCGCTCGGGCCGGTTCTGCGTCAACTTCCTCGCCGACGGCCAGGCCGAGCTGTCCAACCAGATGGCCAGCCGCGGCACCGACAAGTTCGCCGGCGTCGCCTGGCACCCGTCGGTCGAGACCGGCTCGCCGGTGCTCGAGGGATCGCTGGCCCACGTCGACTGCAGCGTCCACGCCGTGCACGAGGCCGGCGACCACTGGGTCGTCATCGGCCGGGTGCTGCACCTCGCCACCGCGTCCGAGGGCGCGGCCGAGGACCCGCTGCTGTTCTACCGAGGGAAGTACGGCACCACGCGCTGACCCGCCCCGAGGACGGGACGACGGCTCGGACCGGTCCTCCGGTCATTGCGTGTCGAGCCGGCCGGTGAGCCGGCCGTGCCGCTCGGCGCTCGCGCCGTCCAGGCCGACGATCTCGACGGTCTTGCCCTTCCGCGCGTACTTCGTGGTGATCGCGTCCAGGGCGGCGACCGTCGAGGCGTCCCACACGTGCGAGCCCGAGAGGTCGATGACGACCCGCTCGGGGTCGCGGGCGTACTCGAACTGCGTGTAGAGGTCGTTGCTCGAGGCGAAGAACAGCTCGCCGCTGACCCGGTAGACCGCCCTCGCCGTCCCGTGCTCGTCCTCGACCAGCTCGCGCTCGGTCTCCGTCAGGTGCGCGACACGGCGGGCGAAGAGCGTCATCGCGACGAGCACGCCGACGACGACGCCGATGGCCAGGTTGTGGGTGAGCACCGTGACCACGACGGTCGCGATCATCACCGTGGTCTCGGACCTCGGCATCCGCTGCAGCGTGCTCGGGCGGACCGAGTGCCAGTCGAACGTGCCGACCGAGACCATGATCATCACCGCCACGAGAGCGGCCATCGGGATCAGCGCGACGACGTCGCCGAAGCCGACGACGAGGACGAGCAGGAGGACGCCGGCGAGGAACGTCGAGATCCGGGTGCGTGCGCCCGAGACCTTCACGTTGATCATCGTCTGGCCGATCATCGCGCAGCCACCCATCCCGCCGAAGAACCCGGTGATGACGTTCGCGGTGCCCTGGCCCCAGGCCTCGCGCGTCTTGTCGGAGTGGGTGTCGGTGATGTCGTCGACCAGCTTCGCCGTCAGCAGCGACTCCAGGAGCCCGACGACTGCCATGGCGAGCGCGTACGGCGCGATGATCTCGAGGGTGTCCAGGCTGAACGGCACGTCGGGCACGAACCAGCTCGGCAGGCTGTCGGGCAGCTCGCCCTCGTCGCCGACGTCGGGGACGCCCACCGAGGCGACCAGCACGAAGGCGGTCAGGGCGACGATGGCGACGAGCGGGGCGGGGATGACGCTGTTGACGCGCGGGAAGCCCACGATGACGGCGATGCCGACGGCGATCATCGGGTAGACGGCCCAGGGCACGTCGACCAGGTGGTCGATCTGCGCCTCGAGGATCAGGATCGCCAGCGCGTTGACGAAGCCCACCATCACCGAGCGGGGGATGAACCGCATCAGCTTCGCGACGCCGGCGAGGGCGAGCACGACCTGGATCACGCCGCCGAGCAGGACCGTGGCGATGAGGTAGTCGTACCCGTGGTCGCGCATGACCGGGGCGGTGACCAGCGCGACGGCGCCGGTCGCAGCTGAGATCATCGCGGGACGGCCACCGAGGAACGAGATCGCGACGGCCATCGTGAACGACGCGAACAGCCCCACCCGCGGGTCGACGCCGGCGATGATCGAGAACGAGATCGCCTCGGGGATGAGCGCCAGGGCGACGACCAGACCCGCGAGGACCTCGGTCCGCAGCATCCGCGGGGTGCGCAGCGCGACGCGCACGCTCGGCTCCACCGGTTCGGCGGAGGCGGGGACCGGCGTGGAGGATGGCGAGGACACGGACGCACAACCTACTCTTCCGCAACGGAAGGGTTTGCATCCAGGCGACCCCGAGGAGGGCGACGTGGCCGACGACACTCGCAGCGCGCCCGCCCTGCACATCGGCGAGGTCGCGAGCCGGACCGAGCTCTCGCTGCGCAGCCTGCGCCACTGGGAGGAGGTCGGCCTGCTGCATCCCTCCGGCCGCACCGACGGCGGCTTCCGGCTCTACACCGACGAGGACGTCGAGAAGATCCTCGTCATCCGCCGGATGAAGCCGCTCGGGTTCACCCTCGAGGAGATGAGGTCGGTGATGACCGACATCGAGGTGCTCCGCGACCCGGGCGCCGGGCCCGCCGACCGTGAGCGGGCCCGCGGCCGGCTCGAGGAGGTCAGGGCGGACGGCGCCGAGCGCCGCGAACGGCTCGTGCGCCAGCTGGCCATGGCCGACGAGTTCATCGAGCTGCTCACGGCCGAGTGCGCGCCGCCCACCGAGCGGTAGCGCCGCCAGCTGCTCGGCTCGGTGCCGCTGGGTGCTCCCCGACCCTCGACCCGGGGTCGTGTGCCTCAGCACGCGGCGTGCCGCGTCCTCACGCACACGACCGGCACGAGCAGAGGGGACGCTCAGCCCTGGGTCTTCCTCCGCACAGCAGCCGGGGCGTCCGAGGTGCGCTTCTTCGGTCCTCCCTGCCCGCCTGAGTCGCGCGCCCCGGCGTCGTCCGACGGGCGACTGCTGCGGCTCGACGACGACGCCGACGCCTCGCCGCTCGACCCGCCGCTCGACCCGCCGCTCGACCCGCCGCTCGACCCGCCGCTGCCGCCGGTCGCCCCGGTTCCGCGGTCCCCGGCGACCACGCCGCCCGCGGTCAGGCGGTAGGCCTCGGCCAGGTCGACCAGGAGCTGCGCCTTCTCCGTCGCCTTGAGCGCGGACTTCATGTTGGACTCCGCCTGGTCCTTGATCGCACGGAACAACGCCTCCTGCGCCGCCCGCTTGCTGCTGTCGGCCATGCCGTGCCTCCCTCGTCAGGTGCCGACCCTCCATCGGCGCCGAGACAGGCCCCGTACCCGTGCCGCCCCGGGGGAGACGAGGAGGCCGAGCACATCATCGGAATCGATGACGTCTCCGAGCCCCGCTCAGAACGCGTACCGCACCCGGCACGACGGCAGCGTCTCGCCGATCATGTCGACCAGCTCGTCGACCCAGCGGCGCTTCCAGGCGACCTTGTAGCGGACGTTCTCCTGGCCGCTCTCGGAGCGCTTGCGCTGCTGGAGGTCGGGGCGCCACAGCTGCTCCTCGCCCTTCGGGTGCCAGCCGAGGTTGACCTCGTGGAGCTGCTCGTTGTGGGTGAGGAAGATGATCTCGCAGGCGAGCTGGGCCTTGGCCTTCTCGCCGATGCCGTCGGCGACCTGCGACAGCAGCTCCGCCCACTCCTCCTTCCAGCCCTCGTGCACGACGACCGGGCTGAAGTTGAGGTGCACCTCGTAGCCGGCCTCGACGAAGTCGTCGATGGCGGCGATCCGCTCGGCGATCCGTGAGGTCCGCAGGTCGAGCTTCTTCGACATCTCCTCGGGCATGAGCGAGAAGCGGACGCGGGTGCCGCCGCGGGGGTCCCAGTCGAGCAGGTCGCGGTTGACGAACTTCGTGGCGAAGCTGGCCTTGGCGCCGTCGAGCCGGGCGTAGAGGTCGACCAGGTCGCGGACGTTGTCGCTGACGAGCGCGTCGACCGAGCAGTCACCGTTCTCGCCGAGGTCGTAGACCCAGTCGACCGGGTCGCACTGGTTCGGCACGGTCTTGGGGCCCTGGCGGCCGGCGTGCCGCTCGAGGTAGCCGAGGATCTTCTCGATGTTGACGAACGCGGTGATGGGGTTCGCGTACCCCTTGCGACGCGGCACGTAGCAGTACGAGCAGGCCATCGCGCAGCCGTTGGACGTCGAGGGCGCGATGAAGTCCGAGCTGCGGCCGTTGGGGCGCGCGGAGAGTGACTTCTTGGTGCCCAGCACGAGCACCTCGCGCTTGTTGCGCACCCAGTCCTCGACGTTGCCCTCGTTGCCGTAGAGCCCGGGGATCGCCTGGTGCGAGAGCACCTCGACCCGCTCGGCGTCGGGGAAGCGCGCCAGGATCTCGGCGCCGCGTGGATAGGTCTCGACGTCGCGCTCGTGGAAGATCGTCCTGACGTCGAGCAGCCGGTCGGCGTGGGTGCGTGTCGTCATCACCAGTGCAACACGCGGGCGGCCCCGGGCAATCCCGGGGACGCGGTCAGATCCGGGTGCGGATCGGGTTGGCGACCATCCCGATCGGGAAGTCGTCCTGCGCCTGCGCGGCCTCGGAGGCCTCGGACGCCTCGACCACCGCGGTCGGGTCGGTCTCGGTGACGTCGGTGTCGATGCTCATGGGGCTCAACCTAGTGGGCGTCGTCGCAGGTCAGGGCGACATGAAGACCACAGCGGGAGGAACGGTCCGGTGGTCTTCCTCACACGCTGGCGAGCGGTTCAAAGGGGCACCGCAGCACGATGGGCGCGGGCCGTGCCGAAGAGCTGGCCGAGGGAGTGCGCCCGCTTCAGCACCAGGTGCGCGTCGTGCTCCCACGTGATCGCGATGCCCCCGTGCAGCTGCACGGTCTCGGCGGCGATCGCGGTGAGGGCGTCGGAGCAGTACGCCGCGGCGACGTGCGCGAGGCGCTCGGCGTTCGCGCCGCCGCTGGACACGGCGTACGACGCCGCCCAGGCCGCCGAGCGGGCCATCTCCACCCGCACCAGCATGTCGGCCATCCGGTGCTTGAGCGCCTGGAAGGAACCGATCGGGCGGCCGAACTGCACCCGCTCCTTCGCGTAGGCGACCGTCATCTCCAGCGCCCGGGCGGCGGTGCCGACCTGCAGCGCGGCGACGCCCGCGGCGCCCACCAGCGCCGCCCGCTCGGCGGCGGGAGCGCCCTCACCGATCCAGGTCGCGGCGGCGGTGTCCACCGGGACGCGGGCGAGCCGGATCGTCTGGTCCATGGACGGCGTCCACTCGCGTGTGGTCGCCTCCGGGTCGAGGAGCCAGAGCCCGTCGTCGGTCGCGGCGACGAGCATGGTCGCGAGGTCGCCGTCGAGCACGTCCGCAACGGTCGTGGCGCCGGCGCCCCGGCCGGTCGCGTCGACGAATGTGCCAACCTCACCGGCGGCGAGCCTGGGGAGCAGGCCGTCCTTGGCCTCGTCGGTCGCGCCGGCCAGCAGCGCCTCCGACGTCACCAGCGAGGACAGCAGGGGCGAGGGCACCAGCGAGCGGCCGACCTCCTCGAGCGCGACGAGCGACTCGAAGAGCGTGAACCCCGCGCCGCCGTGCTCCTCGGGGATGCCGAGCGCCGCGACGCCGATCTGCTCGCACAGCAGCGCCCACAGCTGCTCGTCGTAGGTCTCGACGCGCGGGTCGGCCCGCTTGGCCAGCAGCGAGCGCACGGTCGAGGCGAGCTCCTGCTGCTCCTCGGAGAGCGCGAAGTCCATCAGCTCGCCCCGAGCTGCTGCAGCAGCCGGCCGCGGTGGAAGTCCGGTGTGCCCCACGCGGTCACGAGCGCGCGGATCCGCCCCAGCCACAGGCTCAGGTCGAACTCCTGGGTGTAGCCGATCGCGCCGTGGACCTGGAGGCCGGTGCGCGCAGCGAGGTACGCCGCGTCGCCGCACGCGACCTTCGCCGCCGAGGCGTCCACCTCGCCGAGCGCAGCCCCGTGGACCAGCGGGCGGGCGAAGTCGAGGGCGATCCGGACGTCGGCGAGCGCGTGCTTGACGGCCTGGTAGGAGCCGATCTCGCGACCGAACTGCTTGCGCTGCTTGACGTAGGTGACCGAGTCCGCGAGCACCCGCTCGCCCGCACCGAGCAGCTCCGCGGCGCACGCGAGCACGGCGAGGTCGAACGCCTCGCGGGACGGCTCGGCACCGCCGCCACCGTCGACACCATCGCCACCCTCCACGCGGAAGAGCCGCCGGGTGCGGTCGACCGAGGTCAGCCGCTCGCCGACCCCGGTGACGGGCGTGCTGCCGACGTAGACCTCGTCGGCGACGTCGGCGTCGAGCGCGTGGGGCACGTGCGGCGGCAGGGCGACCGTGGCGACGCCCTCGACCTCGCGGCCCAGAGCGACCGGGAGGTACGCCGCGGACTCGATCCACGGCCCGGGCACGACGTGTCGCCCCAGCGCCTCGAAGGCGAGCGCGACCTCGACCGGGGTCGCGTCGGTGGCCAGCGAGAGCACCCCGAGGTCGGCCAGCCGCTTCCACAGCGCCAGTCCGGGGGCGGTCTCGCCCTCGGCCCAGGCTCGGGCCGCGGCGACCGTGTCGGCGCCGGCGAGCAGCGACTCGAGCGCGCCCGCGAAGTCGCGCTGGTCCTCGTCGAGCACGAACCTCACTTGCGGACCTCCCGCGGCAGGCCGAGGATCCGCTCGGCGACGATGTTGCGCTGGATCTCGTTGGTGCCGGCGTAGATCGGGCCGGAGAGCGAGAAGGTGTAGCCGTCCAGCCACGGCGAGGCGACCTCGGCCTCCGGGCCGAGCAGGTCGAGCGCGGTCTCGTGCAGCGCGATGTCGAGCTCGGACCAGAAGACCTTGTTCACCGATCCCGCGGCGCCCATGTCACCGCCGGCGGCGAGCCGGGTGACCGTGCCCCACGTGTAGAGCCGGTAGGCCTGCGCCTTGACCCAGGCGTCGACGACGCGGTCCGCCGCGGCCGCCGGTGGCCGCTCTGTCGAGCGGTAGAGGTCGACCAGGCGGTCGGCGGCGGCGCAGAACCGGCCGGGGGAGCGCAGCGAGAGGCCGCGCTCGTTGCCGGCGGTCGACATCGCCACCCGCCACCCGTCGCCGGGGGCGCCGAGGACGTCGGAGTCGGGGACGAAGACGTCCTCGAAGAACACCTCGGCGAAGCCGGCCTCGCCGTCGAGCTGTGCGATCGGCCGGACCGTGATGCCGTCCGCGTCGAGCGGGAAGAGGAAGTAGGTCAGCCCCGCGTGCCGCTGCGCCTCGGCGTCGGAGCGGAAGAGGCCGAAGCCCCAGTGCGCGAACGCCGCCCGCGAGGACCAGGTCTTCTGCCCGTTGAGCACCCACCCGCCGCGCTCGTCGTCGCGTCGCGCGGTCGAGCGCAGCGCGGCCAGGTCGGAGCCGGCCTCGGGCTCGGACCAGCACTGCGCCCAGATCTTCTCGCCGGTCGCCATCGTCGGCAGGAACCGGTCCTGCTGCTCCTTCGTGCCGTGGTCGAAGATGATCGGCGCGAGTAGGAAGATGCCGTTCTGGGAGACGCGACCCGGCGCACCGGCGCGGTAGTACTCCTCCTCGAAGACCAGCCACTCGACCAGCGACGCCTCGCGGCCGGAGTACTCCCGCGGCCACGACACGACCGACCAGCGCGCCTCGGCGAGCCGCGCCTCCCACTCCTGGTGGGCCTTCCAGCCGGCCTCGGTGTCCATCGACGGCAGCGGCTCGGACGGCACGTTGGCGGCGAGCCACTCGCGCGCCTCGGCCTGGAAGGCCAGCTCGGACTCGGACAGGGACAGGTCCATTCACTCGCTCCTGGGCTGGTCTCGGAGGTCGGTCTTGAGCACCTTGCCGGACAGGTTCCGGGGCAGCGCGTCGAGGAACGTCACGCGCCGCGGGACCTTGAAGTTGGCCAGCCGCTCCTTGCAGTACGCCGTGACGTCGTCGGTGGTGAGCGCCTCGCCCGCCGGACCGGCCGCGCGGACGACGTACGCCGCACCGACCTCGCCCATCCGCTCGTCCGGCACCCCGACGACCGCCACGTCCGCGACGCCCTCGAGCCGGGCGAGCACCTGCTCGACCTCGGCGGGGTAGACGTTGAAGCCGCCGGAGATGTACATGTCCTTGAGCCGGTCGGTGATCCGCAGGTTGCCGGCCTCGTCGAGCGTGCCGACGTCGCCGGTGTGCAGCCACCCGTCGGCGTCGATGGCGGCGGCCGTGGCCTCCTCGTCGTCGAGGTAGCCGAGCATCACGTAGTCACCGCGCAGCAGCAGCTCGCCGGCCTCGCCGGGTCCGGCACCGGGTGGGGCGTCGATGCGGGTCTCCATGCCGGGGATCGCGCGGCCGCAGGTGGTCGCGACGAGCTCGGCCGGGTCGCCGGCGCGCGCCATCGTCGCGACGACGGCCTCGGTCATGCCGAACGCGGTGACCACCTGGTCGAAGCCGAGGCCCTCGGGCGCCGGCTGCCGCATCCGCTCGATGAGCACGACCGGGACGACGGCCGCGCCGGTGACCGCGAGCCGCAGCGAGGACAGGTCGCGCTGTTCGCGCCCGGGGGCGGTGAGCAGCGACTGGTAGATCGTCGGCGCGCCGGGCAGGACGGTGATCCGCTCCTCCTCGACCAGCCGCATGGTCGTGTCGAGGTCGAAGGTCGCGAGCGGGTAGAGCGTCGCGCCGGTCACCAGGCCGGTGACGATGCCGACCTTGTAGCCGAAGGAGTGGAAGAACGGGTTGACCGCCAGGTAGCGGTCCTCGGCGGTCACGCCGCCGAGCTCGCCCCAGGCGCGGGCGACCCCGACCGTCTGGCGGTGCGCGGACATCGCGCCCTTGCTGCGGCCGGTCGTGCCGGAGGTGAAGAGGATGTCGGCGACGTCGTCGGGGGAGACCGACTCCGCGACCGCGTCGACGTCGGCCGTGGTCACGTCGCCCGGGTCGAGGTCGCCGAGGTCGGCCAGGTCGATCGTCGCCAGCACCGACGGGTGCTCGCCGGTCGCCCGCAGGTCGGCCAGCTGGGTGCGCCCGAGGAAGCCGTCGGCGACGACCACCAGCCGCGCGGCGGTCCGCTCGACCACGTCGGCGACCTCGTGGGCGGTGTACCGGGAGTTGACCGGCACGAGCACGCCGCCGGCGTACGACACCGCCAGGCCGGCCACGACCCAGTCGATGCTGTTGGGCGCCCACAGGCAGACCCGGTCACCGGGACGCAGGCCGCGGGCGACGTACGCCCGGGCCGCGCGCCGGACCCGGCTCAGCAGCTCGAGGAACGTGACGACCTCGCCGTCCTGGACGTACGCCGGGTGGTCGCCGAAGCGGTCCGCCGCCGCGCCGAGCGCGGCCGGGATCGTCTGCTCCACCGTTCACCTCCTGCCTTCGTGGCTGCCGGGAGGGGCCGATCTGCCCAACCAAGCAATTGCTTGGTACTGTAGCACTCGTGGACCTGACCTACTCGGCCGAGGACGAGGCCTTCCGTGCCGAGGTGCGGGACTTCCTCGAGGAGCACCTGCGCGGCGACTTCGCCGCGCTCAAGGGCCTCGGTGGCCCCGGTCGGGACCACGAGGCGATCGAGGAGCGCCTCGCCTGGAACCGGCACCTCGCGCAGCACGGCTGGACCTGCGTGGGCTGGCCGACCGAGCACGGTGGCCGCGGCCTGTCGCTCTCGCAGCAGGTGATCTTCCACGAGGAGTACGCCCGGTCGAACGCGCCCGCGCGCCTCAACCACCTCGGCGAGGAGCTGCTCGGCCCGACGCTCATCGCGTTCGGCACGCCCGAGCAGCAGGCCCGCTTCCTGCCGCCGATCCGTGCGGTCGAGGAGCTGTGGGCCCAGGGCTACTCCGAGCCGGGCGCCGGCTCCGACCTCGCCAACGTCCAGACCCGGGCCCGGCTCGAGGACGGTCCCACTGGGCGGGAGTGGGTCATCGACGGGCAGAAGGTGTGGACGTCGAACGCCCACTTCTCCCAGTGGGTCTTCGTGATCGCCCGGACCGAGCCGGGCTCCCAGCGCCACGCCGGTCTCTCCTTCCTCCTCGTCCCGCTGGACCAGGAGGGCGTCGAGGTCCGGCCGATCGAGCAGCTGACCGGCGGCTCGGAGTTCAACGAGGTCTTCCTCTCCGGCGCCCGGACCGACGCCGACCTCGTCGTCGGCGAGCCCGGCCAGGGCTGGCGGGTCGCGATGGGCCTGCTGGGCTTCGAGCGCGGCGTGTCCGTGCTCGGCCAGGTCGTCGGCTTCGCCCGCGAGCTCGAGGGCGTCGTCGAGCTGGCCAAGGCGAACGGCGCGATCGACGACCCGCTGCTGCGCGACCGGCTCGCCGACCTCGCCGTCGAGCTCGAGGTGATGCGCTTCAACGCGATGCGCGGGCTCTCGGCCGTCACCGGCGGCGACGACTCCGCGGCCGGCGGGGGAGCGGCGTCGATCTTCAAGCTCGTGTGGGCGGCGTGGCACAAGCGGCTCGGCGAGGTGGCGATGGACGTGCTCGGCGCCGACGGGCTCACGGCCCGCGCCGCGCCGTACGACCTCGACGAGTGGCAACGACTCTTCCTCTTCGCGCGCGCCGACTCGATCTACGGCGGCAGCGACGAGGTGCAGCGCAACATCCTGGCCGAGCGCGTGCTCGGGCTCCCGCGTGAACCGAAAGGCGTCTGAATGACCACCACCCGTCCCGAGCAGCCCGCCCCCGCCTACGTCCCCGGCCACGACCTGTTGGCCGGCAAGGTGGTCGTCGTGACCGCCGCTGCCGGCGCCGGCATCGGCGCCGCCGTCGTGCGCCGGGTGCTCGAGGAGGGCGCGAAGGCGGTCGTCTTCAGCGACACCCACGAGCGCCGGTTGGCCGAGGCCGAGGAGGCGCTGGCCGCCGAGTTCGGCGCCGACCGCGTGCGCCAGCGGGTCTGCGACGTCACCGACGAGGCGCAGGTCGCCGCGCTGCTCGACGTCGCCGACGAGCTCGGCGGCGTGGACGTCATGGTCAACAACGCGGGGCTGGGCGGCACCGCCAGTGTGCTGGAGATGACCGACGAGCAGTGGCTGCGCGTCCTCGACATCACCCTGACCGGCACCTTCCGCTGCGTCCGCGCCGCCGGTCAGCGGATGGTCGCCGCCGGCAAGAAGGGCGTCATCGTCAACAACGCCTCCGTCGTCGGTTGGCGCGCCCAGGAGGGGCAGGCCCACTACGCCGCCGCCAAGGCCGGCGTCATGGCGCTGACCCGCTGCTCGGCGGTCGACCTCGCCCCGCACGGCATCCGCGTCAACGCGGTGAGCCCGAGCCTGGCGATGCACCCGTTCCTTGCGAAGGTGACCTCCGACGAGCTGCTCGCCGAGCTCAAGAACCGGGAGGCCTTCGGGCGGGCCGCCGAGCCGTGGGAGGTCGCGAACGTCATGGTGTTCCTGGCCAGCGACTACGCGTCGTACATGACCGGCGAGGTCGTCGCCGTCTCCAGCCAGCAGGCGTAGGACGATTCCTCCATGAGCACCGAGAGCGCGACCCCGGCCGGAGCGACTGGCGCGACCGGAGCGACCGGCCGTCGCCGGGAGCTGCTGTCGATCGCCGCGGAGCTCTTCGCCGACCAGGGCTTCAAGAACACCACCGTCCGCGACATCGCCGACGCGGCCGGCATCCTCTCGGGCAGCCTCTACCACCACTTCGACTCCAAGGAGTCGATGGTCGACGAGATCCTGTCGTCGTTCCAGGCCGAGCTGTTCGCGGCGTACGACGAGGTGCTGCGCAGCGACGACGACGCGCGCACCAAGATCGAGCGGGCCGTGCGGCTGTCGTTCGAGGCGATCGACCGGCACCGGCACGAGGTGGCGATCTTCCAGAACGAGGCTGACTTCCTCGGCCAGCAGGAGCGCTTCGCCTACCTCGCGGAGCGCAACGCCCAGTCCCGGGACGTCTGGATCACGCTCCTCGAGGACGGGCTCCGGTCCGGTGCGCTGCGCGCCGACCTCGACGTCGAGCTGACCTACCGCTTCATCCGCGACACCGTCTGGGTGGCCGTGCGCTGGTACCGCCCCGGCGGCAAGCTCACCCACACCGACGTCGCGGACCAGTACCTCACCATCCTCCTAGACGGGATCGCCCATGCCTGAAGCATTCATCGTCGACGCTGTCCGCACGCCGACCGGCAAGCGCGGCGGCGCCCTCGCCGGCGTCCACTCCGCCGACCTCGCCGCCCACTCGATCTCCGCGCTGGTCGACCGCACCGGCGTCGACCCGGGCGCCGTCGACGACGTGATCCTCGGCTGCTGCGACACGATCGGCTCCCAGGCCGGCGACGTCGCGCGCACGGCCTGGCTCGTCGCGGGCCTGCCCGACCACGTGCCCGGCGTGACCATCGACCGGCAGTGCGGCTCCTCCCAGCAGGCGGTCCACTTCGCGGCCCAGGCGGTCATGTCCGGCACCCAGGACCTCGTGGTCGCCGGCGGGGTGCAGAACATGTCGGCCATCCCGATCTCCGCGGCGATGATCGTGGGCCAGCAGTACGGCTTCACCACGCCGTTCGCGGAGTCGCCGGGCTGGCAGAAGCGCTTCGGCGACCAGGAGGTCAGCCAGTTCCGCTCGGCCGAGATGATCGCCGAGAAGTGGGGTCACACCCGCGAGCAGCTCGAGGCCTACGCGTTGGCCTCCCACGAGCGGGCGCTGACCGCGATCGCCGAGGGCCGCTTCGAGCGCGAGGTCGTCCCGGTGACGCTGCCCGACGGCTCGACGTTCTCGGTCGACCAGTGCCCCCGGCAGACCTCGTTGGAGAAGATGGCGTCCCTCGAGCCGCTCGCCCCCGGCGGCCGGATCACCGCCGCGGTCGCCTCGCAGATCTGCGACGCCTCCTCGGCGATGCTCATCGCCTCCGAGCAGGCCGTCGCCGACCACGGCCTCACCCCCCGCGCCCGCGTCCACCACCTCTCCGTCCGCGGCGACGACCCGGTCTGGATGCTCACCGGCCCGATCCGCGCCACCCGCCACGCCCTGGAGAGGACCGGCCTCTCGGTCGACGACATCGACCTCTTCGAGTGCAACGAGGCCTTCGCCCCCGTCGTGCTCGCGTGGATGGAGGAGATCGGCGTCCCGCACGAGAAGGTCAACGTCAACGGCGGCGGCATCGCGCTCGGCCACCCGATCGGGGCCACCGGCACCCGCCTGATGACCACCCTGCTCAACGAGCTCGAGCGCACCGGCGGCCGCTACGGCCTGCAGACCATGTGCGAGGGCGGCGGCCAGGCGAACGTCACGATCCTCGAGCGGCTCTGAGGGTCGGCGGGCGAAGTGTTCGTCCGCAGCCCTGCCCCGGCCCGCCGCGGGTTAGGCCAGCACCATCCACACCCCGACGATGCCGGGGATGGTGCCGAGGAGCAGCCACGGGGAGAGCGGGTTCTTGCGGTGGATGGCGAGCGCGGCGGCCACGGCCATCACGCCGAACGCGCCGCCCAGCACGCACAGCCCGACCTGGGAGACGCGGTGCTCGTCGTCGATGACCAGGCCGGCGAAGACCAGGCCGATGGCGAGGTGCAGGATCGTCGTGGCGGCCAGGACCGAGAGCACGTAGCGCTGGACGATCTCGATCGGCATCCCGCCCGGCTTCCCGCCCTTGCGGCGACGGGTCGGCTGCGGCGGACGCGGGTTGTCGGGATCCAGCAGGTGACGGGCCCTCCGGGGCGGCGGCGTGGGCGCGCTCATGCCTCCGAGGGTACGGCGGCGGGCCGTCGTCCGGCCGTGAGGGTCACCACCAGCGCGACCCACGCCATGACCGTCACCAGCGCCGAGACGGCCATGGTCGTCGTGGTCGCCGCCCACACCCACTCGCGGTCGCCGAGCACCTCCACCAGCAGGGCGGTGTCGCTGTCCTCGGTGTCGCCGAAGTCGAACGAGAACGCTCCGAAGACGGACATCGCTGCCCACATCACCAGCTGCGCCTGCGCCTGGGGCCGCGTCAGCTCGCGACGCCCGCCGGGCTCCGCCCGCTGCGTCAGCGCGAGCACGCTCGTCACGAGCAGGCCGAGCAGCAGGACCGGCACGACGCTCACGAGGTAGACCAGCAGCATCCAGCCGCCGACCCCGAAGAGCATCCGGCCGCCCCACACCCACGCGACGAGCGCCAGGTTCGCCGGGACCATCCACAGCAGCACCGAGCGGGTCACGGCGGCCACCCTAGGCGGCCTCGATCCACCAGGGGCTGGTGTACGCGACGCCGAGGTCGTTGCCGGGGTGGCCGTCGGGGCCCGGCGTGGCGTTGCGCTCGGCGGGGTCGGCGACCCGGAGCAGCACCCAGTCGCCGTCGGTCAGGTCGAGGGGCAGCCGGAAGCGGACGACCGGGCCGACCTCGAAGTCGACCACCCGCACCACCGCCGGCACCTCGGACCCCGGCCGCAGCACCTGGACGGTCAGCGGCCGGCCGCGCCACTCGCGGTCCCGGGCCAGGTCGAGCTCGAACGTGACCACACCGCGTCCGCGGGGGAGCCGCAGCACCGAGCCCATCCGGGAGCGTCGGCCCCCACGCGGGGTCGCCGTGGCGTCCACCCGCAGCCCCGAGGTCCGGGTCGCGAAGAACCGCCGCGCGCGCATCGCCCGCTTCACGCCGGCTCGCGAGTGGTCGTCGACCCACAGTCCCGTGCGTCCCTTGCCCTCCGGGTGGCCCCAGTCGGTGCCGTGCTCGTCAGTCACGCCGGTGATGCCGGTGCGCCACCCCGCGCCGAGGCAGGCGACCAGCGGCGACGAGCGGCCGTCGGCGTACCCCTCGAAGAGGTAGTCGTCGCCCCGGTTGAACAGCTCCAGCGACACCACGCGGTCGCGCACCCGGGGGTCGTGGTGGAACTCCTGGAAGCGCAGCGGCTCCCGCCCGGGGTGGTTGAAGCCGGCGAGCCCGTCCGCGCCGCCGTCGAGCACCAGCCCCGGCTCGCGCCGCAGCCAGTCGAGGAACGGCTGCATCAGGCCGGCCTGCAGCACGTCGACGTAGTGCTCGGTGAACCACACGTTCATGTGGCCGAGGAGCGGCTCGGACCACTCGAAGCCGCGGATCGCGGTGAAGGCGCCGTCCTGGTTCGCGGCGTCGGCGTACGCCGCGGTGCGCGCCCAGCCGCTGCGCGTGAGGCCGCCGAGCTGCTTGTACTCGTCCGGCAGGATCCCGGCGAGCAGGTCGCCCAGCAGGCTGTCGGAGATCGTCGCGTGGTCGGTCAGCGCGGCGACGTCCAGCCCGGCGCTGCGCATCGAGTCGAACGCGAGGGCCGGGTCGCCGTCACCGTCGGAGAGCAGCGTGTGGTTGTGCAGGTCGGCGTGGACCAGGCGCGTGCCGCGGGTGATCCGCGAGGTGCGCGAGGCGCCGCGGACCGCCTGCGTGCCGCTCGCGGCGACCGCCGGCGTGTCCGGGCCGAGTGCCTGGGCCATGAGCAGCCCGGCGCCGGCCGAGGCCAGGGCGGTACGCCGGGTGAACGGGCGGGTGGGCAGGCGTGGGGGCAGCGTGTGGCCGGCGGAGTGGTCGTCGCACATGCCCGACCAACGCGCGTCTGCGAGCCGGGGTGACGGGCCGGGGGATGGACAGCGGGTGAACAGCCGGTCCCGGCTGGTCGCTCAGACGACGTACGACGCGGCGCGGCGCAGCTCGTCGGCCGCGCGGGTGACCACCCGGTCGACCAGCTCCTCGCAGGTCGGCAGGTCGTCGATGACGCCGACGACCTGGCCGCTGGCGAGCACGCCGGCGGTGGTGTCGCCCTCGACCAGGCCGGCCTTGAGCATCATCGGGGTGTTGGCGGCCAGGGCCATCTGGCCGAGCGTGCGGCCCTGCGCCTTGCGCATCTCGCGCCCGTCCTTGGCCAGCGCCAGCCAGCTCATGCCGGTGTCGCGCTTGAACTCCAGCGTGCGCCGGACGGTCGGGCCGAGCCGCTTGAGCGTGCCGGTCTCCTCGAGCTCGGCGACGAGGTCGGTGCGGAGCATGCGGTGCGGCATGCCGTCGACCTTCGCGGTCACGACGGTGTCGGTGAGGCCGCGCTCGAGGTAGAGCCGCTTGACGGCGTCCGGCACCGCGCTGTCGCGGGTGAGGAGGAAGCGGGTGCCCATGCCGACCCCGGCGGCGCCGTACGACAGCGCGGCGGCGAGGCCGCGGCCGTCGAAGAACCCACCGGCCGCGATCACCGGGATGTCGACGGCGTCCAGCACGGTCGGCAGCAGCAGCGTGGTGGGGACCGGGCCGGTGTGGCCGCCGCCCTCGCCGCCCTGGACCATGACCGCGTCGGCGCCCCAGGAGGCGACCTTGACCGCGTGCTTGGCGGCGCCGATCGACGGCATCACGACGATGCCGTGCTCCTTGAGCATCGCGATGAGGTCCGGCTTCGGCGCGAGCGCGAACGACGCGACCTTGACGCCGTGGTCGATGAGCAGCCGGCAGCGGTCCTTCGCGTCGCCCGCGTCGGCGCGCAGGTTGACGCCGAACGGCTGGTCGGTGCGGCCCTTGACCTCGATGATCGCCTGCTCGAGCTCGGCGAAGGTCATCGTCGCGCTGGCGAGGATGCCCAGCCCGCCGGCGTTCGCGGTCCCGCTGACCAGGCGCGGGCCCGACACCCAGCCCATGCCGGTCTGCGCGACCGGGTGGCGGACGCCGGTGAGGTCCGTGAACGGCGTCCGGATCAGCTGGTCGATCACTGGTCCGGGACCTCCTTGAAGCGCAGGCTCCTGGGGTCCAGCACCTCGCGGATGACGACCTGCTCCTCCATCGTGGGCTCGCGGGTGGTCGGCACGTCGGCCGGCACGTCGAGCTCGAACCCGGTCGCCGCGCACACCTCGTCGACCGTGACGCCGGGGTGGACGCTCAGCAGCCGCACGGTGTCGTCGGCACCCTTGACGTCGAGGACGGCGAGGTTGGTGACGATGCGGTGGATGTCGTTGAAGCGGGCCGCGCCCGGGCCGGCCTCCTTGGCCCGCTTCGGGCCGACGCCCGAGACGATGTCGACGGCCTCGACGAACACGCGGGCAGAGTGCTTGGGCACCCAGTACGACGTGCGGTTGTTGACCGTGTTGCCCGGCGCGCCGCGCGAGCCGAGCAGCTGGCGCGTGGGGCGGGCCCAGTCGCCGATGGCCGAGATGTTCTGGTTGCCGTGCCGGTCGACCTGGGTCGCACCCATCATCACGTGCCGCTTGCCGTAGGCGATCACGTCGAAGACCTTGCGGAACGGGATCCAGCCCTCGACCACGTCGGCCGTGGCGAAGAGCGGGGGGACGCCCGCGAGGAAGAGGGCTTCGCCGTCGCTGATCACCAGGTCGGGGTTGGACGTCAGCTTGGCCAGACGCACGCCGAGCATCGGCAGCATGCCCATGGGGCTGGCGAAGATCTCGCCGTCGTCGCGGAACGCGTCGGCGATGGCCGCCGCGCAGACGTCGGCGCGGGTCACGGTGCTGGCGTCGGTGCTCACTTGCCCTCCTCGGCGAACGCGGCGACAGCCGCCTGGTAGGCGTCCTCGTCGCCGGACAGGAACCGCTGCTCGAAGGCCGCCCACTCCTCGTCCGACCCACCGGCCGCGGCGGCGTACGCCCGCTGGAACTTCTCGTCGCGCTCGTAGTCGGGCGTGCAGGTGGTGAAGTGCGCCCCGTTCGGCGTCTCGACGACGCCGCTGACCATCATCCGGTTCAGCAGCACCCGCTGGACGGGCGTGTCGACCGTCAGGCCGGCGGTGTCGACGACCTGCTCGCAGGAGACGAACGCGCGGTCGGCCGCCATGCAGGAGAGGTCGTCGAAGTACGGGTCGGGTCCGAGGTACGTCGCGTTGCCGTGCTTGTCGGCACGGTTCATGTGGACGAGGGCGACGTCGAGGCGGATCGCCGGCGCGGCGACCAGCTCCTCGTGGCCGTGGCCCTCGTCGTACGGGCTGGTGACCGTCTTGATCCACGGCTGGTTGACCAGCACGTCCGAGCCGAGGCCCGCCCGCATCGGCAGGAACGGCAGCCGCTCGGCGGCCGCGCGCAGGCCGGTCTGGAACATCCCCTCGTCGAGCTCGACGACCTCCGGGATCGTCCCCTCCTGGCGTGCCCTCTGGAAGCTCGGCTCCAACGGGACCGAGTCGAGGGAGACGAACGCGAAGACGAGCTTGCGGATCTTGCCGGCACGCGCCAGCAGGCCGACGTCGGCGCCGCCCCAGCTGACGATCGTGAGGTCCTGGAGGTCGCTGCGGAGGATTGCGCGGACCAGGGCCATCGGCTTCCGTCGCGGTCCCCACCCGCCGATGCCGATGGTCATGCCGTCGCGCAGCTCGCCGACGACCTCGTCGATGCTCATCCGCTTGTCGCGGGGTCCCTTGCTCACTTCTTCGCCTTCTCTGTCCCTGCGAACTCGTCACGGAGCTCGTCGCTGACGCCGGCGAGGTTGAGCTCGAAGGTGAAGCCCTGCTCGAACCGGTAGCTCTTGTTGACGTCGGTCGGGTCGATCCCGTTGAGCGCCTCCTTGGCCGCGCGCACGACGCGCGTGTCCTTCGCGGCGATCTCGCCGGCGACCGTCATCGCGGCGTCGTCCAGCCGGTCGCGGGGGACCGTCTCGAGGACGCTGCCGAACTGGACGAGGTCCTTGGCCGGGATGGTGCGGGCGGTGAAGTAGAGGGTGCGCATCATGTGCTGGGGGACCAGCCGGGCCATGTGGGTCGCGGCGCCGAGCGCGCCCTGGTTGACCTCGGGGACGCCGAAATAGGCGTCGTCGCTGGCAACGACGCAGTCGGCGTTGCCGACCAGGCCCACGCCGCCGCCGAGGCAGAAGCCGTTGACCGCCGCGATCACCGGGACCGAGCACTCGTAGACGGCCTTGAACGCCGCGTAGCAGCCCTTGTTGGCGCCGATGAGGGCGTCGAAGCCCGTGGTGTTCTGCATCTCCTTGATGTCGACGCCCGCGTTGAAGCCGCGGCCCTCGGCGCGCAGGACCACCACGTGGGTGGCCTGGTCGCGGCTCGCCTCGTCGAGCGCGGCGGCGACGTCGAACCAGCCCTGCACCGTCAGGGCGTTGACCGGCGGGTGGTTCATGGTGATGACGCGGATCCCGTCCGCGCGGAGCTCCGAGGTGGTCGGCATGTGGGCCAACCTAGCATTTGCTTGGTATGGTCGCAGCATGGTGATCCCACTCGACCTCGGCGGCCGCGTCGCCCTCGTCACCGGCGGCACGAAGGGCATCGGTCTCGGGATCACCCAGGCGCTCCTCGCCGCCGGCGCCGCGGTCGTCACCTGCTCCCGCTCCGACGCCGACCCCGTCCCCGGGGCCACCCACCTCGTCTGCGATGTGCGGGACGCCGACGCCGTGGAGCGGCTCGTGGCGGAGGTGGTCGCGGCCCACCGCCGGCTCGACGTGCTGGTCAACAACGCCGGCGGGGCGCCGCACGCACTGGCGGCGGAGGCGTCGCCGCGCTTCCACGACAAGGTCGTCGGGCTCAACCTGATGGCGCCGCTCGTCGCCGCGCAGGCGGCCAACCGGGTGATGCAGTCGCAGCCCGAGGGCGGGTCGATCGTCAACGTCTCGTCGGTCTCGGCGACCCGGCCCTCGCCGGGCACCGCGGCGTACGGCGCCGCCAAGGCCGGCCTCGACTCGCTCACGCGCTCGCTGGCGGTCGAGTGGGCGCCGCGCGTGCGGATGAACTCGATCGACGTGGGGCTGTGCCGCACCGAGAACACCGACGACCACTACGGCGGCGACGACGGGGTCGCCGCCATCGAGCGGACCATCCCGCTCGGCCGCATGGCGCGGCCCGAGGAGGTCGGCCACGTGGCGGCGTTCCTCGCGAGCGACCTCGCGTCGTACGTCTCCGGCGCTCGGATCGAGTGCCACGGCGGCGGCGAGCCGCCGGTCTTCCTGTCCGCCCTGACCTCCCCCTCGACCCAGGAGCAGAACTGATGAGCAACCTCCTCGACGGCCGCGTCGCGATCGTCACCGGCGCCGGCCGCGGCATCGGCCGCGCCCACGCGCTCGAGCTGGCCCGGCACGGCGCGCGCGTCGTCGTCAACGACTACGGCGTCTCGCTCTCCGGCGAGGGCACGGGGGAGACCCCGGCCGAGTCGGTCGTCGCCGAGATCGAGGCGATGGGCGGCCAGGCCGTCGTCAACGGCGCCGACGTGGCCGACTTCGCCGCCGCCGAGGCGATGGTGCAGCAGGCCGTCGACACCTTCGGCGGGCTCGACATCCTCGTCAACAACGCCGGCTTCGTCCGCGACCGGATGCTCGTCAACACCTCCGAGGAGGAGTGGGACGCCGTGATCCGCGTCCACCTCAAGGGCCACTTCGCGCCGCTGCGGCACGCCGGCGCGTACTGGCGCAACGAGTCGAAGGCCGGCCGCACCCGCGCCGCGCGGGTCGTCAACACCTCCTCGGGCGCCGGCCTGCAGGGCTCGATAGGCCAGGCGACGTACTCCGCCGCCAAGGCCGGCATCGCCGGGCTCACCCTCGTCGCTGCCGCCGAGCTCGGCCGGTACGGCGTCACCGTCAACGCCATCGCCCCCGTCGCCCGGACCCGGATGACCGAGGGCGCCTTCGACACCTCCGCCATGCCCGAGCCCGAGGACAACTCGCCCGTCGTCGCCTGGCTCGCCTCCGAGGAGGCCGGCGACGTCACCGGCCGCGTCATCGAGATCGAGGGCGGCAAGGTCACCCTCGAGAACGCCTGGGCCCACGGACCATCGCGCGACAACGGCTCCCGCTGGGACGCCACCCAGCTCGGCCCCGTCGTCCGCGAGCTCATCGCCGCCGCGCCTGCTCCGGAGCCTGTGTACGGGACGTGATGGCGCGGGCGGTGGCGTCGGTTCATCAAGGTATGCAGGTAAACCATCACTTCCCCGTATGAGTTCATCGTGGGGAGTGACAGTTCATCAAGGTATGCAGGCGAACCGACGCCGGCCCGCCGAGCCGCCCAGCAGTCGTCCACCGGGCGTCTTGCGGCACGCCTGTCCCCAGGGGCGCGCTCAGTGCTGACGTACCGCGGGGCACTGCGGCGACGGTGGCGCCATGGACCCCCTCCGAGTGCTCGCCGAGGAGATCGGCTTCTTCACCCGGGCCCAGGCGCGCAGTGCCGGGTACGCCGACCGTGACGTCACCCGTGCCGTCCGGCAGGGCTTGTGGCGCCGGATCCGCCGCGGCTACTACACGTTCGCCGACCTGTGGCAGGTGGCGGACGATGTCGACCGGCATCGGATCCGGAGCCGTGCCGTCCTGGACTCGCTCGGGGATCGCGTCGCGTTAAGCCACGTCTCAGGCGTCATCGAGCACGGCATCGACGTGTGGGGACTCGATCTGTCACGGGTCCACGTCACCCGCCTGGACGGCGGGCCGGGGCGGGTCGAGGGCGACGTGGTGCACCACGAGGGCTTCTGTGCCGATGATGAGGTGCGCGAGCGGGACGGTCGGCTCGTGCTGCCTCCCGACCGGTGTGTCCTGGAGGCCGGCTCGCGGACGGACAACGAGCGGGCGCTCGTGATGATGGACTCGCTGCTGCACCGGGGGCTGGTCGACCATGCGGAGCTCTTCGCTCGCTTCGAGCTGATGGCGCGATGGCCCTACGTCCAGCACCTGCACGTCGTTGTACGCATGGCGAACGGCCTCGCCGAGTCCGTCGGGGAGTCCCGGGGGCGCTACCTGTTCTGGAGCCACGGCCTGCCGGCACCCGAGTTGCAGTACGCCGTGCGCGATGCCGCCGGAGTGCTCGTCGCAACGACGGACTGGGGCTGGCCCGGGCACGGCGTGCTCGGCGAGTTCGACGGCCGGACGAAGTACGGCCGGCTCCTGCGCCCGGGACAGGACGCCGGCGCGGTGGTCTTCAGCGAGAAGCAGCGTGAGGACTTGGCCCGCGAGACCAGCGGCATGAGCATGATCCGGCTCGTCTGGTCGGACTACGACCGCCCGGGGGTCACCATCGCTCGGATACGTCGCGCTCTGCGACTGACCGGCTGACCGGCTGACCGGCTGACCGGCTGATCGCGAGGTCGCCGTCGGCTGGCCGGCCGGCGGGTGAGCCCCGCGGCCCGGTCGGTTCGCCTGCATACCTTGATGAACCGCCACTCCCCACGATGAGCTCATGCAGGGGAGTGACGGTTCGCCTGCATACCTAGATGAAACGACAGGCGGCGCCGTGCCACGGAGCGCCGAGCCTCAAATCCGCTCGATCACGGTGCCGGTGGCCATGGCTCCGCCGGCGCACATGGAGATGAGGGCGGTGGAGGCGTCGCGGCGCTCGAGCTCGTGGAGGGCGGTGGTGATGAGGCGGGTGCCGGTGGAGCCGACGGGGTGGCCGAGGGCGATGGCGCCGCCGTTGACGTTGACCCGGTCCATGTCGACAGAGTGCTGGCCGGCCCAGGAGAGGACGACGGAGGCGAAGGCCTCGTTGACCTCGAACAGGTCGAAGTCGGAGATCGACATCCCGGTGCGGGCGAGCACGCGGGCGGTGGCGTCGACGGGGCCGTCGAGGTGGTAGTACGGGTCGGAGCCGACCAGGCAGTGGGTGACGATCCGGGCACGCGGGGCGAGGCCGAGCGAGCGCGCCCTCGACTCGTCCATGATCAGCACGGCGGAGGCGCCGTCGCTGATCTGCGAGGACGTGCCGGCGGTGTGCAGGCCGTCCGGGAGGACGGTCCGCAGGCCGGCGAGGCCCTCGGCGGTGGTGTCGCGCAGGCCCTGGTCGGCCTCGACCAGGCGGGTCTCGCCGGTGGAGGAGCCGTCCTCGCCGAGGACGGGCGCCTCGATCGGGGCGATCTCGCGCTTGAAGCGGCCCTCGTCGACGGCGGCGCGAGCCTTCTGCTGGGAGGCGAGCCCGAACGCGTCGAGGTCCGAGCGGGTCAGGCCGCGGTTGCGGGCGATCCGGTCGGCCGCCTCGAACTGGTTCGGCATGTCGATGGTCCAGTCGTCCGGGCGCGGGTCGCCCAGGCCGGGCGGGACGTTGCCGCCGAGCGGGATGCGCGACATCGACTCGACGCCGCAGGCGATGCCGACGTCGATCGTGCCGGCGGCGACCATGTCGGCAACGAGGTGGGCCGACTGCTGGCCGGAGCCGCACTGGGCGTCGATCGCGGTCGCGCCGGTGTGCTGGGGGAGGCCCGCGTGCAGCCAGGCGCGGCGGACCATGTCGTTCGACTGCTCACCGGCCTGCGTGACGCAGCCGCCGACGACCTGCTCGACGAGCTCGGGGTCGACCCCGGCCCGGGCCAGGACCTCGCGCTGGGCGAAGCCGAGCAGCACGGCGGGGTGGACGCCTGCGAGCCACCCCTTCTTCTTCCCGAGCGGGGTGCGGACGGCGTCGACGATCACAGGAGTGCCCATGACCGCCAGACTAGAACAGGTTCTCGTTCGGCGGGAGGGCCTGTCCCAGTCGGTGCGCCGCGACGCTTCCCTTCCGTACCGGCAGTATGTAACCTCAGCCACTAGAACGTGTTCCACTAGTGCCGACCTCCGAAGGACTCCACGTGACCGCAACCGCCGTGCCGGCGTTCGACCCGACCGACCCCGACGTGATGGCAGAGCGCCTGCCGCACGACGAGCTGCTCGCGCTGCGGCGTACGGCGCCGGTCTCCTGGATCGCCCAGGACGAGGCGGCGCGGGCGGGCTTCCCCGACCACGAGGGCTACTGGGCGCTCAGCCGCCACGCCGACGTCGCGGCGGTGTCCAAGGACCAGGCCAACTTCTCCACCCGCGAGAACGGCGTGATCATCCGGTTCGCGCCGGAGATGACGCGGGAGGAGGTGGAGCAGACCGGCTTCCTGCTCATCAACCACGACGCGCCGGACCACACCAAGCTGCGCCAGATCGTCTCCCGCGCCTTCACCCCGCGCGCGATCAACGCGCTGCACGACGGCCTCAAGGCCCGTGCGGAGAAGATCGTCGACGACGCGATCGCCAAGGGGGAGGGCAACTTCGTCGAGGACGTCGCCGCCGAGCTCCCGCTCCAGGCGATCGCCGAGCTGCTCGGCGTGCCGCAGGAGGACCGCGGCAAGCTCTTCGAGTGGTCCAACCAGATGCTGTCGTACGACGACCCCGAGGTCGAGGGCGACCAGATGACGGCGTTCATGGAGATCCTCGCCTACTCGATGGCGCTGGCCGACGACCGCCGCACGAACCCCCAGGACGACATCCTCACCCGCCTGGTCACCGCGGACGTCAACCTCGGGGAGGGCGACGAGGGCCGCGGCCTGACCGACGACGAGTTCGGGTTCTTCATGATCCTGCTCGCCGTCGCCGGCAACGAAACCACGCGCAACGCCATCACGTGGGGCATGCACGCGTTCATGCAGCACCTCGACCAGTGGGAGCTGTACAAGAAGGAGCGTCCCGCGACCGCGGTCGACGAGATCATCCGCTGGGCCACGCCGGTCACGGTCTTCCAGCGCACCGCCACCAATGACGTCGTCGTCGGCGGCCAGCAGGTCAAGAAGGGCGACCGGGTCGGCCTGCTCTACGCGAGCGCCAACTTCGACGAGGACGTCTTCGAGGACCCGTTCCGCTTCGACGTCACCCGCGACCACAACCCGCACCAGGCTTTCGGCGGCCACGGCGCGCACTACTGCATCGGCGCGAACCTCGCCCGCCTCGAGGTCGACCTGATCTTCCGGGCGCTCGCCGACCGGGACGTGACCGTCACGCAGCTGTCCGAGCCGCGCAAGCTGCGCAGCTCGTGGATCAACGGGGTCAGGGAGCTGCGCGTCGCCTACCGGTGACGTGCTCGGGGCCGGCTCGACCACGCGAGAGAGGGAGAACGCAGTGACCGCAAGCGACGTGCTCGTCGAGGGCTTCGACCCCACCGACCCCTTCGTCAACGAGAAGGCCGTCCCCCACGACCAGTTCCGGGCGATGCGGCGGAGCGGCCCGCTCACCTGGGTCGAGCAGGCGCCCGGGACGTACGACGGCATGGCCCCCGAGTCCGGGAGCGGCTACTGGGCCGTCACCCGGCACGCCGACGTCTCGACGATCTCGAAGAACTCCAAGGACTGGTCCAACGCCGAGAACGGCGCGATCATCCGGTTCTCCGAGGGCATGCTGCGCGAGCAGGTCGAGATGCAGCGCGTGATCATGCTCAACCAGGACGCGCCGGAGCACCCGACCACGCGCCAGATCGTCTCGCGTGCGTTCACCCCACGCTCGATCAACGAGCTCGAGGACCTGATGCGCGAACGGGCGGAGAAGATCGTCCGGGACGCCGTCGAGCGCGGGTCGGGGGACTTCGTGGAGGAGGTCGCGGCCGAGCTGCCGCTGCAGGCGATCGCCGACCTGATCGGCGTGCCGATGGAGGACCGGTTCAAGCTCTTCGACTGGTCCAACCAGATGCTCGCCTCCGACGACCCGGACTACCCCGGTGACCCGGACGTGGCGGCGGCGGAGATCCTCGGCTACGCGATGGCGATGGCCGCCGAGCGGCAGGCGAACCCGCGCGACGACCTCATCACCCGGCTGCTCAACGCCCACAAGGGCGAGCGCGGCCTGACCGACGACGAGTTCGGCTACTTCGTCATCCTGCTGGCCGTCGCCGGCAACGAGACCACTCGCAACGCGATCTCGCACGGGATGAACGCCTTCCTCGACAACCCCGAGCAGTGGGAGCTGTGGAAGGCCGAGCGCCCGGCCACGATGGTCGACGAGGTCGTCCGCTGGGGCACGCCCGTGACGGTCTTCCAGCGCACCGCCGTGGGCGACGTCGAGGTCGGCGGCGTGACGGTCACCCGGGGCCAGCGGGTCGGGCTGTTCTACGCCAGCGCCAACTTCGACGAGGACGTCTTCGAGGACCCGTTCCGCTTCGACATCACCCGCGACCCCAACCCGCAGCTCGGGTTCGGCGGCCACGGCGCGCACTACTGCCTCGGCGCCAACCTGGCCCGCCAGGAGATCCGGGTCATCTTCGACGCCCTGGCCGACCACACGCCCGGGATCCTCAAGGAGCGCGAGCCGCGTCGGCTGCGGCACTCATGGATCAACGGGCTGAAGGACCTCCCGGTCCGCTACGCCTGAGCCGGCGCGAGCCCGCCCCTGAGGACGGGCTCGCGCTCGCGCGCCGTCAGCACGAGCGGGCCGTCCTCGGTGATCGCGACGGTGTGCTCCATGTGGGCACCGCGGGAGCCGTCGAGGCTGCGGATCGTCCAGCCGTCGGCGTCGGTGAAGATCTCGTCGGTGGTGTGCAGGAACCACGGCTCGATGGCGACGACCAGACCCGGCTTCAGCGTGTAGCCGCGGCCCGGCCGCCCGTCGTTGGGGATGTGCGGGTCGCCGTGCATGGTGCGCCCGACGCCGTGCCCGCCGAACTGCGTGTTGATCCGCAGGCCGGCCTCGCGCGCGACCGAGGCGATCGCGTGGGAGATGTCGCCGATCTTCCCGCCCGGCTGCGCGGCCGAGATGCCGGCCTCGAGCGCGCGCTGCGTGGTGTCGATGAGCGCGAGGTCCTCGGGCCGGGCGGTGCCGACGACGAGGGAGTACGCCGAGTCCGAGACCCAGCCGTCGACGCTCGCGGCGAAGTCGACGCTGAGCAGGTCCCCGTCCTTGAGCACGTAGTCGCGGGGGAGCCCGTGCAGCACCGCGTCGTTCACCGACGTGCACAGCACCTTGCCGAACGGCGAGGCGCCGAAGGACGGGTGGTAGTCGATGTAGCAGGACTCCGCGCCGCGCTCGCGGATCATCCGGTGCGCCAGGGCGTCCAGCTCCAGCAGGTTCACGCCCACGTCGGCGGCCTCGGCCAGCGCGGTGACGACGTCGGCGACGAAGCGGCCGGCGGCGCGCATCTCGTCGACCTGGGTGGGGGTGCGGAGCTCGATCACGGGCCGAGCCTAGAACGCCGCCCCCACCCCGGCCGACACGGGCGGGTCACTCGCCGGGTCAGTTGCTGGGCTTGTCGGCGCCGACAAGCCACATCGCGAAGAACTGCGACCCGCCGCCGTACGCGTGGCCCAGCGCCTTGCGCGCGCCGTCGACCTGGTGCTCACCCGCCGCGCCGCGGACCTGGAGGGCGGCCTCGCCGAAGCGAAGCATCCCGGAGGCGCCGATCGGGTTGGAGGAGAGCACCCCACCGGAGCAGTTGACCGGCAGCCGGCCGTCCATGGCGGTGCCGCCGGACTCGGTGAGCTTCCAGCCCTCGCCCTCGGCGGTGAAGCCGAGGTTCTCCAGCCACATCGGCTCGAACCACGAGAACGGCACGTAGATCTCCGCCGCGTCGATCTCCGCGAGCGGGTCGGTGATCCCGGCCTGCTTCCACAGGTACGCCGCGGCGTCGCGGCCGGCCTGCGGGTTCACCTGGTCGCGCTCGGCCGCGGTGGTGGCCTCCGAGCGCATGACCGTGCCGTGGATCCACGCCGGGTTCGGCGAGGCGGCGGCGGTGTCCTCGTCGACGATCACCATCGCGCAGGCGCCGTCGGAGGAGGGGCAGGTCTCGTCGTACCGGATCGGGTCCCACAGCACCTGCGAGGCCAGCACCGACTCGACGGTGGTGTCGGGGTTGCGCAGGTGCGCGTAGGGGTTCTTCAGCGCGTTCTGCCGGTCCTTGGCCGCGACGATCGCGCCGACGTGGGTCGGGGCGCCGGAGCGGCGGATGTAGGAGCGCACGTGCGGGGCGAAGTAGCCGCCCGCGCCGGCGTGCACCGGCATGTTGAACGGCACGGGCACCGAGAGCGCCCACATCGCGTTGGACTCCGACTGCTTCTCGTAGGCCACGGTCAGGACGCGCTTGTGCACGCCGGCCTGGACGAGCGAGGCCGCGACGATCGCGGTCGAGCCGCCGACCGAGCCGGCGGTGTGCACGCGCAGCAGCGGCTTGCCCGCCGCGCCGAGGGACTCGGCGAGGAACAGCTCGGGCATCATCACGCCCTCGAACAGGTCCGGTGCCTTGCCGACGACGATCGCATCGATGTCGTCGAGGGAGACGTTCGCGTCCGCGAGCGCCCGGTCGATCGCCTCGCGGCACAGGCCCGCCATGGAGACGTCCTCGCGCTTGGCGCGGTGGTGGGTCTGGCCGACGCCGACGATCGCGGCTGGCTGCTTGGCCATCAGTTCCTGCCCTCCATGGTGCACACGATGTTCTGCTGCAGCGCCGGGCCGCTGGTGGCGTGACCGAGGACGCGGCTCGCGTCGCCCTGCCAGACCTTCTTCGCGGCCTCGCCGAACCGGATGAGGCCGCCGGTGAACATCGGGTTGCCGGCGAGCGCGCCGCCCGAGGGGTTCACGACGACGTCGTCGGCGAGCCCGAGCTCGCGCTTGAGCACGAGCTCCTGGTGGCTGAACGGCGCGTGCAGCTCGGCCACCTCGACGCCCTCGGTCCCGGCAGCAGCCGCCGCACGGGCGGCCGAGGGGGAGCGGGTGAGGTCGCGGGTGCCCATGCTGATCGGGTCCACGTAGTGGCTGAACCCGGTGATCCACGCCGGCCGGTCGCAGACCTCGCGGGCCCTGTCGCCGGCGGCGAGCACCATCGCGGCCGCGCCGTCGGTCACCGGCGCGCAGTCGTGCTTGCGCAACGGGTCGGCGTACATCGGACGGGCGAGCAGCTCTTCGACCGAGGACCCGCCCTTCCGGACGGCGTACTCGTTCTTCTCCGCGTCGGTCAGCGACCGGTTGGCCACCTCGGCCATCGCCCGCTCGTCCCACAGGCCGGCGTCGATGCCGGCGCGGGCCTGGAGGCCGGCCAGCGACACGGTGTCGGGCCACAGCGGGGTCATCGTGTAGGGGTCGAGCTGCAGCGACAGCGTCCGGCGCAGCACGCCGGCCGAGCTCTTGCCGAAGCCGTAGACCAGCGCGGTGTCGACCTCGCCGGTCTGGATCTTCAGCCACGCCTCGTAGAGCGCCCAGGCGGCGTCCATCTCGACGTGCGACTCGTTGACCGGCGGGATGACGCCGATCGCGTCGACGGCCTGGACGAACGAGAACGACCTGCCGGCCAGGTAGTCGGACGAGCCCGAGCACCAGAACCCGATGTCGCGCCGGGACCACCCGGTCTGCTCGTAGCACTCTGCGAAGAGCGGTACGAGCAGCTCCACGCACGTGGGCGACCCGTCGAACTCCTCCATCTGCCGCTGGGCGAACCCGACGACGGCAACTTCTCTCACGACAACTCCTTGGGACATCCGGGGCCCCCGCGGCGCTTGCGAGCGCCAGCGAGCAACGGCGTGGGGTGGGTCATAGGTGGTGCTTGTAGGTGTCGTAGTCCGCGTCCGGCTCGCCGGTGGGACTGAAGTGGCTGATGTTCTCGATCGTGGTGCCCCACTCCTCGCGGGGTTTCCAGACCGCCTTGACCCGCATGCCCATCCGGACCTCCTCGGCCGGGATGTCGAGGATCAGGTGGAGGAAGGCGATGTCGGCGCCGTCGAGCAGGACGTACGCCGAGACGTACGGCGGCGTGATCCGCTGGCCGAGGAACGGCACGTTGACGATGCAGAACGTCGTCACGGTGCCGGTGTGGGACAGCTCGACCTCGTCCGTTGTCGGCGTGCCGTCCGCAGGGCAGGCGCTGCGCGGTGGGACGTAGACCTTGCCGCAGGCCGGGCACCGCTGGCCGATGATCCGCCCCTCGGCGATGGCGCGGTAGAACGCGGACTCCTCCGGCGAGGCGGCGTACTGGTAGTCGAGCTCGACGGGGGTGACCACGCCCGTGACGGGGTTGGCGCCGAGGTCGCCGAGCTCGATCGCGGAGCCGGTCGGTGCGTCCTCGGCCGGCTCGAAGCACGCGACGTCGGTGATGGCGCCGACCCGTTCCTCGGCCCATCGGACCCGCACCCGCATGCCGGTGCGCACCTGGTCGGGGGAGGACACGTCGAGCGCGTGCACCATCGGCGCGTCGGCGCCGTCGAGGGTGACCAGCGCGAACGCGAACGGGCGGTCCAGCGGCTGGCCCTCGACCGGCTCGGGCACCCAGGTCCACGACGTGACGGTGCCGGTGTCGGCGACCTCGACGAAGTCGTCGACCTGCTGGTGGGTGACGGGGTCGAACTCGGGCGGGGGGACCACGACGCGGCCCTCGGAGGTGCGGACGCCGACGACGCGCTTCTCGCGCAGCCCGGTGAGGAACCGGCCCAGGACGGGGCCGGTGGAACGGGTGTAGTCGAAGGCGACCGTGACCGGAGCGGACAAGGTTCGGGACATGGTCCGAAAGTGAAACACGTTCTAGAAATCGCGGCAAGGGTCTGCCAGGGTGGCGCCCATGAAACTCGGACTGCAGCTCGGCTACTGGGGCGCCCAGCCGCCGACGGGGGTCGCGGAGCTCGTGGCGGCGGCCGAGGACGCCGGCTTCGACGCGGTGTTCACGGCCGAGGCGTGGGGCTCCGACGCGTTCACCCCGCTGGCCTGGTGGGGGCGCGAGACGACGCGCCTGCGCCTGGGCACCTCGATCGTGCAGATGTCGGGTCGCACGCCCACCTCGATCGCCATGCACGCCCTCACGCTGGACCACCTCAGCGGCGGTCGCGTGGTGCTCGGCATGGGCGTGAGCGGTCCCCAGGTCGTGGAGGGCTGGTACGGCCAGCCGTTCGCGAGGCCGCTCGCCCGCACCCGTGAGGTCGTCGACATCATCCGCAAGGTCCTCGCCCGCGAGGCGCCGGTGACCAACGACGGCCCGCACCACCCCATGCCGTACGCCGGGCCGGGTGCGACAGGGCTGGGCAAGCCGCTGAAGTCGATCGTCCACCCGCTGCGCGCCGACATCCCCATCTGGCTCGGCGCCGAGGGCCCCAAGAACGTCGCGCAGACCGCCGAGATCGCCGACGGCTGGATCCCGATCTTCTACACGCCGCGCTCGGCCGGGATGTACCAGCCGTGGCTCGACGAGGGCTTCGCGCGGCCCGGCGCACGGCGTACCCGTGCCGACTTCGAGATCGCCGCCACCTGCCACCTCGAGATCGTCGAGGACGCCGCCGGCAAGCAGGCCGTCATCGACGCGATGAAGCCGTTCGTCGCGCTCTACATGGGCGGCATGGGGGCCAAGGACCAGAACTTCCACAAGCAGGTCTTCGAGCGGATGGGCCACGCCGAGCTGGCCGCGCAGGTCCAGGAGCTCTACCTGACCGGTGAGAAGGACAAGGCGACCGCGCTGATCCCCGACGAGCTGGTCGACGACATGCACATCATCGGAACCGCGGGCGAGGTGCGCGAGCGCGTCGCCCAGTGGGAGGAGACCGGAGTGACCACCCTGCTGCTCAGCTGCCGTTCCGCGGACGAGGTCCGCCGCGTCGCGGAGGTGCTCGCATGAGCACCGACCACACCACGGAGGAGCTCATGCGGCTCGGCACCCACAACGGCCACCTCATGGTCGCGGCGCTGAAGAAGCACCGCACCAAGCCGGTCATGCACCTCGGCGAGGTGACGCTGACGGGCGGCGAGGTGGCCCAGCGCATCAGCCAGTACGTCCAGGCGTTCGAGGCGCTCGGCGCCGGCCGCGGCACGGCGGGCGCGCTGCTCGCGCTCAACCGGCCCGAGGTGCTGTTCATCCTGGGCGCGGGGCAGACACAGGGCTACCGGCGCACGTCGCTGCACCCGCTCGGCTCGCTCGAGGACCACGCCTACGTCATCAACGACGCCGAGATCACCACGCTGGTGATCGACCCGAACCCGATGTTCGTCGAGCGGGCGCTCGGCCTGCTCGAGCGGTGCCCGGCCCTGGACAAGGTGCTGACCATCGGGCCGGTGCCCGGGGAGCTCGCGGCGACCCGCGCGGAGACCGCGGACCTGACCGCGGAGGCGGCGGAGTTCGACCCGCAGCCGCTCGAGGCCGTGCTGCTGCCACACGACCACGTCGTGTCGATCACCTACACCGGCGGCACGACCGGCAAGCCCAAGGGCGTCATCGGCACCGCGCGGCAGATGAACACGATGACGCAGATCCAGATGTCGGAGTGGGAGTGGCCCGAGTCGCCGCGGTTCCTCATGTGCACCCCCCTCTCGCACGCCGGCGCGGCGTTCTTCGTGCCGACCGTGCTTAAGGGCGGCTGCCTCTACGTCCTGGCGAAGTTCGACCCGGCCGAGGTGCTCCGCACGATCGAGGAGCAGCGGATCACCGCGACCATGCTGGTGCCGTCGATGCTCTACGCGCTGATGGACCACCCCGACTCGCGCACCCGCGACCTGTCCTCGCTCGAGACCGTCTACTACGGCGCCTCGGCGATCAACCCGGTGCGGCTGCGCGAGGCGATCGACCGGTTCGGGCCGATCTTCGCGCAGTACTACGGCCAGTCCGAGGCGCCGATGGTCATCTCCTACCTCGGCAAGGACGACCACGTCTCCTGGGACGACCGCCGGCTGTCCTCGTGCGGGCGCCCGTCGGCGTTCCTGCGCACCGCCCTGCTCGGTGAGGACGGCAAGCCCGTCCCGACCGGCGAGCCGGGGGAGATCTGCGTGGCTGGGCCGTTGCTGGCCGGTGGCTACTGGAAGCTGCCAGAGCCGACCGCCGAGACCTTCCGCGACGGGTGGATGCACACCGGCGACGTGGCCCGCGAGGACGAGGACGGCTACTGGTACATCGTGGACCGCACCAAGGACATGATCGTCACCGGCGGCTTCAACGTCTTCCCCCGCGAGGTCGAGGACGTCGTGGCCGAGCACCCGGCGGTCGCGCAGGTCGGCGTCATCGGCACCCCGCACGAGAAGTTCGGCGAGGCGGTCACCGCCATCGTCGTGCTCCGCGAGGACGCGGCCCGCGACGAGGAGTCGGTGGCGCGGATGACCGCCGAGATCCAAGAGATGGTCAAGGAGCGCAAGGGCTCGGTGCAGGCGCCCAAGCAGGTCGTCGTCGCCGACGCGCTCCCGCTGACCGCGCTCGGCAAGCCGGACAAGAAGGCGCTGCGCGCGCAGTACTGGACCGGCGAACGGGCGGTCGGCTGACGCACTAGCCTGCGCGCGTGACCGGCACCAGCACGCGCGCGGCGATCGCCGAGGCCGCCCGACGGCAGTTCCAGGCCGGGGGGTACGCCGCCACGTCGGTGCGGTCGGTCGCCGCCGAGGCCGGCGTCGACGCCGCGCTGGTGATGCGCCACTTCGGCTCCAAGGAGCAGCTGTTCATCGAGACGATCGACGTCGAGGGCGCCTTCGAGCAGGCGCTGGACGGTCCGGTCGGGCGGCTGGGGGAGCGGCTCGTGTCCCTGGTGCTGGACGACGGGCTCGGCCGCGTGTTCCGGACGACGTACCGCGCCATGATCCGGGCCACCGACAGCGGCCAGGTCCGCGCCCACCTGCTCGAGGCGATGGACGCGACCCTGGCCGCCCCGCTGGCCGAGCGGCTCAGCGGGCCGGACGTCGTCCTGCGGGCTCGGCTCGTGGCCGCGCAGGTCGGTGGGCTGCTGGAGGCGGTCGCCATCCTCGAGGACCCCGTCGTCGCCGGCGCAGCGGTCGAGGACGTCGCCCGGTGGTACGGCGCCGCCGTCCAGGCCCTCGTGGACGGCGACGCCTGAGCCGCTCCTAGAGGAGGCCCTGGACCGCCCGGGTGTCGCCGTCGCGGCCCACGACGAGCTGGGTGCCGTCGGCGTTGTCGAGGTACTCCCGCACCGGGTCCAGCTCCAGCCCGGTCGCCTCGGCGATGTCGGTGTCCTTGATCGACGTGACCGCCTGGCCGAAGCCCTCCGGCGGCGCGAACTCGTCGCCGCCCTGGGCACGCTGCCAGAGCTCGCGGATCGTGTTGAGCAGGTCGTCGGTCGTTGCTTCCAGGTCGCTGGTCATGCCCGCGCGGTACCCGGGCGCCCCGCCGCCAACGGCCCCCGCCGCTGCGGGGAACGTCTCCGGTCGACCCGCTGGCCGCGGGCCCTGAGCCGTGCGGTCAGTCGTCTCGGAGGGCGGCGTGCTGGTCGGTGTTGCGGCCGGCGTGGGGGTCGGGGAGGAGTGCGGGGTCGAGGGACGTGACCGTGTCGTCGACCGGCACGACGGCGGGCAGCGTGCGGTAGTCGGGTCGGTCGCCGGGGCCGCGACGGCTCGGGGTGGTCATCCCGCCAGTGTGGTGCGGACGGAGCCGTTGGCGAAAGGGCTGCTGGGTACCCGGGCCGGCATGAGGGTGAGGGACCTACGGCCGTGGACACGTCACGGCGTCTCGACGACGCTCGCCGGCGCTCGCTGCTCGACCAGCAGCGCCGGAGCGCCGCGACGTCAGGAGGCGGTGAACTGCGGCGCGCGCTTCTCGGCGAAGGCGCGGGGGCCCTCCTTGGCGTCGTTCGAGGCGAAGACGGCGGCGCCGACGCGGGCGTCGTCCTTCCACGCCTCGTCCTCGTGCTTGCCCTCGGACTCGCGCATGGTGCGGAGGATGGCCTGGACGGCGAGCGGGCCGTTCGCGGCGATCATGTCCGCGATCTCGTGGGCCTTGGCGAGCGCCTGGCCGTCGGGGACGACGTGCCCGACGAGGCCGATCTCCTTGGCCTCGGGCGCCTTGATGTGGCGACCGGTCAGCAGCAGGTCGGCGGCGACGGTGTAGGGGATCTGGCGGACGAGACGGACGGCCGAGCCGCCCATCGGGTAGAGGCTCCAGCGCGCCTCGGAGATGCCGAACTTCGCCGACTCGCCGGCCACCCGGATGTCGGTGCCCTGGAGGATCTCGGTCCCGCCGGCGATCGCCGGTCCCTCGACGGCGGCGATGAGCGGCTTGGTGAGACGGAAGCCCTTGAGCAGCCCCTTGATCACCGTCGGGTCGTACTCACCGGACTCGAAGCTCTCCGACGGCGGGCGCTTCGACATCGACTTCAGGTCCGCGCCGGCGCAGAAGTAGCCGCCGGCCCCGGTCAGGATGCAGACGCGGATCTCCGGGTCGGAGTTCACCCGGTCCCACGCCTCCTCCATGATCGCGAGCATCTCGCCGGAGAGCGCGTTGCGGGAGGCGGGACGGTTCATCGTCACGACCAGCTTGTGGCCGTCCTGCTCGACGAGGCAGTGCGGCTCCTCCGGCGTCTCGGCGCCACCGGGGGCGCTCGCGGGAGTGGTCTGGGAGGCGTCCGTGCTGGTCATGGCGGGATGCTAGCCAAGAACGAGAACGTGTTCTAGTCTCGCCGCCGTGGCTCACAACATCGCTGACCTGTTCGAGCACGCGGTCGACGCCGCGCCCGACAACCCGGCCGTCAAGGTCGGGGACCGGGTCGCCACCTTCGCCGACCTCGAGGCCGAGTCCAACAAGCTCGCGCACTACCTGCAGTCGCAGGGCGTGGGGCCCGGCGACCACGTCGGCATCTACGCCAAGAACAGCATCGAGCACGTCGTCGCGGTGCTGGCGGTGACGAAGATCCGCGCGGTCAACATCAACGTCAACTACCGCTACGTCGAGGGCGAGCTGAACTACCTCTTCGACAACGCCGACGTCGTGGCGCTCATCCACGAGCGGACGTACGCCGACCTGGTCGCGGCCTGCTTCCCGAAGCACGACAAGCTGCGGGTGGCGGTCGTCGTGCCCGACGTCCTGGAGCCGGACGACGCGAGCGACGTGTCGTCGTACGGCGGCGTCCTGTGGGAGGACGCGCTGGCGGGCCAGTCGGCCGAGCGCGACTTCGGCGAGCGCAGCGGCGACGACCTGCACATCATCTACACCGGCGGCACGACCGGCTTCCCGAAGGGCGTCATGTGGCGCCACGAGGACTTCTGGCGGGTGCTCGGCGGCGGCATCGACTTCTACACCGGCACGCCGCTGGACGAGCACGACCAGTCCAAGCAGGCGACCGACCCGCGGATGGTCACGTTCCCGCTGAGCCCGCTCATGCACGGCGGCGCGCAGGCCGGCCTGCTCATGCACCTGTTCGCGGGCCACCTCACGATCCTCGAGCCGAAGTTCGACCCCGTCCGCACCTGGGAGATCATCGACCGCGAGAAGGTCCAGCTGATCTTCATGACCGGCGACGCGATGGCGCGCCCGCTCATCGAGGCCTACGAGGCCGGCGGCTTCGACGGCTCCAGCCTGTTCGCGATCTCCAGTAGCGCGGCCATCTTCAGCCCGCCGGTGAAGAAGCGGTGGATGGACGCCTTCCCGAACGCGGTGTTCACCGACTCCATCGGCGCCTCGGAGACCGGCTTCCAGGGCATGGGCATGCAGGAGCGGGACAAGATCAGCCCCGACGGCCCCGTCGTCGCGCTCGGCCCGGCCAGCGTCGTCATCGACGAGGACAACCGCGTCCTCGACGTCAGCAAGGACGTCGGCAAGATCGGCCGCCTCGGCCGAGGCGGGCACGTCCCCGTCGGCTACTACAAGGACGAGGTCAAGTCCGCAGCGACCTTCCTGACCATCGACGGCGAGCGCTACTCCGTCCCCGGCGACAACGCCCGCATCGAGGAGGGTGGCAAGGTCACGCTGCTGGGCCGCGGCTCGAACTGCGTCAACACCGGCGGGGAGAAGGTCTACCCCGAAGAGGTCGAGATGGCGATCAAGGGCCACCCCGCGGTGTACGACGTGCTCGTGGTCGGTGTGCCCGACGAGCGGTACGGCCAGGCCGTGGCCGCCGTCGTCGAGCTGCGCGAGGGCCACTCGCTCGAGCTCGAGGAGCTCCGCACCTACCTGCGCGCACACCTGTCGGGCTACAAGCTGCCCCGCGCCCTCACGGTCGTCGACCGCGTGCCGCGCAACGCGACCGGCAAGGCGCAGTACCCCCGGGCCAAGGAGCTGGCCCTGTCCGCCTCCGGCCCGGCAGCCGCCGCCCCGTCCAGCCAGTCCGCCACCGCACCCACGGGAGCCTGAGCACCTGATGCGTACCCCCCTCTGCGACGCCTTCGGCATCGACTACCCGATCTTCGCCTTCACCCCCTCCGAGCACGTCGCGGCCGCCGTGTCGCGCGCCGGCGGCCTGGGCGTGCTCGGCTGCGTCCGCTTCAACGACACCGAGGAGCTGGAGCAGACGCTCAGCTGGCTCGACGAGAACACCGACGGCAAGCCGTACGGCGTCGACATCGTCATGCCGATGAAGGTGCCGGAGGAGGTCAAAGGGCTCGACGTGTCCTCGATGATCCCCGAGGGGCACAAGCAGTTCGTCGACCAGACGCTGCTCAAGCTCGGCATCCCGCCGCTGCCCGAGGGCGAGGGTCGCGAGGGCGTGCTCGGCTGGCTGCACTCGGTGGCCCGCAGCCACCTCGACGTGGCGCTGCAGCACCGCCCGGTGCTCATCGCCAACGCCCTGGGCTCCCCGCCGAAGGACGTCATCGACAAGTGCCACGAGCACGGCGTGAAGGTCGCCGCGCTCGCGGGCGCGGCCAAGCACGCGCTGTCCCACGTCGCCAACGGGGTCGACATCATCGTCGCCCAGGGCTACGAGGCCGGCGGCCACACCGGCGAGGTCGCCTCGATGGTGCTGCAGCCCGACATCGTCGACGCGGTAGGGCCCGACGTGCCGGTGCTCGGCGCCGGCGGCATCGGCTCGGGCCGCCAGATCGCGGCGTCGCTGGCGCTCGGCTCGCAGGGCGTGTGGACCGGCTCGATCTGGCTCGGCACCGAGGAGTACCGCAACCTCTCGGCCAACCACTCCGCCTGGGAGACCGCCTTCACCCGCGCCTCGTCCAGCGACACCGTCCGCACCCGGGTCTACACCGGCAAGCCCGCGCGCCTGCTCAAGACGAGGTGGACGGAGGCCTGGGCCGAGGAGGGTGCCCCGCAGCCGCTGCCGATGCCGCTGCAGAACCTCCTGGTCGCCGAGGCGCACAACCGGATCGTCGCGTCCAACGACCCCGACGTCATCTCCATGCCGGTCGGCCAGGTCGTGGGTCGGATGAACGAGGTGCGTCCGGTCGCCGACGTCATGGCCGACCTGGTCGCGGAGTTCGACGAGACCGTCAAGCGGCTCGACGGGATGACCGTCTAGGGGCCCGACCGCTCAGCGGTACGGCGTGGTGCGGGTGACCGCGAGGGCCCGCTGCAGGTCGAACGGCTTGGCCTGGCGGCGCAGCCACGGGCGGCCCGCCCAGAGGTAGCCGTCGACGTGCTGGGCCGCCAGGCGGCGTACGTCGTCGGGCAGGCCCCACCGCTCGTCGGCGACCCGCCAGGTCGGCGGGATGCCGAGGGTGACGCAGTGCGTCTGCTGGCGCGTCCGGCAGGTCGGCGCGTTGTCGAAGCGGCCGCCGTGGTGCTTGCGGTTGTGCTCCCAGGTGAACCCGCGGCCGTTCTGCGCGGTGTCGACGGTGAAGTGCTTGCCGGCGATCCCGCGCGCGGCGAGCGCCGCCACGACCTCGGCACCGAAGCGAACCTGCCGCTCGGTCGTCTCGTAGTGCGTCGTGTTGAGGTGGAACCCCCGGACCTTGCGGATGCCGGCGCGGACGAGCTGCTTGACGGCCAGCTGGGGGTCGAGGTGGTTCCAGCCGGCCGAGCCGACCTCGATGTAGACGGCGGTGCGGGGGAGCGCGGCGAGCGTCCGAGCGGCGTACCCGACCAGCCGGGAGAGCTCTGTGGACCCGCGCGGCGCGCACAGCGCGAACGGACCGTCGGGCTGGAGCACGACCGCGGCGCGGGTGTCGCCCAGCGCGGCGGCGAAGCGGCGGATCCAGCGCTTGTACGACGTCTTCTCGGCCTTCGTGGGCAGGCGCGTGCAGGCCTCGTGCTCCCACGGCACCATCCGGAAGACGGTCAGCTGCACGAGCGCGTCGGGGTCGCCGGCCTGCGCGTTCGCGACGTACTCCTTCACCTTCGCGCCGATCGCGCCGTCGGGGATCCAGTCGCCGAACCACTTCGCCTTCGGCGCGTCCGCGATCATCGCGAGCAGCTCGCGCTTGCGGCCGGACGCGCGCTCGTAGGGTGCCCAGGCCATCTCGGCCCCGCCGCGGTAGACGCCCCACGTCCCGCCCGCGAGCGGGTTGTCGTCGGAGCCGGCGGCGGCCGTCATCGCGGGCGCCGCGGTCGAGCCGGCGGGGGCGACCGGCAGCAAGGCGAGCAGGAGCGCCGCCACGAGGGCAGGCAGCAGCGACAGCCGGGGGGACACGGTCCCCGAGACTAGGAGCCGTCAAGCAGGCGCGCCGTCGATCCGGCCAGGTGTGACCGATCGGACGACACGGGGTGGTGCGACCGGGTGGCGCGACCGGGTCAGGCCGGCTCGGCGGCGAGGCGGCGTCCGATGAGCAGGGCCTGCTCGGTGGCGCCGCCGTGGAGCATCTCGAAGCGCTTGGCGGTGGTGAAGTACCGGTGCGCCTCGCCGTCGAGGTCGATGCCGACGCCGCCGTGGACGTGGACGGTGGTGTGCGCGAGGCGGTGCCCGGCGTCGGCCGCCCACAGCTTCGCGATCGCGACCTCGGTCTCGGCCGGCAGCCCCTCGGCGAGCCGCCAGGCCGCCTGCCACAGGGTCAGCCGCTGCCCGAGCACGTCGATGTAGCCGTCGGCGAGGCGCTGCGAGACCGCCTGGAACGTCCCGATGGGGCGGCCGAACTGCTCCCGCGTCTTCGCGTAGGTCGCCGTGAGCGCCAGCGCGCCCTCGGTGACCCCGAGCTGCTCTGCGGCCGCGGCCAGCACGAGCAGCTGGCGCAGCCTGCGGTCGACCGAGCCGTCGGCGGGCCCGAGCAGCCGGTCCGCGCCGACCGTCGCGCCGTCGAGCTCGACCCGGGCGACCTGGTCGCCGTCGGTGAAGGCGAGCGGGGTCACCGTGACGCCGGGATCGTCGGGACGGACGAGGAAGACGGCGACGCCGTCGGTGGTCTCGGCCGGGACGAGCAGGAGGTCGGCGTACGCCCCGGCCGGGACGACCGCCTTGGCGCCGGTGAGCACCCAGTTCCCGCCCTCGGTCCCGCTTGCCCGGGTGGCGGTCGTGGTCGGCCGCTCGGGTGCGAAGGCGAGGTCCTCGGCGACCGCGGCGGTCACCACGGACGCGCCGGAGGCGGCGTCGGGCAGCCAGGCGGCCTGCTGCTCGGCCGAGCCGACCTCGGCCAGCAGCCGGGTGGCCGGGCCGTGGAAGGCGAGCGGGACAGGGGCGACCTTGCGGCCGACCTCGACGAGCACCCGGCACAGCTCGAGGAGGCCGAGGCCGGCGCCGCCGTGCTCCTCCGGGAGCGCCAGGCCCAGCAGCCCGGCCTCGCCGAGATCGGTCCAGAGGTCCCGGTCGAAGCGGTCGCCGGCCTGCTCGACGACGCGCATCCGCTCCGGCGTCGCCCGGTCGGCGAGGATCCGGGCGGCCAGCTCGGCGGCCTCGTCCTGCTCGGGGGTGAAGGAGAAGTCCATGCCGGTGCCCTACCTCTTCGCCGCGGGCAGCCCGAGGCCCACGTAGCCGATGATGTCTCGCTGGATCTCGTTGGTGCCGCCGCCGAAGGTCATGACCAGCGAGGAGCGGTACATCCGCTCGAGCCGCCCGGACAGGACCGCACCCTCGGTCGACGCCGGCAGCGCGGCGTTCGGGCCGACGACCTCCATCAGCGAGCGGTAGACCTCGGTGGCCAGCTCGGAGCCGTAGATCTTGGTCGCCGACGCCTCGGCGGGGGAGAGGTCGACGCCGTGATCGGCGTCGGAGGCGAGCTTCCAGTTCAGCTGGGTCAGCATCTCCACCCGGGCGTGCGCCCGGCCCAGCGCGATCTGGACCCACTCGGTGTCGATGACCCGGCTGCCGGTGGCGGTCTTGGTCTCCTGGGCCCAGGCGCGCACCATCCGCAGCGACTGGGTCAGGGGCGCCGAGGAGGTCAGCGCGACCCGCTCGTGGTTGAGCTGGTTGGTCATCAGCGCCCAGCCGCCGTTGAGCTCGCCGACGAGGTTGGACGCAGGGACGCGGACGTCCTCGTAGTAGGTCGCGCTCGTGCCGACGCCGGCGACGGTGTGCACCGGTGTGTACGAGAAGCCCGGCGCGTCGGCCGGCACCAGGATCATCGAGAGGCCCTTGTGCCGGGGCAGGTCGGGGTCGGTGCGGCAGGCCAGCCACACCCAGTCGGCGTACTGGATGAGCGAGGTCCACATCTTCTGCCCGTTGATGACCCACTCGTCGCCCTCGCGGACCGCGCGGGTGTGCAGCGAGGCGAGGTCGGTGCCGGAGCCGGGCTCGGAGTAGCCGATGGAGAAGTGCAGGTCGCCAGCGAGGATGCGGGGGAGGAAGTACTCCTTCTGCTCGTCGGTGCCGTAGCGCATGATCGTCGGCCCGACGGTGTTGAGCGTGAGGTACGGGATGGGCACGCCGTGGTCGGCGGCGACGTCGGTGAAGATCAGCTGCTCGACCATCGAGCGCGCCTGGCCGCCGTACTCCTCCGGCCAGCCGATGCCGAGCCAGCCGTCGCGGCCGAGCCGCCGGATGACGTCCTTGTAGACGCCCGCCTCGCCGAACTCGCCGGTCGAGGCGGCCAGGCCGGCCCGGACCTCCGGCGTGACCAGCTCGGAGAAGTAGTCGTGGAGCTCCTCGCGTAGTGCGAGCTCCGCGTCCGATAGGGCCAGGTGCATGCTGCGGACTCCTGCCGAGTGGTACCGATGGTGGAAGAACCGGTCAGAAAACTATAACCTGTTCTCGTTTTGGTCCACCGGCACGCGGTACGGCCATCGACGATCGGGAGGCACGCGATGAGCGACACCGGATCCAGCACCCGTTTCCTGGACCAGGGCACGCCGCCGGAGCGCTTCGCGCGCGGCTGGCACTGCCTCGGCACCGAGACGTCCTTCGCCGACGGCAAGCCGCACGGCATCGAGGCCTTCGGGACCAAGCTGGTCGTCTGGCAGGACAGCAAGGGCAGCATCAACGTCCTCGACGGCTACTGCCGCCACATGGGCGGCGACCTGACCCAGGGCTCGGTCAAGGGCGACGAGGTCGCCTGCCCGTTCCACGACTGGCGCTGGGGCGGCGACGGCAAGTGCAAGCAGATCCCCTACGCCCGCCGCGTCCCGCTGCGTGCCCGCACGCAGAGGTACCCCGTGGTCATCCGCAACGGCCAGGTGCTCATCTGGCACGACGTCGAGGGCTCCGCTCCGGACATGGAGATCCTCCCGCCCGAGCTGGCCGGCATCGGCACCGACGAGTGGACCGACTGGTTCTGGGAGGTCGTGCCGATCGAGGGCTCGAACTGCCGCGAGCTCATCGACAACGTCGTGGACATGGCGCACTTCTACTACGTGCACCTGTCGTTCCCGACGAGCTTCCGCAACGTCTTCGAGGGCACCCGCGCCACGCAGTACATGGCGTCCAAGGGCCGCCCCGACGTGAGCGGCGGGTACGGCGACGCCGAGATGTTCCTGAAGTCCGAGGCCACCTACTACGGGCCGTCGTACATGATCAACTGGCTCGAGGTCGACTACAAGGGCTTCGTCACCGAGGTCGTCCTCATCAACTGCCACCTGCCCACCGGGCCGGACTCGTTCACGCTGCAGTACGGCATCGCGGTCAAGAAGCCCGAGGGCCTCGACGAGAAGACCGCGCAGTACATCGCCAAGAAGTACGCCACGATGTTCGGCGAGGGCTTCCTGCAGGACGTGCACATCTGGAAGAACAAGGTGCCGGTGCAGAACCCGCTGCTGTGCGAGGAGGACGGCCCCGTCTACCAGCTCCGCCGCTGGTACGAGCAGTTCTACGTCGACGCCGCAGACGTCGCGCCCGAGATGGTCGACCGCTTCGAGTTCGAGGTGGACACGACCAAGGCCAACGAGTTCTGGCAGGCCGAGGTGGCCGAGAACCTCGCCCGCAAGGCCGCCGAGGACGACGCGGCCGCCGCCGGCGTCGCCGACCCCGAGGCCGAGGGCAAGCCCCAGGTCATGACGGGCACCTGAGATGCCGTCGTTCGTCCCGCTGAGCCCCGAGACGCTCGAGGACCAGCGCCTCTACACCTCTGCCCGGCTGACCGAGGTCGCGTGCCTGGACTGCCTGGCGAAGGTCGGGGTGAAGAAGAACAGCGAGCACCACACCTCCATCCAGTGGAGCACCGAGGCGCGGGCGCACTGCCCCGAGCTGAACCGGCGCGCCGGCGGCCGCGAGAGCCACGTCGGCTGCGCGCGGATGCTGGCGAGCATCGAGACCGCCGTGCGGGAGGGCGCCGTCCCCATCGGCGCCGAGGACGGATACTGAGCACCGCTCCACCACCCGCACCACCTGCTCGACCCGCACCCTCGCCGCCCCGCACGACGGCCGTCCCCGGCCGCCCCCGACCAGGAAGACCCCGTGGACACCGACTCCTTCGAGCTGAAGATCCTCGACGTCGTCGAGGAGACGCCCGACGCCCGCTCCATCAGCTTCGAGGTGCCCGCGGGCGCTGAGGAGCACTTCGCCTACAAGCCCGGGCAGTTCCTGACCGTCGCCGTGCCGAGCGACCAGACCGGCGTCGCCGCGCGGTGCTACTCGCTGTGCAGCAGCCCGGTCGGCAGCGGCCCGCTGACGATCACGGTCAAGCGCACCGACGGCGGCTACGCCTCCAACTGGCTCTGCGACAACCTCGCCCCCGGCGACACCCTGCGCGTGCTGCCCCCGAGCGGAATCTTCACGCCGGCCTCGCTCAGTGCCGACCTCCTGCTCTTCGCCGGCGGCAGCGGCATCACGCCGGTCATGTCCATCACCCGCACCGCGCTGGAGCACGGAACCGGGCGGATCGTGCTGTTCTACGCCAACCGCGACGAGCGCTCGGTCATCTTCGCCGGCGAGCTCGCCCGGCTGGCCGCGGAGCACCCCGACCGGCTCGTGGTCGTGCACTGGCTGGAGTCCGTCCAGGGCCTGCCCAGCCAGGAGCAGGTCAAGGCGTTCGCCGCCGGCTACCCGTCGTACGACGCGTTCGTCTGCGGTCCGGCGCCGTTCATGAAGATGACGGTCGCGGCGCTCAAGGAGCTCGAGTTCCCCCGCGAGCGTCGGCACCAGGAGAAGTTCGTCTCGCTGGGCGGCAACCCGTTCGGCGACCTCCACGACGTCGAGGTGGCCGAGGCGGAGATCGACGCGGCCGAGCACGACGAGGACGACGCTGCCCAGGAGCCGGCGAGCCACGGCGGCGGGCCGGCCGGCCCGGTCCGCCTGGAGGTCGAGCTCGACGGCGAGACGCACGAGTTCGACGACTGGGCGCCCGGCACGACCATGCTCGACCACCTCGAGGCCAAGGGCGTGAAGGCGCCGTACTCCTGCCGTGAGGGGGAGTGCTCCGCCTGCGCGGTCCGGCTGCTCGCGGGCGAGGTCGAGATGAAGCACAACGACGTGCTCGACGACGAGGACCTCGCCGACGGGATCCGGCTCGCCTGCCAGTCCGTCCCGACGACCGACACGGTGCGCGCGACGTACAGCTGACCCGCCCGCGGCGACGGGCCGGACGCGCGCGAGAATTACAGATCTGTAGTTGCCGCGGAAGCGTTGCGTGGGGCTGATGTGGCTGATGTGATTCACCCGCGCCCGCGTCGTGGCGTGCCCGAACCATCGTCTGGAGGAGTCGCGTGGCAGCCCCGAGCGCGGTCGTGCACGTCGTGCGCCGCACCCTCGCGAGCACCCTCGCGGCCGTCCTCGTCCTCGGGCTCGCGGTCACGCTGCTGGCCGCCCCGGGCGGCGCGCCGGCGGTGCCCCGCCCCGCAGGTGTCACGCCGATCGCGCCCGTCGCGGCCGCGCTCCCGAGCGCGACGTACCGCACCTTCACCCTGAACGTCTGCCACTGCCTGGGGCCGAAGAAGGCGATGGCCGACGTGCGCCGGGCGCTGACGCTCGGTGACGCCGGTGGCCTGCAGGAGTTCTCCCAGCTCGAGGACCGGCAGAACCTCATCAAGCTCCTGCAGGAGAAGGACTGGGGCTGGTACATGCCGCTCGGTGCGGGCGTCGCGATCCCGATCGTGTGGGACCGCCAGCGCTTCCGGCTCATCCAGGGGCGGTCGGTGCAGACCCACGGCCCGCAGAACGGCGTGACTCCCGCCCGCTACATCAACACCGTGCGGCTGCGCGAGCTCGCCACCGGCAAGGTGTTCGGCTTCATCAACACCCACACGATCGCCCAGGCCTCGCGCGACGCGCAGCTCACGAACATGAACCGCATCCCGCGGCTGCGCAAGCACCTGCGGATGCTGCGGCAGGAGATCAAGCGCCTCGCGGGGGCGACCGAGCACGTCTTCGCCGCCGGTGACCTCAACGTCAACTACCTCGCTGACCGCCGCCGTCGCCTGCCCGGTCTGCCGACCGACGCCCTCGGGGACCTCGTCAGCTTCGACATGGCGCTCACGGGCTCCCGGGGGCCGGGCTCGCTGCTCGACTACGCGATGACGCTGCGCAAGGGCAGCGGCTTCGACCGGACCAGCGCGACCGTCGTGCGCGGCTTCAACTCCGACCACGACGCCGTCGTGGTCACCTACCGGACCAACGACCTGTTCGCGACCGGCGCCCTGCACAACCGGCCGGTCGGCGGCAGCGGCGCCGACCGCAAGCGGATCGGCGACCGGCAGGCACGCGCGGTGATGAACGCCGAGCCCGGCGCCCTCGTCCGGCTCGCGACCACGCGCCTCGACGACCCGACCGTGGGCGACGCCCTGGTCGCGGCCGCGGCGGAGGGTGTCTCCGTGCAGGTCGTGCTCGGTGCCGGCGCCGGCACCGACGTCGAGCGGCGTCTCGCCGCAGCGGTCGGGAGCGACCGCGGCGCGCCGTCGTGGGTCGTGCGCTGCGAGGGCAGCTGTCTCGGCGGCGCCGGCCGCACCGACACCAACGTGCTGCTGGTGAGCCGCGCCGGCGGCACCACCGAGCTGACGATGGTCGGGGCGGGGCAGCTGACCAAGGCGGCCCGCCGCCACTGGTCGAGCACCTACGTCTCCTCGGACCCCGAGCTGTACGCCGGCTACGGCCGGATCTTCACCCGGCTCGCGGCCGACACCACCGACACCACGCGCACCCGCGTCCTCAGCTGGGGACGGTACGTCGCGCAGCTCTACCCCGTGCCGGACGTGCCCCGCCGCGACCCGGTCCTCCGCGGGCTCGCCGCGGTCGGCTGCAAGAACGCGCAGGGACTCCGGACCGAAGACGGCCGCACCAACGTCCGGGTCGCGGTGCGGTCCTGGGCCGGCGCGCGCGGCAAGCGGATCGCCGAGCGGCTCGTCACCCTGCGCAACCGCGGCTGCGACGTCGCAGCCGTCCTCGGCCCGAACGTGCTCAGGGGCGTCCGCCACACCCTCCAGCGCGGCGGCGTACCCGTGCGGAGCGCGAAGGTCGGCGGCAACCTCCTGGTGCTCGACGGCCGCTACGGCAAGCGGGCCGGCGTGCAGAAGGCCTGGGTCGGCGGGCCGGCGTGGTCCGACGGTGCGCTGTCGGGCGACGGCCTGAGCCTGGTGGTCAGCGAGCGCGAGACCGTGCGGCAGTACCTCGACGGCTTCAGTCGCGCCTGGAACAACGGCTGACGGTCCCGGTCCAGACCGTGCCGTCGCGCCGCCGGGTCGGCGCGTGACCAGCCGGGCCGGGGCCTCGTTGGGGTGGCATGGTCCTCACGTCCCTGCTCCTGGCCGGCCTCCTGCTCGCCGCCTGGCCGCTCGCCACCGGCTCGCTGCCCACCGCGTCCGGGAGCGGTCGGCGGGCCGACGCCCGGCGGCTGCGGTACGTCGACCGGCGCCCTAGCGAGGCGACCACGGCCGACGTCGCGCGACTGCTGCGGGCCCACGAGCTGCCGGACGACGAGGTCCGCTTCGTGCTGGCCAAGGCCGACCAGCTGCGCGTCGCGCCGTTCACGCTGTGGCTGTGGACCAAGCGGTTCGACGTGCACGCGCTGGCCGTCGTGCTCGGCGCCGACCTGACCCACGACGCGCTGCTGGGTCACCTGGCGGACGGCTCGCTGCCCGACCTCGCCGAGCTCGAGGTCTTCGCGGTGCTCAACGGGTTGCCGCGCCGCACGTCCGTCACGGCCGTCGAGCCGGCGCTCGCCGAGGTGCGGCGCGAGCCGGGCAGCGGACTCACGATCGAGGACCCCGGCAGCTGGCCGTACGCCGCCTGAGGGCACCCCAGGGGTCACCTGGCCCGAAGTGACCAGGCGACGGCGGCCGTTCCACCGGCGTACCCGCGCCGGGGGCGGGGCACCATTCCCGCACCAGTGCTCCGTGAGGACGGGCGACCTCCCCCACTCGACCGTGACCGTCGGCCGAGGGCCGCCCTTCCGGGAAGGAGGGCGCCGTGATCCCCATCCTCGTCTCCCTGGCCGTGCTCGTCCTGGCCTGGCCGGTCGCCACCGGCTCGCTGCCGACGGCCGGAGGCGGCCGGCGGGCCGACGCCCGCCGCCTGCGGCACGTCGAGCGTCATCCGCGCGAGGTCACGACGGCCGACGTCGCTCGCCTGCTGCGGGTGCACGAGCTGCCGGCCGAGGAGGTCCGCTTCGTGCTGGGCAAGGCCGACGACCTCGGGGTCGGGGCGTTCACGCTGTGGATGTGGATCCAGCGCTTCGACGTGCACGCGCTCGCGGTCGCGCTCGGCGCCGACCTGAGCCACGCCGACCTCCTGCGCCACCTCGCCGACGGGTCGCTGCCGGACCTCGCGGAGCTCGAGGTCTTCGCCGTGCTCAACGGCCTGCCGCGTCGGCGACCCGACGTCACCACGCACGCCGAGCCCACGGCACCCGCCCCGCAGCTGGCGGCCGTGCCCCGCGAGCCGGGCAGCGGGCTCCGGATCGAGGACCCCGGCACCTGGCCGTACGCCGCCTGAGCTACCAGCCCCGCTCGCGCCACTCCGGCAGGTGCGGGCGCTCGGCGCCGATCGTGGAGTCGTCGCCGTGGCCGGGGTAGAACCAGGTGTCGTCCGGGAGCCGGTCGAAGACCTTGGTGGACACCTCGTCGAGCAGCTGGCGGAACGCGTCCGCGTCGCCGAACGTGTTGCCCACGCCACCGGGGAACAGGCTGTCGCCGGTCCACAGGTGCGGGTGGCCCTCGGGGTCGTCGTACAGCAGCGCGACCGAGCCGGGGGTGTGCCCGGCCAGGGCGATGACCTCGAGCGAGCAGCGGCCGACGGTGACGGTGTCGCCGTGGCCCAGCGGCCGCGTGACGTCGACGCCGGTCTGCTCGGTGATGGCGACCGCGTCGGGTTCCCCCGCGAGCACGGCCGCGCCGGTCGCCCGCACGACGTCGGCGAGCGCGCGGTGGTGGTCCCAGTGCTGGTGGGTCGTGACGACCGTGGTCAGGCCCGCGTCGCCGACCAGCGGAAGCAGCGTGTCGGGCTCGGCCGCCGCGTCCACCAGCAGCTGCTCGCCGGACGCGCGGCAGGTCAGCAGGTAGCAGTTGTTCGACATCTGCTCGTCGACGGCGACCTTCGCGATCCGCAGGTGCCCGAGCTCGCGCACGTCGGCGGGGCCGCCCGGCCGCACGGCTCCGGTGTACTCGGTCCCGGCGTGGTCGTTCACAGTCCCTCGATCCTCGGCAGCTCGCCGTCGTCGGTGGTGGGCCCGGCCGTCCCGGGCACGGCCGTCCTGCCGCTCAGCCACCATCCCAGGTCGGCCGCGGTGCCCCGGACGGTGGTGGCGGCGGCTGTCGCAGCCGGGCCGAGCTCCCAGGCATGACCGGTGTCGGTGGCCTCCAGCCGCAGCGGCACCGAGGTCGGTCGGCGCGCGACCATCGCCTCGACGAGGGCCAGCGCGAACGGCTCGGACCAGGAGGCCGGCGTCGCGCCGAGGCCGAGGTCGACGTGGTGCACCTCCACCTCGGACAGACGCATGGCCGGCACGTCGGTCACCGGCCGCGGGCGGACCCCCGGGGTGCGGTCGAACGTGCCCCGCCACCCGTCCTCGGGCAGCGCGGCCACCGCGTCGGCGTACCTCGTGGTGGAGGCGAGGAAGCGGTCCCGCAGCTCGCGGACGTCGAGCGCGGCCCTTGCCTCGATGTCGGCGTCGCGCTGCTCCTGGGAGGCGTACATCGCGACCGGCTCGTCGCGTCCGGCGGCGTCGAGCACACCTGCGAGCGCCTCGGCGTTGAGCGTCAGGTGGGCGACGACGTGCGCGCGGCTCCAAGCGGGGAGCAGGCTGGGTGCCCGCCAGGCCTCGTCGTCCATCTCGTCGACGCTGCGCACCAGCCGCGTGGTCGCCTCCGCGAGGGGTGACGCGTCACTCGTCGTGGCGGGGAAGGGCTCGGGGTCCGGCATGGTTGTCATCCAAGCCGGTCACCGGCCCGGTCGCCACTGTCGGCGGCGTGTGGCAGCGTCGCCGGTGGCTCGCCCTCCGTCCGCCGCGGCCCGGCGGGGGAGGGCCCGGCCGGTACGATGGACGAACACGTGTTCGAACGCCCGCATCCGACTCGAGGGACAAACGTGGCTGACCAGCTCATCATCCGGGGCGCCCGGGAGCACAACCTGAAGGACGTCTCGCTGGACCTCCCGCGCGACTCCCTGATCGTGTTCACCGGTCTGTCCGGGTCCGGCAAGTCGTCGCTGGCGTTCGACACGATCTTCGCCGAGGGCCAGCGCCGGTACGTCGAGTCGCTGTCGGCGTACGCCCGGCAGTTCCTCGGCCAGATGGACAAGCCGGACGTCGACTTCATCGAGGGCCTCTCGCCGGCGGTCTCGATCGACCAGAAGTCCACCTCGAAGAACCCGCGCTCGACGGTCGGCACGATCACCGAGGTCTACGACTACCTCCGCCTGCTCTACGCCCGCGCCGGCCGCCCGCACTGCCCGACCTGCGGCGCCCCGATCGAGCGGCAGACGCCGCAGCAGATCGTCGACCGCGTGCTGGGGCTCGAGGAGGGCCGACGGTTCCAGGTCCTCGCGCCGGTCGTGCGTGCGCGCAAGGGGGAGTACCTCGAGCTGTTCCGCCAGCTGCAGGCGCAGGGCTTCTCCCGCGCCCGCGTCGACGGCGAGACCCACGCCCTGGACGACGTGCCGAAGCTCGACAAGCAGAAGAAGCACACCATCGAGGTCGTCGTCGACCGGCTCGCGGTCAAGGAGTCCTCCAAGCGCCGGCTCACCGACTCGGTCGAGACCGCGCTGACCCTGTCCGGCGGCCTGGTGCTGCTGGACTTCGTGGACCTCGACGTCAAGGACCCGGGCCGGGAGCTGCGCTTCAGCGAGAAGATGGCCTGCCCCAACGACCACCCGATCGACGTCGACGAGCTCGAGCCGCGGTCGTTCTCGTTCAACTCGCCGTTCGGTGCGTGCCCCAAGTGCCACGGCATCGGCACGCGGATGGAGGTCGACCCCGAGCTCGTCGTCCCCGACCCCACGGCCACCCTCGGCGAGGGCGCGATCCAGCCGTGGAGCCAGGCGCACGTCGCCGACTACTTCCTGCGGCTGATGGGTGCGCTGGGCAAGGAGCTCGGCTTCGACCTCAACACCCCCTGGCAGGACCTCGGCACGAAGGCGCAGAAGTCGCTGCTCGACGGTCACTCGACCAAGGTCCACGTCGTCACCCGCAACCGCTACGGCCGCGAGCGGGCCTACTACGCCGAGTTCGAGGGCGTGCGGACCTACGTCGAGCGCCGGCACCGCGAGGCGGAGTCCGACACCAGCCGCGAGCGCTTCGAGGGCTTCATGCGCGAGGTGCCGTGCCCGGCCTGCCGCGGCAGCCGCCTCAAGCCGGTCTCGATGGCCGTCACCCTCGGCTCCAAGGACGGCGGCGGGCTCAACATCGCCGAGGTCTGCGCCCTGCCGATCAACGAGACCGCTGAGTTCCTCCGCGACCTCGAGCTCTCCTCGCGGGAGCGGCAGATCGCCGAGCAGGTGCTCAAGGAGATCCAGGAGCGCCTGCGCTTCCTCCTCGACGTCGGCCTCGACTACCTCTCGCTGGACCGGCCCTCCGGCTCGCTCTCGGGCGGCGAGGCGCAGCGCATCCGCTTGGCGACGCAGATCGGCGCCGGCCTGGTCGGCGTCCTCTACGTCCTCGACGAGCCGTCGATCGGCCTGCACCAGCGCGACAACCAGCGGCTGATCGAGACCCTGGTCCGGCTCAAGGACCTCGGCAACACCCTCATCGTCGTCGAGCACGACGAGGACACGATCAAGGTCGCCGACTGGGTCGTCGACATCGGCCCCGGCGCCGGCGAGCACGGCGGCCAGGTCGTCCACACCGGCACGGTCGAGGACCTCTACTCCCACCCGGACTCGATGACCGGGCAGTACCTCTCCGGTCGTCGCGAGATCCCCGTCCCGGCCGTACGCCGCCCGCGGACCGTGGGCCGCGAGCTCACGGTGGTCGGTGCCCGCGAGCACAACCTCCAGGACGTCGACGTGACGTTCCCGCTGGGCATGTTCGTGGCGGTCACCGGCGTGTCCGGCTCCGGCAAGTCGACGCTGGTCAACGACATCCTTTACACGTCGCTGGCCAAGCACCTCTACCGCGCACGCACCGTGCCCGGCCGGCACCGCAGGATCACCGGCCTCGAGCACATCGACAAGGTGATCCACGTCGACCAGTCGCCGATCGGACGCACCCCGCGGTCCAACCCGGCGACGTACACCGGGGTCTTCGACCACGTCCGCAAGCTGTTCGCGCAGACGCCCGAGGCGAAGATGCGCGGCTACCTCCAGGGCCGGTTCTCGTTCAACGTCAAGGGCGGCCGCTGCGAGGCGTGCGCCGGCGACGGCACGATCAAGATCGAGATGAACTTCCTGCCCGACGTCTACGTCCCGTGCGAGGTCTGCCACGGCGCCCGCTACAACCGCGAGACGCTCGAGGTGCACTACAAGGGCAAGACGATCGCCGAGGTCCTCGACATGCCGATCGAGGAGGCCGTCGACTTCTTCGCCGCGGTCCCCGCGATCAACCGGCACCTCAAGACGCTGGTCGAGGTCGGCCTGGGCTACGTCCGGCTCGGCCAGCCCGCGACGACGCTGTCCGGTGGCGAGGCGCAGCGCGTGAAGCTCGCGGCCGAGCTGCAGAAGCGCTCGGCCGGGCGCACGCTCTACGTGCTGGACGAGCCGACGACCGGCCTGCACTTCGAGGACATCCGCAAGCTGCTGCTCGTCCTCGGCCGGCTGGTCGACCAGGGCAACAGCGTGCTGGTGATCGAGCACAACCTCGACGTCATCAAGACCGCGGACTGGATCGTCGACATGGGTCCCGAGGGCGGCTCCCGCGGCGGCACCGTCGTCGCCGAGGGCACTCCGGAGACGGTGGCGGCCGTCCCGGAGAGCCACACCGGCCGCTACCTCGCGCCGTTGCTCGAGGGCAAGGAGGCTGAGCAGCCGAAGGGCAAGGCGCCGGCGTCGTCCGCGCCCCTGAGCCGCGGCGAGGCCGCCGCCAAGGCGAAGGCCGACGCGGCAGCGTCGCGCGCCGCGGCGAAGAAGGCCGCCACCGCCGCGAAGAAGGCCGCCGTCAAGAAGGCCCCCGCGAAGAGCGCCGCCGCCTCGAAGCGGGCGGCTGGCTAGGGTCGTCCCGACCGCGACCGCCTCGGAAGGACCACCGACGTGACCGAGAAGCACCCGCTCGACTCCCTCACCCGTCGCCGCGCCCTGACCGGGGCAGCCGGCGTGGGCGTCGCCCTGCCGGTGCTCGCCGCCTGCGGGGGTGGCGACGACGACCCGTCGACCGCGTCCGACCCCGCGGCGAGCACCTCGGAGCCGGGGGGTGCCTCGTCCTCCGCCGGTGAGGACGGCGTGCAGGGGAGCGAGGCGCTCGCGGAGACGGCCGACATCGAGGTCGGTGGGGGCGCCATCTACCCGGACGAGGAGGTGGTGGTGACGCAGCCGAGCGAGGGCGAGTTCAAGGCATTCTCGATCGTGTGCACCCACCAGGGCTGCGCGGTCTCGGAGGTCTCCGACGAGGGGATCGTCTGCCCCTGCCACAACAGCGTGTTCTCGATCTCCGACGGGTCGCCGCAGACGGGGCCGGCCACGGTCCCGCTCGAGGAGCGGGCGATCACCGTCGAGGGCGGCCGGATCACGCTCGGCTAGCCCGGCGACGGCAGGACGGTCGGCGCCGGAACGTAGGCTTGCCGGGTGCCTGCTGCTCCATCCCGACGCTCCGCCCGCGGGCCGCTGTCCTACCGCCCGGAGCCCGGGTCGATCCCGACGCAGCCGGGGGTCTACCGCTTCCGCGACGCCCGCGGTCGCGTCATCTACGTCGGCAAGGCCAAGAACCTCCGCGCCCGCCTGTCGTCGTACTTCCAGGACATCGCGAACCTGCACCAGCGCACCGCGACGATGGTCACGACGGCGGCCAGCGTCGAGTGGACGGTGGTCAACACCGAGGTCGAGGCGCTCCAGCTGGAGTACTCCTGGATCAAGGAGTTCGACCCCCGCTTCAACGTCAAGTACCGCGACGACAAGTCCTACCCGTGGCTGGCGGTGACGACCGGCGAGGAGTTCCCGCGGGTGATGGTCGGCCGCGGCGCCAAGCGGAAGGGCACCCGCTACTTCGGCCCGTACAGCCACGCCTGGGCGATCCGCGAGACCGTCGACGTGCTGCTGCGCGTCTTCCCGATGCGCTCGTGCAGCAACGGCGTCTTCAAGCGCTCCGCCCAGATCGGCCGGCCCTGCCTGCTCGGCTACATCGACAAGTGCGCCGCGCCGTGCGTCGGCAACGTCAGCCCCGAGGAGCACCGGGCGATCGTCGACGACTTCTGTGACTTCATGGGCGGCCAGACCCGGCCGTTCATGCGCCGCATCGAGAAGGAGATGTACGCCGCCTCCGACGCGATGGACTTCGAGAAGGCCGCACGGCTGCGTGACGACCTCGGCGCCATGCAGCGCGCGCTGGAGAAGCAGGCGGTGGTGCTCGGCGACGGCGCGGACGCCGACGTCATCGCACTGGCGGAGGACCCGCTCGAGGTCGCCGTGCAGATCTTCTACGTCCGCGGCGGCCGCATCCGCGGCCAGCGCGGATGGGTGGCCGACCGCGTCGACGAGGGGGACACCCCCGAGCTCGTCTCGGACTTCCTGCTCCAGCTCTACGCCGGTGACCCCGAGTCGGTGCCGCGGGAGATCCTCGTGCCGGCGCTGCCGACGGACGTCGCGACATTCGAGGAGCTGCTCACCGAGCTGCGCGGCTCGAAGGTCGCGATCCGGGTGCCGCAGCGCGGCGACAAGAAGACGCTGCAGGAGACCGTCGCCCGCAACGCCTCGCAGGCGCTCGCGCTGCACAAGACCAAGCGCGCCAGCGACCTCACCACCCGCAACCGCGCGCTGGAGGAGATCCAGCAGGCGCTGGAGCTCGACGAGGTGCCGTTGCGCATCGAGTGCTACGACGTCTCCAACCTCCAGGGCACCGAGGTCGTCGCCTCGATGGTCGTCTTCGAGGACGGACTGGCCCGCAAGGGGGAGTACCGCCGGTTCGTCATCCGCGGGGTCGAGGGGCAGAACGACGTCGCCTCGATGCACGAGGTCATCACCCGGCGCTTCCGGCGGCTGCTCGACGAGCAGGCGCGCTCCGAGCTGCGACCCGGCGACGAGACCAGCGGGCCGATGCTGGTCGACCCCGAGACCGGCCGGCCCCGCAAGTTCGCCTACGCACCGGGGCTGGTCGTCGTCGACGGTGGCCCGCCGCAGGTCGCCGCGGCGCAGCGGGCCCTCGACGAGCTCGGCATCGACGACGTACCGGTCTGCGGCCTGGCCAAGCGGCTCGAGGAGGTCTGGCTGCCCGACCAGGAGGACCCGGTCATCCTGGCGCGCTCGTCGGAGGGCCTCTACCTGCTCCAGCGGATCCGCGACGAGGCGCACCGGTTCGCGATCAACCACCACCGCTCGCGTCGGTCGAAGTCGATGGTCGAGAGCGTCCTCGACGACGTCCCCGGCCTGGGCGAGGTGCGCCGCAAGACCCTGATGAAGCACTTCGGCTCGCTCAAGAAGCTGCGCGAGGCGACCGTCGAGGAGATAGCGACCGTGCCGGGCATCGGGCAGCGCACCGCGACCTCGATCAAGGACGCGGTGGCGGCGTCCTCGCCCGCGGGGCGCGGCACAGGCGGCAGGATGAGCGTCAACACCGCGACGGGCGAGATCATCGAGGAGGACGGATGAGCGAGCAGACGCCTCCCGGCGAGCTGGTCGTCGTGACCGGCATGACCGGGGCCGGGCGCAGCACGGCCGCCAAGGAGCTGGAGGACCTCGGCTTCTACGTCGTCGACAACCTGCCGCCGAGCCTGCTGCGCGACGTCGTCCGGCTCGTCGACGAGAGCGCCGGCCCGGGCCAGGCGATCGCCGTCGTCGTCGACGTGCGCTCCGGGTCGTTCTTCCAGACGCTCCAGGCCAACCTCGCCCAGGGCGCCACCGGCCGCAACGCGACGTTGCTGTTCCTCGACGCGACCGACGAGGTCCTGGTGCGGCGCCAGGAGGCGGTCCGCCGCCCCCACCCGCTCCAGGGCACCGGCCGGCTGCTGGACGGGCTCCAGCGCGAGCGCACGGTGCTGGCCGACCTGCGCAGCGGCGCCGACCTGGTCATCGACACCAGCGGCCTCAACGTCCACCAGCTCACCCGCGCGATCGCGGACGCCTTCGGCAAGGCCGACCACGTGCGGCTGAGCGTCAACGTCATCAGCTTCGGCTTCAAGTACGGCATCCCGATCGACGCCGACTTCGTCGCCGACATGCGGTTCCTGCCCAACCCGCACTGGATCCCCGAGCTGCGCCCCGGCACCGGCCGCGACACCGAGGTGTCCGACTACGTCCTGAGCCGCCCGGGCGCCGAGGAGTTCCTCGACGGCTACGTCCCGGTGCTCGCCGGCGTCGCCGAGGGCTACCTGCGCGAGGGCAAGCGCTTCATGCGGGTCGCGATCGGCTGCACGGGCGGCAAGCACCGCAGCGTCGCGATGACCGAGGAGATCACGCGCCGCCTCTGCGAGCAGGGGTACGACGCCCGGCCGGTCCACCGCGACCTGGGTCGCGAGTGAGCACCCCGCCCGGCGCCCCGGTCCGCGCCGCGGACTCCGCCCGCGCCCAGGCCGTCGTGGCGCTCGGCGGCGGCCACGGCCTGCACGCCTCGCTGAGCGCGCTGCGCCGGCTGGTCGACGACCTGACCGTCGACGACCTCACCGCGATCGTCACCGTCGCCGACAACGGCGGGTCCTCGGGCCGGCTGCGCGGCGAGTTCGGCGTGCTGCCGCCCGGCGACCTGCGGATGGCGCTCGCCGCGCTCTGCGGCGACGACCAGTGGGGCGACACGTGGGCCCAGGTGCTCCAGCACCGGTTCGCCGGCAACGGCGAGATGCGCGGCCACGTCGTCGGCAACCTGCTCATCGTCGGCCTCTGGGAGCTGCTCGGCGACCACGTCGACGCGCTCGACTGGGTGGGCAAGCTGCTCGGCGCCAAGGGGCGGGTGCTGCCGATGGCGCTGTCCCCGATGGACATCACCGCCGAGGTCCGCGGCCTCGACGCCGACGACCCCGACGCGCTGACCACGGTCCGCGGCCAGGTCGAGGTCGCGACCACCGATGGCGTCATCTCCTCGATCAGCCTCGACCCGGCCGACCCGCAGGTCTGCCCCGAGGCGGTCGCCGCCGTGGAGGCGGCGGACTGGGTGCTGCTCGGCCCCGGCTCGTGGTTCAGCTCGGTGATCCCGCACCTGATGGTCCCCGACCTCCGGGACGCGCTCGTGCGCACGAGCGCCCGCGTGGTGGTCAACCTCAACCTCGCGGAGCAGGCGGGGGAGACCGGCGGCTTCGGCCCGGCCGACCACCTGGCGGTGCTCGCCGAGCACGCACCGGAGCTGGTCGTCCACACCGTGCTGGCCGACCGGGAGAGCGTCGGGGAGGGGCTCGACGAGCTCGAGCACGTCGTCGCGGCGTACGGCGCGAAGCTCGTCGTCGACGACGTCGCGGTCGGGGACGGGACGCCCCGGCACGACCCCGAGAAGCTCGCCGCGGCGTACGAGCGGATCCTCGCCGCGGGCTGAGGCGGTTGCTGCCCTGGGTCGTTGACCCGCGTGCGAGGATGCGGGTCATGGCGATGACGGCACAGGTGAAGGCTGAGCTGGCGAGCACCCAGATCACGAAGACCTGCTGCCGCAAGGCGGAGGTGGCCTCGATGCTGCGCTTCGCCGGCGGCCTGCACATCGTCAGCGGACGCATCGTCATCGAGGCCGAGCTCGACACCGGCGCCGCGGCGCGGCGGCTGCGCAAGGACATCGCCGAGGTCTACGGCCACCAGTCCGACGTGGTCATGGTGCAGGGCAACGGCATCCGCCGGGGCAGCCGCTACCTCGTCCGCATCGTCCGCGACGGCGAGTCGCTCGCCCGGCAGACCGGCCTGCTCGACCAGCGCGGGCGCCCGGTCCGTGGCCTCCCGCCGGCCGTCGTCTCCGGCGGTGGCTGCGACGCGGTGGCGGCGTGGCGGGGCGCGTTCCTCGCCCACGGCTCGCTGACCGAGCCCGGCCGGTCCTCCTCGCTCGAGGTGACCTGCCCCGGCCCCGAGGCGGCGCTCGCGCTGGTGGGCGTTGCCCGACGCCTCGGCATCTCTGCGAAGGCGCGTGAGGTCCGCGGCGTCGACCGGGTCGTCATCCGCGACGGCGACGCGATCGGCCAGCTGCTGACCCGGCTCGGCGCCCACGAGTCGCTGATGGCCTGGGAGGAGCGCCGGATGCGGCGCGAGGTCCGGGCCACCGCGAACCGGCTCGCCAACTTCGACGACGCCAACCTGCGCCGCTCCGCACGCGCCGCGGTCGCCGCCGGCGCACGCGTCGAGCGGGCGATGGAGATCCTCGGGGACGAGGTGCCCGACCACCTCAAGATGGCCGGCGCGCTCCGCCTCGAGCACAAGCAGGCCTCGCTGGAGGAGCTCGGGCAGCTCCACGAGCCGGTGCTCACCAAGGACGCCATCGCCGGCCGGATCCGCCGCCTCCTGGCGATGGCCGACAAGCGCGCCGAGGAGCTGGGGATTCCCGACACCGAGGCGTCGCTGACCCCCGAGATGCTGGCCGAGGAGGCCTGAGCCGCGGCGGCCCGCCGTACCCCGGACGCCGCCGACCGCGCTCCCAGCCGCTTCGGTAGGGTCCGTCACACCAGACACCCGATGGAGAAGCAGGAGCAACCGCAGTGACTGTTCGCGTAGGCATCAACGGGTTCGGCCGGATCGGCCGCAACTTCTTCCGCGCCGTCCGGGCGTCCGGGCTCGACATCGAGATCGTCGCCGTCAACGACCTGACCGACAACACGTCGCTCGCGCCGCTGCTGAAGTTCGACTCGATCCTCGGTCGCCTTGACGCCGACGTGTCGGCCTCCGCGGACGAGATCCGCGTCGGCGACCAGGTCATCAAGACCTTCGCCGAGCGCGACCCCGCCAACCTGAAGTGGGGCGACCTGGGCGTCGACGTCGTCGTCGAGTCCACCGGGTTCTTCACCGACGCCACCAAGGCGCGCGCCCACGTCGACGCCGGCGGCGCCAAGAAGGTCATCATCTCCGCGCCGGCCTCCAACGAGGACGTCACCGTGGTCATGGGCGTCAACCACGAGAGCTACGACCCGAGCGCGCACACGGTCATCTCGAACGCCTCGTGCACGACCAACTGCCTCGCGCCGATGGCGAAGGCGCTCAACGACGAGTTCGGCATCGTCAAGGGCCTGATGACCACGGTCCACGCCTACACGGCCGACCAGAACCTCCAGGACAACATCCACAAGGACCTGCGCCGTGCCCGCGCCGCCGCCCTCAACGTGGTCCCCACCTCCACCGGTGCCGCGAAGGCCATCGGCCTGGTGCTCCCCGAGCTCAAGGGCAAGCTCGACGGCTACGCCCTGCGCGTCCCGGTCCCGACCGGCTCGGCCACCGACCTCACCTTCGAGGCCGGCCGCGAGACCACCGTCGAGGAGGTCAACGCCGCGATCGAGAAGGCCGCGGACGGTCGCTTCCTGCGCTACTCCACCGACCCGCTGGTCTCCTCCGACATCGTGACCGACCCGGCGTCGTGCATCTTCGACGCGCCGCTGACCAAGGTCATCGGCAACCAGGTCAAGGTCGTCGGTTGGTACGACAACGAGTGGGGCTACTCCAACCGCCTCGCCGACCTGATCGACTACATCGGCGAGACCCTCTGACCGTGGCGTCCTACACCACCCTCGCCGACCTCGTCGAGCAGGGGGTCGCGGGCAAGCGCGTCCTCGTCCGCTCGGACCTGAACGTCCCGCTCGACGGCCCGGCGGACCAGAAGGTGATCACCGACGACGGCCGCATCCGCGCCAGCGTCCCGACCATCCGCACGCTGGCCGAGGCCGGCGCGCGCGTGGTCGTGACCGCCCACCTCGGGCGGCCCAAGGGCGCCCCGGACCCGGCGTACTCGCTGCGTCCGGTGGCCGCGCGGCTCGGCGAGCTGCTGGGCCGGGACGTCCGCTTCGCCCGCGACACCGTCGGCGAGTCCGCCCACGAGGTCGTCCACGGCCTCGAGGACGGGCAGGTCGCCGTGCTCGAGAACGTCCGCTTCGAGGCGGGCGAGACCAGCAAGGACGACGCCGAGCGCGGCGCGTTCGCGGATCGGCTGGCCTCGCTGGCCGAGCTCTTCGTCTCCGACGGCTTCGGCGTCGTCCACCGCAAGCAGGCCTCGGTGTACGACGTGGCGCAGCGGCTGCCGCATGCCGTCGGTGGGCTCGTGCAGGCGGAGATCGAGGTGCTCCGCCGGCTGACCGTGGAGCCCGACCGGCCCTACGTGGTCGTCCTGGGCGGCTCGAAGGTCTCCGACAAGCTGGGCGTCATCGACAACCTGCTCGGCAAGGCCGACAAGCTGCTGGTCGGCGGCGGGATGGTGTTCACCTTCCTCAAGGCCCAGGGCCACGAGGTGGGCAAGAGCCTGCTGGAGGAGGACCAGGTCGAGGTCTGCCGGGAGTACCTCCAGCGCGCCGCCGAGAGCGGTGTGCAGCTGATCCTGCCGACCGACGTCGTCGTCGACACGGCGTTCCCCTCGGGCGACGTGACGCCGTCGCCCCAGGTGGTCGCCGCCTCGGAGATCCCCGCCGACAGCCTGGGTCTCGACATCGGCCCCGAGTCGGCCCGCGCCTTCGCGGGCGCGCTCGTCGGCGCGCGGACCGTCTTCTGGAACGGCCCTATGGGCGTGTTTGAGGTCGACGCGTTCGCCGATGGCACCCGCGCGGTCGCGCAGGCGTTGACGGAGGTCACCGCCGACGGCGGCCTCTCGGTGGTCGGCGGTGGCGACTCCGCCGCCGCGGTGCGGACGCTCGGCTTCGCCGAGGACGCCTTCGGCCACATCTCCACCGGTGGCGGCGCCAGCCTCGAGTACCTCGAGGGCAAGGAGCTGCCCGGCGTTCGAGTCCTGGAGGACGACTGACATGGCAGTGACCCGGACCCCGCTGATGGCGGGCAACTGGAAGATGAACCTCAACCACCAGGAAGCGGTGGTGCTGGTCCAGAAGCTCGCCTGGACGCTCTCGGACAAGCGGCACGACCACGCGAAGGCGGAGGTCGTCGTGGTGCCGCCGTTCACCGACCTGCGGTCGGTGCAGACGCTGGTCGACGGCGACCGCCTCGCGGTGAAGTACGGCGCGCAGGACGTCTCCACGCACGAGTCCGGCGCCTACACCGGCGAGATCTCCGCGGGGATGCTGGCCAAGCTCGGCTGCTCCTACGTCGTGGTCGGCCACTCGGAGCGCCGCGAGCACCACGGCGAGACCGACGAGGTCGTCAACGCCAAGGCGCAGCGCGTGCTCGCCGCCGGCATGACGCCCATCGTCTGCGTCGGCGAGGGGCTCGAGGTGCGGCAGGCCGACGGGCAGGTCGACCACTGCGTCGCCCAGGTCACCGGCTCGCTGGCCGGTCTCAGCGCCGAGCAGGTCGCCGGGCTGGTCGTGGCCTACGAGCCGGTCTGGGCGATCGGCACCGGCGAGGTCGCCACCCCGGACGACGCGCAGGAGGTCTGCGCGGCCGTCCGTGAGTACGTGCGCGCCTCCCACGGCGACGAGGTGGCCGACGCCGTGCGCGTGCTGTACGGCGGCTCGGTCAAGGCCGCGAACGTCGCCGGGATCATGGCGCAGCCCGACGTGGACGGGTGCCTGGTGGGCGGCGCCAGCCTCCAGGCCGAGGAGTTCGCAGGCATCTGCCGCTTCTACGACATGCCGGTCCTGTGACCGGCCGTCGTTGACGTAGGATCCGAGCCGTGGAAACACTCTTCACCGTCATCCTCATGCTCACGAGCGCCTTCATGATCCTCCTCGTGCTGCTGCACAAGGGTCGCGGCGGCGGCCTCTCCGACATGTTCGGCGGTGGCGTCTCCAGCTCGCTGGGTGGCTCGTCGGTCGCCGAGCGCAACCTCGACCGGCTCACCGTCGGCATCGGTGTCATCTGGTTCGCGACCGTCATCGCCCTGGGCCTCCTGCTCGCCTACTAGGCAGCAGACGGCCCCCGACCCCCTGATACCCGAAAGCTCCGGAAAGGGAGTACGCACGTGGCTGGTGGAGGAAACGCGATTCGCGGGAGCCGGGTCGGAGCCGGCCCGATGGGCGAGGCGGAGCGCGGCGAGGCCGCGCCGCGCCAGGCGGTGACCTACTTCTGCTCCAACGACCACCGCTCCGTGGTCACCTTCTCGGTCGAGGCGACCGTCCCCGAGTCCTGGGACTGCCCGAAGTGCGGCCTCCCAGCCAGCATGGACTCCGACAACCCGCCCCCGGCTCCGAAGATCGAGCCGTACAAGACGCACCTGGCCTACGTGAAGGAGCGGCGCTCCGACAAGGAGGCCGCCGACATCCTCGACGAGGCCCTCCAGCTCCTCCGCTCCCGCCGCAAGTCGGGCGACCTGATCTTCTGAGCAGCGCCGGCCCGGCTGGTCGACCAGCGGTCGGTCAGAGGCGGGAGGCGGAGGCGCGGTCGAGGAACCAGATGGTCTCCTCGCCGCCGGTGACGCCGACGGCGGGGACCTCGTGGACGTCGGCCAGCTCGCCACCGGCCCCGGTCCGGCCGGCGAGCGCGCGGGCGACCGCCTCGGCCTTGCCCTCGCCGCTGACGAGGATCCACAACGCTCGGTTGCGGTTGAGGGCCTCGAAGGTGAGGCTGACCCGCTCCGGCGGCGGCTTGGGGGAGTCGTGCACGGCCACGGTGAGCGCGTCGCGCACGTCGAGGGCCGGGTGACCGGGGAACAGCGAAGCGACGTGGGCGTCCGGCCCGAGCCCGAGCATCACCACCTCGAACCCGCCACCGCCGTGCTCGCGCAACGCCTCGGCGTACGCCGTCGCGGCCTCCTCGACGCTGGAGCAGTCCGCGGTGGTCGGCACCTCGTGGACGTGGGCGTCGGGCACCCCGACGGCGGAGAGGAACGCCTCGCGCGCCTGGCCGGCATTGCGGTCGGGCGAGCCGGGCTCGACGTACCGCTCGTCGCCCCACCACACCTCGACACGGGTCCAGTCGACCTCCGCGCCGGGCGCCAGCCGGGCCAGCTCGCGGTGCACGACCTCGGCGATGGTGCCGCCGGTCAGGGCGATGTGCGGGACGCGCCCGGCGGCCTGGGCGTCGGCGAGGCGGGTCAGCAGCTCACCCGCGACGGCGGTGGCCAGCGCCTGGTCGTCGTCGTGGACCTCGATGCGGGGAGTGGTCATCGGCGCCGGTGCTCCTGGTAGTAGGCGATGAGGGCGCGGGTCGAGGCGTCCTGCTCGGCCAGCGCGTCGGCGTCGCCGGCCAGGGCGGGCCCGACCTGCTGGGCCAGCTGCTTGCCGAGCTCGACACCCCACTGGTCGAAGCTGTCGATGCCCCAGACGACACCCTGGGTGAAGGTGATGTGCTCGTAGAGCGCGACCAGCTGGCCGAGCACCGACGGCGTGAGGTCCGGCGCGATGATCGAGGTGGTCGGCCGGTTGCCCGTGAAGACCCGGGCCGGGACGACGGACTCCTCGGTGCCCTCGGCGCGCACCTCGTCGGCGGTCTTGCCGAAGGCGAGGGCGCGGGTCTGCGCGAGGAAGTTCGCGAGGAACAGCTCGTGGACGTCCTCGTCGCCGTCGGCGAGGGGGTACGCCGGGTTCGCGAACGCGATGAAGTCCGCAGGCACGAGCCGGGTGCCCTGGTGGAGGAGCTGGTAGAACGCGTGCTGGCCGTTGGTGCCGGGCTCGCCCCAGAACACCTCGCCGGTGTCGGTGGTCACCGGGCTGCCGTCCCAGCGCACGCCCTTGCCGTTGGACTCCATGGTCAGCTGCTGGAGGTACGCCGGGAAGCGGTGCAGCAGCTGGGAGTACGGGAGGACCGCGTGGGTCCCGGCTCCGAGGAAGTCGGTGTACCAGACGTTGAGCAGCCCCATGAGCACCGGCACGTTGTCCGCCGCCGGCGCGGTGCGGAAGTGCTCGTCCATCGCGTGGAAGCCGGCCAGGAGCTCGGCGAAGCGCTCGGGACCGATGGCGATCGCGAGCGAGGTGCCGATGGCGGAGTCGAGCGAGTAGCGCCCGCCGACCCAGTCCCAGAACCCGAAGGCGTTGTCGGGGTCGATGCCGAAGTCGGCGACCTTGTCCAGGGCCGTCGAGACGGCCACGAAGTGCTGCGCGACCGCCGCGCGGTCGCCAGGACCGTCAGTCAGGTCGCCGACCCGCTCGCGCAGGCCGTCGAGCAGCCACTGCCGGCAGAGCCGCGCGTTGGTGAGCGTCTCCAACGTCCCGAAGGTCTTGCTGGACACGATGAACAACGTGGTCGCGGGGTCCAGGCCTGCGAGCGTCGTGGCCGCGTCGGTGGGGTCGATGTTGCTGATGAACCGGCACTCGAGGCCCTCCTGGCGGTAGGCCGCCAGCGCCTCGTAGGCCATGACCGGCCCGAGGTCGGACCCGCCGATGCCGATGTTGACGACCGTGCGGACCCGCTCACCGGTGACCCCGGTCCAGTCGCCGTTGCGGACCCGGTCGGCGAAGGCGTAGACCCGGTCGAGCACCTCGTGCACGTCCGCCACGACGTCCTGCCCGTCGACGGTCGGCCGCCGGTCGGCCGGGGTGTCGCGAGGCAGCCGCAGCGCGGTGTGCAGCACGGCGCGGTCCTCGGTGACGTTGATCCGCTCACCGCGGAGCATCGCCTCCCGCCGCGCCGCCAGCCCGACCTCCTCGGCCAGGTCCAGCAGCGCGGCGAGCACGTCGTCGTCGACCAACGACTTCGACAGGTCGACCCGCAGGTCGCCGGCGGTCCGGGTCAGCCGCTCGACGCGTCCCGGGTCCTGGTCGAACCACGCACGCAGGTCGGGGGAGAAGCCCTCCGCCAGCGACGCGAGCCGCGCCCAGGCCGACGTCGAGGTCGGGTCCACCGGCGCAGCGGTCACGCCCCGGCCTTCTCCATCTGGCCCCGGACCGTCTCGACCAGCTCGGTCCAGGACTTCTTGAACTTCTCCACGCCCTCCTGCTCGAGCACGAGCAGGACGTCGTCGAAGTCCACCCCGAGCTCGCCCAGCCGCTCGAGGATCGCGCGGCCCTCGCCGCCCTTGCCGGTGACGACGTCGCCAAGGACCTCGCCGTGGTCGGCGAACGCCTCGAGGGTCTTCTCCGGCATCGTGTTGACGGTGTCGGGGACGACCAGGCCCGTGACGTACATGGTGTCGTCGTAGTCCGGGTTCTTCACCCCGGTCGAGGCCCACAGCGGGCGCTGCATGTTCGCGCCCGCCTCCTCCAGCGCACGCCAGCGGTCGGACGCGACGACCTCGGCGAAGGCGTCGTACGCCACCAGGGCGTTCGCGATCGCGGCCTTGCCCCGCAGCGCCAGCGCGACGTCGCTGCCGATCGCCTCGAGCCGCTTGTCCACCTCGGCGTCCACGCGGGAGACGAAGAACGACGCCACCGAGCGGATCGTCGACAGGTCGTGACCGGCGTCGCGGGCCTGCTCGAGGCCGGTGAGGTAGGCGTCCATGACGTCGCGGTACCGCGCCTCGCTGAAGATCAGCGTGACGTTGACGCTGATGCCCTCTGCGATCGCCATCGTGATGGCCGGCAGGCCCTCGACGGTGGCGGGGATCTTGATCAGCGCGTTCGGCCGGTCGACCGCCTGCCACAGCTGGCGGGCCGAGGTGATCGTGCCCTCGGTGTCGGTGGCCAGGTCCGGCTCGACCTCGATGGACACCCGCCCGTCGGCGGCGGTGCGCTCGGCGACCGGCGCCAGGACGTCGCAGGCGTTGCGGACGTCCTCGGTCGTGAGCTCGAAGATCACCTCGTCGACCGAGCGGCCCTCGGCGACGAGCTTGCGCACCTGCTCGTCGTACCGCTCGCCGTCCGCGATGGCGGAGGCGAAGATGGTCGGGTTGGTCGTCACGCCGACGACGGAGCGCTGGTCGACGAGCTCGGCCAGGTTGCCGGTCTCGATCCGCTCGCGCGACAGGTCGTCGAGCCAGATCGACACCCCGGCGTCCGCCAGGGCCTTCAGACGATCACTCATGGTGTTCCCTCCTGAGGTCAGTGCTCCAAGTACCCGGGGCGGGGTCGGTCAGTCGGTGCTGACGCGGATGCTGTCGCGCGCGGCGTCGGCGACCTTCTGCGCGGTCATGCCGTACTCCTCGTAGACCCGCTGGAAGTCCGCCGAGGCGCCGTAGGTGTCGATCGAGACGATCCGGCCGTGGTCGCCGACCAGCTCGCGCCAGCCCTGCGCGACGCCTGCCTCGACCGAGACGCGCGCCTTGACCACCGGCGGGATGACGGTCTCGCGGTACGCCGCCTCCTGCTCGTCGAACCACTCGCGGCAGGGCATCGAGACCACCCGGGCGCGGATGCCGTCCTCGGCGAGCAGGTCGCGAGCGGCGACGGCCACCTGGACCTCCGAGCCGGTGCCGATGAGCACCACGTCGGGCTGGCCCTCCTCCACGTCGCACAGGACGTAGCCGCCGCGGTGGACGTTGGAGGTGTCCGAGAAGCCGTCGGTGCCGCGGGGGAAGACGGGGACGTTCTGGCGGGTCAGCGCGATGCCGGCCGGGCGGTCGGTGCGCTCGAGCACGGCCTTCCACGCGGCGGCCGTCTCGTTGGCGTCGGCCGGGCGGACCACGTCGAGGCCCGGGATCGCGCGGAGCGCGGCCAGGTGCTCGATCGGCTGGTGGGTCGGACCGTCCTCGCCGAGGCCGATGGAGTCGTGGGTCCACACGTAGGTGACCGGCAGGCCCATCAGCGCGGCGAGCCGGACCGAGCCGCGCATGTAGTCGGAGAACGTCAGGAACGTGCCACCGAAGACGCGGGTGCCGCCGTGCAGCGTGATGCCGTTGAGGATCGCGCCCATGCCGTGCTCGCGGATGCCGAAGTGGAGCACGCGGCCCTGCTGCGGGTCGCCCTCCCACTGGTCGGTCGAGCGGGAGACCGGCACGAACGACTTCGCGCCCTCGATGGTCGTGTTGTTGGACTCCGCCAGGTCGGCCGAGCCGCCCCACAGCTCGGGCATGATGCCGGCGACGGCGTTGATCACCGCGCCGGAGGCCTTGCGGGTCGCGACGCCCTTGGGGTCGGCGTCCCACGTGGGCAGCACGTCGTCGAGGCCCTCGGGGAGCGCACGGGTCTGCATCCGCTCCCACACCGCGACGGTCTCGGGCGAGGCCGCGGCCTTCCACTCCGCGAACCGCTGCTCCCACTCGGCCTGCTGCTCCTTGCCGCGGGCCACGAGCGAGCGGGTGTGCTCGATGACGTCCTCCGGCACCGCGAAGTGCTCGGCCGGGTCGAGGCCGAGGATCTCCTTGGTCGCCGCGACCTCCTCCTCGCCGAGGGCGGAGCCGTGGGACTTGCCGGTGCCCTGGGCGTTCGGCGCGGGCCAGGCGATGACGGTGCGCAGCACGATCAGGCTCGGCTGGTCGGTGACCTCGGCCGCGGCCTGGACCGCCGCGTGCAGGGCGGGCACGTCCTCGACGTAGGTCGTCGCGTCCTGCGTCCAGTCGACGGTCTGCACGTGCCAGCCGTACGACTCGTAGCGCTTGGCGACGTCCTCGGTGAACGCGATGTCGGTGTCGCCCTCGATCGAGATCCGGTTGGCGTCGTAGATGACGGTGAGGTTGCCCAGCTGCTGGGTGCCGGCGATCGAGGAGGCCTCGGCGCTCACGCCCTCCTGGAGGTCGCCGTCGCTGCAGATCGCGTAGACGTGGTGGTCGAAGAGCGACTCGCCCTCGCCCGGGTCCAGCAGGCCGCGCTCACGGCGCGCCGCCATCGCCATGCCGACCGCATTGGCGACGCCCTGGCCCAGCGGGCCGGTCGTGGTCTCGACGCCGGCGGTGTGGCCGTACTCCGGGTGGCCGGGGGTCTTCGAGCCCCACGTGCGCAGGGTCTTGATGTCCTCGATCTCCAGGCCCCAGCCGCCCATGAAGAGCTGCAGGTAGAGCGTGATTGAGCTGTGGCCGGCCGAGAGCACGAAGCGGTCCCGCGCGTGCCAGTGGGGGTCGGCGGGGTTGTGGCGCATGACCTTCTGGAACAGCAGGTACGCCGCGGGCGCCAGGCTCATCGCCGTGCCGGGGTGGCCGTTGCCCACCTTCTGCACCGCGTCCATCGCCAGGGCCCGGACGGTGTCCACCGCCTTGTCGTCGAGGTCGCTCCACTCGAGGTCGGGCACAGTCGTCACGAGGAACCTTTCGGGGTGGGGATCAGCTGAGGTCGAGCCGGGATCAGGCCGCGGGAGAGACCGCTCACACCCGCGAGCGGTCGGGCTCGGGCGTTTCCGAGCCTACTGACCCCCGGGGCTAGACTCACACTCGCTCCACGCTCCCGATCCCACCCGAGGACAACGTGACCCACGTCGGCCAGTCGGCCACCGCTCCCGAGCGGCACGAGTCCGGCGAGCCGACCCCGAGGGCGACGGTGCGCGACGTCGTCGCGGCGTACGTCGGGCTCACCAAGCCGCGCGTCATCGAGCTGCTCCTGCTCACCACCGTGCCGGTCATGTTCTTCGCCGACCGTGGGATCCCCGAGCTGGGCCTGGTGCTCGCGACCGTCGTCGGCGGGACGTTCTCGGCCGGGTCCGCCTCGGTCTTCAACTGCGTCTACGACCGCGACATCGACGAGCAGATGCGGCGCACCCGTCGCCGCGCGCTGCCGCGGCACATCGTCTCGCCGGGCGCGGCGCTGGTCTTCGGCTTCGTGCTCGCGGTGCTCTCGACCGTGGTGCTGCTGGTGTGGGTCAACCCGCTGTCGGCGGCGCTCTCGCTGGGCGCCAACGCGTTCTACGTCTTCGTCTACACGATGCTGCTCAAGCGCCGCACCACCCAGAACATCGTCTGGGGCGGGCTGGCCGGCTGCTTCCCGGCGCTCATCGGCTGGACCGCGGTCACCGGCGAGCTGTCGTGGGTGCCGGTCGTGCTGTTCATGGTGGTCTTCTTCTGGACGCCGCCGCACACCTGGGCGCTCGCGCTGCGCTACCGCGAGGACTACGCGAACGTCGACGTGCCGATGCTGCCCGTGGTCAAGCCGGCCCGTGAGGTCGGCCGGCAGATCGTGATCTACAGCTGGGTCATGGTCGCGACCTCGCTGCTGCTGTGGCCGGTCGCCGGAACCGGCGCGGCGTATCCCGTCGCGGCCGCCGTCCTCGGCGCCGTCTTCCTGCTCGAGGCGCACCGCATGCACGCCCGCTCCCGCGGCACCGAGGACCTCGGGACCATCCAGCCGATGCGGCTGTTCCACTCCTCGAACCTCTACCTCTCGCTCCTCTTCGTCGCCGTCGCGCTCGACCCGCTGATCTCCCGCTAGGCGGCGGTCCCGGCCGGCTGAGGAAGCCGTGGCGGCGCCGGGGTCCGGCTGGTCGAGGAAGGCGCGCTAGCGCCTGTCTCGAGACCTGCCCGCGTCTGCGAGGCCGGTGTCGCCGCCCTGCGGCTGCGGGGCGCCTCCGGCTCACTTCCTCGCCGTGCCGGCCTTCCCCGCTTCGCTCCTCCAGACCGCCACGCCTCCGATCTACGTTCGCCCTCCGGCGCCCCGCCGCCTTCGTGCTCGACCTGCGGATCGTTAAGTGGTCCAGACCGGTCGTGACTGCCCGGCCTACCTGCGGTTTCCCGGAGCGGGCATCCCCCGAACGGGTGGTTCCGGTCACGTTCATGTGTCAGCCGTGACTATGGCGGGCATGGCCCGTTGTGACTATGTCGCACCTTGGGTGCGAGCCGCGCTCCAAGGGGGAGGTACGCGGCGTCTGAACTGGGGGGTTCACGATGTCTCACGCTGTCCTGGTGCCAGATGGCACCTCACGTCTTCCTGATCGGGAGACCGCTCCGGAGACGCAGGCCGTCGACGACCCGGGCTGGTGCAGCCTGTGCTGGGTCGTCCACCGGTCGGTCTCCGCGCCCGCCAGCCGCCCCTGAGGGGGCGGCACGCGATGGGCGCGACCTGCATCGCCCTGGTGCCCGCCTACAACGAGGAAGCGGGCATCGCACAGACCATCGAGTCGCTGCTGAACCAGACGCGGCGGCCCGACCTGGTCGTCGTCGTGGCGAACAACTGCACCGACCGCACGGTGGAGATCGCCCGCACCTACCCGGTGCAGGTGGTCGACATGTGGCGGAACCCGGACAAGAAGGCCGGGGCGATGAACTTCGCCTGGGAGCAGTACGCCGCCGGGCACGACTTCGTGTTCACGATGGACGCCGACACCGAGCTGGCGCCGGACGCGATCAAGCACCTGGTCGCCGACCTCGAGGCCGACACCGGCCTCGGGGCGGTGTGCGCGCGGTACTGGGCCAAGGAGGGCGAGGGCCTGGTGTGGCGGCTCCAGAGGCTGGAGTACGCCCGCTTCGACGACACCCGTGACCTGCGCGGCTGGAAGGTGCAGGTCGCCTCGGGTGCCGCGGTGATGTACCGCAACGAGGCACTGCTCCAGGTCTGCCGCGAGCTGGGACGCCCCACCCCGTGGGACGGCACCAGCCTGATCGAGGACTACGCGCTGACGCTCGACCTCAAGACCGTGGGGTGGCGGGTCGCGGCGTCGTCGACGGCCCACGTCCACACCGACACCCCGGCGACGTTCGGCGAGCTGTGGCAGCAGCGGCTCCGCTGGTGCCGGGGCGGGATCGACGAGGTCCGCAAGCGGGGCTGGACGCCGGCGACCCGGCGCGACATCGGCGCCTACGGGTTCTTCGGGTTCTCGACCTTGATGCGAGTGCTGTTCGTGGTCTTCCTCGTCCTGCTGCTCGTCAACGACGGTTCCTGGCGCTTCGCGCTGGTGGGGCTCATCCCGCTGGCCGTCATGTTCCTCGAGCGCGTCACCAGCTTCATGCGTCTGTCCGGCAAGTCGTGGCGCGACTGGTCGGTCGTCGTGGTGGTCCTCGTCGAGGACGCCTACGGCCTCTTCCTGGAGGCCTGCACGTTCAAAGCGATCTACAACAGCCTGCGCACCCGGCGCCAGGCGTGGTAACCGGAAGGATCTCGAGATGTCTGTAGCCGTGCCCACCTCTGTGGACGGCGGACTCGGCGGCGGGGGCGCGGTCGGCGCGGCCGGCGCCGGCGCCGCAGCCGCGAGCGGAGCGCCCGACTGGCTGGTGTGGCTGCTCATCGGCTTCACCGTCCTGATGCTGACCTGGTTGATCTGGCGCGTGGGCAAGCGCGGAGGCAAGCGCGCTCCGCTCACGCTGGCCGTCGTCCTGCTCGTCGGGGTGGGTGCCGTCGTGGTCACCCGGCCGGCGCCCGAGACCGCCGCGGCGGTCGACCGGCAGGCGGCGACCGTCGCGCAGGAGGCCGCTGCCCGCGGGAAGGTGGCTGCCGGGTCCGAGGGGATGGTGGGGCTGTCCTTCGACGACGGCCCCTCGCCCGAGGTCACCCCGGCCATCCTGCGGATCCTGCGCCAGCAGGGGGTCCGCGCGACGTTCTTCCTGCAGGGCACCGAGGTCAAGAAGCACCCGGACCTGGTCCGGGCCATCCAGCGTGACGGCCACGTGATCGGCAACCACTCCTACAACCACCCGGACTTCTCCACGCTGACCTACGACCAGGCGCGGCAGTCCATCGAGTGGACCAACAACCTCATCGAGCGTGTCACCGGCGAGCGGCCGACGCTGTTCCGCTACCCGTTCGGCAACTCCAACCCGGAGACCGACCGGGCGGTCCGCGACCTGGGGATGTGGGACGTCCTGTGGCACTGGAGCGAGCCGGGGACCGGCGACTTCGAGTGCCCGGGCTGGAAGGAGGTCGAGCGCTACGCGATCAACCAGCTGGCCGACCAGGCGATCATCCTGCTGCACGACGGCAACGACGTGATCGGGTGCGGTGAGAAGCAGCTGAAGTACCTCGACCGGCTGATCCGCACCGCGCGCCAGGCCGGTTACGACTTCGGCACGATCGCCACCGCTGACGGCCCGAGCCACATCAACCAGGACTCGTGGGTCCAGGTGGTGGCGCCGGAGTAGCACCGGCCCCGGCCGGCGCCCCGGCGTACGACGTCCGCGTCAGCGCAGGGGCGCCGGCTCGCGCAGCCGGGGGTCGCCGCCGTCCTCGAGGGCGTCGACCAGCCGCTGGCGCGAGGACTGCGGGTGCCGGACGGTGAGCAGGGCCCAGGTGAGCGCGGCGGAGGTCAGCGCGGCGCCGAGCAGGTGGAAGCCGACCAGCACGACGGGCAGGTCGGTGAAGTACTGCACGAACCCGATGGCCCCCTGGCCGAGCTCGACGCCGAGCAGCGCACGCGCCGCGCGCTGGGCCTGGCGCGGCGCGCCCGTGGCGCGCAGTGCGAGCACCAGGCCGATCGTGAGACCGAGCAGCAGGAACACCGCGTCGGCGTGGAGCTGGCTGACCTGGAGCGGGTCCAGGCCGGTGCGGACCGAGTCCTCGTCGCCCGCGTGCGGGCCGGAGCCGGTCACGATGGTGCCGATGTAGAGCACCGCCCAACCGGCCGCGAACATCGCCCACGCCAGCGGGACCAGGCCGCCGCGCGCGGGCGGGCCGACCGGCGCGCGGGCGACCTGCAGGAACCGCACCGACAGGGCGATGATCGCCAGCGAGCAGAGCAGGTGGAACGAGACGACCCACGGGTTGAGGTCGGTCAGGACGGTGATGCCGCCGATGACCGCCTGCGCCGGGATGCCGAACGCCAGCAGGGTGGCGAGCCGGAGCAGGTCGCTGCGCCGGGTGCGCCAGGCGACGAGGAACGTCGCCACGGCGATCGCGACCAGCACGAAGGTCAGCATCCGGTTGCCGAACTCGATCGCGGCGTGCACGGTCAGCTCGCCGTGCGGGGTGTAGGAGTCCTCGGTGCACCGCGGCCAGGTCGGGCAGCCCAGCCCCGAGCCGGTCAGCCGCACCGCGCCGCCGGTCACGACCAGCACGCAGTTGGCGACGAGCGTCGCCCAGCCCATCGGCCGCACCCACCGGGTGGCGTCCTCGACGGTGAACCGGGCCTTGGATCCCACGCTTCTCACTCCCACTTGAACGTCCGGGCGGTCAGCACCGTGCCGACCACCGCCCACCCGGCGAGGGTGAGAAGCGCCACGGGCGCGAGGACGCCGTCGACCAGCGCGTCGCGCATCGCGCCGCCGAGGGCGCCCGACGGCAGCCACTGCACGACGTCGCCGAAGGACCCGTACGCCGACGCCGGCAGCACCACGGCGCCGCCGGCCATGAGCAGCAGGTAGACCAGGTTCGCGGCGGCCAGGGTGGCCTCCGCGCGCAGCGAGCCGGCGAGGAAGAGGCCCAGCGCGGCGAACGCGGCGGTCCCGAGGAGCACCGCCAGCAGGGCTCCGAGCACCGCGCCGACCCCGCCGGCCGGGTCCCAGCCCATCGCCAGCGCGACGGCCGAGATCACCGCGACCTGGAGCGCCTCGACCGCGACCAGCGCACCGACCTTGCCCGCGAGCAGGCCGGACCGGGGGAGCGGGGAGGTGCCGAGGCGCTTGAGGACGCCGTAGCGCCGCTCGAAACCGGTCGCGATCGCCAGCGAGGTGAACGCCGTCGACATCACCGCCAGCGCCAGCACGCCCGGCGTGAACACGTCGATCGCGCGGCCGGTGAGCTCGAGGTCGACCCGGTCCGCGCCCTTGACGGCGCCGACCAGGACGATGACGGGGATGACGACGGCCAGCAGCAGCTGCTCGCCGTTGCGCAGCATGAGCCGCGCCTCCATCGAGGCCTGCGCGCGGACCTGGCTCAGCCAGGGCGCGCCACCGGGCCGCGGGGTCCAGTCGGTGGTGGGGGTCGGGCTCGTCGTGCTCATGGCTGCAGCTCCCGCCCGGTCAGCTCGAGGAAGACGTCCTCGAGGTTGCGCTGCCCCAGCGTCAGCGACTCCGGGAGCACGCCCTGCGCCTCGCACCAGCCGGAGACCTTCGCCAGCGTCGTGGCGTCGGCCGGGCCGGTCACCAGCAGGCTGACCTCGTCGAGGAGGGTCACCTCGATGGCCTCGCCGAGCGCGGCGCGCAGCGAGTCGGGCGCTCCCGGCGGGAACGGCCGGCTGACGACCAGCCTGATCGTCGCGACCGTGCCGCCGCGGGTCAGCTGCACCGGCGAGCCGGAGGCGATGAGGCGGCCGTGGTCGATGATGTGGATCCGGTCGGCGAGCCGCTCGGCCTCGTCCATGTAGTGGGTGGTCAGCACCACGGTCACGCCCGCGTCGCGCAGCTCGCCGAGCAGCTCCCAGGTGGTCCGCCGCGACTGCGGGTCCATGCCGGCGGTGGGCTCGTCGACGAAGACGATCTCCGGGCGCCCGACGAGCGCCATCGCGAGCCCCAGGCGCTGCTGCTGGCCGCCGGAGAGCCGGCGGTACGGCGTACGTCCGCACTCGCCGAGGCCGAGGCGCTCGGCCAGCAGGTCGACGTCCATCGGGTGGGCGTGCAGTCGGGCGACGTGGCGCAGCATCTCCATCGCGCGCACGCCGCTCCAGGCGCCGCTGCCCTGGAGCATGACGCCGATCCGGGGGAGGAGGTCCTTGCGCTGGGCGACCGGGTCGAGCCCGAGCACGCGCACGGTGCCGCGCTGGGGACGCCGGTAGCCCTCGCAGGTCTCGAGGGTCGTGGTCTTGCCGGCGCCGTTGGGGCCGAGGACGGCGGTGATGGTGCCGCGGTCGACGGTCAGGGAGAGTTCGTCCACGGCGACCTTGTCGCCGTACCGCATCACCAGGCCGTCGACGGCGACTGCTGGGGCGGCGTCGGACACCGCACCAGTCTAGGAAACCGCCCCCGCCCCGACCTCGCCGGGCGGGGCGCGACCGCGCAGCCCGCTGCCCGACGGCTTAGGGTTCGAGCCGTGAACGCGGTGCTCCTCTGGCTCGTGCTGGCCACGTCGGTGGTCGCCCTGGTGATGGTCGTCGTCCACCTGGTGCGCGACGAGACCGCCGGCGACCCGACGTTCCTGGCGCTCGCCGTGGTCGAGGTCCTTCTGCTGGTGCAGGCGGTCCTGGGCAGCGTGGCGCTCGCGGGCACCGACCGCGAGATCTCCGGGGTCACCTTCGTCAGCTACCTGTGGTCGATCGTGCTGGTGCTGCCTATCGGCGCCTTCTGGTCGCTGGCCGAGCGCACGCGCGCCGGCACCGCCGTGCTGCTGGTCGCGCTGCTCACCGTGGTCGCCCTCGAGGTCCGCCTGCAGTCGCTCTGGGCCGTCGGTGGGTGAGCTCTCCAGCGGCCCGGGCCGCGTGCTGGTGGCGGTGTACGCCGTGTTCGCGGTCGCCGCGACCGGCCGCTCGCTCGTGCAGCTCGGCACGGACGCCGACCGCGCCCCGCTGGCGTACTCCCTGTCGCTCCTCGCCGCGCTCGTCTACCTCGCCGCGACCACGTGCCTGCTCGTCGGCGGGCGCCGCGGCTGGTGGGCCGCGCTCGTGGCGGTCGTCGTCGAGGCGGTCGGCGTGCTGGTCGTCGGAACGCTGTCGTACGTCGCCACCGACCTGTTCCCGGACCGGACCGTGTGGTCGCACTTCGGGCAGGGCTACGGCTTCCTCCCGCTGGTGCTCCCGGTCGCCGGGCTGGTCTGGCTGCGACGTACGTCACCGGCCCGGAGCAGGTAAGGGGAGCCTTCCTTGAAGGCGCCTGCGCATTAACGTCACACTGGTGTAGTGGAATTCGAGGAAGCCCGTCCGGGCGGTGACCAGTCGACGCGCCAGCGCGTCGCCCGGTCGATCCTCGTCGACGGTCCCTCGACCGCCGCGGCCCTGGCGCAGCGCCTCGCGCTGACGCCGGCCGCGGTGCGCCGCCACCTCGACCAGCTGGTCGAGGAAGGTGCCGTCGAGGCCCGCGAGCCGAACAGCACCGCGGTCCGCGGTCGCGGTCGCCCGGCGAAGGTGTTCGCGCTGACCTCGGTCGGGCGCGACAGCTTCGACCAGCAGTACGACGACCTGGCCGTGCAGGCCCTGCGCTTCCTGCGGGAGACCGGCGGAGAGAAGGCCGTCCGGGAATTCGCGGGCCGTCGGGTGGCGTTCATCCAGGAGAGGTTCGGCGAGGTCGCCGAGCAGCACCCGGAGCTCAGCCCGGTGGAGTCCCTGGCCCGCGTCCTGACCGACGAGGGCTACGCCGCCGCGGTGCGCGAGGGGCCGGTGGGGGAGCAGCTGTGCCAGCAGCACTGCCCCGTCAGCCACGTGGCGCACGAGTTCCCCCAGCTGTGCGAGGCCGAGACCGAGGCCTTCGCCGCGGTCCTGGGCAGCCACGTCCAGCGCCTGGCCACCATCGCCCACGGCGACGGGGTGTGCACGACCTGCATCCCGGCCGGCGCCACCAGCACGAGCACCACCCCGAGCACGTCCATCGAGGAGAAAGGGCAGGTCACTTCATGACCTCCATCGAGGAGCTCAACCCCGAGCTCAAGGGCATCGGCCGCTACGAGTTCGGCTGGGCCGACCCGGACACCGCCGGTGCGACCGCCAAGCGCGGTCTCAACGAGGACGTCGTCCGCGACATCTCCGCGAAGAAGAACGAGCCGCAGTGGATGCTCGACCTGCGCCTGAAGGGCCTCAGGCTCTTCGACCGCAAGCCGATGCCGACCTGGGGCTCCGACCTCGGCGCGATCGACTTCGACAACATCAAGTACTTCGTGCGGTCCAGCGAGAAGCAGGCCGCGACCTGGGACGACCTCCCCGAGGACATCAAGAACACCTACGACAAGCTCGGCATCCCCGAGGCGGAGAAGCAGCGCCTGGTCTCCGGTGTCGCCGCGCAGTACGAGTCCGAGGTCGTCTACCACTCGATCCGTGAGGACCTCGAGGCCCAGGGCGTGCTGTTCCTGGACACCGACACGGCGCTCAAGGAGCAGCCGGAGCTGTTCAAGGAGTACTTCGGCACCGTCATCCCCGTCGGTGACAACAAGTTCTCCGCGCTCAACACCGCGGTGTGGTCCGGCGGCTCGTTCATCTACGTGCCCAAGGGCGTCCACGTGGACATCCCGCTCCAGGCCTACTTCCGGATCAACACCGAGAACATGGGCCAGTTCGAGCGGACGCTGATCATCGCCGACGAGGACTCCTACGTGCACTACGTCGAGGGCTGCACGGCGCCGATCTACAGCTCCGACTCGCTGCACTCGGCCGTCGTCGAGATCGTCGTGAAGAAGGGCGCCCGCGTCCGCTACACGACCATCCAGAACTGGTCGAACAACGTCTACAACCTGGTCACCAAGCGCGCGACCTGCGAGGCCGGCGCGACGATGGAGTGGGTCGACGGCAACATCGGCTCCAAGGTGACGATGAAGTACCCGGCCGTCTACCTCATGGGCGAGCACGCCAAGGGCGAGACGCTCTCGATCGCGTTCGCCGGCGAGGGCCAGCACCAGGACGCCGGCGCCAAGATGGTGCACGCCGCGCCGCACACCTCCAGCTCGATCCTGAGCAAGTCGGTGGCCCGCGGCGGCGGCCGGACGTCGTACCGCGGCCTGATCCAGGTCAACGAGGGCGCCTACGGCTCGAAGTCCAACGTGCTGTGCGACGCGCTGCTCGTCGACCAGATCTCGCGCTCGGACACCTACCCCTACGTCGACATCCGCGAGGACGACGTGTCCATGGGCCACGAGGCGAGCGTCTCGAAGGTCTCCGACGACCAGCTCTTCTACCTCATGTCGCGCGGCATGGAGGAGGACGAGGCGATGGCGATGATCGTCCGCGGCTTCGTCGAGCCGATCGCCAAGGAGCTGCCGATGGAGTACGCCCTGGAGCTCAACCGCCTCATCGAGCTGCAGATGGAGGGCGCGGTCGGCTGACCGCCGGCCCCGTCCCTCCTGCTGCCGACCGTAGAAAGACAGACGTAGTGACCGTGACTGACACCGACCTCGGCACTGACCCGAGCATCGCCCGCGACAGCGTCGCGAGCGCGCTCGAGCAGGACCGGGTGGAGTCCCACCTCAACCCGCCGCCGTCGTACGACCTGGCCGACCACCCGGTCCCCACCGGGCGCGAGGAGGTCTGGCGCTTCACCCCGCTCAAGCGGCTGCGCGGGATCCTCGACGGCGAGGCGTCCGACAAGCAGCTGCGCCGCGAGGCCTCGCTGCCCGAGGGCGTGACGCTGACCGAGATCACCGCCGAGCAGGCGCGCGAGCTCGGTGAGCTCGCGCCGAACGACCGCCCCTCGGCGCTGGCCGTCGCCAATGCCGGCGGCGCGGTGCTGCTCGACGTGCCGGCCGAGCTCGAGGCGACCGAGCCGGTCGTCGTGACGCTGACCGGCAAGAGCGCCGACGACCTCGTGTGGGGCCACGTCGTGGTCCGCCTCGGCCGCTTCTCGAAGGCGACCGTCGTGCTGCGCCACGCCGGCTCCGCCCGATACGCCGCCACGACGACCGTGGTGGTCGGCGACGGCGCCGAGCTCAACATGGTCTCGCTGCAGGACTGGGACGACGACGCGGTCCACCTCGGCCGCGACGCGATCCGGGTCGGCCGCGACGCGAGCGTCAAGCACACCTCGGTGAGCTTCGGCGGCGACGTGGTCCGGATGCACGCGAACGTCGAGTACGACGGTCCCGGCGGCGAGGCTGAGCTGCTCGGCCTGTACTTCGCCGACGCCGGCCAGCACCTCGAGCACCGGCTCTTCGCCGACCACAACCAGCCGCGCACCAAGTCCAACGTCGTCTACAAGGGCGCGCTCCAGGGCCAGGGCGCGCGGACGGTGTGGATCGGCAACGTGCTGATCCGCAAGGTCGCCGAGGGCATCGAGACCTACGAGGAGAACCGCAACCTCGTGCTCACCGACGGCTGCCAGGCCGACTCGGTGCCGAACCTCGAGATCGAGACCGGCGAGATCGAGGGCGCGGGCCACGCGTCCGCGACCGCCCGATTCGACGACGAGCAGCTGTTCTACCTGCGCTCGCGCGGCGTCTCCGACGCCGAGGCGCGCCGCCTGGTGCTGCACGGGTTCTTCAACGACCTGATCCGCAAGGTCGGCATCCCCTCCCTCGAGGAGCAGCTGACCGACACCGTCGAGGCCGAGCTGGCCAAGAACGTCCTCGACGGGCTCGCGCCCGTGGGTGGCGCGCAGTGAGCTTCGAGCGTGCCTGCGCCCTGGCCGACGTACCCACCGACGAGGCGCTCGGCGTCACCGTCGGGGCGTACGACGTCGCCGTCGCCCGCGACGGCGACGAGGTCTACGCGCTGCAGGACCTCTGCTCCCACGCCGCCGTGTCCCTGAGCGAGGGCGAGGTCGCGGACTGCGCCGTCGAGTGCTGGCTGCACGGCTCGCGCTTCGACCTCCGCACCGGCAAGCCCACCGGCCTCCCGGCCACCGAACCCGTCGCGACCTTCCCCGTGGAGGTCCGCGAGGGCCCCGACGGACCCAGCGTCTACGTCGACACCACCACTACCCTGAACGGAGTCACCCCCTCATGAGCGAGCTCGTCATCAAGGACCTGCAGGTGTCCGTGGACACCGAGGACGGTCCCAAGGAGATCCTCAAGGGCGTCACCCTGACCATCGGGTCGGGGGAGACCCACGCGATCATGGGCCCCAACGGGTCCGGCAAGTCCACCCTGGCCTACTCGATCGCCGGCCACCCGAAGTACACGATCACCGGCGGCACCGTCACCCTCGACGGCGAGGACGTCCTCGCGATGTCGGTCGACGAGCGCGCCCGCGCCGGCATGTTCCTCGCGATGCAGTACCCCGTCGAGGTCCCCGGCGTCTCGGTGTCGAACTTCCTGCGCACGGCGAAGACGGCCATCGACGGTGAGGCCCCCAAGCTGCGCACGTGGGTCAAGGACGTCAACGGCGCCCTCGAGCGCCTCAACCTCGACCCGACCTTCGGCACCCGCTCGGTCAACGAGGGCTTCTCCGGCGGTGAGAAGAAGCGCCACGAGATCGCCCAGCTCGAGCTGCTCGACCCGAAGGTCGCGATCCTCGACGAGACCGACTCCGGCCTCGACATCGACGCGCTCAAGGTCGTCTCCGACGGCGTGAACCGCTTCCGCGAGAAGGAGGGCAAGGGCGTCCTGCTGATCACGCACTACACGCGCATCCTGCGCTACATCAAGCCCGACCACGTCCACGTCTTCGTCGCCGGCCGGGTCGCCGCGTCCGGCGGCCCCGAGCTCGCCGAGGAGCTCGAGGCCGAGGGCTACGACAAGTACCTCAAGGCCGCGGCGGTCTGATGACGCTCCCCGGACTCCTCCCCGAGCTGGAGGTCATCCGCAAGGACTTCCCGATCCTCGAGCGCACGCTCGCGGGCGGGATGCCGCTGGTGTACCTCGACAGCGCGAACACCTCGCAGAAGCCGCAGTGCGTGATCGACGCGATGGTCGACCACCTCGAGCGGCACAACGCGAACGTCGCGCGCGCCATGCACCAGCTCGGGGCGGAGTCCTCCGAGGCGTTCGAGAACGCCCGCGACGTGGTCGCGCGGTTCATCGGCGCCCCGAGCCGCGACGAGGTGATCTTCACCAAGAACGCCTCCGAGGCGCTCAACCTCGTCGCGAACACGCTCGCCTGGGCGACCGGCGACCTGGCGATCGGGGAGGGCGACGAGGTCGTCATCACCGAGATGGAGCACCACTCCAACATCGTGCCGTGGCAGCTGCTCACCCAACGCAAGGGCGCCACGCTGCGGTGGTTCGGCCTGACCGAGTCCGGCGAGCTGGACCTCTCCGACATCGACTCGCTGATCACCGAGCGGACCAAGGTCGTCTCGCTGACCTGGGTCTCGAACATGCTCGGCACGATCAACCCGGTCGCCGAGATCGCCCGGCGCGCCCACGAGGTCGGCGCGATCGTCGTCGTCGACGCCTCGCAGGCCGCGCCGCAGCTGCCGGTCGACGTCACCGAGGTCGACGCCGACGTGCTGGTCTTCACCGGGCACAAGGTCGTCGGGCCGACCGGCATCGGCGTGCTGTGGGGCAAGCGCTCGCTGCTCGAGCAGCTGCCGCCGTTCCTCGGGGGCGGCGAGATGATCGAGACCGTCCGCATGGAGCGGTCGACGTACGCGGGCATCCCGCACAAGTTCGAGGCCGGCACCCCGCCGATCGTCGAGGCCGTCGGCCTCGGTGCCGCGCTGGAGTACCTCGCGGCCGTCGGGCTGGACAACATCCACCGCCACGAGCAGGCGATCACGGCGTACGCGCTCGACGGGCTCGCCACGATCCCCGGCCTGCGCGTGCTCGGCCCCCTCGACGTCACGCGGCGCGGGGGAGCGGTGGCGTTCGAGATGGACGGCGTGCACCCCCACGACATCGCCCAGGTGCTCGACTCGCGTGGCGTCGCCGTGCGCGCGGGCCACCACTGCGCGAAGCCGGCGCACGCGCGCTTCGGCGTGCAGAGCTCGACCCGGATGTCGTCGTACCTCTACACGACCCCCGCGGAGATCGACGCCCTCGTGGAGGGCCTCGAGCACACCCGCGCGTACTTCAAGGTGGGCTGAGGAATGAACGCCGAGCTGGACTCGCTCTACCAGGAGATCATCCTGGACCACTACAAGAACCCGCACCACGCGGGCCTGCGCGAGCCGTACGAGGCCGAGGTGCACCACGTGAACCCGACCTGCGGCGACGAGGTGACGCTGCGCGTCCACCTCGCCGAGGGCAAGGTCGCCGACGTGTCGTACGACGCCGTCGGCTGCTCGATCTCGCAGGCCTCCGCCTCGGTCCTCACCGACCTCGTCATCGGCAAGCCGGTCGACGAGGCGATGTCGGTCCACGAGGAGTTCCTGACCCTGATGCAGGGCAAGGGCACCGTGGAGCCCGACGAGGACGTGCTGGAGGACGGCATCGCCTTCGCCGGTGTCGCGAAGTTCCCCGCGCGCGTCAAGTGCGCACTGCTGTCCTGGATGGCCTGGAAGGACGCCACCGCCCGATCCCTGGAGGAGACCCGATGACCGAGCTCGACCACTCCGACCTGCCGGAGGTCCCCGAGGCCACCGGTGCCGCGCCCGCCGGCTCCTCGACCGTGTCGCCCGAGGAGGTCACCGAGGCGATGAAGGACGTCGTCGACCCCGAGCTGGGGATCAACGTCGTCGACCTGGGCCTGGTGTACGACGTGCACGTCGACGAGGGCTCGAACGTCGTCCTCGACATGACGCTCACCTCTGCGGCCTGCCCGCTGACCGACGTCATCCAGGACCAGACCAACGCCGCGCTCGAGGGCCTGGTCAACGACGTCGCAATCAACTGGGTCTGGATGCCGCCGTGGGGCCCCGACAAGATCACCCCCGACGGCCGCGAGCAGCTGCGCGCCCTCGGCTTCAACGTCTGAGCCGCACGTGAGCACCCAGCCGCCGGAGGTCTCGGCCGAGGTCGAGGCCTTCTGGGTCCTCGCGCGCCGGCAGGCGCGGCTGGAGCGGCTGCCCGGCTACTTCGGCCCGTCCGCGCTGGCCTCGCTGCCGCCCCCGGCGTGGTCCTTCGGAGCGACGCCAGAGCAGGCCGACGAGCTCGCCGACCTGGTGGCCGGCGGGGTCAAGACGGCGACGGCGAGCGCCGTGGACGACTACGCCGCGGAGGGCGTGCCGCTGCCCGAGCCGGGCACGCTCGGCATCGTCCTCGACGGCTCCGGCCGTCCGCGCGCGCTCGTGACGACCACCGAGGTCGCGGTCGTGCCCTTCGACCAGGTTCCGGCCGAGCACGCGCACGCCGAGGGCGAGGGCGACCGGTCGCTCGCCACCTGGCGCCAGCGGCACGAGTCGTTCTTCCGCGAGGTCGACCCGCACGGCCGCGGCTTCCGCCCCGACATGCCGGTCGTGCTCGAGCGGTTCCGCGTGCTGCACCCCAAGCCCGGACGGTGAGCACCTCCACCGTCGTGCCGGTGCCCGCCGAGCGGTGGGAACGGTGGGTGCTGAACTTCCAGGGCCGCCACGGCCCGACCGCGCTGGCGGTCGCCTCCGGTGCGCTGACCGGCAGCGCCGAGGACGGGTCGACCTTCGCGGCGTCCCTGCCCTTCGAAGAGGCGTACGCCGGCCTGCCGGACGCCGGCGCGTTCGCCGCTGCCGGAGGCGGGGTCGTGCCGGCCGACTGGGGCGTGCTGCTCGTGCGCAAGGGCGGCTTCGCGGTCGCCCGGCTCGCCGGCGCGACCGTCGTCGACTCCAAGGTCGGCCAGCGCCACGTCCAGGGGCGCACCAAGGCCGGCGGGCAGAGCCAGCAGCGGTTCGCCCGCCGCCGCGACAACCAGGCGCGGGCCGCCTACGAGGCCGCGGCCGGCCACGCCGCCCGCATCCTCGCGGGTCTCGCCGACCTCGACGGCCCGGTCGTCACCGGCGGGGACCGGCCGGCGGTCGAGGAGGTCCTGGGCGGGGCGCCGCTCGACCGGCTCCGCGTGGTCGGTCCCTGGCTCGCCGTACCCGATCCTCGCCGGGCGGTGCTCGACCAGGCGGTCCGCGACGCCTGCTCGCTGCAGGTCGCCGTCGTCAACGCCTGACCAACGGGCCCGCTGCCGAGACGGGCGACCTGCACAGGACCTGCACATCTCGTCCGCCTCTCCTGCGCGGCTCCGCACCTAGCGTCCTGGCCATGATCAGCGTGCGAGGGCTCACGAAGCAGTACGGCGGGGTGCGGGCCGTGGACGACCTCACCTTCGACGTGGAACCGGGCAAGGTCACCGGCTTCCTGGGGCCCAACGGGGCCGGGAAGTCGACGACCATGCGGATGGTCCTGGGCCTCGACCGGCCGACGGCCGGCACCGCGGAGGTCGCCGGCCGTCGGTACGCCGACCTGGCTGCTCCGCTGCGCGAGGTCGGTGCGCTGCTGGACGCCGGTGCGGTGCACCCGGGCCGCAGCGGCCGGGCGCACCTGCGGATCGCCGCCCGCAGCAACGGCATCACCGTGCGCCGGGTCGACGAGGTGCTCGCTCAGGTGGGCCTCGACCGGGTCGCCCGCCGGCGCACCAAGGGCTACTCGCTCGGGATGCGGCAACGGCTCGGCATCGCCGGCGCCCTGCTGGGCGACCCGCCCGTGCTCGTCTTCGACGAGCCGGTCAACGGCCTCGACCTCGACGGGGTGCGGTGGATCCGCGGCCTGCTGCGGGGGTTTGCCGACGAGGGACGCACGGTGCTGGTCTCGAGCCACCTGATGAGCGAGATGCAGCTGGTCGCGGACCGGGTGCTCGTCATCGGTCGCGGACGCCTGCTCGCGGACGCCGGCATCGAGGACGTGCTGCGCGGCCTCGGTCACCGCGTCCGGGTCCGCAGCCCGCGGGCCGAGCAGCTGCACGGCGTGCTCGCCGACCGCGCCGCGGTCGAGCGGGTCACCGCGGAGGAGCTGGAGGTCACCGGGCTCGCCGCGGCAGAGGTCGGCGACCTCGCGCACGCCGCCGGGGTGCCGGTCCACCGCCTGGCCGAGGCCGAGCAGTCGCTCGAGCAGGCGTACCTCGCGCTGACCGAGGGCAGCGTCGAGCACGCCGGACACGCGCCCGAGCGGCCGGCGGCGGCCGAGGTGGGCCGATGAGCGCCCTGGGGTGGGCCGCGGCCGCGGAGTGGAGCCGCATCTGGACCGTGCGGTCGAGCTGGCTGCTGGCCGGGGCGACGATGCTCGTGGTGCTCGGCATCGGCACCCTGGTGGGTCTGGACGCCTCTGGCAGTCCCTCCGACGTACCTGCGGACGCGAGCGCCTGGGACGGCGGCCGACCGACCGCCATGTTCGCGCTGTTCGGTGTCCTCGCGCTGGCGGTGGTGACCAGCACGGCCGACCACGGCCACGGCGGCATGGTCCCGACCCTGCAGTGGACGCCCCGGCGGACCGTTCTGCTCGCCGCCCGCGTCGGCGTCATCGTGCTGACCACGGCGGGGCTCGGGCTGTTGCTGGTCACCGGCGCCTGCCTCCTGGTGTGGGCGATCGTGCCCGAGGTCGGGCTGGGCGTCGACGGCGCTGCCGAGGTGGTCGGCGGGACCGGCTACCTCCTGGCCGTGGGCGCCGCGCTCGCCGTGGGGCTCGGCCTGGTGCTGCGCAGCACCGCCGGGGGCCTGGTCAGCGTGATCGCCCTGGTGCTCGTGCTGCCGATGCTGCTGGCCCAGCTGCCCTACGACTGGTCGCTCGACCTCGCCACCGTGATGCCGGGCTCGGGCGCCCTGTACCTCGTGTTCGGCGAGGGACCCAGCGACGACATGACGACCACGTCCGCCCGGCTCACCCTCGCCTCTTGGGCGGTCGGAGCCGTGGTGGCCGGCGGGTGGCGCCTGCTGCGGTCCGACGCCGGCTGACGCGGGGTGATGCGGTCAGCGCGCCTGCGTGACGTGGCGGCCCGCCGTGGCTAGCGTCCGAGCCATGTGGCAGCCCGAGCCGGGGTGGCTGGCGATGCCCGGCGGGAGCGGTACGTCCACCGTCGGGGTCTGGCGCACGGTCCTCGGCGACCAGCCGGTCGTGGTCAAGCGCCTCGCGCGCCCGGCTCCCGGCGACCCGGCCGAGCTCTCCGACCCGCACCACCCGGCGTACTGGCGACGCGCCGCGGACGTGCTCACGACCGGCATCGTCGTGGGGACGCCCGGCCTGCGCGCCGATCCGAAGGCCGCGGCCGAGGAGGACGAGGACGGGATCACGCTGACCCAGGCGTGGGTGGAGGACGCGGCGAACAGCGGGCTCTTCGTGGCCCGGTGCCTGGGGGCGTTCGCCGGGGCGACGTTCGACGGGCCGGCGCTGGCGCGCGGTCAGCTCAGGCACCGGATGACGCGGGTCGAGCGCAACGGCGGGTGGCGGACGCTCGCGCGCACGACCGTCGCCGACGTCGCCGACCACCTGTGGAGCCGACGGCTGGCGCTGCTCGGCGGGCTGGACGACCTGCCGCAGGTGCCGCAGCACGGGGACCCGACGCCCGCGAACCTCCCCGGCCGCGACGGCGACGACGTCCTCGCTCTCGACTGGGGCACGCTCGGCCACGGGCCGGTGGGCGCCGACCTCGGCTACTACGCGCTGCAGGCCCGCGAGGAGCTCGAGCCGCTGGTCGAGGCGTACCTCCTCGGCCTGCCGGACGGGCTGGCCACGCCCGACCAGGTGCTCCACGGCGCTCGCGTGACCGCCGTGCTCACCGCGCTCAACCGTGCGGAGTGGGCGCTCGCCCGCGTCGCCGGGGGAGAGGGGGCCCTCGCCGGGAAGTACCGACACCCCGCCGTCGCCCCGCACCTGCGCGCCCTCCAGCGCCAGGCCACCCACCTCGAGGCGCTGCTCCGCGGCTGAGTCGCCGCGGCCGGCTGGTGGAGGAGCGCGCGCTGGCGCGCGTCTCGAGACCCGCCGGTCAGAGCTGGCGCGCGGCGAAGGTGTCGCAGGCGTCGAGCGAGCCGGTGTCGTAGCCGGTACGGAACCACCGCACGCGCATCTCTGCCGACCCGTGGGTCCACGACTCCTCGCTGACCTGGCCGCGGGTCTTCTCCTGGATCCGGTCGTCGCCGACGGCCTCGGCGGCGGCGACGGCCTCCTCGACGTCGCGCTGGGTCAGCTCGCTGATGAGCACCTGGCCGTCGGCGTCCTCGGTGGAGGTGGCCGCGCGCGTCCACATGCCGGCGTAGCAGTCGGCCTGCAGCTCCAGGCGCACCGCGTCGCTGGTCGGGCCCTGCTGCGTACGCACTCGGCCCATCGTGCCGAGCAGGTTCTGGATGTGGTGGCCGTACTCGTGGGCGAGCACGTAGGGCTCGACGAACCCGCCGTCCGGTCCGCCGAGCTGGCGCTCGAGCACGGCGTCGAAGAAGGTCGAGTCGAGGTAGATCGAGGAGTCGGCCGGGCAGTAGAACGGGCCGACGTCGGAGCTCGCCCCGCCGCAGCCGGTCTGCGTCGACCCGGAGAACGTCGCGAGCTGCTCGACCGGCTGGAACCGGCCGCCGAGCTCGTCGGACCAGAAGTCGTGCAGCGAGTTCTCGACCGCCACCCGGGCGCAGTCGACGTCGTTGTTGGCGTCCTCGCCGGTCCGGCAGTTCTCGTAGCGGTCGCCGCCGGCGAACCGGCTGGTGTCGTACGACGCCGCGCCCAGGCCCGGCACGCCACCCCCACCGCCGTCGGTCATGCACTGCGTGAGCACCAGGAACAGCACGACGACGAGGACGCCACCGATGCCGCCACCGGCCCGCATGCCACCGGGGATCATCATCGGACCGCCACCGCGACCGCCGCCCAGCCCACCCCCGCGGCCGAGGCCGCCGCCACCGCCGCGCCCGCGGTCGCGGACCCGCCCGGTGTCCAGCCGCGCCTTGGGGTTGAACCGCATGGTGACTCCTCACACGTGCCTGGGGTTTCGTGCGTGGCCCGTACCCACAACTAGACTCGCTGTCCTCATGATCACCGCCACCCAGCTGGAAGTCCGAGCGGGCGCGCGACTGCTCATGGAGGACGTCAGCTTCCGCGTCGCCGCCGGCGACAAGATCGGTCTGGTCGGGCGCAACGGCGCCGGCAAGACGACGCTGACCAAGATCCTCGCCGGCGAGGGCCAGCCCGCGAGCGGGACGGTGACCACGACCAGCGAGGTCGGCTACCTCCCGCAGGACCCCCGCACGGGCGACCCGGAGGTGCTGGCCCGCGACCGCATCCTGTCCGCGCGCGGGCTCGACGCCGTCGTACGCCGTCTGCGTGACGCCGAGGCCGCGATGGGCAGCGACGACCCGGCCGTGCGCGACAAGGCGATGCGTCGCTACGAGCGGGCCGACGCGGAGCTGCACGCCGGTGGCGGGTACGCCGCGGAGTCGGAGGCCGCCGTCATCGCGCACAGCCTGGGCATCGAGGACCGCATCCTCGCCCAGCCGCTGAAGACGCTCTCGGGTGGGCAGCGGCGACGGGTCGAGCTGGCGCGCATCCTCTTCTCCGGCGCCGAGATCCTGATCCTCGACGAGCCGACCAACCACCTCGACGCCGACTCGATCGTGTGGCTGCGCGACTTCCTCAAGGCCCACCGCGGCGGGTTCATCGTGATCAGCCACGACAACGGGCTGCTGGAGGAGACCGTCAACAAGGTCCTCCACCTCGACGCCAACCGCGGCGAGATCGACGTCTACAACATGGGCTGGAAGGACTACCTGGTCCAGCGCGAGAACGACGAGCGGCGCCGCAAGCGGGAGCGCGCCAACGCCGAGTCCAAGGCCAAGACGCTGACCGACCAGGCCAACCGGATGCGCGCGAAGGCCAGCAAGGCCTCGGCCGCGCAGTCGATGCTCAAGCGCGCCGAGAAGATGATGGCCGGCCTCGAGGGGGAGCGGCAGGCCGACAAGGTCGCGCGGATCGCCTTCCCCAAGCCGGCCGCCTGCGGCAAGACGCCGCTCACCGCGGCCGGGCTGTCGAAGTCCTACGGCTCGCTGGAGGTCTTCACCGACGTCGACCTCGCGATCGACAAGGGCTCCCGCGTCGTCATCCTGGGCCTCAACGGCGCCGGCAAGACCACGATGCTGCGCATCCTGGCCGGCGTCGACCGGGCGGACACCGGCGAGGTCGTGCCGGGGCACGGGCTGAAGGTGGGCTACTACGCCCAGGAGCACGAGACGCTCGACACCGACCGGACCGTGCTGGAGAACATGCAGTCCGCCGCGCCGCAGCTCACCGACACCGAGGCGCGCTCGGTGCTGGGCTCGTTCCTCTTCTCCGGCGAGGACGCCCACAAGCCGGCCAAGGTGCTCTCCGGCGGCGAGAAGACCCGGCTCGCGCTGGCCTCGCTCGTTGTCTCCAGCGCCAACGTGCTGCTGCTCGACGAGCCCACCAACAACCTCGACCCGGCCTCGCGCGAGGAGGTGCTCGCGGCGATCCGCTCCTACGAGGGCGCGATCGTGCTGGTCACCCACGACGAGGGCGCCGTCCGCGCTCTCGAGCCCGACCGCGTGCTGCTGCTCCCCGATGGCGACGAGGACCTCTGGAACGAGGGGTACGCCGACCTGGTCTCGCTGGCCTGAGGGCTCGTCCCGCCCCGCGCGGCCCTGCTGGCCGGAACGGACGGTGTCGGTGGGCGGACCTAGGCTCGCCGGCATGACCACCCCCACCCCGGAGACCTTGGCCGCCGCCGGCCTGCAGCTCGGCCTGACCGGACCGGTCGCGACGATCACCCTCGACCGGCCGGACGTGCGGAACGCCCAGACCCCGGCGATGTGGCGCGCGCTGGCCGACCTCGGGGCCGGGCTGCCCGGCGACGTACGCGTCGTGGTGGTGCGGGGCAACGGCCCGGCGTTCTCCGCCGGCCTCGACCGTCGGCTGCTCGACCCGTCCTCGGTCGGTGGCGAGGAGGAGTCGGTGGCGGGGCTGGTCGCGCTGTCCGACGAGGAGCTCTCGGCGACGATCGACGCCTACCAGCGCGGGTTCACCTTCCTGCGCGAGCCGCGGTTCGTCTCGATCGCGGCGGTGCACGGGTACGCCATCGGCGCGGGCTTCCAGCTGGCGCTCGCGTGCGACCTGCGGGTGCTGTCGACCGACGCCCAGCTGTCGATGAAAGAGGCCGCGCTCGGGCTGGTGCCCGACCTGACGGGAACAAAGCCGCTGGTCGACAGCGTTGGGTACGCCAGGGCACTCGAGATCTGCGCGACCGCGCGGATGGTCGGTGCCGACGAGGCCGTGCGGATCGGCCTGGCGCTGGCCGCCGTGCCGACCGAGCAGCTGGACTCGACGGTCGCCGACCTGGTCCAGGCCCTGGTCGCGCCCCTCCCGGGCGCGGTCACCGAGATCAAGACGCTCCTCCGGGGAGCGGACCAGCGGGACCTCGAGACGCAGCGGCGGCTCGAGCGCGAGGCGCAGGTGCGCCGGTTCCGCGAGATGGCGTCCCTCGCGGGAGGCCGGTGAAGGAGCAGCCATGTCGGGGATGTACGGCGCGGGCGCCGCGTGGCGCCACCTGAGGTCGGACCGGAGCGTGGTCGACAACCGGATCAGCCGGGAGACGCTCGGTCGGGTGCTGGGCTTCGCCCGGCCCCACCGCGGCATCATCACCGCCTTCCTGGTGCTCACCGTCGTCGACGCGGCCATGGTCGTCGTCACGCCGCTGCTGGTGCAGCGGGTCGTCGACGACGGGATCCTCGAGGGCGACGGACGTCTGGTCACGATCATCGCGCTGGGGATGGCGGGCGTGGCGGTGCTCAACGCGGTGCTCGCCGTGCTCGGTGGCTGGTTGTCGTCCCGGATCGGTGAGGGACTCATCTACGACCTCCGCACCCAGGTGTTCGGGCACGTCCAGCGCCAGTCGCTGGCGTTCTTCACCCGCACCCAGACCGGCGCCCTGGTCTCCCGGCTCAACAACGACGTCATCGGCGCCCAGCGGGCGTTCACCTCGACCCTGTCGAGCACGGTGTCGAACTCGATCGCCGTGGTCGTCGTCGGCATCGCGATGTTCGCCCTGAGCTGGCAGGTCACCCTGCTGTGCCTGGCGATGTTCCCGATCCTCTTCGGCGTCTCCCGCTTCGTCAGCGCACGGCTCGCCGGCCTGACCCGGCGGCAGATGGACGGCAACGCCGACCTCGGCAACGTGATGACCGAGCGCTTCAACGTCGGCGGCGCGATGCTGCTCAAGCTCTTCGGCCGCCGCGGCGAGGAGGACGCGCTCTTCGCCTCGAAGGCCGCGAACGTCCGCGACCTCGGTGTCCGGATCTCCCTGATCACCCGGATCTTCGGCGCCTCCATGATGCTCGTGCCCGCGCTGGCGACCGCCCTGGTGTACGGCGTCGGTGGCCACCTGGTCATCGACGGCACGCTCACCGTCGGCACGCTGCTGGCGCTCGCGACCCTGCTGCTGCGGCTGCTCGGCCCGCTGCAGGGTCTCTCGAACGTCCGCATCGACGTGATGACCGCGCTGGTCAGCTTCGAGCGCGTCTTCGAGGTGCTCGACCTGCCGTCGTTGGTCCGCGAGAAGCCCGGTGCGGTGGCGCTCCCGCCGACCGCGTCCAAGCTGGAGTTCGACCACGTCTCGTTCACCTACCCGCGCGCCGACGACGTGTCGTTGGCCTCGCTGGAGACGGTGGCGCGGCCCGAGGCGCGCGACACCGCTGAGGTGCTCCACGACCTCACCTTCTCCGCCGACGCCGGCCAGATGATCGCGCTGGTGGGGCCGTCGGGCGCGGGCAAGACGACCGTCACCCACCTGGTCGCCCGGTTGTACGACGTCGACCGGGGCGCGGTGCGCGTCGGCGGCCACGACGTGCGAGACGTGACGCTGCAGTCCCTGGAGGACGCCGTCGGGTACGTCACCCAGGACGCCCACATGTTCCACGACACGATCCGCGCCAACCTCGGCTACGCCCGACCCGGTGCCACCGAGGACCAGATGTGGGAGGCGCTCGAGGCCGCCCAGGTGGCCGGCCTGGTCCGAGCGCTGCCCGACGGGCTCGACACCGTGGTCGGTGACCGCGGCTACCGGCTGTCCGGCGGCGAGCGCCAGCGCCTGGCGATCGCCCGCCTGCTGCTCAAGGCGCCGTCGATCGTCGTGCTCGACGAGGCCACGGCACACCTCGACTCCGGGTCCGAGGCCGCTGTGCAGTGCGCGCTCGACGCCGCCCTCGCCGGTCGCACGTCGTTGGTGATCGCCCACCGCCTCTCGACGGTCCGCGACGCCGACCTCATCCTCGTGCTCGAGGACGGGCGGATCGTCCAGTCCGGCACGCACGCCCAGCTGCTGGCCCAGGGCGGGCTCTACGCCGAGCTGCACCGGACGCAGTTCTTCGAGGACGTCCCGGCGTAGGGCAGGCTGGCCGCGTGGACCTCTCGCTGACTGATCGTGTGTACGTCGTCACGGGCGGCGCCCGCGGGCTCGGCCGGGCCACGGCGGACGTCCTCGTGGCCGAGGGGGCGCGGGTCGTGCTCTCGGGCCGCTCCGAGGACGCGCTCGCCAACGCCCGCTCTGAGCTGGGGGCCGACCGCGTGGCCACCGTCGTCGCCGACAACGCCGACCCGGCCACGCCCGGCCGGCTGCTCGAGGCCGCGACCGGTTCGTTCGGCCGGGTCGACGGCGCGCTGGTGAGCGTCGGCGGGCCGCCGAAGGGGCCGGTTATCGGGACGACCGACGAGCAGTGGTCGACCGCCTTCGACTCGGTCTTCCTCGGCGCGGTGCGGATCTGCCGCACGGTCGCCGCCGCGCTGCCCGCGGGTGGCTCCATCGCGCTGGTGCTGTCCTCCAGCGTCCGGTCGCCCCTGGCCGACATGGCGATCTCCAACGGGCTCCGCCCCGGCCTGGCCATGGTCGCGAAGACGCTGGCCGACGAGGTCGGGCCACGCGGCGTACGCGTCAACGGGCTGTTGCCCGGACGCCTGGCCACCGACCGGCTGACCGAGCTCGACGCGCTCGCCGACGACCCCGACGAGGCGCGGGCCGAGGCGGAGGCCGCGATCCCGCTGCGTCGTTACGGGCGGCCGGAGGAGTTCGGCCGGGCGGCGGCGTTCCTGCTGTCGCCCGCCGCGTCGTTCGTCTCCGGCGTGATGCTGCCGGTCGACGGCGGGGCGCTGCGCACGCTTTGACGCTCGCGCGGGGGCCGGGGCGGACGCTTGCCGGTCCGCGGGTCGGCCTTCGGCCGCGGCGGGCGCTTGCCACGCGGGCCGCGCTCGCCAGGGGCGCCCCTCTTGAGCTCGTCGTAGGCCAGGTAGAGGAAACCGAAGATGGCCAGCACGCCGAAGAACCACCACTGGAGGCCGTAGAAGAAGTGCGGCCCGTTGTCCTGCTCGGGCAGGGCGCGCGGCGTCAGCGCCTCCGCGGGCTCGGGGTCCTCCGAGCGCAGGTCGACGAAGCCGCCGTACGTCGGCCGGTCGATCGCCTCGCCGATCTCGGTGCTCGAGACCGCCCGGGTGCTGCCGTCGACCACCTTCGTGCTGTCGCCGGTGCCGTCGGCGCGGACGTAACCGGTGATCGTGACCTCGCCCGACGGCGGCTCGGGCACGCCCGAGGCGTCCCCGCCGCGGTTGTCGGTGGCCAGCCAGCCGCGGTCGACGACGAGCGCCGTGCCGTCGTCGGTGACCAGCGGGACCACGACCTCGATGCCCGACTGGCCCTCGCGGGTGCGGTAGCGGACGATGACGGTGTCCTCGACCGCGTACTCGCCCGTGGCCGTGACCACGCGCCACTCCTGGTCGTCGGGGACCTCGCCCCCGGGTGAGAGGACGTCCTCGACCGGCGCGGGCTCGAGGTTCTCGTTGCGCTCGACGACCCGGTTGGACTCCTGGCGGTCGTCGAGACGGTCGAACTGCCAGTTCCCGAGCCACCAGGTCGCCCACGCGACGACGACGATGGCCACGGCGAAGAGGGCCCACCGTCGACTCATCAGGAACCGGAAGCGACGCACCCCTCGAGGCTATCCGGGCGGTGCCGCCGGGCCACGGCGGGTGCGCGTGATCCTCGACTCCCGGGGTGCGCCACCTAGACTGCTGGAGTGACGACGAGACCCCTGGAGGACCGGTACGGCCGGGTGGCCACGGACCTGCGCGTCTCGCTGACCGACCGGTGCAACCTGCGGTGCAACTACTGCATGCCGGCGGAGGGTCTCGACTGGCTGCCCGACGACTCGGTGCTCACCGACGACGAGGTCGTCCGGCTGATCGGGATCGGTGTGGAGCACCTCGGGATCCGCGAGGTCCGGTTCACCGGCGGCGAGCCGCTGGTACGCCGTGGCCTGGTCGGCATCGTCGAGCGCACCCGCGCCCTCGGCCCTGACCTCGAGCTGTCGATCACCACCAACGCCCTCGGCCTGGCGCGGACCGCCGACAAGCTCGCGGCGGCCGGCCTCGACCGTGTCAACGTCAGTCTCGACACCGTCCGCGCGGACACGTTCCACACGATCACCCGTCGCGATCGCTTCCACGACGTGGTCGCCGGCCTCGAGGCGGCCCAGGCCGCCGGGCTCGGACCGGTGAAGGTCAACGCCGTGCTGCTGCGCGGCACCAACGACGACCAGGCCGGCGAGCTGCTGGCCTGGTGCCTCGAGCGCGGCTACGAGCTGCGGTTCATCGAGCAGATGCCGCTGGACGCCCAGCACGGCTGGTCGCGGACCGGCATGGTCACCGCCGAGGAGATCTTCGAGCGCCTGGCGCGCGACTTCGTGCTGACCCCGGCGGTCGAGCCGCGGGGGAGCGCCCCGGCGGAGCTGTTCCTCGTCGACGGCGGCCCCGGCACGGTCGGTGTCATCGCGTCGGTGACCCGGCCGTTCTGCGGCGACTGCGACCGGGTGCGGCTCACGGCCGACGGGCAGGTGCGCAACTGCCTGTTCGCCCGCGAGGAGTCCGACCTGCGGGCGGCGCTGCGCGCCGGCGCCCCCGACTCCGAGATCGCGGACCGCTGGGTCGTCGCCATGCGCGGCAAGCGCGCCGGCCACGGCATCGACGACCCCGCGTTCCTGCAGCCCGACCGCCCGATGTCGGCCATCGGCGGCTGACGCCGGCTGTTGCTCCCGGCGGGTGCTCCGGGCGCTACTCCGGGTGCGTGCTGCCGTCGTGCGGCACGACGTCCTTGAGGAAGCCGCGCGCGCCGAGGAAGTCCGACAACGACCCGCGGTGGTCGTCGCAGGCGAGCCACACCTTGCGGCGCTCCGGCGTGTGCAGCTTCGGGTTGTTCCACTGCAGCTGCCACGCGGCCGGGGCCTGGCAGCCCTTGGCCGAGCAGGTGTCGGGGTCCATCACGCGAGGATCATCGCGCGGGGCGGCCCACCTCGGGCTCGCGGGGGGCGGCGCCGAGCTGCGGCGCGGCGTACGCCGCGTCCTGGAGCGCGAACCCCTCCTTGCGCGTGGCCTGCACGTTCGCCAGCACCACCGCGACGTACGGCAGCACGATCGCCCCGGCGATGAGGAACGGCCACACCCACTGCCAACCGGCGAGGGCGGTCACGACGGCCCCGACGAAGCAGATCGACCGGATGCTCATCGACAGCAGGTAACGCTTCTGCCGAGCGGCGATGTCGGCGTTGCGGCTGGCCGCCGCCGTGGTGATGCGCACCGCGTCGTCGCGGTCCCTGCGCTGGTCGCGGGCCATGTCCTCCAGCGTACGTCGCTAGGCTGCGCTTCCCACGCGTCCAACGGAAGGCTTCCTATGACGAACCGCACGTACCGCGTCACCGAGATCGTCGGCACCTCGCCCGAGGGCATCGACGAGGCCATCCGCAACGGCGTCGAGCGCGCCGCGCGCACCCTGCGGCACCTCGACTGGTTCGAGGTCACCCAGGTCCGCGGCCAGGTCAAGGACGGAACGGTCGAGCACTTCCAGGTCGGCCTCAAGGTCGGCTTCCGCCTCGAGGACGACTGAGGTCGAGCGGGGGCGCCGACCGCGCCATTCGGCGTACCTGGCGGTAATCACTAGCGTCCTTGGACGTGAGTGAGACAGACCCCGGGGAGGGGCTCCCGACCGGCCGTTCGGTGCTGGTCACCGGCGGCAACCGAGGCATCGGCCGCGCCATCGCCGAGGCGTTCCTCGCCCAGGGCGACCGGGTCGCGGTGACCACGCGGAGCGGCGGGGCGCCCGAGGGTGCGCTCGACGTCCGCTGCGACGTGACGGACCCGGCGGCGGTCGACGCGGCGTTCGCCGAGGTCGAGGCGGCGCACGGCCCGGTCGAGGTGCTGGTCGCGAACGCCGGCATCACCCAGGACACGCTGCTGCTGCGGATGAGCGAGGACGACTGGTCCTCGGTCATCGACACCAACCTCACCGGCTCCTACCGCCTCGCCAAGCGGGCGGCGAAGGGCATGCTGCGGCTGCGGCGCGGCCGGATCATCCTCATCTCCTCGGTGGTGGGCCTGCTCGGCTCCGCGGGCCAGGCCAACTACGCCGCGTCGAAGGCGGGCCTCGTCGGCATGGCCCGGTCGTTGGCGCGGGAGCTGGGATCGCGCTCGATCACCACGAACGTCGTCGCGCCCGGCTTCGTCGAGACCGACATGACCGGCGTGCTCACCGACGAGCAGCGCGACACGATCAAGGCGCAGGTGCCGCTGGGGCGCTACGCCGTGCCGGCCGAGGTCGCCTCCGCGGTGACCTGGCTGGCCTCCGACGACGCGGGCTACGTCACCGGGGCCGTGATCCCCGTCGACGGCGGCCTCGGGATGGGGCACTGACATGACCGACTCCACTGCAGCCACCGGCACCGGCATCCTCGCCGGCAAGCGCATCCTCGTGGCGGGGGTGACGATGGACTCCTCCATCGGCTTCGCCACCGCGAAGGTCGCCCAGGAGCAGGGCGCGACCGTGCTCATCTCGAACTTCGGGCGAGCGCTGGGCATCACCCGGCGCATCGCCAAGCGGCTGCCGGTCGAGCCGCCGGTGCTCGAGCTCGACGTCACCGACCCCGAGCACCTCGAGCGGCTGCCCGACCTGGTCCGCGAGCACCTCGGCCCCGACGCCGGGCTGGACGGGGTCGTCCACTCGATCGCGTACGGCAACCCCGAGACCCTGCTGGGCGGTCGCTTCCTGGACGGTCCGTGGGAGGACGTCGCGCAGGCGGTCCAGGTGTCGGCGTACTCCCTGAAGTCGCTGGCGCTGGCATGCAAGCCGCTGATGGGGCGCGGCGGGTCGATCGTCGGGCTGACCTTCGACGCGACGGTCGCGTGGCCGGCGTACGACTGGATGGGTGTGGCGAAGGCCGGGCTCGAGTCGACCTCGCGCTACCTGGCCCGCGACCTCGGCCCGGACGGCATCCGCTGCAACCTCGTCTCCGCGGGGCCGTTGCGGACGCTCGCCGCCAAGGCGATCCCCGGGTTCAGCGACCTCGAGGACATGTGGGGCACCCGCGCGCCGCTCGGCTGGGACAACACCGACCAGGAGCCGACCGCGCGGGCGGTGTGCGCGCTGCTGTCGGACTTCTTCCCGGCCACGACGGGTGAGATCGTCCACGTCGACGGCGGCTTCCACGCCATGGGCGCCTGAGCCCACCGCGGACCTGACACACTTCGGCACCGTGAGCGCAGACGAGGGCACCCGGACGCTGGTGATCGTGCGGCACGCGGAGGCCTTGGCGGACGGACCGAGCGACGCCGAGCGCCGGCTCTCCGAGCGGGGACACGCCGACGCGTCCGCCGTCGGCGCCTGGCTCGCCTCGCGGGGGATCTCGCCCGACCACGCGCTGGTCTCCGCCGCCGTCCGCACGCTCCAGACCTGGGAGGACCTCGCCGACGCCGCCGGCTGGGACCTCGAGCCGGACGTCGACGAGAGCCTGTACGCCGCCGGCCCCGAGACCGCCCTCGACCTCCTGCGCATCGTCCCCGACGACGTCCGCACGCTCGTCGTCGTCGGCCACAACCCCACCGTGGCCTCCCTCGCCCAGCTCCTCGACGACGGCGAGGGCGACCTCGACGCCGGCAACCGCCTCGCCCTGGGCTACCCGCCCTCCGCCACCACCGTCCTCTCCTACGACGGCGACTGGGAGCACCTCGCCGACGCCTCTGCCTCCGTCGTCGCGTTCTTCGTGGCTGGGCGGTAGGTGAGGTGCGCGTACCACCTATAGGTGGTACGCGCACCCTTCTGGGGCGATACATCGACCCAGAAGCGGGTGCATAGCCCCAGAAGCAGGCACGTTGTCCACAGGCCAGCCAGGCCCGGTGTCCGAGGGGCAGTGGCCGGGCATCCGCGTCGCATGATGATCCCCAAGACGACCAGACCCGCCGACGACCCGCGGAACGGTCCCGTCGTGCTGCGGCGTGACCTGCTTGCGAACGGCTACACGAGCAACTCCATCCAGCGGTTGCTGTCGCGCGGGGACCTCGTCCGCGTGCGGCCCGGCGCCTACGTGAGCCCCGATGTCTGGCGAGCGCTCGACGAGGTGGGCCGCTTCGGCCTGCGCGGGCGGGCGGTGCAGGGTCAGGCCAAGACGACGATGGCGTTGTCCCACCTTTCTGCGCTCGCCGAGCTGGGAGCGCCGCTGTGGGGCTTTGACCTCAGTGACGTGCACGTGACCCGCACCGACGGCTTGTGGGGACGGCACGAAGCAGGCGTCCACTCACACGTCGGCCGGATCTGCCCTGCGGATCTCGCGACGGTGAACGGCGTGCTCGTGACCAACCCCGCTCGTGCTGCGCTCGAGGCTTGCGCGGTCGGCCCCTCAGAGGCGGCCTTCTGTGTCCTGAACGACCTCCTGCACCGAGGCATGGTCACCGAGACGGACCTTCGTTCCCAGCTGGTGGAGATGGAGTCGTGGCCGGGGACGGTGGCGGGCGAGGTCCTGCTCCGCCTGGCGGACGCACGGATCGAGTCGGTCGGTGAGAGTCGTACCTTCTGGCTGCTCTACCAGCAGCACGTGCCGAAGCCGGTGCTGCAGCACGAGGTCAAGGACAGCACCGGCCGGGTCGTCGGTCGTCTCGACTTCGCGTGGCCCGAGCTGGGCGTGTGGTTGGAGTTCGACGGTCGGGAGAAGTACGAGAAGCATCGCCGGCCCGGCGAGAGCGTGGCCGACGCCGTGGTACGCGAGAAGAACCGCGAGGACCTCGTCCGTCGGATCACCGGCTGGCGTTGCGTCCGGATCACGTGGGCGGACCTCCGGGACCCGGCGCGGGTCGCAGCGATCATCTGCTTGGCGCTGTTTCCCGCACGGGTCTGACCCTCGAGCGGAGGTTGAGGTCGTCAAGCGCGAACTTCAGGGCCTTTGCCACCCCTTCTGGGGCAATGCATCGGCCCGGAAGGGGTCGCGTACCACCTATTGGTGGTACGCGCGCCCCACTGGACGAGCCCTCAGACCGGCGGGGCGGGGGTGACGATGCCGGCGGCGGCGTCGGCGGCCTCGATCTCCTCGCGGGAGATGCCGAGGAGGTAGAGGATGGCGTCGAGGTAGGGGACGTTGACGGAGGTGTCGGCGGCGTCGCGGACGAGGGGCTTGGCGTTGTAGGCGATGCCGAGGCCGGCGGCGTTGAGCATGTCGAGGTCGTTGGCGCCGTCGCCGATCGCGATGACGGCGTCGAGGGGGACGCCGATGTCGGCGGCGAACTCGCGCAGGGCGCGGGCCTTGCCGGCCCGGTCGACGACCTCGCCGACGACGCGGCCGGTGAGGTGGCCGTCGACGACCTCGAGCTCGTTGGCGCGGGCGTAGTGGATGCCGAGGTCGGCGGCGAGCCGGTCGGTGACCTGGGAGAAGCCGCCAGAGACGATCGCGAACCGGTAGCCGAGCCGCTTGAGCGTGCGGACCATGGTGCGGGCGCCGGGGGCGAGCTGGAGGTTGTCGTACACCGAGTCCAGCGCGGACGACGGCACGCCCTCCAGCAGCGCGACGCGGGCGCGCAGCGACTCCTCGAAGTCGACCTCGCCGCGCATCGCGCGCTCGGTGACGGCGGCGACCTCGGCCTCGCAGCCGGCGTGGGCGGCGAGCATCTCGATGACCTCGCCCTGGACCAGCGTGGAGTCGACGTCCATGACGATGAGCCGCATGCCGCGCCGCAGCAGGTTGGCGGGCTGCACGGCGATGTCGATCCCGCGCTCGGAGGCCTCGGTGGCCAGCACGGTGCGCAGCGCCTCGGGGGAGGCGCCGGAGACGTGCAGCTCGATCGCGGTGACGGGGTAGCGCGCCATCCGCTCGATCCGGTCGATGTTCGCGCCGCTCTCGGCGATCCGCCCGGCGACGACGGCCATGTCGGTGGCGCGCAGGGGGGTGCCGAGCACGGTGACGTGCGCACGCCCGCCGGCGCGGGCGCGGTTGTCGCCGGTGCCGCGCTCGACCTCGACGCTCATGCCGAGCTCGGTGGCGGTCGAGGTGACGGCGTCGCGCAACTGCTCCCAGTCGCGCGGCACGGTCACGAGGACGCCGAGGATCAGTCGCCGCCGCAGCACGATCTGCTCGATGTCGACGACCTCGACACCGGTGCGGGCGAGCGTGGCGAAGATCGCCGAGGTGACGCCCGGGCGGTCCTTGCCGGTGAGCGTGATGAGCAGGGTCTCCGGGGTCTCCATCGCGGGCGAGGCTATCGCCCGTGGGCCGGGGCTCAGGCGGGCGGCCAGACCTCGGGCGAGCAGGCGGCCACGAGTGCCCGCCGGCCGGCCCGCGCGAGCGGCACCAGCGCGTCGCGCCGCGCGGTCATCTCGTACGCCGTGACGGCGCCGCCGTCGTCGGCGAGCGCCAGGTCGGCGATCCCGAGCGCCTGGAGCCCGCGGGCGGCGAGGTCCACGCACCGGTCCGGCACGCCGGGCGGAGCCGCCAGGGCGGGTCGGTGCCGCAGGTTCATCAGCTGGTCGGCGACCTCGGGGTTCCACCGGGCGACGTCGAGCTCGGCCAGGAGCCCGGCCGACTCGAGCAGCGCCGCGCGCAGCCCGCGGTCGGCCTCACCGACGTCGGGCAGCTGCCGCCGGGCGGCGGGGTGGAGCACCCAGGCGACGGCCGCGCCGGTCCGCTGGGGCACCAGCCCCAGGTCGGCGCCGGCCACGACGACGGCCGAGCCCGCCTCGAGGGCGGCGGCGTTGAACGGCGCCGGCCCGCCGAGCCCGACCGGGTCGCCCTCGGCCGGGAACGCCGCGCCGAAGGCCGTCGCGCCCTCCGCCCGCAGCCGCGCCAGCCCGCCGACCAGCGTGTCGGTGCCCTGGAACGGGTCGGCGACGGTGTGCGTCGCGTCGCCGCCGATGACCGCGTCGACGAGCAGGTCGGTCACCACGGCACCCCGCAGCCAGGCGGTGCCCCACCAGGCCAACCGGGCGGCGGCCGGGAGCGTCTCGGTGTGGTCGTCGGGCACGGCCCGAGACTGTACGACGGGGCGCCGCGGGAGCGGCAGCGCACTCGCTAGGGTGAGGGCCATGGCCGCAGTCCTCGAGTTCGCCGACGTGACCGTCCGCCGGGGCCAGGCCACCCTGCTCGACGAGGTCTCCTGGACCGTCGAGGAGGACGAGCGCTGGGTGGTCCTCGGCCCCAACGGCGCCGGCAAGACCACGCTCCTCCAGGTCGCCGCGGCCCAGCTGCACCCGACCTCGGGCGTCGCGGGGATCCTCGAGGAGGTCCTCGGCACGGTCGACGTCTTCGAGCTCCGCCCGCGCATCGGCCTGACCAGCGCGGCGCTCGCCGACCGCCTCCCGCGGCACGAGAAGGTCCACGACGTCGTCGTGTCCGCGTCGTACGGCGTGGTCGGGCGCTGGCGCGAGGACTACGACGACCTGGACCACGAGCGGGCGCGCGACCTGCTCGCGGAGGTGCGGGCCGACCACCTGGTCGACCGCACCTTCGGCACCCTCAGCGAGGGGGAGCGCAAGCGCGTGCAGATCGCTCGCGCGTTGATGACCGACCCCGAGCTGCTGCTGCTCGACGAGCCGGCGGCCGGCCTCGACCTCGGCGGGCGCGAGGACCTCGTCTCCACGCTGAGCGTGCTCGCGATGGACCCCGACTCGCCTGCCACGGTGCTGGTCTCCCACCACGTCGAGGAGATCCCGCCGGGCTTCAGCCACGCGCTGCTGCTGCGCGAGGGCGCGGTCGTGGCGGCCGGGCTGCTGGACCACGTGCTGACCGAGGAGAACCTCGCCGCGACGTTCGGCATGCCGCTGGTGCTCACCCAGGAGGACGGCCGCTGGGCCGCCCGGCGGCGTACCCGCGCCCGCTCGGACCCTTACCGATAGGGTCGGGGACATGGACTGGCTCGGAGACAACGCCTGGGCGGTGTGGCTCGGACTCGGGTTCACCCTGGGGGTCGCCGAGCTGTTCAGCCTCGACCTGATCCTGCTGATGCTGGCCGTCGGCGCGCTCGCCGGCATGGTCGCCGGGCTGCTCTCGGCGCCCCTGGTGGTGCAGATCCTCGTGGCTGCGGCGACGTCGGTCGCGATGCTCGCGCTGGTGCGCCCCTCGGTGGTCAAGCGCCTGCACAGCGGGCCGGACCTCGAGATGAGCCACCACAAGCTCGTCGGCCAGCAGGGCGTCGCCGCCAAGCCGATCAGCACGCTCGAGCCCGGCATCGTCCGGGTCTCCGGCGAGGACTGGACAGCCCGCCCGTACGACGAGCACGTCACGATCGCGGAAGGAGAGGCCGTCGAGGTCCTCCAGATCCGCGGCGCCACCGCCTACGTCCACCCCGTCCCTCGCCTCGAGAGCTGAGGAGCTCCCATGCCCGTCGTCCTCGTCCTGCTGGCGCTGCTGCTGGTCTTCGTGATCACCGTGCTCGCCAAGACGGTGCGGATCGTGCCCCAGGCGCGCGCCGGCATCGTCGAGCGGTTCGGCAAGTACAAGCAGACGCTGCCCGCCGGCCTCAACATCGTGGTGCCGTTCATCGACAAGGTGCGCTACCTGATCGACCTGCGCGAGCAGGTCGTCAGCTTCCCGCCGTCGTCGGTGATCACCGAGGACAACCTGACCGTCGAGATCGACACGGTCATCTACTTCCAGGTGATCGACCCCGTGGCAGCGACCTACGAGATCGCCAACTACATCCAGGCCGTCGAGCAGATCACCATGACCACGCTGCGCAACATCGTCGGTGGCATGGACCTCGAGCAGACCCTGACCAGCCGCGAGACGATCAACTCCGGCCTGCGCGGCGTGCTCGACGAGGCCACCGGCAAGTGGGGCATCCGCGTCGGCCGGGTCGAGATCAAGAGCATCGACCCGCCGCCGTCCATCAAGGACACGATGGAGAAGCAGATGCGCGCCGACCGCGACAAGCGCGCCGCGATCCTCACCGCGGAGGGCCAGCGCCAGTCGGCGATCCTCACCGCGGAGGGCCAGAAGCAGTCCGCGATCCTCCAGGCCGAGGGCCAGCGCGAGTCGCAGATCCTGCGCGCGCAGGCCGACCGCGAGGCCGCGATCCTGCGGGCCCAGGGTGAGGGCCAGGCGATCCAGACGGTCTTCCAGGCGATCCACGACGGCCAGCCCGACCAGTCGCTGCTGGCCTACCAGTACCTCCAGATGATGCCGAAGATCGCCGAGGGCGACGCCAACAAGGTCTGGATCATCCCGAGCGAGTTCAACGAGGCGCTCAAGGGCCTCGGCTCGACGATGAGCCAGCTGCAGGGCATCCCGCAGGAGGTCGACGGCCCGAGGACCCGCGTCGACATGGGGCCGGCCGAGCCGCAGCTCCCGCGCGGCGCCAACCGCGACGACGGCGAGCTCAGCGAGGCCAACGAGGCCGTGCAGGCGGCCATCCGCGAGGCCGCGACGGCCGCCGAGCCGCGCTCGCGCTCGGGCTCGGCAGGTACGCCGGGCACGCAGGCCCAGGGCACCGACCCGTCCATCGACTCCGTCGACGTACCCCCGGAGCCGCCGGCACCCCCGGCAGCGCCTCCGGTCTCCTAGGTGCTGCTGGAGTCGGCGGCGATCCTGCTGGCGGGGGTCGCCGCCGGCACCATCAACACCGTCGTCGGTTCGGGCACGCTCATCACGTTCCCGACCCTGCTCGCCTTCGGCGTGCCGCCGGTGACCGCCAACGTCTCGAACAACATCGGCCTGGTGCCCGGCTCGATCTCCGGCGCGATCGGCTACCGCCGCGAGCTCGCGGGCCAGCGCGCCCGCGTGCTGCGCCTGGTCTCCGGCTCGCTGCTCGGCGGCCTGGTCGGCGCCGTGATGCTGCTGGTGCTGCCGGAGGGCGCGTTCGAGACGATCGTGCCGGCGCTCATCGGCCTCGGGATCGTGCTGGTCGCGGCCCAGCCGCGGATCTCGCGCGCCGTGGCCCGGCGGCGGGAGGCGCGGCCGGTCGAGGGGACCCGTCCCGACCCGTGGTGGATCTGGCCCGCGACCGCGCTGACCGGTGTGTACGGCGGCTACTTCGGCGCCGCCCAGGGCGTGCTGCTGATGGGCGTGCTCGGCATCGGTGTCGAGGAGTCGCTGCAGCGGCTGAACGCGGTGAAGAACATCCTCGCCGCGGCGGTCAACGGCGTGGCCGGCCTGTTGTTCGTCGTGGTGGCCGACGTCGACTGGCGGATCGTCGCCCTCATCGCGGTGGGCTCGGTCATCGGCGGCCAGATCGGCGCCACCGTCGGTCGGCGGCTGCCCCCGGCGGTGCTGCGGGCGGTCATCGTCGTGGTCGGGCTGGTCGCGCTGGTGTCGTTCGCGCTCTGAGACGAGCACCAGCGCGACCGCAGCCGCGGGTCAGCGCAGGAGGGGGCGTCAGTCGGTGACGGTCTTCCCCGTGCGCAGGCCGAGGAGGCCGGCGACGACCGCGCCCGAGGCCACGGCGGTCATGCCCTGGCCGGCCTTGACCGGCGCCGAGCCGTCCTTGACAGCGAGGTAGCCGGTGGCCGCGTCGGCCGCGTCCACGAGGATGCCGAGCAGCACCAGCGTGCGCCGCGCCTTGCCGGTGGCGAGCAGCGTGGCCGCGCCGAGGGCGATCTCCCGGGTGCCGAACAGGCGGGTCACGTAGGGCACCTGCGGGTTGCTCCGCGGGTCCAGCATCATCTGCTGCGCGGCCATGGTCGGGTTGGCGAGCGAGGCGACGCCGATGGCGATGCGGCCCAGGGAGAGTCCGGTCACGGGGTTCATGCCGCCGGACACTAGCGGGACGGTGGGCCGCCGCGTGGAGGGGTCCGGTCAGCCGACCCAGGCGTCGTGCCACCGCCCGATCGCGTCGTACGCCGCGGCGCGCGGCGCGGGCAGGGACAGCACGACGTCGTGCCGGGCGTCGGGCACGGCGACGTACGTGACGTGCGGGCCGACGGCGGGGGACCACCGGCGGATCTGGGGCACCTCGAGCACGATGTCGTGGCGGTGCACGTCGTCGCCCATGGCGCTCGGCTGCGCGCTGGCGCCCGACGACAGCACGAGCACCGGGCAGGGCACCGCGAGGCCGGCGTGGAGCCGGGCGTGCCCGCGGCGGACGGCGCGCAGCCAGCCGGCGTGCACGGTGAACGACTCGAGCGGCTTCCACGCCAGGTCGAAGTCCCACTCGCCCTCGTGGTCGCGGTGCAGGCTGCGGGCGTAGAAGCCGCTGACCGAGCGCGGTAGCACCCGCTTCGGGGTGCGGCGGCCGACCTGCTCGACGACGACCGTGCCGAGGGTGCGGAGCAGGACGCTGCCCTGCATGTCGAACCAGGGGGAGTTGAGCACCATCCCGGCCAGCTCGTCCGGCTTGCGCGCGTCGGCCCACAGCGACGTGGTGAGCCCGCCGGTGGAGTGCCCGGTCAGCACCACGTGGTCGTGGCTGTCGCGGCCGGTGACGAGCGCCCACGCGGCGTCGAGCTCCGCGGCGTACTCCGACAGGTCCGCGACGTAGTTGGGGGTCTGGTGCGGGCGGATCGAGCGGCCGTACTTGCGCAGGTCGAGGGCGTAGAAGTCGTAGCCGCGCCCGGTCCACCACTCGGCGTACCCGGTCTGGAAGAAGTAGTCGGCGAAGCCGTGCACGTGCAGGACCGCCCGCCGCGTCGGCGTCGCCGCCCGCCGCTGGACCAGCGTCGCGACGACGGGGCCCTCGTCGTCGTCGGGCAGGACGATCTCCTCGGCCAGGTAGGGCTCGCCGAGGACGTCGGGGGTCGTGCTCATGCCCGGATTCTGCCGGTACGCCGTCCGCGGATCGCGAGGGCCTCCTGCGGACGGTTGGTGGTCACTAGCCAGGCGCGGCCGGGCCGCAGCCAGTGGCGCAGCGAGCCGGGGGTGTCGATCGTCCACACCAGCAGCGGCATCCGGCGCCGGCGGGCGAAGCCGGCCAGGCCGGCGCGGGCGAGCCAGTGGTGCGCGACGACGAGGTTGGCCCGCGACTGGCGGTAGCGCAGGTGCGGCCACACCTCGGACGCGCGCACGCGCAGCTGCCGCCAGACCGGGAAGCCGGTGACCTTGCGGCCCAGCGAGAGACCGACGAGCAGGTCGGGGAGGCCGTTCGCCTCGGCCCAGTCGCGGACCTCGCGCACCGACTCGTCGTCGAGCGTGGTCACGATGAGGTTGTCGCCGCCCAGCCGCTCCACGGCCCGGGCGGTCGCCTCGGCGCAGCTGCCGACGAACTTCAGGTCCAGGTGGGCGCGGCGGCGGCCGGCGAGGGCGTCCAGCACCTCGTCGTACGTCATCAGGTCCGGCACCGCGGCTCGCAGCTCGTCGACCGTCATCGAGCCGAGGGCGACCTCCTCGCCGGCGACCTCGACGACCGAGTCGTGGAAGACCACGAGCGTGCCGTCGCCGCACCGCTCGACGTCGAACTCCACGAAGTCGACGTCGAGCGCGAGGGCCTGGTCGACGGCTGCGCGGGTGAGGCAGCGGTGGGCGCTGAGCTGGACGGGCGCGGGTCGCGTCACGGGCACCATCCTCGGGTGCCCCGGCGGGCGGCGCGTGAGACGGTGGCGTGATGGATCTCTCCGAGGCGATGCGCACGACGGCCGCCGTGCGGGAGTTCACCGACGACCCGCTGCCCGACGAGGTGCTGCACCGCATCCTCGACGACGCCCGGTTCGCGCCGAGCGGGGGGAACCGCCAGGGCACCCGGGTGGTGGTGGTCCGCGACCGGGCGACCCGGCAGCGGCTGGCCGGGCTGAACGAGCCGGCGGTGCGGCGGTACGTCGCGCAGTCGAAGGCGGGGGAGAGCCCCTGGAACCCGGTGCACCCGCCCGGGCCCACGCCCGAGGAGATCGCGGCGACCCGGGTGCCGGCGTCGTTCACCGAGCCGGTGCTGCGCGCGCCGGTCGTGCTGGTCTTCGTCGTCGACCTCGCAGTCGTCGCCGCGATGGACCAGGACCTCGACCGGGTCGGCATCGTCGGCGGCGCGTCGGTCTACCCCCTCGTGTGGAACGTGCTGCTCGCCGCCCGCGCCGAGGGCTACGGCGGCACGATCACGACCATGGCCACCGCGATGGAGCCGGAGGTCAGGGCGCTGCTCGGCGTGCCGGAGACGTACGCCGTCGCCGCGGTCGTCCCCCTCGGCCGGCCGGTCAAGCAGCTGACCCGCTTGAAGCGGCTGCCCGTCGAGGAGCTGGCCGTCCGCGAGCGGTTCGACGGCGAGCCGTTCGGCCGCTAGGACCGTCACCCGGCGCCGAGCCCGCGGGTCAGGAAGACGCTGTGCGGGTCGAGTGCGTAGTCGCCGAACGGCGGGCACTCCTCGAAGCCGCGCGAGCGGTAGAGGGTGCGGGCCGGCGCGAAGTACGGCTCGGTGCCGGTCTCCAGGCTGATCCGCTCGTGCCCGGCCGCCTCGGCCTCGGCCAGGACGCGGTCGAGCAGGCCGGCGCCGACCCCGCGCCGGCGGGCCGCGGTGGCGGTGCGCATCGACTTCAGCTCGACGTGGCCCGCGCCGAGATCCTGGAGCGCGACGCAGCCGAGTACTGCGCCCTCGTCCGACCGCGCGGTCCAGAACGCCGTGCCCGGAACGGCCAGCGCGGCCGGGTCCAGCGCGTGCACGCTCTCGGCCGGGCTGGTCGCGTGCATGTCGCGCAGGTGCTCCTCCAGCAGAGCGACGACCTCGGGTCGCAGGGGCGAGTCCGGCGCCACGGTCCAGGCCGCGAGCACGTCGCTCACCGGGCGGTCCGCTCCACGGCGTACGCGGCGGCGGCGCGCACCAGCCCGGCGAGCAGGCCGACGTCGGCGGCGGTCTCGGGGTGCCACTGGACCGCGACGCAGAACCGGTCGCCGGGCACCTCCATCGCCTCCAGCGTCCCGTCCTCCGCGCTGGCGGCGGCGACCCAGCCGGGGTGGGTGGCCACCGACTGGTGGTGGTGGCAGCTGACCTCGAGCGTCTCGCCCACGAGGCCGGCGACCAGCGTGCCCGGCACCGTGCGGACCGGCACGTGGCCGAAGACGTCGCCGCCGGGGGAGTGCTCCTCGTGCCCGACCAGGTCGGGCGTGTGCTGGTCGAGTGATCCACCTGCGTGGACGGCCATGAGCTGCATCCCGCGGCACACGCCGAGCACCGGCAGGCCGGCCGCCGCGGCGGCGTCGAGCAGCGCGAGCTCCCACGCGTCCCGGTCCGGGCGCCAGCCGGCCGTGCGCGGGTGCGGCTCGGCGTCGTACTGCGCCGGGTCGACGTCCGCGCCGCCGGCGACGACGAGGCCGTCGAGGCGGCGCACCACGGCGTCGGCCGCGCCGACCTGCGCGACCGGCGGCAGCAGCACCGGCACGCCGCCGGTGGCCTCGACGGCCTCGGCGTACTGGGTCGGCAGCAGGTCGGCGCGCTGGTCCCACACGCCCCAGCGCGCCGGCTCGCGATAGGTCGACAGCCCGATGACCGGTGCGCTCACCCGACGGCCCTCACAGCGGCGTGACGTAGGCGCCGGAGATGCCGCCGTCGACCAGGAAGGTGTTGGCGGTCATGAACGAGGAGTCGTCGGAGGCCAGGAACAGCACCGCCGACGCCATCTCCTCCGGGTCGCCGAAGCGGCCCATCGGCACGTGCACGAGCCGGCGCGCGGCCCGCTCGGGGTCGCTGGCGAAGAGCTCCTGCAGGAGCGGGGTGTTGACCGGCCCCGGGCACAGCGCGTTGACCCGCACGCCCTGACGCGCGAACTGCACGCCGAGCTCGCGGGTCATCGAGAGCACGCCGCCCTTGGAGGCGGAGTAGGAGATCTGCGAGGTCGCGGCGCCCATGACGGCCACGAACGACGCGGTGTTGATGATCGAGCCCTTGCCCTGCTCGAGCATGTAGGGCAGTGCTGCCTTGCAGCACAGGTACACGCTCGTCAGGTTGACCTCCTGCACCTTGCGCCAGGCGTCGAGGTCGGTGTCGAGGATCGAGTCGTCCTCCGGCGGGCTGATGCCGGCGTTGTTGAAGGCGATGTCGACCGAGCCGTAGGTGTCCTTCGCCGTCCGGAACAGCGCGTCGACCTGCTCCTTGTCGGTGACGTCGACGTGGACGTACGTCGCGAAGTCGGTGCCGCCGAGCTGCCCCACCAGCTGGTGCCCGCGCTCGTCGTCGATGTCGCCGATGACGACCTTCGCGCCCTCCTCGACGAAGCGCTGGACGGTCGCCAGGCCGATGCCCGAGCAACCGCCGGTGACGACCGCGACCCGGTCCTGGATGCGTCCTGCCATGCGTGTGTCCCTCCTGGGGTCGGGTCGTGTGCCTCACGACGCGCGGGGGCGCGTCCTCGGGCACACGACCCCGGGGTTGGTGTGCGGGTGCTGCGGTCAGTGGGCGATGAAGACGTTCTTCTCCTCGGTGAACGCCTGGGGCGCGTCGGGTCCGAGCTCGCGGCCGAGGCCGGACTGCTTGTAGCCGCCGAACGGCGTCCAGTAGCGGACCGAGGCGTGGGAGTTCACCGAGAGGTTGCCGGCCTCGACGGCGCGGGCGACGCGGAGGCCCCGCCCGAGGTCGCGGGTGTAGATCGAGCCCGACAGGCCGTAGTCGGTGTCGTTGGCCCGGGCCACCGCGTCGGCCTCGTCGTCGAACGGCATCACCGCGACGACCGGCCCGAAGACCTCCTCGCGCCAGATCCGCTGCGCCGGGTCGTCGACCGCCACGACGGACGGGGCGACCCAGAATCCGTCGCCACCGGGCGTCGAGCCGCTGATGGTCACGTCGACCTCGGACAGGTAGCCCGCGACCGTGTCGCGCTGGCGCGCCGAGATCAGCGGGCCCATCTCCGAGGCCTCGTCGGTCGGGTCGAGCACCCGCAGGCCGGTGACGCCGGGCTCGAGGAGCGAGAGGAACTCGTCGTACGCCGAGCGCTCGACGAGGATCCGCGAGCGTGCGCAGCAGTCCTGGCCGGCGTTGTCGAAGACGGCGTACGGCGCCGCCGCGGCCGCCGCGGCGAGGTTGGCGTCGGCAAAGACGATGTTGCTGCTCTTGCCGCCCAGCTCCAGGGTGACCCGCTTGACCTGGTCCGCGCAGCCGGCCATCACCCGCTTGCCGACCGCGGTCGACCCGGTGAAGCAGACCTTGCGCACCAGCGGGTGGGTCACAAACCGCTCGCCGACGACGTCGCCGCGGCCGGGCAGCACGGTCAGCACCCCCTCGGGGATGCCGGCCTCGAGCGCGAGCTCGGCCAGCCGCAGCGCGGTCAGCGGGGTGAGCTCGGCGGGCTTGAGCACGACCGTGTTGCCGGCGGCCAGCGCGGGGGCCATGCCCCACGCGGCGATCGGCATCGGGAAGTTCCAGGGGACGATGATCCCCACGACGCCGAGCGGCTCGTGGAAGGTCACGTCCGTGCCGCCGGCGACCGGGATCTGCCGGCCGAAGAGCCGCTCGGGCGCGCCGGCGTAGTAGTTGAGGCAGTCGCGGACGTTGCCGGCCTCCCAGCGGGCGTTGCCCCAGGTGTGGCCGGCGTTGCGGACCTCGATCTCGGCGAGCTCCTCGACGTGGGCGTCGACGACCGCGGCGTACCTGCGCAGCAGCGCCGCCCGTTCGCCGGGCGCGACGGCCCGCCAGCTCGCGAACGCCTCGTGGGCGCGCGCGATGGCGGCGTCGGCCTCCTCCACCGAGGCCAGCGGCACCTCGGTGATCGGGCGTGCGGTGGCCGGGTTCACCACGGTGAACAGGTCGGTCATGCAGCTCCCCTCGTCGGGCCGGGGGTCACATGCGGCTCACATGCGTTCGAAGCCCCGGCGCAGCTCCCAGTCGGTGACGGCCGCGTCGAACGCCTTGAGCTCGACGTCGGCCATGTTCGTGTAGTGGTCGACCACGGCGTCACCGAACGCAGATCGTGCCACCTGCGAGGACGTGAAGGCGTCCCGGGCCTCCCGCAGCGTCTGCGGCACCAGCTCGAGGCCCTGGTTGTAGGCGTTGCCCTCGGTGGGCGGGACGGGGTCGAGCTCGTTCTCGATGCCGTGGAGGCCGCCGGCGATCATCGCGGCGATGGCGAGGTAGGGGTTGACGTCGCCGCCGGGCACGCGGTTCTCCAGGCGGGCCGAGGGGCCGGACCCGACCAGGCGCACCGCGCAGGTCCGGTTGTCCATCCCCCAGGCGATCGCGGTCGGCGCGAACGAGCCGTCGGCGAAGCGCTTGTAGGAGTTGACGTTCGGGGCGTAGAGCAGCGTGAAGTCGCGCATCGTGGCCAGCAGGCCGGCGATGAACTGGTCGTAGACGCGGGTCCGGTCGTCGCGCTCGGCGTCCCAGAACACCAGCTCGCCGTCGGTGCCGCGCAGCGAGAGGTGGATGTGGCAGGAGCTTCCCTCGCGCTCGTTGAACTTCGCCATGAACGTCAGCGACTTGCCGTGCAGCGCCGCGATCTCCTTGGCCGCGGTCTTGTAGACGACGTGGTGGTCGGCGGTCACCAGCGCCTCGTTGTAGAGGAAGCCGATCTCGTGCTGGCCCAGGTTGCACTCGCCCTTGGCGCCCTCGACGTCCATGCCGGCGGCGTACATGGTGTTGCGGATGTCGCGCAGCAGCGGCTCGACGCGTGTGGTGCCGAGGATGGAGTAGTCGACGTTGTACTGGTTGGCCGGCCGCAGCTGCTGGTAGCCGCGGTCGAAGGCCTCCTCGTAGGTGTCCTCGAAGACGATGAACTCCAGCTCGGTCCCGGCGTGCGCCTCCCAGCCGCGCTCGCGCGCCCGGTCGAGCTGGGTCTTGAGGATCGTGCGGGGCGACTCGGCGACCGGCGTGTGGTCGGGCCACACCAGGTCGCACTGGACCATCGCGGTCGCCGGGAGGTGGGGGAGCAGCCGCAGCGTGCTCCAGTCCGGCAGCCACTCCATGTCGCCGTAGCCGCGCTCCCAGGAGGAGATCGCGTAGCCGTCGACGGTGTTCATGTCGACGTCCACCGCGAGCAGGTAGTTGCAGCCCTCGGTGCCGGCCTCGAGCGCCACGTCGAGGAAGTACGCCGCGTGCAGCCGCTTGCCCTGGAGCCGGCCCTGCATGTCGGTGAAGGCCATCACCACCGTGTCGACCTCGCCGTCGGCGACGAGCCGGCGCAGCCGGTCCAGCGTGAGCATCCGGTCGTTGACCGGCTGCTCGGTCCCTGCGGTCAGGTCGGTCACGAGAGTCCCTTCTCGGCGTCCTCGATGGCGGCGAACTCCTCTTCGGGAGCCCCCGCGACGATGTGGTGGCGGCTGTACAGGGCGAAGTAGGCGATCGCCAGCGCGAAGACGCCCGCGGTGATGAGCACCGCGGTGGAGTTGACGAAGAAGCCCGCGACGACGGCGACGCAGGCGAGCACGAAGCCGATGCCGGTGGTGACGACGCCGCCCGGGGTGCGGTAGGGCCGCTCGAGCTCGGGCTCGCGGATGCGCAGCACGATGTGGGAGAGCGTCATCAGCACGTAGGAGATCGTCGCGCCGAAGACCGCCACGAGGATGAGCAGGTCGCCCTCGTTGAGCATCGCCATGACGAAGCCGATGATGCCGGGCACGATCAGCGCGAGGTACGGCGTCTTGCGGCTGCCGGTGCGCGAGAGCACCTTCGGCAGGTAGCCGGCCCGCGAGAGCGCGAAGGTCTGGCGCGAGTAGGCGAAGATGATCGAGAAGAAGCTGGCGACCAGGCCGAGCAGCCCGACGACGTTGACGAACGTGCTGACCGCCGTGGAGCCGCCGTACGCCGTCTCGAGGGCGTCGACGAGCGGGTTGCCGGACTCCTGGAGCGACTCCGCGCCGGCCGCGCCGGGGGCGACGAGCAGGATCATCGCGGCGAACGCCAGCAGCGTCAGCATCGCGGCGATGATGCCGCGCGGCATCGAGCGGGCCGGGTCCTTGGTCTCCTCGGCGGCGAGCGGCACGCCCTCGACGGCGAGGAAGAACCAGATCGCGTAGGGGAGGGCGGCCCAGATGCCGATCAACCCGAACGGCAGGAAGTCGCTGGCCCCGGCGGCGTCGGTCGGGGTGATGTCGACGAGGTTGGCGGCGTCGAACTTCAGCGCGGCGGCGACGACGAAGGCGAGCAGCGCGATGACCGCGATGGCCGTGATCGCGAACATCAGCTTCAGCGCCTCACCGACGCCCCACAGGTGCAGGCCGATGAACACGAGGTAGAAGACCGCGAAGACCAGCGGGCCGTCGATGCCGACGAGGGAGTCGACGTAGGCGCCGATGAAGTTGGCGATCGCGGCGGGCGCGATGGCGTACTCGATGAGGATGGCCGTGCCGGTGAGGAAGCCGCCCCACGGGCCGAGCGCGCGGCGCGCGAAGCCGTACCCGCCGCCGGCGGTCGAGATGGTGGAGGACATCTCCGCCAGCCCGAGCACCATGCACAGGTACATCACGCCCATGATGACCGTGGCGACCAGCAGGCCGCCCCAACCGCCCTCGGCGAGGCCGAAGTTCCAGCCGGCGAAGTCGCCGGAGATGACGTAGGCGACGCCGAGCCCGGCCAGGAGGACCCAGCCGGCCACGCCGCTGCGCAGCTGCCGCTCCTCGAAGTAGGCGGCGTCCTCGTGCTCCCGTGTGGTCATGTCGAGTCCTGTCTGCCGTCACGGTGGCGGGGCCCGAGCCCACCGGGGTTGCTAGACGGTAGTGACCACTTCCGGCACCCGACAAGCATCGTGTCGGCGCGGCGACAGGACGGATCCCGCGACGGGTTCCACGACGGGCCCCGCGCGGGCCCCGTGCTCAGCGCAGGCCGAGGCACCCGGAGACGTCGGGCTCCCAGGGCAGCTCGGCGTGCTCGGCGATCCGCCGGTCGAGCCCTGCGGCGACCTCCTCGGGCCACGGCGCCGTGCGGCGGGTGGTCATGTCGATGTGGAGGAAGACCTCCTCCATCACGTAGCTGAGTCGCTGGTGGGTGTCGTCGAGCAGGTGCACCAGCGCGTGCGCGGCGCGGTCGGAGCGACCGAGCAGCCGCACCCGCGCGGACATCCGGTCACCGGTGCGGAGCTCGGCGACGTAGCGCAGGTGGTGCTCCGCGGTGAAGCAGGCGTGCCCCAGGGCCGGCCAGTTCTGCGGGATGCCGAGGTCGACGAGCGACTCGTCGAGCCCCTCGCTGGCGATGCCGGTGTAGTGGCGCACGTTGAGGTGCCCGTTGGCGTCCTCGAAGGCGATGGGGACCGGCTGCTCGGCGTAGGCCGGGAGGGTGGCCAGCTGCTCGTAGGTGGGGTGTGGGGTGCTCACGCTCCGCGACACTAGCGGCCGGCTCCGGCGTGCCCGGTGGAGAACGCGTCCCGCGGGTCGTCCGCGCCACTAGTCTTCGGGCCGTGGGCCGGTCCGGGACGTTCGTCAGCGACTGGCGTTCGGGTTCCTGGGACAGCCAGGTGCGCGTCCTCGCGCTGCTCGTCGTCGGCGTGCTGGTCTCGGGGGTGGTGTCGTGGGTGGACTACGGGACGCTGCCGGCGGCGACGTACGTCGTGTGGCTCATCCTCGGCATGCTCACGCTCCGCTTCCAGCCGCTGGTGCCGCTGACCGGCCTCGTGCTCGTCGTGGCGCTGGTCGCCATGGCCCACGACGGCCCGCTGACGGACGCCCGGGTCTCGGTGGCGATCACGCTGCTCGTCTGCGCGGCCCTCGTCCTCGTCCAGTCGGGACGTCGGCGCAGCGGCCTCCCGACGCTGCTGAGCGAGTCGCTGCTGACCGAGCTCAAGGGCCGGCTGCAGGCACAGGGCACGGTGCCGGAGCTCCCGGCGGGCTGGTCGGCGCAGAGCGCGATGATCGCCTCCCACGGCACGGGCTACGCCGGCGACTTCCTCGTCGCCGACCTCACCGACGACGGCCACCGGCTGGAGATGGTGCTCGTCGACGTCTGCGGCAAGGGCATCGCGGTCGGGCCACAGGCGCTGCAGTTCGCCGGCGCGCTCGGCGGCCTGATCGGGGCGCTGCCGCCCGAGCAGCTGCTGCGCGCCGCCAACGCCTTCCTGCTGCGGCAGCGGGCCGACGAGTCCTTCGCCACCGCCGTCCACGTGCTCGTCGACCTGCGCGACGGGCGGTGGACGGTCACGAGCGCGGGCCACCCGCCGGCCCTGCGGTACGACGCGGCCGACCGCGCCTGGCACGTGGACGGCGCCCGCGGCACGGCGTTGGGGGTGGTGCCGGAGCCCGAGCTGCACGCCTCCACCGGCACGCTCGCGCCCGGTGACGCGTTGATGTTCTACACCGACGGCGTGGTCGAGTCGCGCGGCACCGACATCGACGCGGGCATCGTCTGGCTCCAGCGGACCGCGGGCGAGGCCGTCGACGGCCGCCACGGTGGGTTCGACGGGGCCGCCCGCCGGATCATCGACCAGGTGCCGCGGGGCGACGACGACCGTGCCGTGCTGGTCCTGCACCGGGCCGGCGGGCAGTAGTGCCGACCCCGCACCGGGGGCGGCACCCGCTCTGGACGACCGCGCCCGCCCGGCTCCTGCACTCGCCCGGCTGGCTCGTGCTGGTGCTCCTCGCGGCCTCGCTGCTGGTCGCCTCGGTCGTCGCGCCCGCGCTCTTCCGCACCAGCGCGCGCACCGCCGCGCTCGACGCCCGGGTCGAGACGGCGGCGGCCGAGCCGGCGCCGGGCGCGTCCGCGGACCTCCGCGCGTCGTGGGTCGGCGGCGTCCTGCCGACCCCGGGCGAGGGGCTGGTGCTCGAGCGCCTCGACGCGCTCCCCGGCTTCGGCCCGCCGGTCCTCGGCGCGGCGGGGGCGGCGCAGGAGCGGCGGCTCCGGGCCGTCGTCCGCGTGGGCGGGACGTCGACGGGCGCGGCGCTCTTCACCCACGACGGCGTCGTCGAGGCGCTCGGCGGCGACGAGGACGACCGAGGCGTCTGGCTGCCCACGGAGATCGCCGAGGGGCTCGGCGTGGTGCCGGGCGACCGGGTGCGCGTCGGGCTCGAGAGCGTCTCCGCGACCTCCGCCGCCTCGCGGTACGCCGGCGCCCCGCTGGCCGGCACGTACGACCCCGCCCCGGGCTCCGTGCTGCCGGCCGCCGTCGCCGACACGCCCGGGAGCGAGGACTGGGTGCTGCCGCTCGACCCGGCCCGCCCCGGTTCCGCCAGCCCGCTCGTGGTCACGGGCCGGGCGACGTTCGCCCGACTCGCCCGCGCCGTCGACGAGGAACCGTTGTACGCCGTGGACCTCGCGGCCGACCCCGCCCTCGACCCGGACCTGGCCGAGGGCGCCGTCGCCGCGCTCCAGCAGCTCGCGGTCGAGGCGTTCGACGACAGCACCGAGCTCGCCCGGGCGACCCAACGCGCCGTGCCGATCGGGACGCGCCTCGAGCTGGCCTCCGGCCTGCCCGACCTGGTGGACGAGGCGACGGAGGCCGCGTCGAGCGCCGAGCAGCAGGTGGGGCCCTACGCCACCGCCGGGCAGGTGCTCGCCGCCGCGCTGCTCCTCACCGCGTGGGTGCTCGTCGGGCGGAGCCGCCGCCGGGAGGAGGCGCTGTCCGCCGGCCTCGGCGTCCACCCCGCCGCGACGGGCGCCCTCACGCTGCTCGAGCTGCTGCCGGTCGCGCTGGTGGCCGTGCCGCTCGGCACCGTGGCCGCGGTGGTGGCGATCGACGTCGCCGGCCCGCCCGCCGACCTGGGCCTCGGCGACCTCACGGCCGGTGACCGCGGCCTGGCCCTGCTCGGCGGTGGGCTCGTGCTGCTGCTGCCGAGCCTGGTCGCGGTCCTGGCGGCGCTCCGCGCGGAGGTGGGCGGGCGCGGCCGGCTCGGCGCCCGGGTCCGCGCCGTCCCGTGGGGGCCGCTCGTCCTCGTCGCGACCGCTGTGGTGCTCGTCGGGGTCCTCTCCACCGACCCGGCCCGCCGGGGCGGTTCGCCGCTGACCACCGTGCTGCCGCTGCTGGTCGCCGCCTCCGCGGCCGCCGTCGTCGTGCGGCTCGCCGGTCTCGTCCGGCTGCCCGGCGCACGGCCGGGCGGCGCTCGCTGGCTCGCCGGCCGCCGGTCCGCCGGGGCGGCCGCCGCCGACCGCGGCCAGCAGGCGCTGACGGCGGTGCTCGCCGTCACGCTCGGGTTGTTCGCCTACACGCTGACCGTCCACCGCGGGCTCGTCGAGGGCGCGGACGACAAGGTCGCCGCGCTCGTCGGCGCTCCGACCGTCACGTCCTTCGAGGACGCACTCCGCGGCACCGGTCGCCGGGCCATCCCGCCGCCGGTCGACGGCTCCACGCTGGTCTGGCGCCAGCGGGCGACGCTGCCGCCGGTCTTCGGCGCGCAGCAGCTGCTGACGATCGACCCGCCCACCTTCGGCGACGTCGCCGACTGGGGCTCGACCGGCACGCTGGCGCCGGGGCGCGACCTGATCGACCGGCTCGCGGACCCGGCCGCCGACGGCGTACCGGTGCTCCTCGCCGGTGACACCGAGCGCGCCGTCGGGGACCGGGGGACGCTGGAGGTCAACGAGGAGATTGGCCTCCCCTACATCGTGGTCGGCGTCCTGCCCGCCTTCCCCGGCTCCGAGGCCCGCACCGGGGACGCGGCGGTGGTCGCGAGCAGCCGCGTGGTCTTCCCGCGGCTGCCGGGCTACCTCGACCCCCGTGACCCGCTGTCGGTCGACGCCACCGGCCCCTTCACCGCCGAGGTCTGGTCGCAGGCGGCGCCCGAGGAGCTCCGCGACCGGCTGCGCGGCATCGGCCTGGTCCCGGACGACGTCGTCACCATGGCCGGCGCCGCCGTCGGCGAGGGACTCCTGTCGTCGTCGTGGGCGGCGCAGTACGTCGTCGTCCTCGGGCTGGTCGTGCTGCTGCTCGCGCTGGCGAGCGCGCTGGCCCTCGGTCTCCGGCTGGCCGACCGGGACGCCGTCTCCGACGTGCTGCTGGCCCGGATGGGCTGGCGGCCGCGGCAGCTCGCCGCGGCGCGGACCTGGGAGGTGGTGCGGGCCGTGCTCACCGCGGGTGTCGCGACGCTGGTGACGACAGCGGCGATGCTGCTCGGCCCGAGCCTGGTCGACCAGGTGACCTCCGTGCTGCCCGTCAGCCGCCCGCGGGTGGGCCTGACCGAGGTGCTGGCCGTCGCGGCGCTCGGCGTCGCGATGGTCCTCGCGTCCGCCGGGGTCGGCCTGGCCCGGGCCCGGGGCCGATCGAGTGCGGAGGTGCTGCGTGGCAACGGGTGACGTGCTCCCCGGGCCGGTCGTGGAGGCCGCCGACCTGACCCGGGTCTACCGGTCGGCGACGGGGGAGACCTACGCCCTGCGCGGCGTGGACCTGGCGCTGCTGCCCGGCTCGCTGACCGTCGTGGCCGGCCCGTCGGGCAGCGGCAAGAGCAGCCTGCTGACCCTGCTGTCGGCCCGCGAGCGCCCGAGCGCGGGCGAGCTCCGCGTGCTCGGCGGCGACGTGGCGGGTGCCTCCGCGGCGCTGCTGCGCCGGCTGCGCCACCGGCGGATCGGCTACGTCCCGCAGCGCGCGTCCACCGGGCTCTTCCCGCACCTCACCGCCGCCGCACACGTCCGCCAGGTCGCCAGCTGGCGGCGCGACCGGCACGCGGACGTCGACGCGGTCCTGGACGTCGTCGGGCTCGGGGCCCGGGGCGGCCACCGCCCGGCCACGATGTCCGGTGGCGAGCAGCAGCGGCTCGCGGTCGCGATGGCGCTGGTCGCCCGCCCGGCGCTGGTCGTCGCCGACGAGCCCACCGCCGAGCTCGACCACGGCCACGCCGACCGGGTGCTCGACGCGCTCGCCGCGGCCGCCGACGAGGGCAGCGCGGTGGTCGTGAGCAGCCACGACCCGCGGGTGACCGAACGGGCTGGGCGGCTGCTGCGGCTGCGCGACGGCGTGCTGTCCAGCGAGACCGCGCAGTCCCGCGAGACGGTCGCCGTCATCGACAACGCGGGGCGGCTCCAGCTGCCGCCGGCGCTGCTCGCCCGGTTCCCGTCGCGCCGGGTGGTCGTCGAGGCCGACGGCGAGCACGTGCGGCTCCGGGCGCCCGAGGACCCGGCATGAACGGCAAGACCGGCCTGTCGCTGCGCGGCGTGAGCCACGGGTACGGCGCCGGCAGCCGCCGCGTCGCGGTCCTCCACGACATCACGCTGTCGGTCGAGCCCGGCGAGCTCGTGGCGCTGCTCGGCCCGTCGGGCTCGGGCAAGACGACCGTGTGCCACCTGGCGGCCGGGTTCGAGGAGCCCGAAGTCGGCACGGTCGAGGTCGACGGCCGGTCGCCCGCCGCGGCCGCGGACTGGTCGCTCGTCGCCGTCGTGCCCCAGCAGCACGGGCTCGTCGAGGGGCTCGGCGTCGAGGAGAACGTGCTCCTGCCGACGTACCGTTCCACCACGCCGGCCGTGCCCTTCGCCCGCCTCGCGGACGAGCTCGACCTCGGCGCGTTCGCGCACCGGCGGGTGGGGGAGACCTCGCTCGGTGAGCAGCAGCGGATCGCCGTGGCGCGCGGGCTGGTGCTCTCGCCGCGGGTGCTCGTGCTCGACGAGCCGACCGGTCACCAGGACGACGACCGGGCCGAGCTGGTCACCGCCGCGCTGGTCGGGGCGGCGCGGGCCGGCAGCGCCGTGCTCGTCTCGAGCCACGACGCGCGGGTCCGGGCCATCGCGGACCGGGTGCTCAGGCTCGAGGAGGGCCGGCTGCTCCACGACTGACGCTCCGCGCCACCAGGAACCCGGCCACCAGCGCGCCGAGCGTCCCGAGCGCCTCGTCGCCCAGGGTGTCCTCGTACGCCGTGTCGGCCTCGGTGCCGTGCCGGATGAACGTGAACCACTCACCGAGCTCCCACCCGATCGCCAGCGCGGCGCCGAGCCCGGTCACGAGCACGACCACCGCCCAGGCCGGGCGGACCGAGCGGCACAGCAACAGCCCGAGCCCGGCGCAGAGCAGGAACCAGTTCACGAGGTGGTTGAGGTCGTCCCACCACACGACCGCGTCGTAGAGGTCGAGGCTGTTGCCGGTCACGTCGACCAGGAACGGCAGCATCACCAGCGTGAACGCGCCGTGCGGCGCCCCATCGGCTGGTCGAGGAAGGCGCGCAGCGCCGGTCTCGGAGCCCGCCGACGACGCCTGCCGGGCCCACAGGAACCACACGGCGGGCGCCAGCAGCATCAGGAGGGGATAGGCGACCAGCCGCGCTCCGAACGCCTTGCCCTCGAAGCGCTCGATGCCCGGCACCCACTGGGCGACGGCGAGCTGGGCCACGGTCGCGAGGAGGACGAGGGCAGGGATCCACCACGGCACGCGACGCATGCCGCCACTGTCGCGGAATAGCCTGACCGGATCCCTCGTTGACACGGATAGTTCGCCTTTCAACCAGCCATTTCCATCACGCCGAGCCGCGGAGCGACCGCGAGAGACGGGGACCGTCATGCAGATCGGGATCTTCAGCGTCGGGGACGTCACCACCGACCCGACCACCGGACGCACGCCTACCGAGCACGAGCGGATCAAGGCCACGGTGGCGATCGCCAAGAAGGCCGAGGAGGTCGGGCTCGACGTCTTCGCGACCGGCGAGCACCACAACCCGCCGTTCATCTCCTCCAACCCCACCGCGACGCTCGCCTACATCGGCGCGCAGACCGAGCGGATCGTGCTGTCGACCGCGACCACGCTGATCACCACCACCGACCCGGTGCTGATCGCCGAGGACTACGCCAAGATCCAGCACCTCACCGACGGCCGCGTCGACCTGATGATGGGCCGCGGCAACACCGGTCCGGTCTACCCGTGGTTCGGCAAGGACATCCGCCAGGGCATCAACCTCGCGATCGAGAACTACGCGCTGCTGCACCGCCTGTGGCGCGAGGACGTCGTCGACTGGTCCGGCCGCTTCCGCACGCCGCTGCAGGACTACACCTCCACGCCGCGGCCGCTGGACGGCGTACCCCCGTTCGTGTGGCACGGCTCGATCCGCAGCCCCGAGATCGCCGAGCAGGCGGCGTACTACGGCGACGGCTTCTTCCACAACCACATCTTCTGGCCGGCCTCGCACACCCAGCAGATGGTCGACCTGTACCGCCGCCGCTTCGAGCACTACGGCCACGGCCCGGCCGACACGGCGATCGTCGGGCTGGGCGGGCAGTTCTTCATGCGCCGCAACAGCCAGGACGCGTGGAACGAGTTCCGTCCCTACTTCGACAACGCCCCGGTCTACGGCCACGGCCCCTCGATGGAGGACTTCACCGAGGCCACGCCGCTGACCGTCGGCTCGCCCCAGCAGGTGCTGGAGCGGACGCTGTCGTTCCGCGACTACGTCGGGCACTACCAGCGCCAGCTGTTCCTCGTCGACCACGCCGGCCTGCCGCTGAAGACGGTGCTGGAGCAGCTCGACCTGCTCGGCGAGATCCTCCCGGAGATGCGCAAGGGCTTCGCCGAGGGTCGTCCCGCGCACGTCCCGGACGCGCCCACCCACGGCTCGCTGGTCGCGGCCGCCGGCGGGGCCAAGGACGCCACGGTGTACGCCGCCGCCGACTCCGCCACGGGTCACCGCGCCGAGGACGTGCTCGCATGACCTCGGTCGTGGTCGTCTCCGCGGGCCTCTCGAACCCCTCGTCGACGCGGCTGCTGGCCGACCGGCTCGCCGCCGCGACGTCGCAGGCGCTCGAGGAGGTCGACGTCACCGTGGTCGAGCTGCGCGACGTGGCGCACGAGCTCACCGACCACCTGCTGACCGGCTTCCCCGGCCCGCGGCTGGCGGCGGCGATCGACGCGGTCCGGTCCGCCGACGGGCTGGTCGTCGTGACGCCGGTGTTCTCCGCGTCGTACTCCGGGCTGTTCAAGACGTTCTTCGACGTGCTGGAGCCCGGCACGCTCGACGGGACGCCGGTGCTGGTTGCCGCGACCGCCGGCACGGCCCGGCACTCGCTGGTGCTCGACCACGCCCTGCGGCCGCTCTTCGCCTACCTGCGCGCCGTCGTCGTCCCGACCGGGGTGTTCGCCGCGACCGAGGACTTCGCGAGCCCGGAGCTGGAGCAGCGGATCGCCCGCGCCGCCGGCGAGCTGGCCGCCCTGGTGGGCAAGGTCAGCCCTGCCGACGCCGCCGGCCCCGCCCGCCGCTCCGTCGACGACGAGCTGGCCGCGCCCACACCGTTCGAGGAGCTCCTCCGCCGCGCCTCGGGCTCCGCTGGTTGAGCAGCGACCGAAGCGAGCGTGTCGAAACCCCGGTGACGATGGGCCGGGCCCCACGCCCGTCACCGGGTCTCGACACGCCGGTTGCTCAGTGCTGGTATGTGCCCTGGAGGATCGCGCGGGCGGCGGTCTTGAACGCCAGGTTGAACGACACGACGGCGGGCGAGGCGTCCGAGTCGACGCCGAGGGTCTCCTCGGTGACGGCGTGGACGACGAAGAAGTACCGGTGGACCTGGTCGCCCTGCGGCGGCGCGGCGCCGGTGAACGCCTTCGACCCGCCGTCGTTGCGGCACATGAACGCCGACCCGGGCAGCTCGCTGCCTTCCGCGCCGATGCCGGCGGGGAGCTCGGTGACGTCGGCGGGCACGTCGACGAGCACCCAGTGCCAGAACCCGCTGGGCGTCGGGGCGTCGGGGTCGAAGCAGGTGATGGTGTAGCTCTTCGTCCCCTCGGGCGCACCCGACCACGACAGCTGCGGCGAGGTGTCGCCGCCGTCGGCCACCTGGTCCTGCTTCAACGGCTGCCCGTCGGTCACGTCGGTGCTGGTGACGGTGAACGACGGCACGGCCGGCAGCAGGTCGTAGGGGTTCGGGCTCACCGGGCGGTCGAGGGACGAGGACATCGGGCTCCTATCGCAGAGGCGGGTCGCGACCGAACGTAGTCCGGTCCCCGAACCCGTACCACCAGCCGCCGGCCCGCACACGGGAGGATGGGCGGGTGGACGACTTCCCGACGTACCCCTCCGGCCTGCGCCTGGCCGGCCGCCGTGTCGTCGTGGTCGGCGGGGGACACGTCGCCCAGCGGCGCGTGCCGCAGCTGATCGCGGCCGGCGCCGACGTCCACGTGGTGGCCCCGGAGGCCACCCCCGCCATCGAGGGCCTGGTCGGGTCCGGCGAGCTGACCTGGCACGAACGTGAGTTCGACGACGCAGACCTCGACGACACCTGGTACTGCATCGCCGCGACGAACCTGCCCACCGTCAACGAGCGGGTCAGCCGCGCCGCGGAGGCGCGGCGGGTCTTCTGCGTGCGGGCGGACGACGCCACCCGCGCCACGGCGTGGACCCCGGCGACGGGTCGGCACGACGGCGTCACGGTCGCGGTGCTGAGCAACCGTGAGCCGCAGCGCTCCGCGTCGATCCGCGACGCGGTCGTCGAGCAGCTGCGCGAGGGGGTGCTGGCGACGCGCCGCGGACGCGACCGTGCGCCGGGCGTCGTGCTGGTCGGCGGAGGTCCGGGGGAGCCGGAGCTGATCACCGTCGCCGGCCGCAAGGCGCTCATGGACGCCGACGTCGTGGTCGCCGACCGGCTGGCGCCGCGGGAGCTGCTCGGCGACCTGCCGGCCGACGTGGAGCTGGTGGACGTCGCCAAGCTGCCCCGGGGGCGGAGCGCGCAGCAGGAGGAGATCAACCGCGTCATCGTCGACCGCGCGCTCGCCGGCAAGCGGGTCGTGCGGTTCAAGGGCGGCGACAACTTCGTGTTCGGCCGTGGCTACGAGGAGGTCCTCGCCTGCCGCGAGGCCGGCGTGCCGGTGACGGTCATCCCCGGGCTGACCAGCCCGGTGTCGGTGCCCGCGGTCGCCGGGATCCCGGTGACGCACCGCGGCGTCGCGCACGAGTTCACCGTGATCTCCGGCCACCTGCCGCCCGGCCACCCGGAGTCGCTGACCGAGTGGGCGGCCGTCGCGCAGCTGCGCGGGACGCTCGTGCTGATGATGGCGGTGCAGAACGCTCCCGCGATCGCCGACGCGCTCGTCGCCGGCGGTCGCGACGCCGGGACCCCCGTCGGCGTCGTGTGCGACGGGACGATGCCGGGGGAGCGGACGGTGCTCTCCACCCTCGGTACCCTCGCCGCCGACCTCGAGGCGGAGCGGGTCAAGCCGCCGGCGATCATCGTGGTCGGCGACGTCGTCGCGGTGGCCCACCCCGAACGCTTCGGCGACCGCGCGGGTGGCTCCTCGGGCGGGGACGGCGCCTGAATGGCCACGATCGTCGAGATCGCCGACCCCGCCGACCCACGGCTCGCGGACTACCGGGACCTGCGCGACGTCGAGCTGCGCAAGAACCTCGAGGCCGAGCACGGGCTGTTCCTCGCGGAGGGCGAGAAGGTCGTCCGCCGCGCGGTCGAGGGCGGCCACGTCCCGCGCTCCTTCCTGATGGCGCCGCGCTGGCTGGACGGGCTCGCCGACGTGCTCGACCGCTCCGACGCACCCTGCTACGTCCTGTCCGAGGCGCTCGCCGAGCAGGTCACCGGGTTCCACGTCCACCGCGGCGCGCTCGCCTCGCTCGAGCGGCGCTCCCTGCCGTCGGTCGACGACGTCCTCGACGGCGCCCGGTCGGTGCTCGTGCTCGAGGACGTCGTCGACCACACGAACGTCGGGGCGATCTTCCGTTCCGGTGCCGCGCTCGGCTTCGACGCCGTCCTGCTCGCCCCGCGCTGCGCCGACCCGCTCTACCGGCGCTCGATCAAGGTCGCGATGGGCACGGTCTTCAACGTGCCGTGGACCCGGCTCCCGGACTGGTACGACGCCCTGCCCGACCTCTCCGCGCGCGGCTTCACCACCGTCGCCCTCACCCTCGCCGACGACTCGTCCCCGATCGAGGACGCCGTCGCGGGGCTGGACAAGGTGGCGCTCGTGCTCGGGTCGGAGGGCCACGGGCTCTCGCCGCGCTGGGAGCAGTCCGCCGACCGGCGCGCGATCATCCCGATGGCCGAGGGGGTCGACTCGCTCAACGTCGCCGCCGCCACCGCCGTCGCCTGCTACGTCACCGCCCGCCGCTGACGCCGCTCGCGTCGCACCACTCCCGGGGTGGTTGCGCTGCCGGCGGCGGCACGGCGTACCCGGCCCCGCGGCTGGCCTGGCGCTCACTCGCCCCGGCCGCCCCGGCCGCCCCGGCCCCACGGGCGTCGTGTGTCTCTGGACGCGTTCCGGCGCGTCCTCGGGCACACGACCGCCGCTCGGTCATCGGGCACACGACCGCCGCTCGGTCATCGGGAGCACGACCGCCGCTGGGTCATCGGGCTGCTGGGGTCACCGGCCGCTGTCGGGCCGCCACGGGGGTCGTGTGCCTCTCGACGCGGCCGGCCGCGGCCTCAGGCACACGACCAATCCCGGCCGACCGCATATCCAGCCGACCGCGGACGACCGACCGCCTCAAGCAGGCCGGCGCAGGCCGGCGCAGGCCGGCGCAGGCCGGCGCGTCAGCGGGTGACGGCGCGGATCGCGTCGCGGGTGCGGTCGACCAGTGAGGCGACCGGTCCGGCTATCCACTGGGCGGCGGGGGAGCCGGCGGTCGAGGGGTGCGGGTGTGTGGGGGCGACCGCCTCCGCGGCGAGCAGCGCCTTGCCCATCACTCGACGCATCGGCTGGTCGCAGGTCTCCAGGATCCGCGGGAGCTCCTCGCGCTCCTCGGCCTCGGCGTGGTCGACCACCATCTCCTGGAACGCCCGGAGCCGGTCGCCAAACTCCGCGCTCGCCACGTCGAGGTGCTCGAGCTCGGCGAGCACGACGTTGGACTCCGCCTCCTCACGGTTGCGCGCGTCGGCCACCCCCGCGTCGGTCCGGGCGGTGACCGGCCGGAGGATCATCTCCTCGGCGGTCTCGTGGACCGCGAGGAAGGCGCGCAGCCGGTCGAAGTGCTGCTGCCGGTGCTCCCCGTCGGCGTCCGCGACCGTGCGGAACATCTCACGGATGCGGTCGTGCTGATCGAGCAGCACCGCGACGACGTCGCCCTCCGGCAGCTCGGCGGCGCGGGCACGCAGGTCGGTGGGCTCGGTCATGGCAGGTGCTCCTTCCGGGTGCGGACGCGAGCCGGGTACCCGGCCCCTCCACCCGCACACGCGACCGACGTCACACCGGCACCCCTGGAACGCCGCCAGGCCCGGCTCCTCGGCTGTCCGCCCGGCGGCCGTGGCCGGCCGGATCGGCGGTCCGGCGTCTCCTGATTCGACTCACCCGGGGGCCTCACGTACCGTCGACGGCCGTTCCGCCGGGCGGCCCCTGATGCCGTTCCGGGCGGGCTCCCGCGGCCGCACGCCGGCCGTGTCACGACCCGGAGACCCTCGCAGCACGGCGAGGGCGTCGACATCCCGTTTGGACCTCCCCCTCATGCACCTGCACCCTGTCCTGCCTTCCGTCCTGCCCATCGGCCGTCCGTCCCGGCTCACGGCCACCTCGACCCTCACGGCAGCGGTCGTCCTGGCGCTGCTGCCCGCCACGGCCACGGCCGCCGAGAGCGGGCCCGCGCCCGCCGGCACCGAGGCCGTGGCTGCTGCTGCCGACCCGTCGGAAGCCACGCCCGTCCGCCTCCGTGTCGGCCGGAACGACACGCGACCGGTGCGCACCTCCGCCGCGTGGCCGGCGGGCGTCCTGCGCCAGCAGGGCGTCGAGGTCTCCCGGCGCGACCAGGTCCGCGTCCTGCGCGCCGACCGCCGCGTGAGCGGCGAGCAGCGCCGGCTCCGCCGTGGGGACACCGTCAAGGTCGTCCGGGTCGAGCGCAAGGTCGACACCCGCCGCGTCAAGGTGCGCGCCGGCGTCGAGGAGCGGCGTACGACGTCGCTGCGACCCGGCCATCGGCGCGTGGTGCGTGACGGCCGCCCGGGGGTGCGCAAGGTGCGCGTCATCCGGGTGACCCACAACGCCCGCGTCGTCGACCGCGCCGTCCGCAAGCAGATGGTCCGGGACCCGCGGCCGCGCCGGGTGCTCGTCGGCGCCCCGCGCCGGTCCGTCCCGGCCGCCGACCACCTGAACTGGCGTGGGCTCGCCCGCTGCGAGTCCGGCGGCAACCCGCGGGCCGTCAACGCGGCCGGCTACTACGGCCTGTACCAGTTCGACACCGGCACCTGGCGCAGCGTCGGCGGCCGCGGCATGCCGCACCGGGCCTCGGCGGGGGAGCAGACCTACCGCGCGAAGCTGCTCTACAAGCAGCGCGGCCGGTCGCCGTGGCCGCACTGCGGTCGCTACCTGTGACCCGCACCCCCGCCGGCTGAACCCGGCCCGCACCGCCACCGGCGCTCGACCACCCGCACGACACGGTGTCCCGGGTCCCTCGACCGGGGGTGCGAGGTACGCCTGGACGGGCCAGACCGCCCGGGCTCCCGCGCTCCCGAGCCACCGGGCGGGCGGTCGTGTGCCCCACGACGCGGTTCGGCGCGTCCGCAGGCACACGACCGCCGGTCGGCGGACACCGCGAGAAGCCGTGTGAGGCCCCCGCGCGCGGGGCACCGAGCGCTCATGCGCATCGCGATCACCGGAGCGTCCGGCAACATCGGCTCGGCGCTGGTGCGACGACTGCAGGCCGACGGCACCCACGACCTGGTCGGCCTCGCCCGGCGCCCACCCGAGGACCACGACAGCGACCACGACAGCGACCACGACAGCGACCACGACAGCGCCCACGGCGACGGGGTGACCTGGCACAGCGTGGACCTCAGCACCGACGCCTGCCACGACACGCTGGTCGAGGCGTTCCGCGGGGCCGACGCGGTGGTGCACCTCGCCTGGGGCTTCCAGCCCTCTCACGACCTGACCTACCTCGCCGAGACCGGCATCGGCGGCACCCGTCGGGTGCTCCGCGCGGTGACCGAGGTGGACGTGCCCCACGTGGTCCACATGTCCTCGGTCGGCGCCTACGCCCCCAAGCAGGACGACCGGCCCGTCGACGAGTCCTGGCCCACCGAGGGCGTGCCGACCAGCCGCTACAGCCGTCACAAGTCCGCCGCCGAACGGCTCCTGGACCAGCACGAGACGGCCCACCCCGACCGGGTCGTCACCCGGATCCGCCCCGGCATCGTCGGCCAGCGCGCCGCCGGGTCGGCGCTGCTGCGCTACGGCGTACCCGCCCTCGTCCCGTCCCGCGCCCTGAGCCTGCTGCCGGTCCTCCCGATGGACCGTGGCCTCGTCATCCCGATGGTCCACACCGACGACGTGGCCGAGGCGATCGCGACCGTGCTCCGCCAGGGGGCGGCCGGGCCGTTCAACCTCGCCGCCGACCCGCCGGTCACCGCGCAGGTGATTGCCGACGCGCTCGGCGCCAGGCTCGTGCACGTCCCGTCGCAGGTCGTCCGGGCGGTCATGTCGGCCGCCTGGCACGCCCGCCTCCAGCAGGTCGACACCGGCTGGCTCGACATGGGCTTCGCACTGCCGACCATGGACACCACCCGCGCCCGGGTCGAGCTGGGCTGGGCACCGACGAAGGACGGTCCGACCGTCTTCGCCGAGGTCGTCGCCGGCATGAAGGACGCCGCCTCCGGGCGCACGCCCGCCCTGCGCCCCCGCTCGGTCATCGGGGCGGTGAGCGACGCCGTACGACGCGGGCCGGTCGCCGTGCGGCGCCGGCCGTGACGACGAGCGCGGTCCCCGCCCGATCGGGTCCGCGCGCCCGGCCCCGGTCCGGGCGCGTCGCCGCGCTGCTCGCCGCCGCCCACGGCGGCCCCGCCCTCGCCGTCACCACGATCGCCGGACTGCTGGCGGTCCGCAGCGACCTCGGCGCGACCGACGCCATGCTCGTCACCGCCGCCGTGCTGACCGGCCAGCTCACCATCGGCTGGGGCAACGACCTGCGCGACCTGCCGCGCGACCGCGCGGTCGGCCGCACCGACAAGCCGCTGGTCACCGGCGCGCTGCCGGTGCGGTGGGTGGTTGTCGCGCTCGGCACCTCGGCCGTGGCCTGCCTCGTGCTCTCCGGGTCCGTCGGCTGGCGCAGCGCGCTGGTCAACGTCGTGCTCGGCGCCGGCGCGGGCCACGCATACAACCTCGGGCTCAAGGCGACGTGGTGGTCCTGGGCGCCCTACGCCTGCGCCTTCGGCACGCTGCCCTCCGTCGTCACCCTCGCCGGGCCGGACCCCGCCTGGGCGCCGGCCTGGATGACCGCCGCGGGCGCGCTGCTCGGCGTCGGCGCCCACCTGCTCAACACGCTGCCCGACCTCGACGACGACGAGCGCACCGGCGTGCGCGGACTACCGCACCGGATCGGGGCGACGCCCTCGCGCGTGCTGGCCGCCGCCCTGCTCGCCGGCGCCTCGGTCGCCGCCGTCCTCGGCCCGGCCGGCAGCCCGCCGGCGTGGGCCTGGGCGACCCTAGCGCTGGCCGTGGCCCTCGCGGCCGTGACGCTGGTGACCCGAGGACGGACGCCGTTCCGGGCTGCCGTCGCCGTCGCCCTGCTCGACGTCGTGCTGCTGGTGGCCGCCGGATGAGCCCGCGCGAGGAGCGCCGGGACAAGGAGCGCTGGGACCTCGTCGTCGTCGGCGCCGGGCCGGCCGGCGCCGCCACCGCGATCGGCGCGCTCCACGCCGAGCCGCGGCTGCGGGTCCTCCTGCTGGACCGCGCCGACTTCCCCCGCGACAAGGCGTGCGGCGACGGCGTCGCCCCGCACGTGCTCGACCTGCTCGCCGAGGCCGGCGTCACCGGGCTGCTCGCCGACCGGACGCCGGTCGACCGCCTGCGGCTGGTCCGCGGCGGCGTCGAGGCGGAGCGGACGATGGCCCGACCGGCGTACGTCGTCCCGCGGGCCGTCCTCGACGCACGCCTGGTCGAGGCGGCGGTCGCCGCGGGTGCCGAGCTGCGGCGGCACCGGGTCCGCGCGCTGCACGAGGAGCCCGGGTGCGTCGTGCTCGACGGCGAGCTGCCCGCGGCTGTGGTGGTCGGGGCGGACGGCGCGCACTCGGTCGTCCGGCGGGCGCTGGACCGGCCGCGCGGACCGGTGGCGCTGGCGATTCGCGGCTACGCACCGGTCACGGCGGCCCACGCCGGCCGCCAGGTCATCGAGCTCGGCACCGAGCACCAGCCGTCGTACGCCTGGTCCTTCGACTCCGGCGACGGCACCGCCAACGTCGGGTACGGCGAGGTGCTGCACGACGACCGGCCCGCCCCCACCCGCGCAGAGCTCTTCGAGCGGCTCGAGCGGCTGCTGCCCGGCGTGACCGCCGGCGGCACCGACTGGAAGGGACACCACCTGCCGCTGTCGACCGCCTGGTGGCGCCCGCGCAACGGCCGCGTCCTGCTCGTCGGCGACGCGGCCGGCCTCGTCAACCCGCTGACCGGCGAGGGGATCTTCTACGCCGTCGCGACCGGGCTGGCCGCGGGCCGCGCCGCCGCCGAGGCACTGCGCCGGGGGAGTCCCGAGCGCGCCGGGGCGCTGCACCGCCGGTCGACCCGGACGATCCTGCTGCCGCACCTGCGCCACACCGCCCTGGCCGCGACCCTGACCCGCAGCAGCCGGGTGCTCGAGGCCGGCATCGCCGCCGCTGCGGCGGACCAGCGCGTCTTCGACGACCTCGTCGAGCTCGGCCTCGCCCGGGGCCGGCTCACCCCGTCCCTCGCGCTCGGGCTCGGCCGCGCGCTGCTCAGACCTCCGCCCGCCACCCGCCTCGACCCGCGACCGCCCGCCCTCAAGGAGCCCGCATGACCGCCACCAGCCTCCCGAGCCGCCCGAGCCGGGTCGTCAGCGTCCGCGGGGCGCTGCCGGAGCACCGCTACGCGCAGAAGGAGATCACCGCCTCCTTCACCGACACGCTTATCGAGGGGTCGGTCAACCCAGCCGTCGTCGAGCGCTTCCACGGCAACGCCTGCGTGGACACGCGGCACACCGCGATGCCGCTCGAGGAGTACGCCGGGTTGGGCGACTTCGGGGAGTCCAACGACGTGTTCATCCGCGCCGGCGTCGAGCTCGGCGCCCGGGCCGTGGTCGACGCGCTCAAGGCGGTCGGTCTCACGCCGGCCGACGTGGACGTCATCGTCTCCTGCACCGTCACCGGCCTCGCCGTGCCGTCGCTGGAGGCACGGGTGGCCCAGGAGATCGGACTGCGCCCCGACGTCGTCCGGCTGCCGCTGGTGGGCCTCGGCTGCGTGGCCGGCGCGGCGGGCGTCGCCCGGCTCCACGACCTCCTGCGCGGCCGCCCCGACGGGGTCGCGGTGCTGATGTCGGTCGAGCTCTGCTCGCTCACCCTGCAGCGCGACGACACCTCGGTGGCCAACCTGGTCGCCAGCGGCCTGTTCGGCGACGGCGCCGCCGCGGTGGTGGCGGTCGGCGCCGACCACCCGCTCGCGCAGGTCGCCGAGCCGACCCAGCCCGAGGTGCTCGCCTCGCGCAGCCGGATGTACCCCGACTCCGAGCGCACGATGGGCTGGGACGTCGGCGCCGGTGGCCTGAAGATCGTCCTCGACTCCTCGGTGCCGGACCTCGTCCGGCAGCACGTCGGCGACGACGTGAGCGGCTTCCTCGCCGACCACGGGCTCACGCACGACGACGTCGAGTGGTACGTCGCGCACCCGGGCGGCCCGAAGGTGCTCGAGGCGCTGCAGGACGCGCTCGAGGTCGACCGCGACGCGCTCGAGATGACGTGGGACTCGCTGCGCCGCATCGGCAACCTGTCCTCCTCCTCGGTGCTGCACGTCATGGCCGACACGCTCGCCGACCGGCCACCCCGGCCCGGCTCCTACGGGCTGATGCTCGCCATGGGCCCTGGCTTCTGCTCCGAGCTCGTGCTGCTGCGTGCGCCGGACGCGGGGACCGCCCGGGACGCCGTGGACGCCCCGGGGGCCACCGCGTGAGCCTGGAGGTCGCCTTCACGCTGCTCGTGGCCGCCGTGGCCGTCGAGCGGGTCGCGGAGCTCGTCGTGTCCAACCGCAACGCAGCGTGGAGCCTGGCCCAGGGCGGTGTCGAGTCCGGGCGCGGTCACTACCCGTTCATGGTCGTGCTGCACACGGGTCTGCTCGTCGGCGCGCTCGTCGAGGTGTGGGTGCGCCGGCCCGAGCCGCCCGCCGCGCTGGTCTGGTCGATGTTCGTGCTCGTCCTCGCGTCCCAGACGCTGCGCTGGTGGTGCATCCGCACCCTCGGCCGCCAGTGGAACACCCGCGTCATCGTCGTCCCCGGCGCACCCCGCGTGACCGGCGGTCCCTACCGCTGCATCCCGCACCCCAACTACGTCGCCGTCGTGGTCGAGGGCTTCGCGCTGCCGCTGGTCGGCGGCGCGTGGATCACCGCGGTCGTGTTCACCGTGCTCAACGCCGGCCTCCTGGCCACCCGGATCCGCGCCGAGGACGCCGCGCTGGCGAACCTCACCGGCCGCGTGCCCGGCGGTGCTGCGGCGTGAAGGACCTCGTGGTCGTCGGCGGGGGACCGGCCGGCCTCGCGACCGCCCTGCACGCCGCCCGCGCCGGCCTGGACGTCACGGTCCTCGAGCAGCGCGCCGGCACCGTCGACAAGGCCTGCGGGGAGGGGCTGATGCCCGGCGCGGTGGCCGCGCTGGCCGACCTCGGCGTCGACCCGGCCGGGCACGACCTGCTCGGGATCCGGTACGTCGCCGGCGCCCGCCGGGTCGAGGCCGACTTCCGGTCCGGCCGCGGCCGCGGCGTGCGCCGCACGACCCTGCACGACGCGCTCAGCCGGGCGGTCGCCGCCGCCGGCGTGGGGGTCGAGCACGTCGGGGTGCACGGGCTCGAGCAGGACGACGAGGGCGTCACGGTCGGTGGGCACCGCGCGCGGTACGTCGTCGCGGCCGACGGCCTGCACTCCCCGCTGCGCCGCTCGCTCGGCCTGGACCGCCCCCGGCGGCGCCAGCTGCGGCGGGGGCTGCGCCGCCACTACGCCGTCCGGACCTGGTCGGACCACGTCGAGGTGCACTGGGCGCGCGACGCCGAGGCCTACGTGACCCCGGTGGCCGACGACCTGGTGGGCGTCGCGGTGCTCACCACCCGCACGGGCTCGTACGACGACCACCTGGCCGCCTTCCCCGAGCTGCTCGACCGGGTCGCCGGCGCCGCGCGCTCCGGCTCGGACCGCGGCGCGGGACCCCTGCGGCAGGACGCCACCGCCCGCACCGCCGGCCGGGTGCTGCTCGTCGGCGACGCGGCCGGCTACGTCGACGCGCTGACCGGCGAGGGGATCGCGCTCGCGGTGGCCCAGGCCGGCGCGGCCGTGCAGGCGGTCGCCCGCGGCGACGTCGCGGCGTACGAGCAGGACTGGCGACGCCTGACCCGGCGCTACCGCTGGCTCACCTCCGCGCTGCTCGGCGCGACGAGCCGGCGGTCGAGCCGCTCAGCGCTCGTGCCGACCGCGGAGCGGCTGCCGTGGCTCTTCGGGGCGACCGTCGACGCGCTCGCCCGCCCGGCCCACGCCGGGACTCACTCCTCGCCGACGGGCCAGTCCGCGGGGTAGTCGCCGGCGAGCTTGTCGTGCTGCTTCTGCAGCTTCTTGCGCAGCTTGGTGGGCAGCCGGTCGCCGAAGACCGTGCCCCGCGTGTGGTCGGTCTCGTGCTGGAGGCACCGCGCGAGCAGCCCGTCGCCGGAGAACGTGACCGGCTCGCCGTCGAGGCCGGTGCCGGTCACGGTCGCGAAGTCCGGGCGCGCGCACTCGACGAACGCGCCGGGGAAGGACAGGCAGCCCTCCTCGGACTCCTCGAGCCGGCGGTCGCGGCCCTCGGGGAGGACGAGCTCGGGGTTGCACACCACGCCGACGGTCCGCTCGCCGGAGTCGTCGGGGCAGTCGAAGACGAAGACGGCCCGGTCGACGCCGATCTGGCACGCGGCCAGGCCGACGCCGTCCGCGGCGTACATCGTCGCCACCATGTCGGCGACCAGCGACCGCAGCTCCGCGTCGTACGCCGTCACCGGCTGCTGCGGGCGGTGCATCACCGGCGTGCCCCAGCGGGTCATCGGGCGGACCTTGCCGCCGGTCGGCAGCGGGCCGT
>NZ_JAANMS010000020.1 GCF_011250565.1 Nocardioides sp. IC4_145
GTCGGGGCTGGGTCGGGCGCGTCAACGATCGTTCAATTGCGCGGTTTCAGCGCCTTCCCGGCCGTCCGAACCGCTACAGCCGCGCAATTGCTCGATTGTCGACGGGTGCTTGGGACTGTTGAGGCCGCCGTGACGCGGGTCGTCTCCTGCGGCTTCCCGCTGTCCACAGGATGGCGCGAGGCGGTGTTCCCAGGCGCGGGACGTGGTTATCGTCCGTGACGGCGCCTCGGTCTGGGCGCTGCTGTCTCGGGAAGGACCACACCATGCCGCTGCGGAACCTCAGTGCCCTGGCGATCGTCGCCACCCTCGCGCTCTCCGCATGCTCCTCCGACAACCCCGAGCCCAAGGTCGCGCCGGAGCCGACGGCGTCGACCTCGTCCGCGGTCGCCTCGCCCTCGGCGTCCGCGAGCGCGGCCAATGACGACATGCCGGACGACGAGGTCGCGTTCATCGAGTCGTTCTATGCAGCACTCACCGAGGCGATCTCCACCGGTGATCCGGCCGGATTCATGGTCCTAGCCGACGAGTCCTGTGTGAACTGCAAGACCCTGGCGAGGAATCTCCGCTCCGCGTACAAGAACGGCGGCCGCATCGTCGACGGAGACTGGACGGTGCTTTCGGCCGAGCCTGACCCGGGCAAGGACGACGACGTATGGGAGGTCAGGGTCCGCACCGCCCGGGAGCGGTGGCTGGATGCATCCGGCCAGACGGTCAAGACCGTCGCTCCGAGCATCCAAACCGTCGCCATGGCGCTTCAGCAGGACGCTGGCGGGTGGCAAGTCAGAGAACTGAAACTGCGATGAAGGGACTGCGCACGGGGCTCATCTCAGCCAGCGCGCTTCTCCTGTCGGTATCAGCGAGCACCACGGCCATTGCCGACGACCCTTCGGGCCCAGTCGAGGTCGGGACCACTACCGGCGGCTTGTGGACCAATATCGAGACGACGACTCCGTCGGCGCAGACCAACGGTTCAAGTTCGGACACAGCCCAGACGGTGAGCCTCGGCGCCCAGGTCGACGTCGGCACGGCCCTCGCGGAGGGGTTCTGCGCAGGGACGAACTGGAACGTCGAGTGCGTCCCAGAGGTCGAGCAGCCAAGCGCGCCGCAGCTCACGCCCGGCATGGTGGCTGCCGCGTTCCGCCGCCTCCCGCTCCCAGCGGCACAGCTTCAGGTCCAACCACCCAACGGCCGCACGCTGGTCAACTTCGCGACGAACTTCTACACCGACCGCGGCGACCTCACCCGCAGCGTCACCCTCCTCGGCCGGCGAGTCGACCTCCGCATCACCGCGACCGGCTACACCTGGCACTTCGGCGACGGCACGACGACCACGACGACCGAGCCCGGTGCGCCGTACCCGGACCTCGACGTCACCCACGACTACCGCAGGGCCGGACGGGTGGCGCCCAGCGTCGACACCACCTACAGCGCCGAGTTCAGCGTCGACGGCGGACCCTGGCGCCCCGTCTCAGGCACCGTCACCATCCCGGGACCATCCACCGCACTCCGCGTCCTCACCGCCACCCCGACCCTCGTCGGCTACCGGTGAGGGCTGCCGTCGACGGACGGATCAGCCCGGGGGCCAGGTCATCGACCGCCCAGCGAGCACGTGCAGGTGCGCGTGGAAGACCGTCTGGCCGACGCCCGCACCGGTGTTGAAGACCAGGCGGTAGTCCTCGTGGCCCTCGGCCGTGGCGATCGCGGCAGCGGCCGTCACCAGCTCGGCGGACGCGGCCGGGTCGCCGGCGGCAAGCGCGGCGGCGTTCTCGTAGTGGTCGCGCGGCACGACCAGCACGTGGGTGGGCGCCTGCGGGTTGATGTCCCGGAAGGCGACGGTCCGCTCGGTGACGTGCACGACCTCGGCCGGCACCTCCTCGGCGACGATCTTGCAGAACAAGCAGTCCGGATCGCTCATGCACGCAACCTAGCGCCGTCCCGCGCGCGTCCCACCAGCATCGACGGCCCACAACCGGGAGGATGGGCACCATGGACGCTCGCCTGCGGATCTCCGCCCTGCTGACCGCCTCCACCCTCGCGCTGACGCTGGCCGGGTGCGGCGAGGACGACACCTCGGCCGAGGACCCGACGCCGGCCGGCAGCACGAGCTCACCGACCGCCGGCAGCACCTCCAGCGACGAGCCGACCCCGGCCGACCCGTCCGCGAGCGGCACTCCGGGCGGCGGCGAGGGCGGCGAGGGTGGCGAGACGACGGTGCCGGTCTACTTCGCCTGCGAGACGCCGCAGGGCGTGCGGCTCTACCGCGAGTTCCGCCGCGTGGACGGGGACCCCTTCACCGCCGCCGCCGAGCTGCTGACCACGGGCGACGCGCTCGACCCCGACTACCGGTCACTGTGGCCCGAGGGCACCTTCGCCTCCGTCGAGGCGCAGGACGACGCGATCGTCGCGACCCTGGCCGACCAGGCCTGGACCGAGCGCGGTGACCTGTCCGCGAACGGCGCCCGCCTGGCCGCCCAGCAGCTCGTCTACACCCTCCAGGGCGTCGCGCAGGAGCGGCTGCCCGTGCGCGTGGTCGACCGCAGCGGTACGCCGGCGCCGCTGTTCGGCCTCGAGGGCGACCTCGCCGCGGCGGCACCGCTCGAGGTGCTTGCCCTGGTCAGCGTGAGCGGCCCCGAGGAGGGCGCGACCGTGGCCGACTCGTTCACGGCCGCGGGCGTGGCGTCGTCGTTCGAGGCGACCGTGCCGTGGGAGGTGCGCGACGGCGCGGGGAAGGTGGTGCTCGACGGGTTCGCGACCGCCGAGGGCTGGATGGACAAGCTCTACCCCTGGGCGAGCGAGGTCGACGTGTCCGGGCTGGAGCCCGGCACCTACACGTTCGTGGCCATGACCGACGACCCGTCCGGCGGCGAGGGCTTCGGCCCGACCGAGGACAGCAAGACCATCACGGTCGAGTAAGCACTCAGCCCCAGCGCTCGGTCCGCGCGAGGAGCGCGGAGACGGCGGCGACGCCGGCGGTCGAGGTGCGCAGCACCTCGGCGCCCAACCGCACCGAGGAGGCACCGGCCGCGGTGAACGCCGCGACCTCCTCCTCGGTCAGCCCGCCCTCGGGGCCGACGACGACCACGACCGGGCCGTCCGCAGGCACGTCCAAGCAGGCGAGCGGCACCGACGCCTCCTCGTGCAGGACCACGCCCAGCGGGGCGGACGACAGCAGCGCCACGACGTCGGCGGTCGAGGCGAGCTCGTCGACCTCGGGGAACCACGAGCGGCGCGCCTGCTTGGCCGCCTCGCGCGCGGTCGCGCGCCACTTGGCCAGCGACTTCGCGGCCCGCTCGCCCTTCCAGACGGCGACCGACCGCGACGCGGCCCACGGCACGACCCGCGCGACGCCGACCTCGGTCAGCACCTCGACGGCCAGCTCCCCGCGGTCGCCCTTGGGCAGCGCCTGGACGACGACGAACGCCGGCGACGGCGCAGCCACGCGGCGTACGTCGGCGGCGACCGCAGTGAAAACGCGCTTCCCGGTCGAGGCCACCTCGGCCGTGACCGAGGTGCCGGCCCCGTCGGTGAGGACGACGCTCTCCCCCACCCGCAGCCGGCGGACGGCGACGGCGTGGTGCGCCTCGTCGCCCTCGACGGTCACGGAGGACCCGGCGGCGACCCCCTCGAGCGTGGGGACGAGGTGGACCGGCAGCGACATCGCGGAAGCGCCTGTCAGTGGCCGTCGAAGGCGTCGCGCAGCCGGCCGAAGAACGACTTCGAGCCCGGCTTGACCTGGCCCGAGGGCGTCTCCTCGCCGCGGATCGCGGCGAGCTCGCGCAGCAGCTCCTCCTGGCGGGCGTCGAGCCGCTGCGGCGTCTCGACGGCCACGCTGACGACCAGGTCACCGCGGCCCCCGCGCAGGCCGGGCACGCCGCGGCCGCGGAGCACCTGCTCGGTGCCGGACTGGGTGCCGGCAGGGATCTCCAGGCTGAACTCGGTCTCGACGCCGGAGTCCGCGCCCTGCTCGACGTCCGCCTCGAGCGTCGGCAGCGTCAGCGACGTGCCGAGCGCGGCGGCGGTCATCGGCACGGTGACCGTGCAGTGCAGGTCGTTGCCGTGGCGGGTGAAGACGCGGTGCGGGGCGACCTGGATCTCGACGTACAGGTCACCGGCGGGGCCACCGCCCGGCCCGACCTCGCCCTGCTCGGCGAGCTGGACGCGGGTGCCGGTGTCGACGCCGGCCGGGATCTTGACCGTGAGCGTGCGGCGCGAGCGCACGCGGCCGTCGCCGGAGCACTCGCGGCACGGCTCGGGGATGATCGTGCCGAACCCCCGGCAGGCCGCGCAGGGGCGCAGCGTGCGGATCTCGCCGAGGAACGAGCGCTGCACGTGGGCGACCTCGCCCTGGCCGCGGCAGGTCTCGCACGGCACCGGGTGGCTGCCGGGCGCGGCGCCGTCGCCGTGGCAGGTCGTGCACAGCACGGCCGTGTCCACCTTGAGCTCACGGGTGACGCCGAAGGCGGCCTCCGCGAGGTCGACGTCGAGCCGGATCAGCGCGTCCTGGCCACGGCGCACGCGCGGGCGCGGACCGCGACCACCGCCGGCGCCGCCGCCCGCGTGTCCGCCGAAGAACGCGTCCATGATGTCGGTGAACGAGAAGCCGGCGCCCTGGCCGAAGCCGGCGGCCCCGCCGCCGAACGGGTCGCCGCCACGGTCGTACGCCGACCGCTTCTGCGGGTCCGAGAGCACCTCGTAGGCGCGGGAGATCTCCTTGAACTTGTCCTGCGCCTCGGGCTCGGGGTTGACGTCGGGGTGGTACTGCCGCGCGAGCCGCCGGTAGGCCTTCTTGATCGCGGTGTCGTCCGCGTCGCGGTCGACTCCGAGCAGGTCGTAGAGGTCCTGGCTCACCTGTGTTCCTTACGAGATCGGGAGGTGGTTCGGGTGGAGGGGTACGGCGTGACGAGGGCCGGTCAGCCCTCGTCGAGGATGCGGGAGACGTAGCGGGCGACGGCGCGCACGGCGGACATCGTCCCGGGGTAGTCCATGCGCGTGGGCCCGACGATGCCCAGCGTGGCGAGCGCCTCGTCGCGCGGGCCGTACCCGGTGGCGACGACGCTGGTGGAGGCGAGCTCCTCGTAGGGGCCCTCGGCCCCGATGCGCACCGTGACCGTGCCGCCGACGGTCGCCTCGCCGAGCAGCTTGAGCAGCACCACGTGCTCCTCGAGCGCCTCGAGCAGCGGGCGGACGGCGGAGTCGAAGGAGTCGCCGTAGCGCGCGAGGTTCGCCGCGCCGCCGACCGCGATCCGCTGGTCGGAGCGGTGGTCCTCCATCGCGTCGGCGAGGGTCTCGACCACGGCGCGGGTCACCCCGTCGTCGCGGTCGGGCCCGGGGCCCGGGACCTCCGGCACCGCCTCGCGCAGCCGGCGTACGGCATCGGCGATGATCTGGCCGGTCGCGGCCTGGAGCACCTGGGACCGCAGGTCGGCGAGGGCGTCCTCGGACACCTCCGCCGGCAGCTCGACGAGGCGCTGCTCGACCCGGCCGGTGCTGAGGATCAGCACCGCGAGCAGCCGGGACGGGGTGAGCGCGACGAGCTCGACGTGGCGGACCGTGGAGCGCGAGAGCGTGGGGTACTGCACGACCGCGACCTGGCGGGTCAGCTGCGAGAGCAGGCGGACCGAGCGGGTGACGACGTCATCGAGGTCGACGGCCCCGTCCAGGAACGAGGAGATCGCGCGCTTCTCGGCGGCGGTCATCGGCTTGACGGTGCTGAGCCGGTCGACGAAGAGCCGGTAGCCCTTGTCGGTGGGCACCCGGCCGGCGCTGGTGTGCGGCTGAGTGATGTAGCCCTCGTCCTCGAGGACGGCCATGTCGTTGCGGACCGTGGCGGGCGAGACGCCGAGGCCGTGCCGCTCGACGAGCGCCTTGGAGCCGACCGGCTCCTCGGTCGCCACGTAGTCCTCGACGATGGCCCGCAGCACGGCGAGCCTGCGGTCCTCCTGCACGTCGCCTCCCACCATCTGGCACTCGTCACTACTGAGTGCCAACTGTAGCGCGACCCGGGCCGCCGGCCCGATCTCGGCGAGCGAGACGTCCCGTCGACCGGGCATCGCCGATCGACGTAGGTTAGGCTCACCTAACCGCGAGACCGACTGCCTGACGAGCGCACCGAGGAGCCCCGCATGACCGTCGTCCCGAGCAGCACCACCCGCCACGACCCGCACCGGTCGGCGGCCGCGGCGCGCGCGGTGCTCTCCTGCCCGGCCGACGTGCAGATGGCGGTCGACGGAGCGCCGGGCGTGCTCGACGGCCCGGACGCCGAAGGCACCGTCATGCAGGACTGCGGCGGCGAGCCGACCTTCTCCACCCCGCTCTCCAGCGACCTCGCGGTCGCGGCGGCGGAGGGCCGCGGCGCCGTGCTCACCCTCGCCAGCGGGCTCGGCCGACCCGGCTCGCCCGACCGCGAGGTCACCGTGAGCATCGCCGGGCGGCTCGTCGTGCGCGGTCGCGAGAGCTGCGTCTGCTGCGGCGACCCCCGCGACGTCGTGGCGCTCGAGCCGGAGCGCGTGGTGCTGGGCCGCGTCGGCGGGTCCGCGACCGAGCAGGTGCCGGTCGACCTGGCGCGCTTCCGGGCGTCGGAGCACCAGCTCAACCGCGGCTACCTCCAGCGCTCGGTCGAGCACGCCAACGACCACCACCAGGACGAGCTGCGGCGCGCGGTCTCGACCACGACCGGCACGCCGCTTGCCCAGGTCGTCGGCGTCGCGCTGGCCGACCTCCGCGTCGACGGCGTCGAGGTGCAGTGGGTCGGGACCCACGGCGCGGACCGCACCGTCCTGCGCTTCCCCCGGGCGGCCCGCACGACCGCCGAGCTCGGCGACATGCTGCGCCGCCAGCTCCACCACGGCATGTGCTGACGAGTCCGGGCCTAGGCTCGGCCGGGTGACGTTCACCGAGATCGCCGACCGGGTCTGGGTGACCCGCCTCCCCTGGTACGACGTGACCACCACCGTCGTGGGCGGCGACCGGGGGCTCGTGGTGGTCGACACCCACGCCTCGGCGGTCGCGGGACGCGCGCTCGCCGACGACGTACGCGACCTCGGCGCCGGCGAGGTCGTCGCCGTCGTCAACACCCACTGGCACCTCGACCACACCCTCGGCAACGGCGCCTTCCGCGAGGGCTGGCCCGAGGTGCCGATCCACGCGCACGAGGAGGCGGCGGCCGAGCTGGAGCGGACGGCCGAGACCGCCCGGCAGGAGTACGCCGGGGAGCCGGCCGACCCGCACCACGACGAGGTCCTCGCCACCCCGGTCGTGGTGCCCGACCACACCTTCTCCTCGGCCCGCGTGCTGGACCTCGGCGACCGCGCCCTCGAGCTGGTCCACCCCGGGCGGGCGCACACCGCGGGCGACCTGGTCCTGCGGGTGCCCGACGCCGACGTGCTGGTCGCCGGCGACCTGGTCGAGTCCTCGGCGCCGCCGTCGTTCGGCGACGACTCCTGGCCGATGGACTGGCCCCTCAGCCTCGACATCGTGCTCGGGCTGACGACGTCCGCGTCGATCGTGGTGCCGGGCCACGGCCCTGTCGTCGACCGGGACTTCGTCGAGGAGCAGCGCAACCAGATCGGCGTGGTCGCCGAGACCGCGCGCGACCTCGCCTCCCGAGGCGTGCCCCTGGCCGACGCGCTGGCCGCCGCGGAGTGGCCGTGGCCGCGGGAGCACCTGCGCACCGCGGTCGAGCGGGCCTACGCCCAGCTGCCCCGCAGCCAGCGCCGCTTGCCGCTCATCTGAGCCGGGTACGGGCCTGCCATGAGCGAAGCGACCCCTGAGGACGCCGGCCAGGACGCGACCGGCATCGGCGACGACCAGCTGCCCGAGGACCTCCGACCCGGCGACGAGAACCCGCTCGCCGAGGGCCTGGAGCCCGGCGAGACCGCCGGCGACCTGCTCGAGGAGGGCAAGCACACCGACCAGGAGCAGGACGCCCAGGAGCAGGACGGCGAGCGGGCGCCGGACGGGTCGAGCACGTCACAGGACGGCTGACCCCGGCGCGCCGTGCGCCGGACCGTCGGCGCCCGCGCCTAGCGTCGGAGGCGTGACCGACCGCTACGGCTCCGACGTCCTCTCCACCGACTGGCGTGCACCCAAGCGCGGCCGGGCCGTCGAGGCGCCCGCCGAGCTCGGCGCGGTCGTCGAGGAGGTCACGACCGACTGGGTCGGCGAGATCGTCGCCGTCGACCGCGACCTGCACACCGTCACCCTCGAGGACCGGCGCGACCGCCGGCGCACGTTCCCGCTCGGCGCCGGCTTCCTGCTGGAGGGCAAGCCGGTCATCCTCACCGCGCCGGTCCGGCAGACGGCGCCGGCCAAGCCGACCCGCACCGCGTCCGGCTCGGTCGCCGTCCACGACGCGAAGGCGCGGGTGGCGCGCGCGAGCCGGATCTTCGTGGAGGGCCGGCACGACGCGGAGCTCGTCGAGAAGGTCTGGGGCGACGACCTGCGGATCGAGGGCGTGGTCGTGGAGTACCTCGACGGCATCGACGACCTCTCCGAGCACCTGCGCGACTTCCGCCCCGGCCCGAACCGCCGCGTCGGCGTCCTCGTCGACCACCTCGTCAGGGGCTCGAAGGAGAGCCGGATCGCCGACGCGGTGCGCCGCTCGCCAGTCGGCCAGCACGTGCTCATCGTCGGCCACCCGTTCATCGACGTCTGGGCCGCGGTGAAGCCGGCCCGGCTCGGCCTGCAGCGGTGGCCGGACGTCCCGCGGCACCTCGAGTGGAAGAAGGGCGTGTGCCAGCAGCTCGGCTGGCCGCACCGCGACCAGGCCGACATCGCGCGGGCGTGGAAGCACATCCTCGGGAAGGTCCAGTCCTTCGGTGACCTGGAACCGGCACTTCTCGGTAGGGTCGAGGAACTGATCGACTTCGTCACCGAGGAGCAGCCGTGAGCGATCCCTACGGTCCGCCGCCGTCCGGACCCCAGGACCCGTACGGCCAGCAGCCGTCGGGCCAACAGCCCTACGGCCAGCAGCCGTACGGGCAGCAGCCCTACGGCTACGGGCAGCAGCCGCCCGGCCAGCCACCGTTCCAGCCCTACCAGGGCGGCGGACCGGCCAACCCCGACGAGCGCACCTGGGGCGGCGCCGCGCACTGGTCGGCGCTCATCGGCGCGTTCGTCGCGCTGGCGTTCCTCGGACCGCTGCTGGTGATGCTCATCAAGGGCAACCAGTCCGGCTACGTCCGGGCGCAGGCGGTCGAGTCGCTGAACTTCCAGCTCTCGATCCTCATCTACGGCATCGTCGCGTTCGTGCTCGCCTTCGTGCTCATCGGCTTCCTGCTGCTGCCGATCGTGGGCCTGATCTGGCTCGTCTTCACGATCGTCGGCTCGGTCAAGGCCGGCAACGGCGAGCTCTACCGCTACCCCCTGACCATCCGGATGGTCAGCTGAGGCTCAGCCCCAGCAGCTCGGACCAGCGGATTCAAGCCAGCAGGTCGCGCACGACGGCGTCGGCGAGCAGCCGGCCGGCGCGGGTGAGCACCAGCCGGTCCGCGCGCTCCACCAGCAGTCCCCGGTCGACCAGGCCGGGGACTGCTGCGTTCCCGGCCTCGTCGAGCACGGTGCGGTCCAGCCCGTCGGCGAGCCGCAGCTCGAGCAGCACCCGCTCGACGCGCTGGTCCTCGGTGGTGAGGACCTCGCGGGCGTGCGCCGGGCTGCGGCCGGCGGCGAGCCGGTCGGCGTACGCCGCGGGATGCTTGACGTTCCACCAACGGGTGCCGCCGACGTGGGAGTGCGCGCCCGGGCCGACGCCCCACCAGTCCGCGCCGGTCCAGTAGAGCTCGTTGTGCCGGCAGCGCGCGGCGCGGTCGCGGCTCCAGTTGGACACCTCGTACCACCCCAGCCCGGCGGCGGTCATCCGCTCGTCGGCCAGGAGGTACTTGTCGGCCAGGTCGTCGTCGTCGGGCATCGGCACCTCGCCGCGGCGGACCTGCCGGGCCAGGGCGGTGCCCTCCTCGACGATGAGCGCGTACGCCGAGACGTGGTCGGGGGCGGCCGCCAGCGCGGCGTCGAGCGAGGTCGCCCAATCGTCCAGCGACTCCCCCGGCGTGCCGTAGATGAGGTCGAGGCTGACCTGGTCGAAGCCGGCCGCGCGGGCCCACTCGACGACCGCCGGCACCCGCAGCGGGTCGTGGGTGCGGTCGAGCACGCGCAGCACGTGTGGCACCGCGGACTGCATGCCGACCGAGACCCGCGTGAAGCCGGCGGCGCGCAGGCCGTCGAGGTAGCCCAGGTCCACGCTGTCGGGGTTGGCCTCGGTGGTGACCTCGGCCCCGGCGACCAGGCCGAACTCCTCGTCGATCGCGGCGAGCACCGACCCGAGGTCCTCGGGGCCCAGCAGGGTCGGGGTGCCGCCGCCGAGGAAGACGGTCTCCACCGGCAGGTCCTGGTCGCCGAGCACGCGCCGCGCGCGGCGTACCTCCTCGACCGCGGAGGCGGCGTAGGAGGTGCGGGACACCGTGTGCCCGTCGCGGCTCAGCTCCTCGGCGGTGTAGGTGTTGAAGTCGCAGTAACCGCAGCGGACCGTGCAGAACGGCACGTGCACGTAGAAGCCGAACGGCCGCTCCCCCAGGCGCGCGAGCGACTCCTCGGGGAGGCTGCCGTCCTCGGGCACCGGGTCGCCGGCGGGGAGGACGGAAGGCACTGCCTCATCCTCCCACCGCGGACCGGGTCGGGCACGTTCGGCGGCGCCGTGGCCCCGCTCACCGGAAGTCGCGGGAGCGGTGCTTCTCGCGCAGCGCCCGGCCGGCCTCGGGGTGGAGCTCCTCGAGGGAGGAGATCTTGTCGGCCACCAGGTTGGTGACGCCGTCCTCGCGCTCGAGCATCCCGCGGATGACGACCGCCGAGGAGCCGGCGGCCGCCTTGCGGTGCCGGCGCCAGACGCCGACGGTGCAGATGACGTTGAGCATGCCGGTCTCGTCCTCGAGGTTGAGGAAGGTGACCCCACCGGCGGTGCCGGGGCGCTGGCGGTGGGTGACCAGGCCGGCGACGCTGATCCGCCGGTTCGCCTCGGTCGTGGCGAGGTCAGCGACCGACCGGACACCGGCCCGGCGCAGCTGCTCGCGCAGGTGGCCGAAGGGGTGGCTGTCGGTCGTCACCCCGGTGGCCCACAGGTCGGCCATCGTCGTCTCGACGGCGTCCATGTCCGGCAGCATCGGCGCGCCCCCGGAGACCCGGACGCCCTCGAGCTGGTCCTCCCGCTCGGTCCAGCCCGCGTTCCACAGCGCCTGGCGACGGGTCAGCCCGCTGCTGTCGAAGACCCCGGCGGTCGCCAGCGCCTCGAGCTGGCGGGCGTCGAGACCGGCGCGCCGGGACAGGTCGACCTGGTCGGCGAACGGCCGCTCGGCCCGGGCGGCGACGATCCGCTCGGCCACGTCCGGCCCGATGCCGCGGACGGAGTCCAGCCCCAGCCGGACGGCGTACGCCGCGTCCCGGCGGTGCTGCGGGGTGGGATCGGGGGTGCCCTGGACGAAGAACGTCTTGCCCGGGTGGTCGAGCAGGCAGGAGTCCATCCCCGAGACCCGGGCGTCGGGGGCCAGCGGCTCGAGGTCGGCCTGCGCGCCGGAGCGGTGGAGGTCCGGCTTGAGCACCGAGACGCCGTGCCGGCGGGCGTCGCCGACCAGCGACTGCGCGGAGTAGAAGCCCATCGGCTGGGCGCGCAGCAGCCCGGCGAGGAACGCGCCGGGGTAGTGCAGCTTGAACCACGAGCTGGCGTAGACGAGCTTGGCGAAGGACAGCGCATGGCTCTCGGCGAACCCGAAGTTCGCGAAGGACAGGATCTTGACGTAGATCGCGTCGGCGTCGTCGCCGAGGATCCCGCGGCGCGCCATGCCGGCGTACAGCTTGTGCTTGATGCTCTCGATCCGCTCGATGCCGCGCTTGGAGCCCATCGCCCGGCGCAGCAGGTCGGCCTCGTCGGGGGTGCAGTCGCCGATGGTCTTGGCCATGTCCATCAGCTGCTCCTGGAACAGCGGCACGCCCAGCGTGCGCTCGAGCACCGGGACGAGCTCGGGGTGGGGGTAGTCGACCGGGTCGCGGCCGGTGGCGCGGCGGACGTAGGGGTGGACCGCGCCGCCCTGGATCGGGCCGGGGCGGATCAGGGCGATCTCGATGGCCAGGTCGTAGAAGCAGCGCGGCTGGAGCCGCGGGAGGGTGCCGATCTGGGCGCGGCTCTCGACCTGGAAGACGCCGATCGAGTCGGCCCGGCAGAGCATGTCGTAGACCGCCGGCTCCTCCTTGGGGATCGTCGCCAGCTCCCAGCGGTCGCCGAGGTGCTCCCCGACGATGCGGATCATGTGGTCCAGCGCGGAGAGCATCCCGAGGCCGAGCAGGTCGAACTTGACCAGGCCCATGAACTCGCAGCCGTCCTTGTCCCACTGCAGGACCGTGCGCCCCTCCATCCGGGCGTGCTCGATCGGGCAGACCTCGCCGATGGGCCGCTCGGTGAGCACCATCCCGCCGGAGTGGATGCCGAGGTGGCGCGGCGTGGAGAGCAGCTGGTTGGCTAGCGCGACGACCTGCTCGGGCACCTCGGTGTCGCCGGTGTCCCCGTCGGGCTCGACCTTGGTCCAGCTCGAGATCGACTTCGACCAGGCGTCCTGCTGCCCCGGGGAGAAGCCGAGCGCCTTCGCCGCGTCGCGGACCGCCATCTTGGGCCGGTAGCTGATGACGTTGGCGACCTGCGCGGCGTTGTGGCGGCCGTAGCGCTCATAGACCCACTGGATGACCTCCTCGCGGCGGTCGGAGTCGAAGTCCACGTCGATGTCGGGCTCCTCGTCGCGGTGCTCGGAGATGAACCGCTCGAAGGGCAGCCGGTAGAAGACCGGGTCGATCGCCGTGATGCCCAGCGCGTGGCAGACCACCGAGCTGGCCGCCGAGCCGCGGCCCTGGCACAGGATCCCGCGGGAGCGGGCGAAGGCGACGATGTCGTGGACGATGACGAAGTAGCCCGCGAAGTCCTTGCGCTCGATGACCTCGAGCTCGTGGAGGATCTTGGCCCGCGCCTCGGCCTCGAGGTCGGTGCCGTAGTAGCGCTGCTCGAAGCCGCGCCAGGTCAGCACCTTCAGCCAGCTGATCGGGGTGTGCCCCTCGGGGATGCCGTCCTTCGGAAGCCGCGGGGTCGCCTTCTGCAGGTCGAAGACGACCTGGTCGGCCAGCTCGACCGAGCGGCGCACGGCGCCGGGGTAGCGGGCGAACCGGCGCGCCATCTCCTCCCCCGACCGCAGGCAGGCCGCGCCGCTCGCCGGCAGCCAGCCGTCCATCTCCGCGAGGCTCCGCCGGGCGCGGATCGCCGCCATTGCCGCGGCCAGCCGGTGGTCGCCGGGCCGGGCGTGGTGGACGTTGTTGGTCGCGACCGCCGGCAGCCCCTGCTCGGCGGCCAGCGCGAAGAGCAGGTCGTTGTCGCCGGAGTCGCTCGGGTAGCCGTGGTCGACCAGCTCCACGGCCACCGAGTCGCGCCCGAACAGCTCGACCAGCCGGCCCAGCTCCCGCGCCGCCCCGGCGGGCCCGTCGGCCTGCAGCGCCGAGCGGACCGCGCCCTTGCGGCAGCCGGTCAGCACCAGCCAGTGGCCCTCCCCGCGCTCGGCCAGCTCGGCGAGGTCGTAGACCGGACGGCCCTTCTCCTGCCCGCGCAGGTGCGCGTCGGTGATCGCCGCGGCCAGCCGGTGGTAGCCCTCGACCCCGCGGGCCAGCACCAGCAGGTGGGTGCCCTCGGGGTCGGCGACGCCCTGCTGGGAGCGGCCGAGGTCGAGGGAGAGCTCCGAGCCGTACGCCGTGCGCAGGCCCGAGCGCCCCGACGGCGCGGCGTTGACCTGGGCGGTCTCGGCGAACAGCGGCGCCCCGTGGAAGCCGTCGTGGTCGGTGATCGCCAGGCTGTCCAGTCCCAGCCGGATCGCCTCGAGCACCAGCTGGTCCGGGGAGCTCGCACCGTCGAGGAAGCTGTAGCTGGAGTGGCAGTGCAGCTCGGCGTAGGGGACCACCGGGCCGTCCGGCGCGGCGACGTCGGTCTGCTTGGGCCGCCGCTTGCGCCGGGAGATCGGCGCCTCCGAGGACAGGTCGGGGCGCCCGGAGAGCCGCCGCTCGAGCTCGGCCCACGGCATGGTGGGGTTGTTCCAGCCCATCAGGCGCCCTGCTCGGTCATGGCCAGCTCAGTCATAGCCGGCCTCGGTCCACCACACCGACTCCGCGGCGGCCTGGTCGTAGGTCATCAGCCAGGCGCGGCCGTCGACGCCGACCACCTGGAAGCGCGCCACCCGCCGCGGCGTGCCCTCCCACCACAGCTCCTCGACCGGCCACGGGCCTGCCCAGGCCGCGACCGGCTGCCACGGCTCGTCGGCGCTGGGGCGGAACCGCGCCGGCTCCCCGCGCACCGCGCCGCGCTCGTCGACCACGACCGGCCGCCCGCCGGGCTCGACCAGCGCCGCCGGCCACGGGTCGGCCAGCACCCGGGCCGGCGCCGGCGGCGGGATGCTCCCCGGCCACGGCAGCCCGGTCGGTCGCAGCCCGGTCGGCCGCTCGCCCCACGGCACCATCGCCTGCCGGTCCGCCGGCGCCCGCCCGCCCTGGAGCACCGGCACCAGGACGGCCTCGTGGCCGAGCATCCCCTGCACCCGCGCGATCCCGCGCTGGACCCGCTCGTCGGTGCCGCCCCACAGCCCGTCGGCGTGCACGGAGTCCGGCACGACCGTCTCCGGGACGAAGCGCACCCGCTCGACCGGCGCCCGCACCTCGCCGGACCGGAGGCTGCCCTGCAGCTGCCAGTGCAACCGGTCGACGACGTCGGCCGCGCCGAACCAGCGTGGGTGCAGCCACCGTCGCGAGGAGGCCACGACCCCGTCGGCCTCGGCCTGCACGAGCAGCTCGGTGCAGACGAGGTTCTGCCGGGCCAGCCGCTCGACGAAGGCGTCGGCGGTGCGCCGGGCGCTGAAGCAGATGGTCTCCGCGGAGTCCAGCGGCGGCTCGAAGTCGACGTGGACCTCCAGGTCCGGCGGCGGCGTGCGCTCGGCCAGCAGCCGCTCGCCCTGCCCCGAGACCACCCGGTGCACCCAGGCCACCTGCCGGCCGAACCGCGCGAGCACGTCGCCGGCGCCCAGGTCGGCGAGCTGGCCCAGCGACCGCAGCCCGAGCCGCTTGAGCAGCCCGACCGTCTCGGGGTCCTCGAGCACCTCGACCGGCAGGTCGCGCAGGAACGGCACCGACTCCCCCGCCGGCACCACCACGCTGTCCTGCGGCTCCGCGCGGCGAGCGGCCTGCTCGGCGGTGAACAGCTCGTCGGCGATCCCCACCCGGCAGTCCCACACGCCGTGCTGCACCAGCCGCTCGGCCACGACGGCCGCGGCCTCGGCCTCCCCGCCGTAGAACCGGCCGGGCGAGCGCAGCGCCACCAGGCCCGGCCGCAGCGGCGCGATCCCCGGCCGCAGCTGCTCGAGCACCGCCAGGACGTCCTCGAAGGCGCGCGCGTCCCGGTCGGGGTTGGCGGCGAGGACGGCGATCTCCGGGCAGCGCGCCTGGGCGTCGCGCCGCCGCATGCCACGGCGTACGCCGAAGTCGCGGGCGGGACCGTTGACCGCCTGCACGACGTTGGCCGAGAACACCGCGGCCGGCTGCTTCGGCGGGAGGGTCTCCTCGGCCAGGGCGGCGACCACCGGCCAGTCCGGGCACCACACGACGAGCGCGCGCATCAGCTCGCCGCGACCACGGCGGGATGCACGTCGGGAGCGGGGGCGGGCACGGGGCGCAGGTGGGTCTCGGCCGGCGCGCCGGGGAACCACAGCGTCGTACGCCGCGGGGGCGCCGAGCCGCGGCGCGCCTCGACGACCACCTGGCGGCTGCGCAGGTGGCCGTGGCCGAGGCCGACCCCGGTCCATCGGGGCTCGGCGGTGGTGAGCCGGACCTCGCAGCGCGGCCAGGCGCCGAGCGCGACCAGCACGCCGCCGCGCTTGCGCAGCCGGGCGCCGAGCTTCTCCGCGACGTGCTCCCCCACCCGCGGCGGCGGGTGCAGCACGACCAGCGCGGTGACGTCGACGAGCGCGGCGGTGACCTCGAGCCACTGCTCGCCGGGCTCGGGGACCAGCACGGTGCGGGTCAGGTCGACGCCGGCCGCCGCGGCGGCCTCGGCGCCGAAGTCGGGCACGCCGACGACCGCGCACCACTCACCGGCCTGCGACGGGCCGGCCATGAGGGCCAGCGCGAGGGAGGTGCTGTCGACCTCGTAGCTGCCGCCGGTGCGCAGCTGCACCACCCCACCGAGCGCCGGGTGCGTCGGCAACGGGCGCCGCGGGACCCCGTCGGTCATCCGCTGCATGCGCTCGCGCAGGCGCTCGATCTCGGCTGCTGCCGAGGTCCCCGCCAAGGACGCTGCAGAGGAAGAGGTGGCCACGCCCCAGTATCGAACACGCGTTCGAACGCGTCAACCGGGGGTGGCCACCTCTGGTGGTCCTGGGCTCAGGACCAAGCGTGCCTCAGGAGGCGTAGAGCGCGTCGATCCGGGCCTTGTTGTTGTCCTCGACGACGTTGCGCTTGACCTTCATCGAGGGGGTCAGCTCGCCCGACTCGATGGTGAGGTCGTGGTCGAGGATCTCCCACTTCTTGATGGTCTCCCAGCGGTTCAGGCGACCGTTGAGCTCCTCGACGTACCCGGCCATCATCTCCTTGACCTGCGGGGAAGAGACGACCTCGGTGTAGGACTTCCCGCTCATGCCGTTCTCCTCGGCCCAGGTCGCCATCGCGTCCGGGTCGAGGGTGATCAGCGCGACGCAGTAGTTGCGCTCGCTGCCGAAGACCATGAACTGGCTGGTGTAGGGGCACAGCGCCTTGAACTTCGACTCGATGGCCGAGGGGGCGATGTACTTGCCACCGGAGGTCTTGAACAGGTCCTTGATCCGGCCGGTGATGGTGAGGAAACCGTCGGCGTCGAGCGAGCCCTTGTCACCAGTGCGCAGCCAGCCGTCCTCGGTGAACGCCTTGGCGGTCTCCTCGGGGAGGTTGTGGTAGCCCTCCATGACGTGCGGGCCCTTGATCTGGACCTCGTCGCCCTCGCCGATGCGCACCTGGGCGCCCGGCAGCGCGGGGCCGACGGTGCCCATCTTGTAGTCCTCGGGGTGGTTGACCGTGGCGCCGGCGGCGTTCTCGGTCATGCCGTAGCCCTCGAGGATGAGGATGCCGGCGGCGTTGAACCACTCGGCGATCTCCTGGTTCAGCGCCGCCGAGCCGGAGATGAAGAAGCGGACCCGACCACCGAAGCGGTCGCGGACCTTGCTGAAGACCAGCTTGTCGAACAGGCCGTGCTGCAGCTTCAGCCCGAGCGGGATGCTCTTGCCGTCGCGCTTGAGCCGGTCGACCTGGATGCCGACCTCGAAGGCCTTCTTGAACAGCTTCTCCTTCGCGCCGCCCTCGGCGGCCTGCATCGTGACGATCCGGCCGTGGGCCTTCTCGAAGATGCGCGGCGCGGCGCCCATGAACGTCGGCTTCACGACGCCGAGGTTCTCCACGATCTTGTCGATCCGGCCGTCGATCGCGGTGGCGAAGCCGCACGCGAGCTGGCTGGAGAGCAGCACCTTGCCGAAGGAGTGGGCCATCGGCAGCCACAGGAACTGCAGGTCGTCCTCGTGGAGGATGTCCTGGGCCTGGATCGCCGCGCCCTCGTAGACCCACGAGCTGTGCTTGAGCCGCACGCCCTTGGGCTTGCCGGTGGTGCCGGAGGTGTAGATCAGGGTCGCGAGCTGGTCCGGGGGGATCGCCCGCGCGGTCTGCTCGACGATGTCGGGCTGGTCGGCCAGGAGCTTCTCGCCGAGCTCGGCGAGGTGGTCCATGGTGATGACCCAGTCGCCGTCGGCGGTGCCGTCGAAGGTCACGACCTTCATCAGGTGCGGCAGCTCGTTCTTGTGCGCCTTGATCTTGGCCAGCTGCTCGTCGTCCTCGGCGAAGACGACCCGGCACTCGGCGTCACCGAGGATGTACGCCACGTCGGGGGCGTTGGTGGTCGGGTAGACGGTGGTCGTCGCGCCACCCGCGCACATCACGGCGAGGTCGGCGAGGATCCACTCGTAGCGGGTGCCGGCGGCGATGCCCACGCGCTGCTCGGACTCCAGGCCCAGCGCCAGGAGGCCGGCGGCCAGGCGACGTACGCGGTCCCCGGCCTGCGCCCAGGTGACGGACTCCCACGCCTCTCCGCGTGGGAAGCGGTAGGCCTCGGCGCCGGACGACTGGGCGACGCGGTCGAGGAACTGCACGGCGACGTTCGCGGGCAGGCGGTCGACGAAGCTGGTGTCGTGGTTGACAGGCATGGCTCTCCTGGGTGACGGCAGGGAGGGTAGGCCGAAACGGCCCGCTCCTCCCGTCGCGGACTGATGGTCCGTAACCTACGTCACTTGCGACTCGTCGGTAACCGGTTCAGACCGCTTTTGGGCAGCTGCCGGCAAAGAGTCCTCTCGCACCGGCCGGTCCAGCCCGGGTCAGCCCGGTCAGTCCCGGTCGGCCCGGGTCAGCGGAGGGACGCGACGTACTGCTCGGCCTTGCGGCGGGCCTTGGCCGCCAGCCCGTCGACCTCCAGCAGCTGCGGCAGCAGCGCCGGCTCGGTGTGCAGCGCGCGGAACATCGTCCCGATCGTCACCCCGTGCCCCGGACGGTGGACGACGCGCACCTCGTCACCGGCCTCGAGCGTGCCCGGGGCGAGCACGCGGAGGTAGGCGCCCGGCGCGCCGTCGAGGGTGAACCGCTTCACCCAGGCGCGGTTGTCGAAGCCGCACCGGCCCATCCAGGTCTTGAAGTCGTTGCAGGGGGTGCGGACGTAGGCGACCTCGAGCAGCACCGAGCCCACCTCCCAGCGCTCCCCCACCTCGGCCTCGGTCACCTCGACGCCGCGGGTGGTGAGGTTCTCCGCGAACTGGCCGTCGCGGACCTCCTGGCCCAGGTCGACCGCCCACCGGTCGAGGTCCTCGCGGGCGTAGGCGTAGACCGCCTGGTCGGGGCCGCCGTGGTGCCGGGTGTCGGACACCTCGTCGCCGGCGAGGCCGAGCCGGCCCACCTCGACCGGACCCGTGACGGGCGCCTTGTCGATGCTGGTGCGGCCGATGCCGGCCCAGGCTGCCTCGCGGGGCGTGCCGACGTTGACGGAGACGAGCTGGGACACGCGGCGATTCTGTCCCGGGAGGGGCGTCCGCACCGCATCTTCGCGGCGATCCGGTCGCCGACGTCAGTCCTGGACCGCCTTGGTCACCGCGACGCAGCGGGTCACGAGCTCCTGGTCGCCGAGCGCCGCGAGCGCGCGGTGGACGGTGCGGACGACGACCCAGTCCCGGGCGCGGTCCTCGTCGAGCAGCGCAGCGTCGATCGCCGCGTGGAACCGGCGCCGCAGCGACCCGCGCACGTCACCGGCGACGTCGTCCCACTGGTGCCACAGCAGCGGCGCGACCTCGCTGTGCGGGTCGCCGGCGAGCGGCTTGGGCGACACGGCGCGCCACTCGTCCGGTGCCTCCGGCCCCGCGGCGACCAGGTGGGCGGGGTGGAGGTCGGCGTGCAGCAGGCGCTCCTCCCCCGGGTCGGCGACCAGGTCCCGTCCGAGGGCGACGGCCTGCTCGACCAGCCGGCGCGGCAGCGGCGCGTCCCGCGGGAGGGCGGCGAGCGCGGCGCTCCGCTCGGCGACGTACGCCGCCAGCCGGGGCACCTGCGGCGGCGGGTCGACGTGGAGGCCTACGAGCTGCGCGCCGACCAGCTCGGCGGCCGCGACGTCCCACAGCCCGGCGCGCGGGTCGGCGGCGTCCGGTCCGGCCAGCCGCTCGAGCAGCAGGGCGCGGCGGTGCGGGTCGGCCCGCAGGAGCCGGACCGCACCGTGGCCGCCCCACCGCTGCAGCGCCAGCGCCTCGTGCTCGGTGCGCTCCTCGACCACGCCGACCTTCAGCACCGCCGGGCCCCGCTCGCCGACGACCGGCAGCACGGTCGCCCGGCGGGCCGGCAGGGGTGGCCCGTCCGGGGTGAGCTCCCAGGCGTCCAGGAGCTCCTCGACGCGGCCGGCCACGGCTCCATCCTGCCCCGCGCAGGGTTGCGCGGCGGAGGGTTGACCGGTCGCCCGACGGGGTAGACGCTCGCCCGGGGGGTTCGTCGCATGCGCTTGACCGACCGGTTCGTGGACCGGCTGCCGTGGGTGCGCAGCCAGCGACCCCTCCTCGTGCTCCTCGACGTGCTGGCGGTCGTGGTGGCCGCGGCGCCGGTGCTCGGCACGGTGGACATCAACGCCGTGCCGGTCGCCGCGGCCGCGGCCGCGGTGTTCCTGACCTGCCACAGCGCCGACCTCTACCGCCCGCGGCTGGTGCTCTCCGCGCTCGAGGACCTGCCCCGGCTGCTGCTCGCCGCGGGGCTCGGCACGCTCGCGCTGGTGGCCGCGGCGCCCCGGATCGGCGTGACCGGCGACCCGACCTGGCCGGTGGTGCCGGCGTTCGCCGCGAGCCTGGCGCTGCTGCTCGTCGCGCTGCGCGCGGCGGCGTACGCCACGACCCACGCGCTGCGCCGAGGTGGTCGCGCCGGGCACCCGGTCATCATCGTCGGCGGTGAGCCCGTCGGGTCCGCGCTGGCGGCGACGCTGCTCGACCAGCCGCACCTGGGCCTGCGTCCGGTGGGCATCGTCGAGCGCGGCGCGAGCGCCCGGCGGCTGCCGGTGCCGCTGCTCGGCGGCATCGACCGGCTCGAGCGGGCGATGACGGACCTCAGCGTGCACGACGTGGTCTTCGCGTTCCCGGAGCCGCCGGACGCCGAGACCGTCGCGGTCGTGCGCCGGTGCGTCGAGCGCGACCACCAGGTCTTCGTCGTGCCCCGGTTCCACGAGCTGATGGGTGCCACCGGCACCCGGGGCACCGAGGTCGTCCAGGGCGTCACGCTGATGCGGCTGCGGCGCTGGGGCCACCGCCCGCTCGCCCGCTGGGGCAAGCGGGCGCTGGACGTGTGCCTCGCCTCGGTCGGCCTGGTGCTCGCCGCGCCGGTCATCGCGGCCTGCGCACTGGCGTCGCGGATCGAGACCGGGCCGGGGGTGGTCTTCAGGCAGACGCGCGTGGGCGTCGGCGGCCGGCCGTTCACGCTCTACAAGCTGCGCTCGCTCAAGCCCGACGACGAGGCCGAGAGCGCCACCCGGTGGAGCATCGACGGCGACGAGCGCGTCGGCCCGGTCGGCCGGTTCCTGCGGCGCACGAGCCTGGACGAACTGCCCCAGCTGGTCAACGTGCTCAAGGGCGACATGAGCCTGGTCGGCCCGCGGCCCGAGCGGCCCTACTTCGTCGACACGTTCAGCCGCGCGGAGAGCCGGTACGCCGACCGCCACCGCGTCCCGACCGGGCTGACGGGGCTGGCGCAGGTCCACCGCCTGCGGGGCGACACCTCGATCTCCGAGCGCACCCGCGTCGACAACTTCTACATCGAGAACTGGTCGCTGTGGAGCGACGTCAAGATCCTGTGCCGGACCCTCCCGGTCCTCGTCCGGGCGCCGCGGGGAGAGGTCGGCGCCGTGCGGCTCGGCCCCGCTGCTCCCGCAGCACGGCCAGGTAGACGTCGAGGACCCGGCGCGCCGAGCTGAGCTCGTCGTGGTGGTCCTCCACGTGCGACCGCCCGGCCCAGCCCTCCTCGCCGGCCTCCACCGGCGCCTCGAGCCGGTAGACCACGGCGTCGGCCAGCGCGGCGACGTCACCGGGCGGGACCAGCTGGCCCGCCTCGGCGGGCACGGCCTCGGCGATCCCGGGCACGGCGGTGGCGACCACGCTGCGCCCACAGGCCATCGCCTCGAGCGGCGCCAGCGCCATCCCCTCCCAGCGCGAAGGCGCGACGACGACGTCGGCCGCGGCCAGCCACAGCGGCACGTCGGTGCGCGCGCCGACCAGCAGCACGCCGTCGAGGTCCGCGGCGCGCCGCTCGAGCGCCGAGCGCTCCGGCCCGTCGCCGACGAGCACCAGCTGGGCGTCCGGCACCCGCTCCCGGACCGACGGCCAGGCGTCGAGCAGCACGTCCTGGCCCTTCTGCCGGGCCAGCCGGCCCACGCACACCGCCGTGGGCACGTCGCGCAGCCCCAGCCCCGCCCGCGCGGCCAACCGCTCGTGCTGCTCCTTCAGCTGCAGGCGCCGCAGGTCCACCCCGTTGGGCAGCACGACCGTCGGCACCTCGATGCCGGCCTCCTCGCCGGCCAGCCGCTCGGCCTCGCCGACGCACACGAGGCGGTGCGTCCAGCGCGCCGCGAGCCGCTCCCACCGCAGCGAGGCACGGCGTACCGACCCTTCGACGGCCAGGAAGGACCACGCGTGCGGCTGGAAGACCGTCGGCCGCCCACCGCGCACCGCGAGCCGGCCGGTCAGGCCGGCCTTGGCGCTGTGCAGGTGCACGACGTCGGGATCGACCTCGGCGAGGATGCGCCGCAGCTCGACGGTCTCGGCCAGCACCGAGCGGCCCGGACCACGGGTCGCCGACCACCAGCGCACCTCGGCGCCGGCGGCGCGCGCGGAGTAGCCCAACCACCCGTGGGTCGGGCAGATGACGGTCACCCGCCAGCCGCGCCGCAGCTGTTCGCGGATGTAGGAGTACTGCACCACGGCCACGCCCTCGGAGGCGGGCTCGGACACGTGGGCCACGTGGAGCCGGCGGCGGATCCCGCCGTCCGGGCGCCTCGGTCGCCTGCGCACGCCCGCCCCCTAGGTGAGCACCCGCTCGGCGCGGCGCCCCACGAGCACCGAGCCGAGCAGGCCGGCGCCGACCGAGCGGACCCGGTCGGCGTGGGCGCGGAGCGCGGCGGCGGACACCTGGCCCTCGGGCACCACCATGAGCAGCGCCCCCCGGGCGGCCATCACCCGCGCGTCGTCGCAGGACTCGAGGGCGGGCGCGAGCACGACGACGACGTCGTACGTCGCCTCCGCCTCGGCCATCCTGTCGGCGAAGACCGTCTCGAGCATCGACTCGTACGGCTCGGAGCCCGCGTCGCCGGCGGGCAGGACGCTCAGCAGCTCGACCGGGCCGGGGCTGACCGCGCGGGACAGCCCGGTCCCGGCGAGCACGTCGAAGAGACCCGGGGTGTCCGGCTCCGCGGCGATCGGGCGGCCGTGGCGCGGACCGATCCGGCCGTCGACGAGCAGCACGGTCCGGCCGACGTTGGCCAGCGAGATCGCCAGGTTGGCCCCGACCCAGACGTTGACCTCGCCCGGCGTCACGCCGGCGACCACCACCCGGCTGACCGGGGCGCCGGCCGCCTCGGCCTCGAGGGCGATGCGCAGCTGCCGGAAGACGTCGGCCGCGGCCGTGCCGGGGTAGAGCGCCGGCAGCGTCGTCGGGTCGCGCGGGACCCCGACGTGCGCGAGCAGCGGCGCGCCGGTGGCCTCCTCGAGCGCGGTCCCGTCGTCGACGGTGCTGGTGCGCCGGTCGCGGGCGACCGCCGCGACGACGGCCAGCACGATCGCCAGGGCCGCGCCGCCACCGATCGCGAGCAGCAGGTTCGGGCTGCTGTAGGTGCGCGGCGGCTGCGCCTCGTTGGTCTGGGTGAACCGGAACGCGTCGGTGCTCGGGTCGTAGTACGGCAGCGTGACCGCGACCCGGTTGGCCAGGTCCGCGGCGACCTGCGGGTCGGAGTCCTCGGCAACGACCTGGATGAGGATCGTGCCGCCGACCCACTCCGCGTCCACCGCCGACCGCAGGTCGCTGACCTCGCGCTCGACGTCGAGCGTGCCCTGCACCTCGGTGAGCAGCTCGCGGCTGCTCGCGAGCTCCGCGATCGTGCCCCGCAGCGCGTCGAGGTCGTCGGGCGACTCCAGGGTCGCCGGGTCCGCGGCCGCCGCGAGCACCGCGGTGGACCGGTAGGTCTTCGGTGCCAGTGCCACGCCGACGGCCACGGCGGCCGCCGTCACCGCCAGCACGAGCAGGACGAGCAGGCGTTGGCGCCACAGCGCCCCGCCGATCTGGTGCAGCTCCATCGTGTTTCCCCCCATGGTGGTGCCGGTCGTTCTCAGGTCACGTCTCGGTAGATCGCGTCGTACGACGCCGTCATCGCCGCCGGCGAGAACCGCCGCTCGACGAGCAGGGCGGCCGCGGCGGCCAGGTCGCCCCGGCGTCCGGGGTCCTCCAGCAGGCGGTGGACGGCCCCGGCCCACGCGTCCGCGGTCGGCTCGGCCACCAGCTCGACCGCGCCGCCCAACGAGGTGAGCCCGCCCACGGCCGACGCGGCCACCGGCACGCCGGCGGCCATCGCCTCGAGCACCGACATCGGCAGCCCCTCGCGGTCGCTGGCCAGCACGAGCAGGTCGGCGGCGGCGAGCAGCCGGTCGACGTCGCGACGGTCGCCGAGGAGGCGGACCCGGTCAGAGACACCCGCGGTCTTGATCCGCCGCTCGAGGTCGGCGCGGCCGGCCCCGTCGCCGGCGACGAGGAGCAGGGGCGCACCCACACCCGCGCCCGCCTCCGTGCTCCGGTGCGGCAGCCGCGCCCAGGCGTCGACGAGCAGGTCGTGGCGCTTGGGCGCCACGAGGCGGGCCACGCTCACCGCGACCGGCGCCTCCTCGGGCAGGCCGAGGGCTGCGCGTGCGGCGGCCCGACCGGGCAGGCGCAGCGCCGGCGCGGCGTTCTCGACGACGCGGAGCCGGTCCGCGGGCAGCCCGCCGTCGCGCAGCCGGTCGGCGACGTCGTCGGAGACGGCGACGACGACGTCGGCGCAGCCGCGCAGCAGCCGGGCGGCGCGCGGGTAGTCCGCGGGAGCCAGGCCGTGCACGGTCGTGACCAGCGGCGCGGGCCGCCCGGCGGCGCGCTGGGCCAGCGACGCCGCGGCGGTGGCCCGGACGTTGTGCGTGTGCAGCAGGTCGGCGGGCCGGCGCCGGAGGCAGCGGGCCAGCCGAGCGACCGAGCGGGCCAGGGCCGGGGCGCCCGGCCTCCGCAGCGGCACCGGCACCAGGTCGGCGCCGCGGCCGGCGACGTCGGCGGTGCGCCAGCCACGGTCGCTGGCCACGGCGACCTGGTCGCCGCGCTCGATGCGGTCGGCAGCCAGGTCCGCGACGACCGCTTCCGCGCCGCCCGACCCCATCTCGGCGATGACCATGAGCGTCCTCACGAGCGCACCTCGTCGTAGACCCGTTGCAGCCCGTCGACGCACGCGGCGAGCGAGAAGGACTCCTCCACCCGGTCGCGGGCCGCCTTGCCCGCGCGCTCGCGCAGCCCGTCGTCCTCGACCATCGTGCGGAGCGCCGCGGTCAGCGCGGCCGGGTCGTCCGCCGGCACCAGCAGCCCCTCGACGCCGTCGCGGACGACCTCGGGCACCCCGCCGACGGCGGTCGCGACGACCGGCAGCCCGCAGGACATCGCCTGCAGGACCGACAGCGGCAGGTTCTCCGCGGCGGAGGTGAGCGCGAGCAGGTGCCCGCGGGCGTACGCCGGCGCCGGGTCCGGCAGCCAGCCGGTGAGCTCCACCCGCCCGGTCAGCGCCGGCTCGGCCGCGCGCCGCTCGACCAGGAGCCGCTCGGGGCCGTCGCCGACGACCAGCGCGCGGGCGGCCGGCACCGCGGCGAGCGCGTCGAGCAGCAGGCCGACCCGCTTCACCCCGCCGAGCACGCCGGACCACACCATGGTCACCGGCCCGTCCGGGGCGGCGGCCGGGCGCCACCGGGCCGGGTCGACGCCGTTGTGCACCACCGACACGATCTCCTCCGGAAGCCCCACCCGCGCCACGGCGTACGTCGCCACGGCGGCGCTCGGCACGACGACCCGGGCCCGGGCCCAGCGGGTCACCAGCCGCTCGCCGGTCAGGTAGTAGAGCCGGTCGCGGCGCCGCCGGTCGGCCGCCCGCACGTTGCCGGCGACCAGGTCGGAGAGACCGTCGGCGACGCCGTGCAGGGTGTAGACGACCGGAGCGCCCAGCACCGGCGCGGCCAGGCGGGCCAGCCAGCCGGCGCGCCGGTCGTGCGCGTGCACGACGTCGGCGCGCAGCGACCGCAGCAGGGCGAGCGCGTCGCGGGCTCCGCGGGCGTCGGCCTTCCCGGCGACGGTCGTGCCGTGCCAGGTGACGCCCGGCACGTGCACCGCCCGCGGGCCGACCACGTGGCTGTCCACGCCGCGGCGCGCCAGCTCGCCGGCCACGTCGACCGCGTGGTCGACCGGCCCGCCGGAGACCTGGGTCAGCACCTGCACGACCCGCGTCCCGTGCCGGGTCATGGCAGGCGCTCCCGGGCCAGGCCCGCGCCGAGGGCGCACAGCAGCCAGAACGGCAGGAAGTACTGCTCGGTCACGAAGACCGCGGCCACCGCGGTCCCGGCCAGCGCGACACCCACCGCGCCCGCGAGCCGGTCGCCGCGTGCGCGCCACCCCGACCGGGCGGCGAGGTAGCCGGCGCCGAGCAGCCCGAGCCAGGCCGCCAGCCCGAGCAGCCCGAGCTCGGCGGAGGTCTCCAGGTAGGTGTTGTGCGCGACGTCGAGGTCGTGGTCGACGTCGTCGGGCAGGCGATCGAGGTACTCCCGGTGCTCGAGCGAGTAGGCCCCGGGACCGTGGCCGAGGACCGGCGCGTCCAGGGTCATCCGCGCGGCGGACTCCCAGAGGTCGAGCCGCTCGGAGACGTTCTGGTCCGCGACGTCGCCCTTCTGCTCGATGCTCGTCCCGACCAGCTGGGGGAAGACCGACAGCGCGAGCGCCACGGTGGTCAGCCCGACCAGGCCGAGGACGACCACGGCCCGCCAGGTCACGAGGCGGACCACCAGGGCGACGAGCACCGCCACCAGCAGGCCGAGCAGCGCCCCCCGGGAGAGCGTGCCGAGGAGGGCCGCGAGCACGACGACGACCACGACGTCGTACGCCCACGGCCGGCGGGAGCCGGCCCGCAGCGCGACCCCGAGCGGCACGGCAACCAGGAGGAAGAACGCGAGGTCGTTGGGGTCGCCGACCGGGCCGCCGACGCGGCGGTCGGCGCCGACCAGGTAGGTCACCAGGCCGCACACCGCGGCCGCGCCGCAGGCCAGCACGTAGCAGCGCGCGACGGTGCGCGGGGCGAGCGGGCCGCGCATCGCGTCGACCAGCACCAGCAGCACGACCACGAAGCCGGCCCACCTGGCGAGCACCGCCGCACCGGTGCTGCCGTTGGCGTGCAGCGCCGTCGAGGCGAGGAGCACGACGACCAGCACGAGCGTCGCCCTGAGGACGGCGGTGCGTCCGTGGCTCCGCGCGCCGGCCAGGGGGTGGGTCGGTCCGCGGAGCGGGCCGCGGCTGCGGCGCACCAACCAGGACGCGACCAGCACGACCGCGAGCAGCTTGGTGGCGCGCGGGTCGACGAGCGCGAGGTAGTCCTCGAAGACCGCGGTCGCCACGACCGCCAGCGCCGCCCACTCCAGACGGACCAGGAGGGCGGTGCCGACCACCAGCGCCGCGAGACCGGCGACGGCGAGCGTCGGCGCGTAGCCGACGGCGAGCCCGCCCAGCGCCGCCAGCAGCAGCGGCACCACCACGGTCGCGGTGGCGCGCGGGCGCGTCACCGGTGCCTCCCGGCGCAGGCCGAGGGCGAGGGTCAGGTCCGACGTCACCACGCGGGGCCTCCCCGGCTGCGCCAGCGGTCCAGGGGCCGCAGGAACGTGTAGGCGCCGTCGAGGATGTGGCGCAGGTCGGCCGGGTCTGACGGCACGAACGCCCGGCGCAGCGAGAGCGGGTGCACGGCGTCGGTGTTGAGCCCGCGGTCGACGGTGATGCCGACGGTGTAGCCGGCAGCCACGGCCGCGGCCCGCACCCGCGGGTCCCAGCCGCCGGTCGGGTAGGCCACCGAGCGCACCGGACGACCGAGCAGGTCCTCGAGCGCGGCCCGGGAGTCGACGAGCTCGCGGCGCAGGTCCGCGTCGTCCAGCGCCGGCAGCCACGGGTGGCTGACGGTGTGGGAGCCGATGTCGAGACCCTCCTGAGCCGCGGCCACCAGCTCGTCGGCCGTGGCCGGACGCAGCCGCTCGCTGCGGCAGGCCGCGGACTCGTGGGCGTCCCACGCGAACCGCAGGCCGTCGAGGATGCCGCTCACCACGAACAACGTCGTCGGCAGGCCGCGGTCGCGCAGGATCGGCCAGGCGGTGTCGACGACGCTGGCGTATCCGTCGTCGAAGGTCAGCGCCACCGCCCGCTCGGGCAGCGTGCCGGCCCGGAGCCGGGCCGCCGCCTCCTCCAGCGGAAGCACCCGGGCGCCCCACCGCTGGAGCACGTCGAGGTGGCGCCGGAAGTCGTCCACGCCCGTCGAGAGGCCGTCGGACGTCCGCCCGTCGACGCGGTGCCACCCGACGAGCGTGAGCCCGCGGCTGCCGACCAGCGTGCCGGCGATCGTGCGGTGCGCGAGCGCGACGGGTCGCACCACGGTCGCGACGGCGCGGGTCCCGGGCCTCATGCGGGCCTCCTCAGCAGCGCGGCGGCCTCCCGCAGGCGGTCGCGGTCGAGCAGCCACAACGGCACGACGTACGCCGCGAGCCCGGCCGCGCCCAGCAGCGCGAGCGTCGCCGCGCTCGGGCCGTCGTCCAGCAGGCCACCGGCCAGCGCGCGCACGGCGAGCACCGCCGCCACGAGCGCTAGGGCGCTGAGCAGGGCCGGCCGGAGGCCGAGCGCGAGCGCCCGCAGCGAGAAGCCGGAGACGGAGCTGCGGGCCAGGAGCAGCGCGAGCAGGGCGACGACCACCGCGACGGCGGCCTGGGCGGCGGCCACCACGGTCACGCCGCGGTCGACGACAGCCGCGAGCGTGCCGAGCAGCAGGAGCAGGTGGGCCAGGCGCAGCCCCAGGGCGAGGACCGGCCGGCCCGCGGCGTTGACCGCCGTGGCGACCAGCTGCCCGACGCTGAGGGCGGCGGCGTACGCCGCGAGCCAGGCGACCGCGGGCACCGCGGGCGACCACTTGTCCCCCAGGACCACGAGGTGGTCGGCGACGAGCGCGACGCCGAGGCACAGCGGCAGGACGAGGGTCAGCGTCACGGTGGTGACCACGAGGGTCGCGCGGCCCAGCTCGCGGCCGCGCTGGCGGCACAGGTACGGGAACGCGGCGCCGGTGATGACGACGACGATCATCAGGTAGGGCATGAAGGCGAGCCGGAAGGCCAGGGAGTACTGCCCCAGCGCCACGGTGCCGAGCACCGCGGAGACCACCAGGTAGTCGACGTTGAGCTGCACCAGCTCGAGCAGGTGGGTGCCGGCGTAGGGACCGCCGTAGGAGAGCAGCCCGCGGGCGTCCTCGGCGTCCCACCCCGGGACCACCGGCGGGTGGACGCACCAGGAGAGCAGCAGCGTCAGCACCGCCTGGACGACCTGGCCGGCCACGAGCGCCATCACGCCGCTGCCCTGGACGACGAGCGCGATCGCGACGACGGCCCCGACGACGGACGAGACCGTGTCGGGGATGATCCGCCGCAGGAACCGCAGCTCGCGGCGGAGCAGCTCGTTGGTCACGGCGGCGATCGCGGTGCACGGCAGCACCACGGTCAGCCCGCGGATCACCGCCGCTCCTCCGTCGGCGGCGCCCAGGACGGCGGCCAGCCACGGCGCGGCGACCCAGATCAGGCCCGCCAGCACGGCCGCGAGCCCGAGGCTGATCGTGACGGCGGTGCGGGCCGCGCGCTGCACGTCGCCGCGCCAGTAGACCAGCGCGCTGGCCGTGCCGAGGCTCGCCACCTGGACGGCCACGTTGGCGACGAGCGTGCCGAGCGCGACCAGACCGAGCGCGGAGGGCGCGAGCACCGCGGCGAGGGTGAGCAGGACGACGGTCTGGGCGGTCTTGACGACGACCCCGTTGGTGGCCAGCCACAGTGCCCCGCGGGCGGTGCGGCCGGCCTCGCCCTCCTCCGTCGGCCGCGTCGGCGGCCATGGGCCGGCCACCCAGGAGCCGCGGGTGGTGGCGGGCGGGGGGACGACGCGGTCGCTGTCGTCATCGAGCACCGGCCGGGTCACGACGCGCCTACCATGGCCGGCATGGGGGACATCAGGCGTGCCATCGCGGTCGGGGTCCTGGCGCTCGCGCCGGCGCTCGCCGGCTGCTCGACCATCTCCGACCAGCTCGCCGGGAGCGAGGTCGACCCGGCGGTCACGACCTCGGCCGCGAGCGCGGACTCGCTGCTGGAGACGGTGACCTGGGGCGAGCTCGACGGACTGGTCTCGGTCGTCGTGCGCAACCCGACCGAGCGCGTGCTGCGGCGCGCGGAGGCCGTCATCACGCTGCGCGACTCACGCGGCACGGCGCTCGCGTCCACGCCGACGCCGACGCCGGCGACGGCGACGGCGACGGCGACGACGCGCTTGCGCGACGGCGGGTGCTGCACGGTTCGCTCCCTTCGTCCCGGTGGGACCTACGGGTTGTACGTCGGCACGGCCGGCCCCGGGTCCGAGGTGGCCGACGTCGAGGTGACCTACCGCGACGTCTCGTGGTCGTCCACGCCCCCGCCCCGGGTCGAGGCGCTGGCGGTGCGGATCGAGGAGGGACCGCGCGGGTCGGTCGTCCTGGCGGACATCACCACCGAGGACGACCTGCCGAGCGCGGTCGTGCAGGCCGTGGTCACCGAGCCCGACGGCAGCCTGGCGGCCGTGGTCTCGGGCACCTGGACCTGCTTCGAGGCCGGGGACACCCGGCGGATCTTCATGCAGCTGTTCCGCCGGGTGCCCGTGGGCTCGATGGTCGAGTCGGTCGCGGTGCACCCCGACGGCGGCGCCGCGGAGGGGTGCACGACCGAGCGCGGCTAGGAGGTCGCCCGGAAGAGCCAGCCCAGCGGACGGGAGTCGCCGCCGGCGGTCGTCACGACCGGGGCGGGGACGGTGTCCTCCGGTCCCGTCTCCCAGTCGGTGACCGGGCGCGGCGGGTCCGTGCCGAGGAAGCTCGTGGCGTTGTCGTCCGCGACCGGCGCCGTGGCCGCCGAGGGCGCCGACGGCGTCGAGGGAGTCGGGTCCGCGGTCGAGACGCGGCCGATCATCGGCGCACCGCCCGCCGGCGGCGTCGGGCCGCCGCGGTCGCTGTCGTCGTCCTCCGCCGAGGGCGCGGCGTCGTCCACTACCACGTCGTCCACCACGTCGTCCGCCACGTCGTCCGCCACGTCGTCCGCCACGTCGTCGGCGGTGTCCTCAACGAGCGGCTCGGCGACGACCTCCGCGACCGGGTCGTCGACCGGCTCCGGCTCGGGCTGGGCGACCGGCTCCGGCTCGGCGGAGCGGACCGGGCCGCCGACCGTGGCGACCGGGAGCGCGCCCTCGGTGACCGTGCGGAGGTGGCCGATCGTCGCGACGACGTCGGCGACCGAGGCGTGCGCCCGCTCGAAGGTGGTCCCGAGCCCGAGCACACCCGACTCCAGGTCGCGCAGCAGCCCGTCGGAGCGGTGCCGGGCGTGACCGAGCGTCGCGAGCTGCTCCTCGCGGAGTTCCTCGCGCACCTGGGCGCGGATCTGGTCCAGCTCGCTCTCGGCCCGCACGCGCATGGCCTCGGCCTGCGTCTGTGCCTCGGCCCGCAGGCGGTCGGCCTCGGCCCGAGCACGGGCCAGGATGCCGTCGGAACGCTCCGTGGCCTCGCGGACCAGGCGCTCGTACTCGGCCAGCGACTCCGACTGGAGCCGGTCGGCCATGATCTGCGCGTCGACGAGCAACGCGTCCGCGTCGGCAGCGGCCGAGGCGCGGATCCGGCTGGCGTCGGCCAGCACGTTCTCCGCCTCGCGGCGTGCGGCGAAGGCCGCTCGAGCCGCCTCGACCTGCTCTCCGGTGGTGCTCGGCGACGGGCTCGGGCCTTCCGCCCGACCGTCGCCCATTGCTACGTCGTCCCCCTGCGAAGCCATGTACGTCCCCCAGTACGTGCTCGGTATACAGATGTAGTCCCTCGTCTGCCCGGCTCGGCGCGAAGCCAAACCACCGCGTCCGCCGGGCCTGTCGTTACGGTGGCGACCGTGGACGGATCCGCCTCGCCGACGGTGTGCGTCCGCGACGACTTCGACGCCTCGAGCGCCGCCTGGGAGCAGATCTCGCACCGGCTGCCCCACCCGTCGCCGTTCCTGCGGCCGTGGTGGCTCCGGCACGTCGCGAGAGGCACACCCGTGCACCTGGTCGTGCTGCTGGGCGACGAGCCCGTCGGCGGTGCCGCCCTGACCAGCCGGCGGGTGCTGGGCGTCGACCTGCTGCATCCGGCCGGCCACGGCGTGCCCTGCCCCGACCACGTCGACCTGGTCGCGGTGCCCGGCCACGAGGACGTCGTGGCGGCGGCCTTCGCCGACTGGTTCGGTCGCCCGGGCGCGCGGGTCCTCGACCTGGCGGGCACGCCGGAGCGGTCGCTGGCGGCTCGGTCGCTCGCGGTCCCCGCGGCACCGATGGACGTGGCGCCGTACGAGCCGCTCGCCGGGGCGTTCCTCGAGACCCGCTCGGCGTCGTTCCGCCGCAACGTGCGCCGCACCGAGAAGCGGCTCGCGGGTCTCGGCGTGCGCCAGTGGAGCGCCACGGCCGCCACGGCGGACGCGGCGCTCGACGCGTTCGCGGCGCTGCACCGCGACCGGCCCGACCGGGCCGCGCTCCTGGCCGAGGTGCCGCGCCTGCGGCCAGCCGTGGTCGAGGCGGTCGCGGTCGGCGAGGCCCGGGTCGACGTGCTCGAGGTTGGCGGGCGCCCCGCCGCGGTCACGGTGGCGTTCCTGGTCGCCGGCCGGCTCGCGCTCTACCAGCTCGCCCGGTCCACCGACCGCGAGCACGACGGGGCCGGCACCGCGCTGCTGGTGCGCGTCGTCGAGCAGGCGGCGGTCGAGGGGTGCACCGAGGTGGACATGCTGCGCGGCGAGGAGTCCTACAAGGGTGGGTTCGCCTCGCAGCAGCGGGTGCTCACGCGCGTCCGGGCGGCGCACGGCGTCCGCGGCCGGCTGCTGCTGGCAGCGTGGGACGCCGTGCGGCGAGCGAACGCGGTGCGGGTCCGGGTGCGGGCCCGGCTCAGCTCGGCCCGCGCGGGCGCTTGACCGCGGCCCACGCCTTCATCGCGCCGACCTTGACCCGGTCGCGGGCCGGCGACTCGCCGTGCGGGCGGGGCGTCAGGCCCGTCCTCGCGACCTTCGTGTTGAAGGCCTGCACCAGCGACTCGGTCTCGTTGTCGCGGTTGAAGAACGTGACGGTCATCGACAGCGACGTCTCGTCGCCGTTGACGATCCAGTGCGGGGTGTACGGCGGGATGTAGCAGCCGGTGCCCGGGCTGATGACGTGCTCCGCGACGGTCTCGGGCTGCTCGTGGAAGCGGCCGAAGGAGCCGTTCCAGTAGCGCTCGACCTCGCGCGCCTTCTGCTCCTCGTCGGCGAACCGGCCGAACCCGAGCGTGCGCGTGCCCTGCAGCTGCATGCAGAAGCTGTGCTCGATGTCGAAGTGCGCGGCGGTCACCCCGCGGGGCGAGCTGGCGAAGAGGAAGCCCATCCGGCGCGTCAGGTCCGCAGGGTCCATGCCCGAGGCCTCCGCGAGGTCGTCGAGCACCTCGTCGACCAGGGCGCGGTAGCGCGGCACCTGGTGGACGTGGAGCAGGGTGAACCACGAGCGGTTCACCGCCACGTCGCGGATGCGCTGCCCGATGTCGTCGATCGGTGCGGCGACGCCGGCGGCGTCACCGGCGGCGATGGGCTTCTCGGCCCGCTCGGCCGAGAGCGACGCGACCGGCAGCTCCTCGGCCAGCCGGGCGATCTCGTCCAGCGTGAGCAGCGGGTGCCCCGCCAGTCCGTGCCGGAAGCGGGTCGGCGTGCGCGTCTCGACGTCGCGCGCGAAGGACGGGTCGATCGACGGCCACAACGCGGTCATGTTGTCCCCCCAGGACGTTGTCGGTTGTGCCGACACTCTCCCCAGGTACGCCGCCGCGCAACCCTCCCGGACGCGAACCGCTACTTCTTGCCGGACTTCTCCGCCGGGGCCGAGGTGGAGAGCGCGGCCACGAAGGCCTCCTGGGGGACCTCGACGCGGCCGACCATCTTCATCCGCTTCTTGCCCTCCTTCTGCTTCTCCAGCAGCTTGCGCTTGCGGGTGATGTCGCCGCCGTAGCACTTGGCGAGCACGTCCTTGCGGATCGCGCGGATGTTCTCCCGCGCGATCACGCGGGCACCGATCGCGGCCTGGATCGGCACCTCGAACTGCTGGCGCGGGATGAGCTCCTTGAGCTTGCTCGCCATCATCACGCCGTACGCGTAGGCCGCGTCGCGGTGGATGATCGCGGAGAAGGCGTCGACCGGCTCACCCTGGAGCAGGATGTCGACCTTGACCAGGTCGGCGGCCTGCTCGCCGGAGCGCTCGTAGTTGAGCGAGGCGTAGCCCTTGGTCTTCGACTTCAGCTGGTCGAAGAAGTCGAAGGCGATCTCACCCATCGGCAGGGTGTAGCGCATCTCGACGCGGTCCTCGGAGAGGTAGTCCATCCCCTGCAGCGTGCCGCGCTTGGTCTGGCACAGCTCCATGATCGTGCCGATGTAGTCCGAGGGGCTGAGGATCGTGGCGTTGACGACCGGCTCGTGCACCTCGGCGATCTTGCCCTCGGGGTACTCGCTGGGGTTGGTGACGGTCAGCTGCGTGCCGTCCTCCATGAGGACCTCGTAGACCACGTTCGGCGCGGTCGAGATGAGGTCCAGGCCGAACTCGCGCTCGAGGCGATCCCGGGTGATCTCCATGTGCAGCAGCCCGAGGAACCCGCAGCGGAAGCCGAAGCCCAGCGCGCCGGAGGTCTCCGGCTCGTAGGCGAGCGCGGCGTCGTTGAGCTGGAGCTTCTCCAGCGCCTCGCGCAGGTCGCCGAACTGGTCGCCGTCGATCGGGTAGAGCCCGGCGTAGACCATCGGGTTGGGGTGCTTGTAGCCGCCGAGCGCCTCGGACGCGCCGTGGTGCTGGGTGGTGACCGTGTCGCCGACCCGCGACTGGCGCACGTCCTTCACCCCGGTGATGAGGTAGCCGACCTCGCCGACGCCGATCTTGTCGGCCTTGACCTGCTCGGGGCTGATCACGCCGAGCTCGAGCATCTCGTGGGTCGCGCCGGTCGACATCATCTTGATCCGGTCGCGGTGCGTGAGCTCGCCGTCGATGACGCGGACGTAGGTGATCACGCCGCGGTAGGTGTCGTAGACGGAGTCGAAGATCAGCGCGCGCGCCGGCTGGTCGGCCCGGCCCACCGGCGGCGGCGTCTCGCGCACGATGTGGTTGAGCAGCTCCTCGACGCCCATGCCGGTCTTGGCGCTCACCCGGAGCACGTCCTCCGGCTCGCACCCGACCAGCCCGGCCAGCTCCGCGGCGTACTTCTCCGGGTTGGCGCTGGGCAGGTCGATCTTGTTGAGCACCGGGATGATGTGGAGGTCCGCGCCCATCGCGAGGTAGAGGTTCGCGAGCGTCTGCGCCTCGATGCCCTGCGCGGCGTCGACCAGCAGGATCGCGGCCTCGCACGCCTCCAGCGAGCGGGACACCTCGTAGGTGAAGTCGACGTGGCCCGGGGTGTCGATCATGTTGAGCACGTAGGTGCCCGGCTCGGCGCCCTCGCCGTTGCCGTCCGGCACCGTCCACGGCATCCGGACGGCCTGGCTCTTGATCGTGATGCCGCGCTCGCGCTCGATGTCCATCCGGTCGAGGTACTGCGCACGCGCCGCGCGCTCGTCGACGACACCGGTCAGCTGCAGCATCCGGTCGGCGAGGGTCGACTTGCCGTGGTCGATGTGCGCGATGATGCAGAAGTTCCGGATGATCGCGGGATCGGTGTGGCCGGGCTTCGGCGCAGGCGTCTGGGGCACGGGCTCTTCTCGACGTACGTGGTGGTCGGGACGGACCCGGTCATCCTCCCATGCGGGAACCGGTGGCCCCGACTCGGCGAGTGCGGCAGGATCCCCGCGTGACCGACGTGTTCTCCTCGGCCTGGGGCGCGATCCCCGAGGCCCTCCGCGAGCCGGTCGTGCTCGCGATGCCGTTCTTCGTCCTCTTCGTGCTCGTCGAGGCGTTCGCGGCCTACCACCTCGAGGACGAGCGGCCGGACGGCAGCCCGCGCTACGACCGCCGCGACGCGTTCACGAGCGTCTCGCTGGGCGCGGTGTCGGTGGGGACGATGGCGCTGTGGAAGGGCCTGGGGCTGGCGGCGTACGCCGTGCTCTACGCGTACGTCGCGCCGTGGCACCTGCCCCCGGACGCCTGGTGGACCGTCGCGCTCGCCCTGCTCGGCGTCGACTTCTTCTTCTACTGGGCCCACCGCGTGGCGCACCGGGTCCGCCTGGTCTGGGCGACCCACCAGGCCCACCACTCCAGCGAGCACTTCAACTTCTCCACCGCCCTGCGCCAGAAGTGGAACAACTCCCACGAGCTGGTCGCCTGGGCTCCCCTGCCGCTGCTCGGCGTGCCGCCGGCGCTGGTCTTCCTCGGCTTCTCCGTCAGCCTCGTCTACCAGTTCTTCGTCCACACCGAACGGGTTGGGACGCTGTGGCGACCGATCGAGCTGGTCTTCAACACCCCGTCGCACCACCGCGTGCACCACGGCAGCGACCCAGAGTACCTCGACCGCAACTACGGCGGCATCCTCATCGTCTGGGACCGCCTGTTCGGCACGTTCCAGCCCGAGCTGCACCGCCCGACCTACGGGCTGACCAAGCCCGTCGGGACCTACAACCTGCTGCGCCTGCAGACCCACGAGTACGCCGCCATCGCGCGCGACGTGCGGCAGGCGCCGACGCTGCGCGAGAAGCTCGGCTACGTCTTCGGCCCGCCGGGGTGGCGGCCCGCCGCGGCCTCCGGGGCGGCTGTCCCGGCACCGGCCGAGGTGCCCGTCGAGCGCTGAGACCGGTCGCTGCCGCCAGGATGGGCGCGTGAACGCGCTCGCCATCCCCCACGGACGGACCGCTCGCCGGCTGGAGTGGCCCTTCCTGCCGCCGCACGTCCGCGACCTGGTCGCGGACCGGTGCGGGTCTCCCGTGGTCTCGGCGGAGTCGATGACCAGCGGCTTCACGCCGGGCTTCGCCTCGGTGCTCACCTGCGCGGACGGGTCGCGGCACTTCGTCAAGGCGGCCTCGGTCGTCGCGCAGCGCTCCTCCGCGGAGTCCTACCGGGAGGAGGCGCTGCGGCTCGGCGCCCTGCCCGCCGGGGTGCCGGCGCCGCGGCTGCGGTGGTCGCACGTCGACGACGACTGGGTGGTGCTCGGGATCGAGCACGTCGAGCACGTGACCCCGCCGCGTCCCTGGCGGGCCGACGACCTCGACCGCGTCGTCGGCGCGCTGGAGGCCGCCGCGACCGCGCCCACACCGGCGCACGACGAGCCGGCCCTCGTGCCGATCGCCGAGGAGGTGGCCGACTGGCCGTCGTACTGGGACCGCGTGCGGCTCCAGGACCTCGGCCGCGGCCTGTACCTCCCCGGGTTCGCCGAGCACCTCGACGAGGCCGCCGCGCTGGCCCGGACCGCACCGGAGATGGCCTCCGGCGACACGCTCGTCCACATGGACGTCCGCGACGACAACGTGCTGCTCGCAGCGGACGGCCGGGTGCTGCTGTGCGACTGGAGCTGGCCCGCGCGTGGGGCCGCCTGGTTCGACACGGTCGCGCTGATGATCGGGCCGTGGGGCGACGGGCTCGACGTCGACCCGGTCCTCGCCCGCGCCCCGCTCACCCGCGACGTGCCGGCCGAGCACGTCGACGCGGTGATCGCGCTGCACGCGGGATACTTCCTGCTGGTGCAGGCCCAGCGGGTCCCGCCGACCTCGCCGTTCCTCCGGACCGCGCAGCGGCACAACGCGGAGGTGGCCTGGGGGTGGCTCGCGGAGCGTCGCGGCTGGCGTTGAGGGCGCTCCCGACGACCGCGTCACGGCTCCTGAACGATTTGGGTGGCCGGATCGCCCGCTGCTAACCTCGTACGTCGCATGTCGCGCGTCCGCCCCGCGGGCCGAGGCGCGCACAGCACACGAAATCTTCAGCAGCACCAGCACAGCACCCCACACCTACGACGAAGGCGCAGTAGTGGCGAACATCAAGTCCCAGATCAAGCGGAACAAGCAGAACGAGAAGCGTCACGAGCGCAACAAGGCCGTCAAGACCGGCCTGAAGACCGCCGTGAACAAGTTCCGCAAGGCCGCCGAGGCGGGCGACAAGGAGGTCGCGGTCACCGCGGCCCGCGACGCCTCGCGCATGCTGGACAAGGCCGCCTCCAAGGGCGTCATCCACAAGAACCAGGCCGCGAACCGCAAGTCCGCGATCGCCAAGAAGGCCGCCTCTCTCTGAGGCCCCTCGCGAGAAGGCGCCGACCCACCGGGTCGGCGCCCTTTTTGCATGTGCCCAGCCGCGATCCGGGTCAGCGGGCGTCGCGCAGCGCGGTGATGGTCAGCACCAGCCGCTCGAGCGTGTACGACGCGTCGCTGGCCGCGCCCTTGATGTCGGCGTCGGCCTGGGCGACCGCCCGGATCGCCTGCGCGAGGCCGTGCTCGGACCAGCCGCGGGACTGGTCACGGATCGAGCGCAGCTTCCACGGCGGCACGCCGACCTCGCGGGCCAGGTCCGCCTCGCGCATCCCGCGCGGGGCGCCGTGGTAGCGCGCCAGCCCGCGCGCGCCTCCGGCGAACGCCGAGGTGACCAGCACCGGTGCCGTCCCGCCGTCGAGCGCCCAGCGCAGCTCCTCGAGGGCGACGTGGCGCCGGCCCGAGAACGCCGCGTCGGCGACCGCGAAGGACTTCGCCTCGGCCCGGCCGCCGAAGTACCGCTTGACCTTGTCCACGTCGAGCGGCTCGCCCGGGAAGTCGTGGGTCAGCTGGTGGGCGGCGGCCGACAGCGAGCGCAGGTCCTGCCCGACGGCGGAGACGAGGAACGAGGCCGCCTCCTGGTCGATGGTCGAGCCGTGGCGGCGGACCTCGGCGGCCACGAAGCCCGGGAACTCCGAGGCCTTGAGCTCCCCGGACTTCGACTCGGTGACGCCCCGGGCCTTGCGCAGCTTGGTCAGCACGCCGCTGCCCTTCGGGCCGCCACCGTGCACCAGCACGAGGGCGACGTCCTCGACCGGCGCGTCGGCGTACGCCAGCAGGCCGGCGACCGACTCCTCGGGGAGGTTCTCCAGCGCGCGGACCACGACGCACCGCGTGCTGGAGAACAGCGACGGTGCCGACAGCTCCCCCAGCGTGGCCAGCGTCAGCTCGGCGGCGCCGGTCTCCGACAGCTCCGCCTCCGCGTCGTGGGAGCGGACCGCCTCGCGGACGGCCGCGACCGTGCGCTCGTTGAGGAACTCCTCCTTGCCGGTCACCAGGGTGACCCGGCCCAGGACGTCTGCTGCTCTCGGACCCGCTGCCATGGTGAGCCCAGCCTCCCACAGCGCACCGACGTCCCCGGCGCTCGCCCGCGACCTCACTCCCGCGTGCGGGTCGCCGGTCCGTCGTCGGTGACCCGCACCAGCACGTCACCGTCCTCGTCGGTGCGCAGGACGCTCGCGCCGGCGTCGGCCAGCGGGTCGAGGACCTCCTCGGCCGGGTGCCCGTAGTCGTTGTCCTCCCCTGCCGAGACGAGCACGACCTGCGCCCCGAGCGACGTCAGGAAGGGCAGGTCCTGGTAGCGGCTGCCGTGGTGCGGCAGCTTCAGCACGTCCACCTGCAGGCCAGGCAGCGCCCGGGCCAGCGCCGCCTGGCCCGGCGGCTCCAGGTCGCCGGTCAGGAGCACGCGCACGCCGCCGACCTCGGCGAGCAGCACCACGCTCGCGTCGTTGGCCGACTCCCCCTCCTCCCCCGTCGCCGCGACACCCGCCCGGGGCCACAGGACCTGGAGCGTCACGTCCCCCACCCGCCTCGTCGCCCCGTACGGCGCCGCGCCGATCGTCAGCCCGGCGCCCGCGGCCGCCGCCGCGGCGTCCGCGACCCCACCGGCCGGGTCGAGCACCGCGGTCGCCTCGACCGCACCGACCGCCCGCCCGTCGAGCACGCCGGCCAGGCCGTCGACGTGGTCGGCGTGAAAGTGCGTCAGCACCACCAGCGGCACCCGGTCGACGCCGAGGTCGTCCAGGCAGCGGTCGACCGGTCCGGGGTCCGGTCCCGCGTCGACGACGACGGCCTCCCCGGGACCCGACCGCAGAGCCAGCGCGTCGCCCTGGCCGACGTCGCACATGGCGAGGACCCAGTCGTCCGCCGGCCAGCCCGGGGTGGGTGGCCGCACCAGCACGGCCACGGCGAGCAGCACGGCGAGGGGCACGGCGGTGGCCGGTCGCACGAGCACCCGGCGGAGCAGGAGCGCCAGGAGCACGCAGCCGACGCTGAGCACCACGAGCGCCGTCGGACCGGTGCCCCAGCCGACCGCCGCCGTCGGCAGGTCCGCTCCCCGGTCGGCCACGGCGACGATCCACCCCACGCACCAGCCGGCGCCGGTGCCGAGCACGGCACCCGCCGGCTCGGAGACGAGGGCGAGCAGCCCGCCGCCGAGGCCCAGGACGGTCGCGGGACCGACCGCCGGCGCCACGACGAGGTTCGCGGCGACCGCGACCAGGCTGACCTCCCCCGAGAGCGCCGCCACGACGGGCGTGCACGCGAGCTGGGCCGCGAGCGGCACCGCCACCGCCTCGGCCACCCAGCGCGGCAGCCACCGGGTCATCGCGTCGCGCCACACCGGTGCGAGCACGAGGATCCCGGCGGTCGCCAGCACCGACAGCGCGAACCCGGGCGACGTCGCCAGGCCGGGCTGGACGAGGAGCAGCACGACCACGGCCACCCCGAGCGCGCGGAAGCCGCGTTGCAGGGCGTGCACTCCGAGCGCCAGCAGCGCGACCGACCCCATCACCGCGGCCCGGAGCACGCTCGGCTCGGTGCGGGCGAGGAGCACGAACCCGACGATGCCCAGCGCGCCGACGACGTACGTGCCCCGGCCACGGACGCCGCACCAGCGCGCGAGCAGGAGGAGGAAGCCGACGACGAGGGTGAGGTTCGTCCCCGAGACCGCCAGCAGGTGGGTCAACCCGGTCGTCCGGAAGTCCTCCTCCACCTCGGTGTCGAGCAGCTGGTCGTCCCCGGTGACGAGCGCCGGCACCAGGGCGGCCTGGGCGGGCGGGCGGTGGTCGACCGCCTCGCGGATGGAGCGGCGGACCGCATCGGCGCCACGCCACCACGGACCTGCGCCCGCCACGACCTCCGGGTCACCCGCGACCAGCACTGCTGCCAGGTCGTGGCCGTCGGCAGTGTCCAGCCGGCCGCTCGCGCGGACCGTGTCACCGAGCCGGACCTCCGCCCACGGCTGGTCGCCGAGCACGAGCACCCGTGTGCGCAACCGGGTCGTCGCACCGCGTCCGGTGACCTCGCGGACCTCGAGCCGCGTGAGGACGCGGTCGGCGAACCGGCCCTCCACCGGCCGCGGGTCGGCGACCAGCGTGCCGGTCACGGTCACCACGGCGCGCTCGCCGGCCAGGTCGGCGACCGCGTTGGTCCGGGTCTGCTCCGCCCGGACCGCAGCCCCGCCGCCCACCGCGACGGCGACGAGCACGACGGCCGCCACCGTCGTGCCGTGCCCGTGCCGCCGGACGACCAGCGCCGCCGTCACCAGCACGGCCGCCGTCGCGCCGGCCAGGGGCCGTGAGGGCAGCAGCTGCGCGGCCAGCCCGGCGAGCCAGGCGGTGGCCGCGAGCAACGGCATCCGCACGTCGACGCGGTCGGCCTCGCGCTCACCCACCCCCGACCGTCACGAACGGGCGCAGCTGGCCGAGCGTCGCCTCACCGATCCCGTCGACCTCGAGCAGCTCGTCGACCGCGCTGAACCCGCCGTGCTCGTCGCGCCACGCCAGGATCGCTGCGGCCGTCACCGGCCCCACCTCCGGCAGCGCCTCGAGCTCGACCGTCGTGGCGCGGTTGAGGTCGACGAGCGCGACCGGGGCGCCGGTCGTGCCCGTCGCTCCGGCGGCACCGGCCACCGGCGGCGGAACCCCGGTGCGCCCGACCAGCACCTGCTCGCCGTCGACGAGCAACCGGGCGAGGTTCAGCGAGGAGAGGTCGACACCGGGCCGCGCGCCGCCGGCCGCGTCCAGGGCGTCCACCACGCGCGACCCGGCGTCCAGCACGACGATGCCGGGGCGTCGTACCTTGCCCGCGACATCGACGACCACCTCGGCGACCTCGGCCGGCGCGCCCGAGGGGGACGCCGCCGCTGCCGCCGCCGGCGCCGGCATGCTCGGCACCTCGACGAGGTCTGCGACCGGCGAGGTGTCCACCGGCGCCGGCGCGGCCGGGGCACCGGCGTCCGACCGCACCACCCACCAGCACGTCACGGCCAGCCCGAGCGCCACCACCACGGCCACCACCGTCAGCTGCGCCGACCCCAGTGCCGCCCGCCCGCGGAGCGTCTCGGGCACCAGGTCCGCCGGCGCCGGCACCAGCCGCAGTGGTCGCCGGGCGGCGTGCCGGCCCGGCTCGGGGACCGGCGGCGGCTCCGCTGGCTGCGGCGGGGACGGCTCGGGTTGCGCGCGGACCGCCGCCCGCGGCCGCACCCGCGTGTGGTCGTCCGTCCAGTCCGGCTCCCGCACTGACCCTTCCGCGGGCTCGGTCCACCACGGGTCGGGCTCGACGGGCTCCGGGGGCGGGGGTGCGGGCCGTTGCGCAGCCAGCTCGGCGCTCAGCAGGGCCAGCCGTCGGGAGACGGCTTCCTGGTGCTCGTTGGCAGCGCGGCGGGATCGCATGCCGGTGACGCTAGGTACGCCGACCGTCCGCCCGCCCGGTCCGACGAGCCGCCTGTGGACGACCCGGCCCCGGCGCCGCCCTGTGGACACCAGCCGGCCCGCGGGCATGTAACGGACAGCTACGCACTCTGTCGGCACGCTGCAGCGCACTTACAGAGTGGCGAACAGTGCGTTACATGACCCGCGGCGCCACGCAGACGGCGAGCATGCCGGGGCCGACGTGGGCGCCGAGGACGGCACCGAGCTCGCCGCACCAGACGTCGCGGCCCTCGAGCCGGTCGGCGAGCCGGTCGGCGAGGCGGCCGGTGAGGGCGGCGGCGCGGTCGGCGCTGGCGAGGTGGGCGACGCAGACGTCGACGGGCCGGTCCCCGGCGGCCTCGACGGCGAGCTCCTCGAGCCGGGAGATCGCGCGGGAGGAGGTGCGGACCCGCTCGAGCGACTCGACGCGGCCGTCGGCGATGGTGAGCAGCGGCTTGACGGCGAGCGCGCCGCCGAGCAGGGCGGCGGCGGCGCCGATCCGACCGCCGCGACGGAGGTACTCGAGGGTGTCGACGTAGAAGAGCGACGAGGAGGCCTCGGCGCGTGCCTGGGCGGCGTGGGCGGCCTCCTCGGCCGAGCCGCCGGCGTCGGCGACGTCGGCGGCCGCGAGCGCGGCGTACCCGGTCGCGACGCCCACCTGCCGGGAGTCCACCGTGACGACGGGGACCGGCGCCGAGCGCGCAGCGAGCTGGGCGGACTCGAAGGTGCCGCTCATGTCGCCGGAGATGTGCACCGAGACGATCTCGGTGGCGCCGTCGGCCGCCGCGCGCTCGTAGACCTCGGCCATCACGCCGGGCGAGGGCCGGGAGGTGCTGACCGGCGTGAACGACTTCAGCGCGGCCGCGACCATCTCCGGGGTCGCACCGCCCTCGCCCTCGTCGTGCACCTCGGCGCCGATGACGACCTGCAGGGGCACGACGACGATCCCGCGCTCGGCCACGACCTCCGCAGGGAGGCTCGCGGTCGAGTCGGTGACGACGACGGTGCGGCCGGTGCCGGTGGGCATGGGCTCAGACCACCACGTTGACCAGCTTCGGCGCCCGGACGACCACCTTGCGGACCGGGCGTCCGTCGATCGCGCGGACCACGGCGGGGTCGGCCATCGCCAGCTGCTCCAGGTCGGCCTCGGTGATGTCGGGCGCGACCTCGAGCCGGGCCTTGACCTTGCCCTGGATCTGGACGACCGCGGTCACGGTGTCCTCGACCAGCAGCGAGGGGTCGACGGCCGGCCAGCCGGCGCGGGCGACGGTGGGCTGGTGGCCCAGGCGCTCCCACATCTCCTCGGCGGTGTACGGCGCCACGAGGGACAGCAGGATCGCGACCGCCTCGACGGCCTCCCGCACCGCGGCGTCGGCGGGACCGCACCCGGAGTCGATGGCCTTGCGGGTGACGTTGACCAGCTCCATCGTCCGCGCGACGACCACGTTGAACCGGTGGCCCTCGATGAGCTGCTCGACCTCGTGCAGCGTCTTGTGGGTGGCCCGCCGCAGGGCGACGTCCCCGCCCTCGGCCGGCGTGCCGACGGGCGCGGTGACGTCGCCGGCCAGCCGCCAGGCGCGCTGGAGGAACTTCACGGCACCGCCGGGCGACATGTCGGCCCAGTCGATGTCGTCCTCCGGCGGGCCGGCGAAGACCATCGTCAGCCGCACCGCGTCGACGCCGTACCGGTCGATCATCTCCCCGAGGTTGACCCCGTTGCCGAGCGACTTCGACATGGCCTTGCCCTGGTTGATGACCTGGCCCTGGTTGAGCAGCGCGGAGAACGGCTCGACGAAGTCGACCATCCTCATGTCGTGGAGCACCTTGGTGAAGAAGCGGGAGTAGAGCAGGTGCAGGATCGCGTGCTCGACGCCGCCGACGTACTGCGCGACCGGCATCCACTCGCGGGCCTGCGCCGGGTCGAACGGGCCGTCCTCGTAGTGCGGGTCGAGGTAGCGCAGGTAGTACCAGGACGAGTCGACGAAGGTGTCCATCGTGTCGCTGTCGCGCTTGGCCGGGCCGCCGCAGGAGGGGCACTCGGTGTTGACCCACGCCTCGGCCGCGGCCAGTGGCGAGACGCCCTTGGGCTTGAGGTCGGCGCCCTTCAGGTCGTCGGGCAGCCGCACGGGCAGCTGGTCCTCGGGCACGGGCACCTCGCCGCAGTCGGGGCAGTGCACGACCGGGATCGGCGCGCCCCAGAACCGCTGGCGGCTCAGCAGCCAGTCGCGCAGGCGGAAGTTGACCGTGCCGGTCCCCCGCCCGTCGGCCTCGAGCTGCTCGATGATGCGACTGATGCCGGCAGCCTTGTCGTCCAGCCCGTCGAGCGGCCCGCTGTTGACGTAGGTGCCGTCGCCGGTCGTGGCGACGTAGGTCTCCTCGGGGTTGTCCTCGCCTGTGTCGACGACGCGGCGGACCGGCAGGTCGAAGACCTTCGCGAAGTCCAGGTCGCGCTGGTCGTGCGCAGGCACGGCCATGATCGCGCCGGTGCCGTAGTCGGCCAGCACGTAGTCCGAGGCCCACACCGGCATCCGCTCGCCGGTGACCGGGTTGAGCGCGGTGACGCCCAGGTCGACGCCGGACTTCGGCCGGTCGGTGGCGAGCCGGTCGATGTCGGAGGCCTTCCGCACGTCCTCGACGTACGCCGCCAGCGCGGCCTCCTGCGCGGGCGCGACGACCTCGGCGGCCAGCTTCGCGTCGGCGGCCACCACCATGAACGTCGCGCCGTAGAGCGTGTCGGGGCGGGTCGTGAAGACCGTGACCGTCCGCGTCGAGCCGTCGGCCAGCTCGATGTCGAAGTCGACGTGCGCGCCCTCGGAGCGGCCGATCCAGTTGCGCTGCATCGCCAGCACCCGGTCGGGCCAGGTGCCGGCCAGCGCGTCCATGTCGTCGAGCAGCCGCTGGGCGTACTCGGTGACCTTGAAGTACCACTGGTTGAGCTCGCGCTTGGTGACCTCGGCGCCACAGCGCTCGCACATGCCCTGCACGACCTGCTCGTTGGCCAGCACCGTCTGGTCGTTGGGGCACCAGTTGACGGGGCTGTTCCTGCGGTAGGCCAGGCCCCGCTCGCGGAACTTCAGGAACAGCCACTGCGTCCAGCGGTAGTACTCCGGGTCGGACGTGTGCAGCCGGCGCGACCAGTCGAAGGAGATGCCGTAGCGACGGAACGACTCCGCCTGGGTCTCGATGTTGGCGTAGGTGTAGGTCGCCGGGTGCTCGTCGTTGCGGATCGCGGCGTTCTCGGCGGGCAGGCCGAAGGAGTCCCACCCGATGGGGTTGAGGACGTCGTACCCCTTCTGCCACCAGTAGCGCGCGATGACGTCGTGCAGCGCCATCACCTCGGCGTGGCCCATGTGCAGGTCGCCCGACGGGTAGGGGAACATCGTCAGCGCGTAGCGCTTCTCCGCACCCGGGCCGGCGCTGCCGACGCGGAACGGGTCGAGGTCCTCCCAGACCTTCCGCCAGCGCTCCTGCGCCGCGGTCATGTCGTACGTCGCGGCCTCGTCGGTCCGGCCGGCCTGCTCGCTCATCTGCGTCCCTTCGGCGTCTGCTGCGTGCGGTGGTGGTCTGCTCCGGCCACGCGCCGGGGTGCGGCCGGGCCATCAGTGCTGGGCATGAAAAAACCCCTCGCTCGCGAGGGGCAGCCGCGTCGGGTGGTGCTCGTCGACGCGGCTAGGTAAGGAGCAGGGTCCTGCGCATGGGGTCATGCTACCGCGCCCCGCGGAGGGGTATCGGGGCGCCATGAGCGACCCCGCGAGCGACCTCACCCCCGGCCAGGCGCCCGGCGAGACCGACCTGACCGTGGCCGTCACCGGGCCGACCGGGACCTTCGGGGCCGGGCTCGTCCCGCTGCTCGAGGCCGACGAGCGCGTACGCCGCGTGGTCGGCGTCGCGCGCAGCCGCGTCGATCCCGCCGAGCGCGACTGGGTGAAGACCGACTACCGGCAGGGCGACGTGCGCGACCGGGCCGCGCTGACCGAGGCGTTCGCGGGCGCCGACGTCGTGGTGCACCTGGCCTTCGCGATCGTCGGCGGGGAGGCCGAGCAGACCCGCGCGATCAACGTCGACGGCACGCTCAACGCGTTCCGTGCGGCCGCCGAGGCGGGGGCGCGCCGCTTCGTCTACGCCAGCTCGGTGGCGGCGTACGGCTTCCACCCCGACAACCCGGTGGGGATCGGCGAGGACTGGCCGACCCGGCCCGCCGACCACCTGTTCTACGCGCGGGAGAAGGCGGAGCTGGAGGGCCTGCTGCGCGAGGAGGCCGGCGTGCAGGCCGCGGCCGGCCGCGAGGTGGACCTCTACCTGCTGCGCCCGCCGATCGTGGCCGGCCCCAACGCCGTCGGCGGCAAGGTCCGGCTGCCGTCGTGGGCGGGCTGGCTCGGCACCCTCCTCCAGGCGGTGCCGAAGCGGCTGCCGCCGGTGCCCGTGCCGGTGCCGGACCTGCCGCTGCAGCTGGTGCACGAGGCCGACGTGGGCCGGGCGCTGCTGCAGTGCGTGGTCGCCGCCGGTCCGCCCGGCGCCTACAACATCGCGGCCGACGACACGCTCACCGCGGCCGACGTCGTCCGCATCCTCGGCGGCGTCCCGGTCCCGCTGCCGGCGGCGCCGGCGCACGCGCTGGCGCGGGCGGCGGCCGGCGTCCCGGGCCTGCCGCAGCCGGTGCAGTGGGTGGAAGCGCTGGCCCACCCGGCGATCATGGACACCACGCGCGCCAAGGCCCAGCTCGGCTGGGCGCCGCAGGTCAGCGCCGCGGACGCCCTGCGCGAGACGCTGGGCCTGCGCGCCTAGAGTTCCGCGCATGACCGTCACCGACATGTTCCGCCTCGACGGCCGCGTCGCCGTCGTCACCGGTGCCTCCAGCGGCCTCGGGGTCCACATCGCACGAGCCTTCGCCGAGGCCGGCGCCGACGTCGTGCTGGGCGCCCGGCGCGCCGACCGGCTCACCGAGACCGCACGCCTGGTCGAGGCCGCCGGCCGCACGGCGCTGCCCGTGCAGACCGACGTCGCCGACCCCGACTCCTGCACGAACATCGTCGCGCTCGCGATGGAGGAGCTCGGCCACGTCGACGTCCTCGTCAACAACGCCGGCATCGGCACGGCGGTCCCCGCGACCCGCGAGACCCCGGAGCAGTTCCGCGGCGTCGTCGACGTCAACCTCAACGGGTGCTACTGGATGGCCCAGGCGTGCGGCCGGGTCATGAAGCCCGGCTCGAGCATCATCAACATCTCCTCGGTGCTCGGCCTCACCACCGCCGGGCTCCCGCAGGCGGCGTACGCCGCCACCAAGGCCGGGCTGCTCGGCCTCACCCGCGACCTGGCCCAGCAGTGGACCGGCCGCAAGGGCATCCGCGTCAACGCCATCGCGCCGGGGTTCTTCGAGACCGAGATGACCGAGCAGTACCCGCCGGGCTACCTCGAGTCCCGCCAGGACCGCATCCCGGTCGGCCGCAAGGGCGACCCCGTCGAGCTCGCCGCGGCCGCGGTCTTCCTGGCCTCGCCGGCGTCCGGGTACGTCACCGGGCAGACGCTCGTCGTCGACGGCGGGATGACGATCACCTGATCCCCCGCTGGCCACGGGCGTACGCCGCCGGCGGCACGCCCGTCCACCGGGTGAACGCGTGGGTGAACGCCGCGGCGTCGGCGTACCCGAGCCGCCGCGCGACGTCGGCGACCGGCAGCGTCGCGCGCGACTCCAGCAGCGAGCGCGCCAGCGACTCGCGGACCTCCTCCACGAGCGCCCGGTAGCCGACCCCGGCCTCGGCGAGCCGCCGGCGCAGGCTCCGTTCGCTGAGGCCGAGCCCGGCGGCCACCGCCGCCATCGGCGCGCCCTCCGGCAGCCGCTGCGTGACGAGCACCTGCACGTCGCGGGCGATGCCGGTCCGCTCGCGCCGGCGGGCCACCACGTCGCGGCACATGTCCTCGGCCAGCTGCTCGCCGGCCGTCGACGGGTCGCGCGGCAGCGGGCGGTCGAGCTCGGCCGCGGCGAGGTCGAGCACGCCGACCTCCGGCCCGACCGTTCGGGTCGCCCCGAGCCCGCCGGGCACCAGCGAGTCCGCGACGACGTGGATCGCAGCGGTGTCCCGGGCGACGAGGAACGCGCGCACGTCGGCCGGCAGCCCCCGCCCGTCCACCACCAGCCGCGCCCGCTCCCCCGACAGCTCCGCCCGCGGCAGCGCGAACGCGTACGACAGGTCGATGAAGCGCAGCGTCACCTCCATCGCCTCGCGGACCGTCCGGCTCGCCAGCAGCGCGTAGCCGAGCACGCCGAACGACGACGCGCGGTACGTCGCGCCGACCCGCTCCCCCGACCCCGGCAGGAGCCGCTGCAGCGTCCGCACCACCAGCAGCTCCTGCGCCGCGGTCACCTCCCTGCCGGGCTCGGCGAGGTCGGCCTCCCGCAGGCCGGTGCCGGCCAGGACGACCTGCGGCGCCACGCCGCGCGCCACGGCGTACGCCACCAGGTGGGCGGTGCCGGCGGCCGCCCGCGGGAACTCCCAGTCCCGGGCGGCCGGCTCGACGACCTGGACGCGGGTCATGGCCGGAATTATCAAGCATCCGCCGTCGAAGCGCTCCCGGCGGGGGTGGCGGCTGGCAAAGGATGAGGGCCATGGCACAGCAGCAGGGACCTCCCACCAGTCCACGTGTGGTGATCATCGGCGCCGGCTTCGGCGGGCTGGGCACGGCCCGGGCGCTGCGGCAGCAGGGCATCACCGACATCACCGTGCTCGAGCGGGCCGACGACGTCGGCGGGGTGTGGCGCGACAACACCTACCCCGGCGCGGCCTGCGACGTCCCCTCACCGCTCTACTCCTGGTCGTGGGCGCAGAACCCGCGCTGGAGCCGCCGCTACGGCACCCAGCCGGAGATCCTGGAGTACCTCCGCTCGGCCGCTCGCGACGAGGGCCTGCTCGACCTGGTGCAGCTGAACCAGGAGGTCACCGCGGCGACGTACGACGAGGCCACCACGACGTGGCGCGTGGAGACGGCCGCGGGCGAGACGTACGAGGCCGAGGTGCTGGTCTCCGCCGTCGGCCAGCTCTCCAACCCGGCGCTGCCGAAGGTGCCCGGCCACTTCGACGGCCCGGCGTTCCACTCCGCGCAGTGGGACCACGGCGTCGACCTCGAGGGCAAGCGGGTCGCGGTCGTCGGCACCGGCGCCAGCGCCGTGCAATTCGTGCCCGGCATCGTCGACCGGGTCGGCTCGATGACGGTCTTCCAGCGCTCGGCGCCCTACGTGCTCCCGAAGCCGGACCAGGAGTACAAGGCGCACCACCACCGCCTCTTCGAGCGGTTCCCGGCGGCGCTGCACGCCGAGCGGCGCGCGGTGTTCTGGCTGACCGAGCGGTTCAACGGCGCCCTCGCCGGCGACTCCCCGATCACCAAGCCGCTGATGGCCGCGATCGGGGCGACCTGGAAGGCGCACCTGCGGGCGCGGGTCGAGGACCCGGCGCTACGACGCAAGCTCGTCCCGGACTACCCGCTCGGCTGCAAGCGGGTGCTGTTCAGCAACCAGTGGTACCCCGCCCTCGCCCGCGACCACGTCGAGGTCGTCCCCGAGGAGGTCACCGGCCTGGAGGCGAACGGCGTCCGCACCGCCGACGGCCGCCTGCACGAGGCCGACGTGCTCATCTGGGGCACCGGCTTCGCCGCGACCGAGTTCCTCGCGCCGATGAAGGTCACCGGCCGCGACGGGCTGGACCTGCACCAGCACTGGGCCGACGGCGCCCGCGCCCACCTCGGCATCGCGGTCCCCGGCTTCCCGAACCTGTTCTGCATCTACGGCCCGAACACCAACCTCGGCGGCAGCTCGATCATCAACATGATGGAGGGCCAGGCCGGTTGGATCGCCCAGGTCGTCCGCCGCCTGGCCGACCGCGGGCTGCGCACCGCCGAGCCGACCCCGGCCGCCGCCCACGCCTACGACCGCGAGATGCAGTCCCGCCTCGCCACCAGCGCCTGGGCCGGCTGCAACAGCTGGTACGTCGACGGCCCCCGCATCACCACCAACTGGCCGGGCCTCGTCGCCGAGTACCGGTCCCGCACGGCCGAGGTCGACTGGGACGAGCTGGTCCTCGCCTGACCTGCCCCGTCCGACGCTGGGTTTCGAACAGGCGCTGCGCGCCTTCCTCGACCCACCGGGGGTGGCGTTCGCCGGGCGGTCGAGGAGGTTGCGCAGCAACCGTCTCGGACCCCCGGCGTGCGGGGGCGCGGAGTGGGACCGATCAGCGGTGGATGGACCGCGGGAGGCTGCGGTTGGCGACGCGGTTCTCGGCGTCGATCATCCAGGCGAGCTGCTCGAGGCGCTCGATGATGACGTGGAGGATGTCCGCGGTGGTGGGGTCCTCGGCGTCGACGTCGTCGTGGATCCGGCGCGCGGTGGCGGTGACGCCGTAGATCGCGGTGGTGATGAGGTCGACGCACTCGGCGGTGTTGACCTCACCGGCCGGGAACGGCGGCAGCGAGGTCTGCTCGGCGACGGCGGCGGAGCGGCCGTCGGGGACGACGTACAGCGCGCGCATCCGCTCGGCGACCTGGTCGGAGTACTCACGTGCGGCGTCGACGACCTCGTCGAGCTGCAGGTGGAGGTCGCGGAAGTTGAGGCCGACGACGTTCCAGTGGGCCTGCTTGCCCTGGAGGTGCAGCTCGATCAGGTCGACGCTGAGCTGCTGCAGGTGCGTGGCGAGCTGCTCGGAGGCGGTGAAGGCCGGCTTGGCGACGTGGGTCTGGTCGGGGTGCAGGAGATCGGTCATGAGGACAACGTATCGCCCTTTCTGGACTGATTCCAGAAAGGAGAGGCTCCCCTAAGCCGACCTCGACAGGAGCCGCTCAGGCCGGCGCCGGCTGGGCCTCCTCGGGCGCGGTCACCTGCCCCTTCGCCCAGCGGTAGTCGGCCTTGCCCGAGGGCGAGCGCTCGACGAGGCCGACCCGGACGACGGCGCGCGGGACCTTGTAGCGCGCCACGTGCTTCGCGCACTCCTCGAGCAGCTCCTCGTCGGTGGCGCCCGCCCCGTCGGCCAGCTGCACGACCGCCACCGGCTCGCTCCCCCACCGCTCGGAGGGCCGGCCGACGACGACCACGTCCCGCACGGCCGGGTGGTGGGCGAGCGCACGCTCGACCTCCTCGACGAAGATCTTCTCGCCGCCGGAGTTGATGGTGACCCCGTCGCGCCCGAGCAGGCGGATGCGGCCGTCCTCGAGCAGGTCGGCACGGTCGCCGGGGATGGAGTAGCGCTCGCCGCCGATGACGGGGAACGTCCGCGCGGTCTTCGCCGCGTCGCCGAGGTAGCCGAGCGGCACGCGCCCGCGCTGCGCGAGCCAGCCGCCGCCCTCCCCGGGCTCGAGCACCCGCGTGAACAGGTCGTCGACCACGGTCGTCGCGGGCACCGGCGCGAACGTCGCCGCGTCGGCCTCCATCCCCTTGAGCGACATCGAGCTCATCTGCAGCCCGGTCTCCGACGAGCCGGCCGCGTCCATCACGACCATGTGCGGCGCCAGCTCGAGGAACCGGTCACGGACCGCCGGCGTCAGCGGCGCGCTGCCGTTGTTGATCGCGGCCAGTCCGGAGAGGTCGTAGTCGGCGCGCTCGATCTCGTCGATGAGCGGCCGCACGACGGCATCGCCGACCACCGGGATGCTGACCGCCTTCTCGCGGATCGCCGTGCTGAGCACGTCGGCGGCGTCGAGGTGGTCGACGTGGTGCGGCAGCACGATCTTGCCGCCGTTCGTGAGGGTGTGGAACGTCGACCACTGCGCGGCACCGTGCATGAACGGCAGCGCCATCAGCAGGGTCATCCCGCCGCCGGCGGCGCGGGCCGCCTCGGCGATGGAGTCGTACGACGTGTGCGGCTCGGTGGTGCCGAACGGCGTACCTCCCATCGACGTCACGTAGATGTCGTCCTGCCGCCACAGCACGCCCTTGGGCATCCCCGTCGTCCCGCCGGTGTAGAGCACGAACAGGTCGTCCGGCGACGGCTCGGGCAGGCCGGCGGCGGGCGCGGGCGTGCCGAGCACGGACTCGTAGTCGACCGCGCCGGGCAGCAGCGCGTTGCCGGACTCGTCGGCGACCTGCACCAGCACGCGCAGCTGCGGGAGCCGGTCGCGGATGGCGGCCACGCGGGGGGCGAACTCCGCGTGGAAGACCAGCGCGGTGGCCTGGCAGTCGGTGAGCAGGTAGGCGAGCTCCTCCTCGACGTACCGGTAGTTCACGTTGATCGCGGTGGCCCGGGCGCGGTAGGCGCCGAGCATCCCCTCGAGGTACTCGTTGCCGTTGCGCAGGTAGAGCGCCACGTGGTCCTGCCCCGACTCGTGGCCAGCGAGCTCGGATCGCTCCCGGTGGCAGCCGAGGCCCTGCTCGACGAGGAAGTGCGCGAGGCCGTCGACGCGCCGGTCGAGCTCGCGGTAGGTGAGCCGGCGGTCGCGCCAGACCAGCACCTCCTGGTCGGGGACCGTGGTTGCCACGGTCCGGAACACCGTCGAGAGGTTGAACTGCTGGCTCATCGCGCCTCCTGGGTGGAACAGGTTGCAGAAAACCTAGAGCACCGGCGCCGCCGATGTGACGAGCGTTACCTTCTTGTCCCAGGGACGGAGACGGCGGGCTCTCGTTGAGGGACGAGAGGACGCCGCCCGGGAGGAGCGTGGTCATGGACCGGGTCGAGGACCTGCTGCACGAGGCGCTCACGGAGTACGCCGTGCAGGGGGACGCCTACCTCGCGCGGGTCGCGGGGCAGCTGTCGCCGGGGATGGGCCGCGGGCCGCTGGCGATCCTGATGCGGGTCGACCGGTTCGGCTCGCTGCGCGAGTGCGACCTGACCGCCCAGCTGCGGCTCCCGGCCGCCGAGACCCGGCGACATGTCGACGACCTGGTCGCTCGCGGGCTGGCCGTGCGGACCGGCGCCGGCTCGCTGGCGGTGGTCCGCCTGACCGAGCGGACCCGCGAGTTCCTCGTCGATGCCGCCGACGAGCGCCGCGGTCGGATCCTCGACAGCCTCGAGGACTTCACGCTGGAGGAGAAGGAGGCCTTCGCCCGCCTGCTCGCGAAGTTCGTCCAGCGCGACGACCTCGTCGTCCGCTCGGTGGGTCTCCCCCAGCGACGCTGACCCTGCCGTCGGGCGGTCCTGGGCGCGACTACGACCGTTCAATTGCGCGGAAATGTCGGGTTACCCGCGGGTAGAAGCGTGACAACCGCGCAATTGAACGACTGTCGACCGGCCCGGCGATCCCCCACGGCTAGATCCAGCGCTCGAACCAGATCCGGTCCAGCCACTCCGCGTGGGTGAGCAGGCCGTTGGTGAAGATCGGCCAGAACCACGCGAAGTTGAGCAGCACGAGCACGAGGAACGACCCGGACAGCACCACCCCGACGGTCCGCCGCCGGCTCGGCACCCGGGAGGGTCCGATCAACCTCCCCATGGCGAGCACGATCGCGATGACGACGAACGGCAGCGTCAGCGAGACGTAGAAGAGGAAGATCGGCCGGTCGTCGTACTGCAGCCACGGCAACCAGGTCGAGGCCGCTCCGACGACCGCGACGCCGGCGCGCCAGTCACGGGCGCCGACCCAGGTGACCAGCGCGAGCACCAGCGCGACGATCCCGCCCCACCACAGCACCGGTGTCCCGATGAGCAGCACCTGGCGCAGGCAGTCGCTGCCCTCGGGCGCGTCGCAGCCGCGCGTGCCGGGCTCGATCTTCGTGTCAGCGGCGACGCCGACGGGGCGGTTCATCAGCAGCCAGCCCGACGGCTGCGAGGCGTAGGTGTGCTCGCTGCAGTTGAGGTAGTGGGTGTGGAAGGTGAACAGGTCCTGGTGGTAGCTCCACAGCGACCGCAACGACTGCACGACCTCGCCCGGACCCGACGCGTCGGGCTCGGCGGCGGTCGGCCAGCGGGCACCCGAGTCGTCGTCGTTGGCCTCGTTGCCGTCGGCGTCGCAGGGGCGCTCGGCCTCGAACTGGGTGTACTGCGTCGAGGAGAGGCTCTTCTCGTACTCCGCGGCGTGCACCAGCCAGCCCGTCCACGACGCGACGTAGACGGCGAGCGCGACGACCACGAGCCAGCCGAACGCCGGCAGCCCGTCGACCACCGCCGAGCGCAGCACCGGCTGCCGCACCCCGCGCGCCCTGCGGGCGCCGGCGCTCCAGGCCCAGACGAGCAGGCCGAACGCGGCGAGGGGGTACGCCGCCGTCCACTTGGTGCCGAGCGCGAGCCCGAAGCAGACCCCGGCCGCGAGCAGCCACGGCCGCCACAGCAGCCCGCGCACGGGGCCCCACCCGGAGGTGACCGGGTCGGGGGCGAGCGCGGCGAGGCGTGCGCGGTACCAGTCCCGGTCGGCCACGATGCACGCGACCGCGCAGAGGGTGAAGAACGCCAGGAAGATGTCGAGCAGCGCCAGCCGCGACAGCACGAAGTGCAGCCCGTCGAACATCAGCAGCAGGCCGCCGACCACCCCGAGCAGCGTCGAGCGGGTCATCCGTCGCACGAGGCGGACCATGACCAGAACCATCAGCGCGCCGACGACCGCGGAGGCGACCCGCCAGCCGAACGGGTCCATGCCGAAGAGCCGCTCCCCCAGCGCGATCAGCCACTTGCCGACCTCGGGGTGGACGATCATCGACGGCTCGGACTCCCACAGGCCGTCGGTGGTCCCGGCGAGGATCGAGTCGTTGGCGTCCTCGACGTACTCCCGGACGTAGCCGTGGTTGGCCAGCGACCAGGCGTCCTTGGCGTAGTAGGTCTCGTCGAACTGGAACTGCTTGGGCTCCCCGAGGTTCCACAGCCGTAGCACCAGCGCGAGCAGCGCGACGCCGATCGCGGCGGTCCACCCCACCACCGGGTCCTCGAGCCGCCGGAGGCTGGCCGGGCCGGCCGGAGGGGTGCGCACGCGCCGAGGCTACCGAGCGTCCGGAGCGGTCGCGGACCGACCCGCGGCGGCCCGGAACGCGGCCGAGCGCTCCTCGAAGCTGGCGAACTCGTCGAAGCTCGGGGCGCCCGGCGACAGCAGGACCACCTCGGCGTCCGAGGGGGCGGACGCCCAGGTCAGCGCGGTCGCGAAGTCCGGCGCGAGGCGTACGTCGAGCTCGCGCGCCAGCCGCGCGCCGGCCGGGCCGACGGCGATCGTGGACACGCCCGCGGCCGGATCGCGCCGGGCGAGGTAGTCGACCAGCGGCGCGAAGGACAGTCCGCGGTCCGCCCCGCCGGCGAGCAGCACGACCCGACGGTCGGCGTAGGTCTCCAGCGCGGCCACCACCGATTCCGGCGCGGTCGCGAGGCTGTCGTCGACCCAGGCGCGACCGTCACCGGAGGGCACCTGCTCCAGCCGGTGGGCCAGCGGCGCGAAGGTGCGGGCGGCCGCCAGCAGCGCACTCCGGTCGGCGCCGCCCTCGACCAGGACGTCGACCGCGGCCAGGGCCAGCGCCAGGTTGACCAGGTTGTGCCGGCCGCGCAGCGCCAGCTCGTCGGCGTGCAGCTCACCGACCCCCTGCCAGGCCACCCCGTCGTCGGTGACGACGAGGCCGAGCGCAGCCGGGTCGAGCAGCCGCGTGGCCGGGCCGAGGCGGGCGGCCACGAGCCGGGCCACCTCGCCGGCGACGTCCGGCACGACGACCGCCTCCGGGCCGTGCGCGACGAGGGTGAGCTTGTCGGCGACGTACTGCTCGTAGCCGCCGTGCCAGGGCAGGTGCTCCGCGTAGAGCGAGGTGACCACGGCGACGCGCGGCGAGCAGGTCAGGTCGGCGGCCTGGTAGCTGGAGACCTCGGCGACGGCGTACGCCGCCTCCGGCCGGTCGCCGGCGGTGACGGGCACGCCCCCGTTGCCGACGAGCGCGGCGTCGAGGCCGAGGCCGCCGAGCAGGTGCCGCACGAGGCTCGCGGTGGTGCTCTTGCCCTTGGTGCCGGTGACGGCGACGGTGCGGTGCGCGTTGTCGTGCAGCCACAGGTCGGTCAGGGACGTGACCGGGACGCCGAGCTCGCGGAGGCGGAGGTACTCCGGGGCGGTGTGCGGGACGCCCGGCGACTTCACGACGACGTCGGCGGCCGCGAGCCGGGCCAGCGCCGCCTCCCCCGTCACGGCCAGGTGCGCCAGGTCGTCGGGCACGACTCCAGCGCCGGTGAGGGCGACCGTCGGGGCCAGGCCGCGGGCGGTCAGCTCGACGAGCGCGGCGCGCCCCTCGCGACCGGCGCCCCACACCACGACGGAGCGGCCGGCCAGGTCCTCAAACCGCACGGGCGAGCGGTTCCAGGGCGGGCGGCAGCAGATGCTCGCCCTCGCGGAAGGCGAAGACCGCCTCCCGCTCGGCCGGCGTCGCGGTGATCGCGTCGACCTCGGGGTGCGCGAGGAACGGGTGGTCGCGCCAGTCGGCGTGCTCGCGCAGCAGCGCCAGCGCGACGCGGCACTCGTCGGGCTCGCCGACGCACTCGAACGGCTTCAGCAGGCCGTCGACCCCCAGCAGCTCCAGGAACCCGGTCAGCTGCGCCTCGTCGGCGAGCACGTCGCACCCGCCGAAGACGTCCAGCAGCGCCGCGCGGGACAGGAACGGCGCGAGGCAGAGGAACACGAACCGGCACTTCGGGCAGTCCCCGCACCACGACGTCCGGTCGCCCTCGGCGAGCTTGAAGGCGCGGTTGCAGCTGGTGAAGACGCGGTGGTAGGCCGTGTGGTCGGCGAAGCGCCGCGCGATGCGGAGCTCGGTGAGCGGGCGCAGCAGCGAGACGTACGTCGGCGCGCCGGCCGGCAGGCTCTCGCGCAGCAGCCGCTCGAAGTCCAGGCCCTTGGACCACTGGTGGTTGATCGTCCGTCCGTGCCAGGCGACGTTGCCGAAGGACGAGCTCGCCTCGTTGCTGAAGACGACCGCGTCGTGGCCGAGCGCCAGCGCGGTGAGCACCGCCAGCAGCGAGTTGACCGCCGTCACCGGCACGTGGCCGTTGGGCGCGCCGGCCGCGTTGAGCCCGAACAGGTGCGGGTCGAGCCGGCGGCGCACGGTCGACAGCTGGACGCCGGCGACCTCGGCGGTGGCCTCGATCGGCGCGTAGCTGCCGACCGAGAACAGCCCGATCTCGTGGCCCGCTCCTCGGAGCGCCTCGATCGAGACGATGGAGTCCTTGCCGCCGCCGACGGCGACCAGGAGCCGCTGCGGCTCGGCCACCGGTCCGGGCGCGCTCGTCGGCTCGGGAAGCTCCGGCCCCAGCACCTCGAGGTCGAGCACGGCGGGCAGGTCGTTGACGTAGGCGAACTCACCCAGGCCGTTGCGCGCGACCTCGGTCAGGAACGTCCGCTCCCGCGCGGTCAGCCCGCCCGGCACGCTGATCGGCGCCGGCGCGAACGCCTTGGCGTAGCTCAGCGCCGCCGCGAGCGACAGCAGCCGCAGCACCGGCTCGCGGACCGCCCGGGCGACGTGGTCGAGCGGCGCGGGCAGCTCGACCACCTCGGTGAACGCGTGGCGCACCTCGTCGCCCGCGACGGCGGCGTACCGCAGCGAGATGGTGCGGCCCTCGAGGACCGGCGGCTCGCAGACCAGCGCCTCGACCTCGTCCACCACGGCGGCGATCCTACGGCCGCACCCGCCTCACCGCGGCACGGGCACGGCGTACGTCGCGCGCACCGGACCGGTCTCCGCGCCCGGCGCGTCGACCGCGACGTCGAGCTCGAGCGGCAGCGCGTCGCCGGTCAGGTCGTCCTCGCCGGCGACAACGACGCCCGCGAGACCGGTCGGACCCCACTCGCCGTGGCCGAGCTGCTCCGCGGGGCCCACCCCCTCCACCGAGCGGACCTCGTCGGCGGAGCCGCGGGCGGCGTACGCCTGGATCCGCCGGGCCTCCACGACGACCCACGACGACCCGTCGGGCGCCCAGCCGGCGCCCGGCCAGTACGCCGTGCGACCGACCAGCGGCAGCTCGCACTCCAGCCGCAGCGGCGCCCCGCCCGTCCGCCACCGCGCCGGGCAGTCCGCCGCCGGGGGCGCCTCCGCCGGCAGCCCGGCCAGCGTGGCCGCCGGACCGGACGGCTCCTCCCCCGGCGCGGCCGCCTGCTCGGCGCCGTCGTAGGTGACCGTCACGGTCACGTCGTCCGCGGCCGGCTCTCCGGGGACCACGACCCAGTACGTCGCGGTCCCCGCGCCGCTGAGACCCCGGCCGGCGGTGGTGTACGGCGAGCCGAGCTCCCGCTCCTCCCCGCCGACCTCGAGCACGACGTCGGCCTCCTGCGGCTCGGCCGCGAGCCGGCCACCCCACGGCGCCCCCTCGCGGTCGGTGAAGTCGACCAGCACGGGCAGCAGCGCGGACCCGTCGGGGGCGGCACGCTCCTCGCGGTCCGCGGTGTCGTCGGAGCCCACCCGGTCGACCGGGTCGCCGACGGTCACCGCGAGCGTGCCGGTCGGGACGACGAACGTCGTCGTCGGCCCGTCGACCTGGTCGCCCCGCCCCTCGAGGACCGCGTCGGCGGCCGCCTCGTCGGTGCCGCAGCCGCCCAGCAGGGTGCCGACGACCGCCAGGCCGGCCGCCCCGGCCGCGCCGGCACGGGACCGCCGGGTGCGCCTCACAGGACGCCGGCCCGCTCGAGCCGCGGGCGCGTGTAGACGTCGAAGTGGGCGCGCTGCCACCCCTCCTCGTGCTCGCGCAGGCACGCCAGCGCGGCCTCCCGGGCGCGGGCGCAGAAGGCCGGCGCGTCGAGGTCGCGCACGACCGACGGGTCGATGCTGACCGTGAACCGCGACGTCCCCGAGAGCACCAGCGCGATCCGGCCGTCGTACGCCTCGCCACGCGCGACGACCTCGTCGAGCCGGCGCTGGTACTCCTCGGTCTCCGGGCTCGCGGGGGTCCGAGAGGGGCGCACCAACCGGCCCGCCAGCCGGCTCCAGGTGTCGTAGTAGGCGCGGGTGCGGTTGACGTAGACCAGCCGGGCCACCTTCACCAGCTCGTCCTGGAGGGTCCGCACCGGGACCGTGGCGTACCAGGTCGGGTCCACCCACAGCCGCAGCTCGTGGTCGCCGACCATCGTGACCCGGACCCGGCCGTTCGGCGACTCGGTCTCGACCGTCGTGTCGGACCACGCGCGCTCCAGCGGGGTCTGCCCCGCTCGCGGCTCAGGCACTGTAGCCACCGTAGGAGGGGTCGTTGACCGGGTGGTTCGGGGCGTCGACGAGCGCCGGCTGGGGCAGGCAGAAGACGTCCCACTGCGAGTCGAGGACCCCGGAGGACTGGTTGAGCGCCTCGGAGATCTTCCTCTCCTGGACGCCGATCTCGTCGGCCAGCTCGGTCAGGGCCGTCTGCAGGCTGGAGATGACCTTGTCGGAGGAGCCGGCGTCCAGGCCGAGCTCGGTCGGCTCGCCCCCGCCGCCGGTGGCGAGGCCGATGCCGGTGGAGGCCACGCTCAGCCCGGCCGCCACGGCCGGCAGGGCGATCGCCGAGGCGCCGCCGGTCAGCGGGACGGTGATGACGGTGGCAGCGATGGACAGCACGGCCGCCCACTCGGCCCCACCCTTGCTGCCGGCCCCCTCCATCAGCTCGATGGCCTCCTGGGAGAGCTTGTCGAGGTCGTCGCGCACGCCCTGCCAGACGGCGGCCTCGGCGTTGATCGCGTTGCGGAGCACCGACACCGCGGCGTACTGCGAGGACGCCGTCGGCGCGAACCGGTCGCCGTAGCTGCGCTTGTAGCTGTCGGCCGCGACCCCGGTCCAGTCCGACAGGTAGTCGCCGCTGCCGCCGACCAGCGTGAGGTTCGGGTTGTGAGCGGAGACCGCCGTGGAACCGGTCACCGGGTCGCTGGTGTGCCCCTCGGTGGCCAGCTTCGCCATCGCGTTGCCGAGCCACTCGATCTTCGGCGCGAAGTCGGCCGGGTCGGGCACGTCGAGGAAGTCGTCGTAGATGTTCTCGACCCCGGCCATGGAGTCCTCGGCGATCTGCATCATCTGGGCGGCACCGCCACCGCCGCCGGCGCCGAACCGGGTCAGCTCGCGGTATGCCGCGCGGACGCCGGCCTCCTTGAGCTCCTGGGCCCGCCCCGGCAGCTGTCCCACGTCGAACGTCATGACCCGTCCCCCACGGCTTCCATCTCGGTCTTGGTGCTCTCGAAGCTCGCGCGGCACGACGCGTCGGTCTTCGCGTACTCGTCGGCGATCCACACGAGCGCCTCACCCACCAGCGCGACGGACGTCCGGGTGCCGAGCAGCATCTGGTAGATCCGCGACGAGTAGTCGTCGATGCTCGCCCCGGGGTCCGCCCCCAGGCCCCCGCCGCGTGCGCACTGGGCGGACACCAGGGACGGCACGTTGGTGCACGCCGTCCAGTAGTCCTCCGCCACCGCCGGCAGGTCGTGCGTGCCCGCGTACCACAGCCGGCCGAGCTCCACGCCCAGCTCGTCGCCGCGTTTCCCCGTCATCGATGCTCCTCACGTCTCGAGTCGCAGCGGTCCTACCCGGGCGGGCCCTCGGCCAACCCTGCGGCGGCGAGGGACATCGGCTCGCGCTACCGGAACGCAGAGAGGAGTACGGGTGGAGCTGAGGGGACTCGAACCCCTGACCCTCTGCATGCCATTGCCCAGGATCGGCAGAGCCGCTACCAGCTGCGCCCGGCGCACGACCGGAGAATTGCAGGAGGCCCGGCGCATCCGCGCCGGGCCTCCCTCACAAGTATTGGTGGAGCTGAGGGGACTCGAACCCCTGACCCTCTGCATGCCATTGCCCAGGATCGGCAGAGCCGCTACCAGCTGCGCCCGGCGCACGACCGGAGAATTGCAGGAGGCCCGGCGCATCCGCGCCGGGCCTCTCTCACAAGTATGGGTGGAGCTGAGGGGACTCGAACCCCTGACCCTCTGCATGCCATGCAGATGCGCTACCAGCTGCGCCACAGCCCCAGGTCGCTGCCGTCCGGGTCTCCCCGTCAGGCGGCTCGCAGAATGTTACTCATAGAGCTTCGGAGGACGAAATCGGGGTCAGGCCGTAGCCGGCGAGCACCACGCGGTCGCGCTGCTCGAGCACCAGCCAGGAGCAGTTGCGCAGCGCGCGCAGGCTCCGAGCCGCCTCGGCGGGCCAGCCGAGCAGCTCCGTCACGCCCACCTTGATCGCGCCGCCGTGCGAGACGGCCACCGTCGTCTCCCCCTCCGGGGTCGCGGCCAGCGCGTCGCGCAGGGCGTCGGTCATCCGCGCGCGCAGGGCGGCCAGCCCCTCGCCGCCGGGCACGACGTCCCAGTCGCCCCGGACGAACGCGGCGAACTCCGCCGGCGCCAGCGCGGCGTACTCGTCGTGCGTCAGCGTCTGCCGCTCGCCGAGGTGCGCCTCGCGCAGCCGCGGGTCGAGGTCGGGCTCGAGGCCGGTCTCCTTGGCGACGTACGCCGCGGTCTGCTGCGCGCGGGCGAGGTCGGAGGTGACCAGCCGGGTCGGGCGGTACGCCGCGACGCACGGCGCCGCAGTGGCCGCCTGCTCGTGGCCGGTCTCGTCGAGGTCGACGTCGTGCTGGCCCTGGATCCGCTTCGCGGCGTTGTACGCCGTCTGCCCGTGCCGCAGCAGCACCAGCCGCCGCGGGCCGGGGTCAGCGCTCATGCGTGGTGACGTCCGCGGGGAGCGTGATGGTCGGACAGTCGCGCCAGAGCCGCTCGAGGGCGTAGAAGGCGCGCTCCTCCTCGTGCTGGACGTGCACGACGACGTCGCCGTAGTCGATGAGCACCCAGCGGCCGTCCCGCTCGCCCTCGCGACGGATGGGCTTGGCGCCGATCTCGCGCAGCTTGTCCTCGACCTCGTCGACGATGGCCTTGACCTGCCGGTCGTTGGTGGCCGAGGCGAGCACGAAGGCGTCGGTGATCGCCAGCTGCTCGCTGACGTCGAAGGCGATGATCTGCTTCGCGAGCTTGTCGCTGGCCGCGCGGGCGGCGGCGTGGACGAGCTCGAGGGCGTGGTCGGTGGCGGTCATGAGTCTCCGAGGGTGGGGTCCGGCGGGCTGGCCGCCGGTGCGTCAGGTGGGTAGAGGTCGTGCTTGGCGATGTACTGCACGACGCCGTCGGGCACGAGGTACCAGACGGGCTCGCCGCGGCGGGTGCGTGCGCGGCAGTCGGTCGAGCTGATCGCGAGGGCCGGGATCTCCACCATGGTGACCCGGTCCGCGGGGATCGAGGCCAACGTCGCCTCGTCCATGGTGTAGCCGGGCCGCGTGCAGCCGACGAACTGCGCCAGCGCGAAGAGCTCCTCCGCGTTGCGCCAGGTGAAGATGTCGGCCAGCGCGTCGGCGCCGGTGATGAAGTACAGGTCCGCGTCCGGCATGGTCGAGCGCAGGTCGCGCAGGGTGTCGATCGTGTACGTCGGGCCCTGCCGGTCGATGTCGACGCGGGAGACCGTGAACCGCGGGTTGGACGCCGTCGCCACGACGGTCATCAGGTAGCGGTGCTCGGCCGGCGAGACGCCCCGGTCGGACTTCTGCCAGGGGTCCCCGGCCGGGACGAAGACGACCTCGTCGAGGTCGAACCAGGACTGCACCTCGGCCGCGGCCACCAGGTGGCCGTGGTGGATGGGGTCGAACGTCCCGCCCATCACGCCGACGCGGCGCCGGCGCTCGGTCATGGTGCTCAGCTGTGCTCGCGCCCGCCGCCGAAGGCCACGAGGGCCAGGAGCATCGCGAGGAGGAGGACCAGGACGCCGACACCGATGCCCCAGCTCAGGGCGTGGTCGATCTCGTGGTGGGACTCCTCGGCAGCGGCGAGGACGACGAGCGCGTTCAGCATGGGCGTCAGCCTACCGGCCGCGCACCCGGGTCAGCGCACGTGGCCGTCGCCGGTGACGACGTACTTGGTCGACGTCATCTCCGGCAGTCCCATCGGTCCGCGGGCGTGCAGCTTCTGGGTGCTGATGCCGATCTCGGCGCCGAAGCCGAACTCGCCGCCGTCGGTGAACCGCGTCGAGGCGTTGACCAGCACCGCCGCGGAGTCGACCTCGGCCACGAACCGGCGTGCGGCCCGTTGGTCCTCGGTGACGATCGCGTCGGAGTGGCCGCTGGAGAAGCGCCGCACGTGCGCGAGGGCGGCGTCGAGGTCGGGGACGACGGCCGCGGAGACGTCGAGGGAGAGGTACTCGGTGGCGAAGTCCTCGTCGGTCGCGGCCACCACGCCGTCGTACGCCGTGAACGCGGCGTCGCCGTGGATCGTCACGCCGGCCTCCTGCAGCGCCGCCACGAGGCGCGGCAGGAACGCCTCGGCGACGTCGGCATGGACCAGCAGCGACTCCGCGGAGTTGCACACGCTGGTGCGGTGCGTCTTGGAGTTGAGCACGATCGCCAGCGCCCGGTCGAGGTCGGCGCCGCTGTCGACGTAGACGTGGCAGTTGCCGACCCCGGTCTCGATGACCGGCACCGTGGACTCCTCCACGACCGAGCGGATGAGGCCGGCCCCGCCGCGCGGGATGAGCACGTCGACGTGCCCCCGCGCCCGCATCAGCGCCTTGACGGTGTCGCGGGAGTCGCTGGGCACCAGCTGGACGACGTCCGCCGGCAGCCCGGTCGCGGCGGCCGCCCCGCGCAGCACCTCGACGATCGCGGCATTGCTGGCCGCGGCGCTCGAGCTGCCGCGCAGCAGCACGGCGTTCCCGGACTTCAGGCAGATCCCGGCGGCGTCGGCCGTCACGTTGGGGCGGGCCTCGTAGATCATCCCGACGACGCCGAACGGCACGCGGACCTGCCGCAGCTCGAGCCCGTTCGCCAGCGTGCCGCCGCGGACGACCTCGCCGACGGGGTCCGGCAGGCCGGCCACGTCGCGCAGCCCCTGCGCCATGCCGGCGAGCCGGTCGTCGGTGAGGCGGAGCCGGTCCACGACGTTCGGCGGGGTGCCGGCCTGCTCGGCGCGGGCCACGTCATCGGCGTTGGCGGCCAGCAGCGCCGGCGCCCCCGCCAGCAACGCGTCGGCCATCGCCTCGAGGGCAGCGTCCTTCTGCGCGCGGGTCGCGATCGCCAGGACGCGAGCCGCCTCGCGGGCGCGGACCGCGAGGTCGACCACGTCCTGGTCGGTGGTGGTGGAGATGGTGCCGGAGGTCGCGGCGGCGCCGGTGGTCATGGGTCCGAGGGTAGTCAGTGCGGCGGGACGCGCCGAGCCTCGGGCGGCGACCGGCTGGAGGGGTCGTGTGCCCGACGACGCGCGTCACCGCGTCCGGAGGCACACAACCCCTCGACGTACCGGGACCGGTCAGCCCGTCGGCGTACCGCTCACCGCCGGGGCCGGCTCGCTGTTCGCGCCGTCGACGGCCTTGCCGACGGCGCCCTTGACCAGTGCTTCGAGGTCGAGGCCGGTGGAGGTCTTGAGCATGCTCAGCGTCTGCACGACGTTGTCGTTGACCTGGCGCGGCAGGGCACCGGCACCGTCGGGCGAGATGACGGTGAGCTGGTCGATGGCGCTGATCGGGGCAGCGACCTCGCGGGCGATCTGCGGGAGCACCTCGATGAGCATCTGGAGCACCGCGGCGTCGTTGTAGTGCGCGAACGCCTCGGCCCGCTTGTCCATGGCCTCCGCCTCGGCCTGACCGACGGCCAGCGTCGCGGCCGCCTGCGCCTCGCCCTCGGCCCGGGTGGCCTCGGCCTCGGCGACACGGCGGGCACGCTCGGCCTCACCGCGGCGCTCGCCCTCGATCGCCTCGGCCTCGGCGAGCGCGGAGCGGCGGGACTTCTCGGCCTCACCGGTCAGGCGGGCCTCCTCGGCCTTGGCCTGCGCCGCGGCGATGGTCGAGGCCTTGCGGGCCTCGGCGCCGGCGATCTCGGCGGTGCGCTTGGCCTCGGCCTCCTGCTCGACCTTGTAGCGCTCCGCGTCTGCCGGCTTGCGCACCTGGGTCTCGAGCTGGCGCTCGGTCAGCGCGGCCTGACGCACCGCGACCTTCTCCTGCTCGGTGAGGATCGCCTGGTCCCGGTCGGCCTGGGCGAGCGGACCCGACGCGGCGGCGTTGGCCGCGGCCGCGTCGGTCTCGGCCTTGATCTCGGCCTGCTTGAGCGCAAGCGCCCGCTGCGAGATCGCGATCTCCTGCTCGGCGATGATCCGCGCCTGCTCGGCGGCCTGGCGCGCGTTGGCCTCGGCGATGGAGGCGGCCTGCTGGATCCGCGCGGCCTCCGGACGACCGAGGTCGGCGAGGTAGGTGCCGTCGTCGGTGACGTCCTGGATCTGGAAGGTGTCGAGGATGAGGCCCTGGCCGGTGAGCGAGTTCTCCGACTCGTCGGCGACGCGCTGGGCGAACGCCGCGCGGTCGCGGATGATCTGCTCGACGGTCAGCCCGCCGACGATGGAGCGCAGCGCACCCGCGAGCACCTCCTGGGTGAAGGCCTCGACGTCCGCCTGCTGGCTGAGGAAGCGCTGGGCGGCGAGCCGGATCTGGTCGGCGTTGCCGCCGACCTTCACGATCGCCACGCCCTCGACGTTGAGCTTGATGCCCTGGCCGGAGACGGCACCGCGGATCTGCACGGAGATCCGCCGGGACGACAGGTCGAGCACGCCGAGCTTCTGGACGAACGGGATGACGAAGGTGCCGCCGCCGAGGATGACCTTCTGGCCCGACAGGTCGGTGGTCAGGGCGCCGGTCTCGGGGTTGAGCACGGCCTTGCCCTTGCGGCCGGTGACGATGAACGCCTGGTTGGGGCCCGCGACCTTGTAGCGGCTGGTGACGAGCAACAGCAGCAGCACGAGCAGGACGACGAGCCCTCCGACGGGCAGCAGCAGGTCCATCCGGTTCCTCCGGGTCTCAGGTGGTGG
>NZ_JAANMS010000021.1 GCF_011250565.1 Nocardioides sp. IC4_145
ACCCCGCCCTGGCGTGGGTGCTCCGGCGCCCACCCCGGACCGGCCCGGTGGCCGGGTGACGGCGACCCCCCGCACCGCCGAGGTGGCACCCCCGCAGGTCCGACGTGGCAACCCCGCAGGGTCGAGGTGGCAACCCCGCAGGGTCGAGGTGGCAACCCCGCAGGGGCGAGGTGGCAACCCCGCAGGGTCGAGGTGGCAACCCCGCAGGGGCGAGGTGGCAACCCCGCAGGGTCGAGGTGGCAACCCCACAGGGTCGAGGTGGCAACCCCGCAGGGTCGAGGTGGCAGCGCCACCTCGACCCTGCGCGCGCCACCTCGACCCTCCGCACGCGCCACCTCGACCCTGCGCACGCGCCACCTCGACCCTGCGCACGCGCCACCTCGACCCAGTCGCGGACGGTGCAGCTGGTGGGGCCGGTGCGGTGGTACGTTCCGCGTGCCGTGGTGAACGGGAAGCCGGTGCGAGACCGGCGCGGCCCTCGCCACTGTGAGCGCGGAGTCCCGCGACCTCACTGACACGCAGGTGTCAGGACCACTGGGCGCAAGCCTGGGAAGGTCGGTCGTCGGACGTCGATGCGCGAGCCAGGAGACCGGCCACGGCGCTTCACCTCCACGAGGGTTCCTGGAAGAGAGCACCACCGATGATCCGTCGTACCGTCCTGCGTCCGACCCTGCCCACTGTCCTGGTCGGGGGGCTCGTCCTCACCACCGGGCTGCTGTCCGGCTGCACCGGGGCACCGGCGGCCGAGTCCGCCGCACCCCGCCCCACTGACCGCTTCCCCGTCACCGTCACCAGCTGTGGTCACGAGGTCACCGTCGAGGAGCCGCCGACCGAGGTGGTGACCCTCAACCAGGGCGCCACCGAGGTCGTCCTCGCACTCGGGCTGGCCGACCAGCTCGCCGGCACTGCCTACCTCGACGACGCCGTCCCCGACGAGTGGCAGGCGGCGTACGACGCCGTCCCGGTCCTCTCGGCGGAGTACCCCACCAACGAGCAGCTGCTGGCCGCACGCCCCGACTTCGTCTACGCCTCCTACGCGAGCGCCTTCGAACCGGCCGTGGCCGGCACGCAGGACGACCTCGCCGCCGCCGGCGTCGGCTCCTACCTCTCCCCGTTCGGCTGCCCGGAGGCCGGAGACCGTCCTGGCGCGTCGTTCGAGGCCGTCTGGGACGAGGTCGCGGACGTCGCGGCCGCTCTGGGCCACCCCGAGGCCGCCGAGCGGCTCCGGGACGAGCAGGAGGACGAGCTCGCCGCCCTGCGGACCGAGGCGACCGGTGACGGCCTCAAGGTCCTGTGGTGGGACGGCGGCACCAAAACGCCCAACGTCGGCGCCGGCGACGGGGGTCCGCAGCTGGTCCTCGACGCCGTGGGCGCGACCAACGTCTTCGGTGACCTCCCCGGCTCCTGGGCCGAGGGCAGCTGGGAGGACGTGCTGGCCGCCGACCCGGACGCGATCGTGCTGGTCGACGCCGCCTGGGACCCGGCCGAGGACAAGCGGGCCCACCTGGAGTCCGACCCGGTGCTCAGCGGGCTCACCGCGGTCCGCGAGCAGCGCTACGCGGTGGTGCCGTTCTCCGCCTCGACCGCGGGGGTGCGGCTGGTCGACGGGGCCGCCTCGCTCGCCGAGCAGCTCGACGAGCTCGGGCTGGATGGGTGAGCCCGCAGGGCGCTCGCAGCCGGACCGGTCGCGGGCTCCTGGTCCTCGGTGCGCTCGCGGTCCTGCTCGGCAGCTGTGCGGTCGCCCTGGGGGTGGGATCGGTCGACGTGCCGGTGACCCGCGTCCTGGCGGTCCTGGCGCGCCGCGCCGGTGCGGGTGACTTCGACGTGACCCTGCTGGAGGACCAGCTGGTCTGGCAGCTGCGACTGCCCCGGATCCTCGGCGCCGTAGCGGTGGGTGCCGTGCTCGCGTCGTGCGGCGCGGTGCTGCAGTCGCTGACCCGCAACGACCTGGCCGACCCGTTCCTGCTCGGCGTCTCCAGCGGCGCCGGGGTCGGCGCGGTCAGCGTGATCGTGCTCGGGATGGGCGTCGGCGGTCTCGCCGCAGGCGCCGTGCTCCCGGCCGCCGCCTTCGCCGGCGCCCTCGCCGCGCTCGCCGCCGTGCTGCTGGTCGCGTCGGCCGGGGGCGGCGCGCTCCGCCCGCACCGCACGGTCCTGGCCGGCGTGGCGGTCGCGCACCTGTGCGGCGCGTACACGTCGGTGGTCGTGATCATGCACGGGCAGGGGGACGCTGCGCGCCGGGTGCTCGCCTGGACGCTCGGCTCGCTCGCCGGCCTCCGCTGGGGCAGCGCGCTCGTGCTCGTCGGTGCCGCCGTGGTCGCGCTGGTGTGGTTCCTGGCGTACGCCGAGCGGCTCGACGCGTTCGCGTTCGGGGAGACCTCTGCCCGCTCGCTCGGCGTCCCCGTGTCTGCCACCCGGTGGGTGTTGATGGTGGGCACGGCGCTGGTCACCGCGACGACCGTGGCGTACGCCGGGGCGATCGGCTTCGTGGGGCTCGTCGTGCCGCACCTGGTCCGACCACTGGTCGGGTCGCGGCACCGCGCCCTGCTGCCCGCCTCGGCGGTCGCCGGCGCGGTGCTCCTCGTCTGGGCCGACACCGCCGCGCGGTCGCTGGTCGACGGGCAGGAGGTGCCGATCGGTGCCCTGACCGCGCTCATCGGCGTCCCCGTACTCGTCTGGCTGATGGCCAGGAGGACCGTCGCATGAGCCACCGCGGAAACTGCGTCCACCGGGGCGCCCACGGCGACCTGCCCGAGCTCAGTGCCGAGGGGGTGACCGTCCGGCTCGGTGACCGGACCGTGCTCGACTCCGTCGGGCTGCGGGCCGCCGGAGGGCGGATGACCGGGCTGCTCGGTCCCAACGGCTCGGGCAAGACCACGCTGCTGCACGTGCTGGCCGGCCTGCGTCGTCCCGACGCCGGCGAGGTCCGGGTCGGCGGCACCGACCTGCGCTCGTTGCCGGACCGCCGCCGGGCCCGCACCGTCGCGCTCGTCGAGCAGCACGCCGCGACGACGGTGGACCTGACCGTCCGCGAGGTCGTCACGCTCGGCCGGCTCCCCCACCGCGGCCGGCTCGGGGGTGCGGCCCGCGACCCGCGTGGGACGGCGGTCGTCGAGGAGGTGCTCGGGATGGTCGGGCTCGCCACGCTCGCGGAGCGGCCCTGGGGCACGCTCTCGGGCGGCGAGCGGCAGCGGGCCCACCTCGGGAGGACACTGGCGCAGGAGCCGGAGGTGCTGCTGCTCGACGAGCCGACCAACCACCTCGACCTGGGCCAGCAGCTGCGCTTCCTCTCGCTGGTCCGCGAACTCGGCCTGACCGCGGTCGCGGCGCTGCACGACCTGGAGCTGGCCGCGGCGTTCTGCGACGACGTGGTGGTGCTCGACGGGGGCCGGGTCCGGGGCCACGGCCCGGTCGGCGCCGCGCTGACCACCTCGCTGCTGGGCGAGGTGTACGGCGTCGAGGCGTCGCTCGCGCCGCACCCCCGCCTGCCGCGGCAGCACCTGGTCTGGGACGGCCCGTCCGAGGGATCCCGGTGACGGCGTACGTCCTCGTCGGCACGACGGCGGCCGACCCCGCCCGTCGGGCGGAGCTGCTGGCGGTCGCGCGTCGCGTCGGCGCCGAGCTCGCCTTCCTGCAGCTCGGCTCCCCCGGGCTGGGCACGGTGCTCACGCGGCTCACCGGCGACGGGGCTGCCCGCGTCGTGCTCGTCGGGGTCGGCGGGGCGACCGGGCCCGGGGTGTCGTGGCTGCGCCGGATCACCGCGCACTGGTGGGCGGCGTACGGCGCCGGCGCTCCCGAGCTGCTCACCGCCCCGGCGTACCTCACCGACGAGACCGCGTGGGACGACCTCGTCGCGCGCGCCCAGCCGGTCACCGGGGCCGGACCCGGCCTGCGGTCCGGGGCCTGGGAGGACGTGCCGCGCCACCGCCACCAGGTCCTCGTCTGCCGCGGGCCCCGGTGCACAGCCGCGGGCGCGGAGGAGACCGCCGCCGCGCTCGTCGTCGAGCTCGCCCGGCACGACCTCGGCGACGACGTGCTCCTCACCCAGACCGGCTGCCAGTTCCCCTGCAACCGGGCCCCCGTCGTCACCGTCCACCCCGACGACGTCTGGTACGGCGGCGTCGACCGGGCCGCGGCCGGCGCGGTCGTCGCCGAGCACCTCGTGGCCGGGAACCCGGTCGAACGGCTCCGACTTCGGCGAGTGGCACCCGGGACGACCACGGGCAAGGCACGATGATCCCGTGATTGAAAGGTTTCATGACGTCCATCCCGCCGTCTCCGCTGCCCTCAGCCCGGTGCTCGGCATGGACGAGGAGGCCCTGGCCGACGTGCTCGCCGCCTTCGAGGTGCGCCACCTGCACCGGCGGGAGCGGCTCTTCGACCAGGGCGAGCCCGGCCGCAGCCTCTGCCTGGTGCGGGAGGGGAGCCTGAAGCTGACCCGCACGACGGCGAGCGGCCGCCCGAGCATCCTGGCGGTGCTGGGTCCCGGCGACACGGTCGGCGAGATGTCCCTGCTCGACGGCAGCGACCGGACCGCCACCGCCACCGCCCTCACGCCGTCGGTGGTGTTGGAGCTGTCCCAGGCCCGCTTCGACCGCTGGCTCGCCGACCAGCCGGCCGCGGCGCCCCTGCTGCTGCGCCACCTCGGGCGGCGGCTGCGCGCCTCGAACGACGTCATCTCCGACCTGGTCTTCGCCGACGTCCCCACACGCGTCGCGCGGCTCGTCCTCAAGCTCGCCGAGCAGTTCGGGCTCGAGGACGGTCGCGGCGTCGTGGTCGTCGAGCACCAGCTCACCCAGGAGGAGCTGGCGCAGCTCGTCGGCTCCGCCCGGGAGACGGTCAACAAGGCCCTCTCGAGCTTCGCCGGGCGCGGCTGGATCGAGCTGGGACGCCGGTCGATCGCGATCCTCGACGGCGAGCGGCTCCGACGCTTCGCCCGCTGACGGCCGCTGACAGCCGGTCACGGGCGGCGTCACCTGCCCGACGGCGGCCCTTCATCCCCCGCTCACCGCAGGACGCCCTGTCCACCCCCGGGGACGCCTACGTTCGCGCCACCGACGAGAGGGGTGGTGCATGGCGAGGATGGTCGGTCCCCGGAGCGGGACCCGGGTGCTGTCGGTCTACGAGGGCTTCTTCGCCGGGGGTGCGCGGATCCAGCACACCTCGGTGGTGACCGGGCTGCACGCCGCGACGGACCAACGGCACAGCGTGCTGGGCCTGGCGAGCAGCACGGCCCGCGAGGGCACCGTCCAGCGGGCCGACCGCGACGGCAGCTGGCGGCGGCTGGTCGACGCCGGCGTCGCCGTCGACGCGCTCGACCGGTCCTCGGCCGGCGCCGTCGGCCCCGGGCACCTCGCGCGGCTCGAGCGGGCGGTCCGGGGCGCCGACGTGGTGCTGTCGCTGAAGGAGCAGCCGCTCGCCGCGCTGCGCCGGGTCGACACCGGCGGCACCCCGGTGCTCGTCTCCCTGCACCGGTCCGACCCCGAGCACCACGGGTCCGCCGTGGCCGACCTCGTCGAGCTCGTCGACCGCGGGGTCGTCACCTCGGCGGTCTGCTGCGCGCGGTCGACCCAGCGGTCCTACCACGCGGCGACCGGCATCCCGCTGAGCCGGCTGCCGATCGTCCACAACGGCGTCGACCTCCGGCGGTACCGGCCCTCGGCCTCCGAGCGCCGCGACGCACGCCGGGAGCTCGGCATCCCGAGCGGTGCACCCGTCGTCCTCCTCGCCGCCCGCTTCGACCCGATGAAGGACGTCCCGCTGTTCCTGCGGGCGGTCGCCACCCTCGCGCGCCGGCGACCCGACGTGCACGTCGTCCTCTGCGGCGCCGGGATGGCGCCGACCAACGACAGGCTCGTCGACCTGGCCGCGACGACGCTGCGCGGCTGGTCGGACGCGCAGGACCGGGTGCACCTGCTCGGGATCCGCGCGGACATGCCGCGCCTCTACAACGCCGCCGACCTCGTGGCGCTCACCAGCGCCTATGGCGAGGCGGCGCCCCTGTCGCTGCTGGAGGCGATGGCCAGCGGCACCGTGCCGGTCACCACCGACGTCGGCGACGCCGCGGAGATGGTCGGCGACCCCCGCCTGGTCACCAGCCGCGAGCCGGACGCCGTCGCGCTGGCGTGGGAGACCGCGCTCGAGGCCCGCGAGGGGCACCGGGCACGGATCCTGGGCCACCGGCACCGGCTCTCCGAGCGACACTGCGTCGACGCGTACGCCGCCCTCGTCGAGCAGCACGCGACGTACGACGCCCTCCGCCCCGCGGTCTGACCGGGGTCCGCGGACGTGGTGCGACCTGACGGCCGGCGGGCCGTGTTGCTGGCGCTCGCCGCGGCCGCAGCGGTGTGTGCAGCGGTCGTGGAGGCGGCCTGGACGCCGGCGTTCATCGACCTCTCGGTCTACCGGTTCGGCGCCGGGCAGGTGGCGCGCGGCGAGGACGTGTACGCCGGCACCGACCCGGCGAGCGGGCTGCCGTTCACCTACCCGCCGTTCGCGGCGCTGCTGTTCCTCCCGCTCGCGGCGCTCCCCTCGCCCCTCGCGGCCGGCCTGCTCGCCGGCGCCTCGGTCGCGGCGCTGGGCTGGACCGTCCGGCTGCTCGCGCCGCGGCTGGGACCCGCCGCCCTCGGGCTGCTCGTCGTGGGGCTGGGCGTGCTGGAGCCGCTCGAGCAGACGCTGTCCTTCGGGCAGGTCAACCTGTTGCTGATGGCGCTGGTCACCGCGGCCGTGCTGGAGCCGGACCGGCCGCGCAGCCCGTGGCTGCTGGGGATCGCCGCCGGCGTGAAGCTGACGCCGCTGGTCTTCGTCGTCCTGCTCGCCCTCGTCCGCCGGCCGGGCCGGGCCGTGCGGGCGCTGGCGGTGTTCGGCGGCACGGTGCTGCTCGGGGCGGCCCTGCTCCCCCGGGACGCCGAGGCCTACTGGACCGCTGCGGTCCGGGACCCCGACCGGGTCGGGGGCGTCGCCTTCGTCAGCAACCAGTCGGTCAACGGGCTCCTGGCCCGCCTCGGCGACGGGCACCCGTCGACCGTCGTGTGGCTCGCCGTAGCGGGCGCGGCGTCCCTCGCGACCCTGGCGTGCGGCGTGGCGTGGTACCGGCGCGGGCACCGGGCGCTCGGCCTGGCGCTCGCCGGCGGGGCGATGCTCCTGGCGTCACCGGTCTCGTGGAGCCACCACTGGGTGTGGGTGGTCGTGGCCGTGGTGGCCCTGCCCCGGACCGCGCCGGTCGTCGTGGCCGTCTTCGCCACCCGGCTGCTCTGGTGGCCCCCGCACGGCGAGGACCGCGAGCTCGACTGGGGTCCCGTCGAGCACCTGGCCGGCGGTTCCTACGTGCTGCTGGCGCTGCTCCTCGTGCTGGGCTCGGCCGTGGCGCTGCTGCGGACCCGCCCGACCCCGGCGTCAGCGCCACAGCCGGAGCAGGGCCCAGACCCAGAACACGACGACGGCCGTGCCCAGGACCGTCACCGTGACGAGGCTGCCGCTCACGGCACCACACCCTGACCACGGTCGGCCACCGCCGCTCCACCGGCGGGAGGACCGCAGGCGCACAGCCGGCGAACACCCGCCGGTCGGGTGGGCCGACCGGCCTATCGTCGGGGCCGTGCGGAGAGAGGGGTCGGAACGGGAGGCGCTGCGCGCGCTGGCCACACGGCTCCTGCTCGAGCACACCGGCGCGGCCGGAGTCGTCCGGCTCTGCCCGCGCTGCGGCGGCGACGACCACGGCCAGCCCCTGCTGACCGGGGCCGGACCGCTCCCCCGGGTGTCCCTGGCGTACGCCGACGGGCTGGTCGCCCTGGCCTGGGGCCACGGCGGGCCGGTCGGCGTCGACGTGGAGCGCGAGGGCTCGCCGGTCGAGGCGTACGGCGACCGGCGGGCGTGGACCCGGGCCGAGGCGCTCCTCAAGCACGCGGGGACGGGCCTGGCCCACGACCCGCGCGACGACCTGCCGGACGACGTGCCGACGCACGACCTCGGGGCGCCGGACGGCTACGTCGGCACCGTCGCGGGCCGCGACGTCAGCTGGTGCCTGGCCGGTCCGGCGGTGCCGGGAGGTCGGGCAGGGCGGGTTCGTCGAGCCACGCCCGGAACAGTCCGCCCAGGTCCTGCCCGGTGACCTCGCCGGCCAGCGCGACGAGCTCGGTGGTGGTGACCGACCCGCCGCGGTGCCGCTCGCACCACGTGCGCAGCAGCTCGAAGAACGCCTCGTCACCCACGGTCAGCCGCAGCGCGTGCAGGGTGAGCGCGCCGCGCTTGTAGACCCGGTCGTCGAACATCGTCTCCGGACCGGGGTCGGAGAGCACGAGGTCCTGGTCGGAGTCGCCGAGGCGCTCGTGGTGGGAGCGGGCGTGCACGTCGGCGGGGTCGCCGCCGGATCGCTCGGACCAGAGCCACTCGGCGTAGCAGGCGAAGCCCTCGTGCAGCCAGATGTCGCGCCAGCGGGCGAGCGTCACCGCGTTGCCGAACCACTGGTGCGCGAGCTCGTGCGCGACCAGCCGCACCGAGCGCCAGTCGGGATCGAGGAAGTTGGCGCCGAAGGTGGAGAGCCCCTGCGCCTCGAGCGGGATCTCCAGGTCGTCGGCGGTGACGACGGAGGTGTACGCCGCGAACGGGTAGGGCCCGAAGAGCTCCTCGAAGAAGGCGACCATCTCGGCCTGCCGGCCGAACCCGGCGGTGAACGCCTCGTCGCCGGTGTCGGTGCCCTCCGGCACCGCGGCGCGGACAGGGACCCGGGCGCCGACCAGGTCGTGGACGTCGTACCGCCCCACCTGGACCGTGGCGAGGTACGTCGCCATCGGCTCGCGCTGCTCGTGCACCCACCGCAGGCCGGAGCCCTGACGCACGCGCTCGGTGCGCTCGCCGTTGGCGACCACGACGTACCCCGGCTCGGTCGTCACCGTGATGCGGTACGTCGCCTTGTCGTCCGGCCGGTCGTTGCAGGGGAACCACGTGGGGGCGCCGTGCGGCTGGCCCGCGACGATCACGCCGTCCTCCAGCTCCTCCCAGCCGGCGTCGCCGTGGACGTCGTCGACCAGCGGCCGCGGGGTGCCGGCGTACTTCACGACGATCCGGAGCTCGGTGCCGGCTGCGAGCGGCTCGGCGAGCGAGACCACCAACCGGTCGCCGCGAGCGGTCCACCGCTTCGGGCTCCGGCCGCCCACGGTGACCTTGTCGGCCTCCAGCCCGGCGAGGTCGAGGACCACCCGGTCGAGGCCGTCGGCCACCGCGACGGCGTCGATGGTGGCCCGGCCGCGGAGCCGGTTGGGGGCGAGGTCGTAGTCGAGCTCGAGGTCGTAGTGGCGGGCGCTCCAGGCGTGGTCGCCGTGGCCGGGGAGGTAGTCGTCCGCGGTGGGGAGGCCGTGCTGACCGGGCAGCTTCACCGCTCCGCCGTCCAGGGGCCGATGGGGTTGCCGATCCAGGTCGTCTTGTCCGGCACGGACTCGCCCCTCATCACCAACGACACGGGGCCGACCGTAGCGTGGCGGCCCAGCGTCGCCGCGGGGAGGATGACGCTGTTCGGGCCCAGCGTCGAGCCGCGCAGGAGGGTCACGGTGTCGGTGGTGAGCATGCGGTCGTGGAACAGGTGCGTCTGCACGACGCTGCCGGCGTTGACGGTGGCGCCGTCGCGCAGGTCGACCAGGTCGGCCTCGGGCAGCCAGTAGGTCTCGCACCACACGCCCCGCCCGATCCGGGCGCCCATCGTGCGGAACCACGCGGTCAGCAGCGGCGTGCCGACCGCGGCGCGGGCGAACCACGGCGCGGCCAGCACCTCGACGAAGGTGTCGGCCAGCTCGTTGCGCCACACGAAGGAGCTCCACAGCGGGTGCGCGCCGGGCCGGGTCCGGCCGACGAGCAGCCACTTGGCAGTGGTCGTGACCGCAGCCGCGACCAGGCCGCCGAGCGCGAGCAGCGGGCCGGCGAGCAGGACCACCGCGAGGACGCCCCACCGGTCGAGGAGCGCCACGAGCGCCACCGCGACCACGAGGGTCAGCGCGACGGCGAGCACGACCGGGACCAGACGGCACAGCTCGACCAGCGATCGCGCCACGACCAGCCGGGTGGGCGGCTCGTAGGTGCGGCCCCCGTCGGTGTCCTGGGCGACCCGGCGCAGCGGCGCCGGCGGGCTGCCGAGCCAGGACTCACCGGACCGGGCCCGGGCGCGCCGCGGCGCGGCGGACAGGACGGCGACGAGCGACGCCTTGGGCACCTTGCGGCCCGGCGCCGCCATGCCGGAGTTGCCCACGAAGGCGCGCTTGCCGATCTTCACCCGCTCGACCCGCAGCCAGCCCCCGCCCAGCTCGTAGCAGCCGATGAGCGTGTCGTCGGCGAGGAACGCCTGGTCGTTGACCTGGGTCAGGGACGGCACGAGCAGCACCGTCGAGGCCTCGACCCGGCGGCCGACCCGCGCGCCGAGCGCCCGCAGCCAGACCGGCGTGAGCAGCGAGGAGTAGAGCGGGAACAGCCAGGTCCGCGCCTCGTCGAGCACCCGCATCGTCGTCCACACGGCCAGCGCCGGACCGCTGCGCACGGGGTGGACGCCAGGCCGGACGCGCAGGGCAGCCACCCGGACGACCAGCCACACCAGGGCGGCCAGGACGACGAGACCGACCAGCGTGGCGAGCGGCACCCAGGGCAGCAGCCCGACGAGCGCGTCCCGGGGGCCGTCGTACGACGCCGGGCCGAGCGCCAGCAGCACGGCCCCGCCCGCGGCGACCGCCACGACCGGCAGCAGCGCCAGCAGCGCGGCCACGGCGGCGTACGCCGCGACCCAGGCGCGCGACGTGTCAGGACGGCCCGACCAGGGTCCCCGCGCCGCCTCGCTGACCCGCGTGGCGGGGGCGCCGGACCAGAACTCCTCGTCCGGCACCCGGCCGAGGACCGCCGAGCCCGGCGCGACCTCGGCGTCCCGACCGACCTCGGCACCGGGGCACAGCGTCGAGCGCGCGCCGACCTTGGCCCGGGCGCCCACGGAGATCGCGCCGAGGTGCACGACGTCGCCGTCGACCCACCAGCCGCGCAGGTCGACCTCCGGCTCGACCGAGCAGCTCTTGCCGAGCCGGAGCAGCCCGGTGACCGGCGGGAGGGAGTGGAGGTCGACGTCGCGGCCGACGTCGGCGCCCAGCAGCCGGGCGTACCAGGTCATCGCCGGCGCGCCCGCCAGCCCGGTCGCGCCCAGCTCGTCCGCGGCCCGCTCGGCCAGCCACAGCCGCAGGTGGACCTTGCCGCCGCGCGGGTGGTCGCCGGGGCCGACGCCCGCGAGCACCAGCCGGGCGGTGCCGGCCGCGAGCAGCATCCGGCCGGGCGGGCTGAGGAAGAGGAGCCAGCCGAGGAGCACCAGCGGCCACGCCGGCCGGGGCAGGCCGTCGACGCCCAGCAGGGCGGCCGCGTGAGAGCCGATCGCCGCCCACGTCAGCCAGCGGGGGCCGGCGAGCATCCGCAGCGCGACCGTGGCGACCACCTGGCCGGCCTGGGTCTTCAGCGGCACGGCGGGCACGGTCCGGTCGCTCGTGGCGCCCGGCGCGGCGAGCCCGTCGAGGTAGGCGGCGAGCTGCCCGAGGGTCGGCCGCTCGTAGATGTCGCCGACCGCGACCTCGGGGTGGCGCGCCCGGAGCCGCGAGACCATCTGCGCGGCGGTCAGGCTGCCCCCGCCGAGGTCGAAGAAGTCGTCGCCGCGACCGGTCGCGCCCGCCCCCAGCACCTCCCGCCACAGCTCGGACACCCACGACTCGGTCGCGGTCAGCCCGGCGGTCGGCGCCTCGGCCGCCGCGGGCAGCGGCCAGGGCAGCGCGTCGCGGTCGACCTTGCCCGACGTGCGGGTGGGCAGCGCGTCGACCACCGCGAGGCGCGGGACGAGGGCGGCCGGGAGCGCGCGGCGAAGCTGGTCGAGGGCAGCCGCCTGGTCGAAGGTCGCGTCGACCGCGACGTACCCGACGAGCAGCTGGTTGCCGGCGGAGGTACGTCGCACCGCGGCCGCCGCGCCGGAGACGCCGGGCAGCCTCAGCAGCGCGCTGTCGACCTCGCCGAGCTCGATCCGCCGGCCGCCCAGCTTGACCTGGTCGTCGGCGCGGCCCCCGAAGAGCAGCCCCTCGGGGTCGAAGACCACCAGGTCGCCGGACCGGTAGGCGCGGTCCCACCCGAGGGTCGGCATCGCCGCGTACTTCTCCGCGTCCTTGGCGGGGTCGAGGTACCGCGCGAGGCCGACGCCGCCGATGATCAGCTCGCCGGTCTCCCCCGGTGCGACGTGGTGCCCGTCGGCGTCTACCACGGCGAGGTCCCAGCCGGCCAGCGGCAGCCCGATCCGCACCGGGCCCTCCCCCGTCAGCTCCGCACCGCAGGCCACGACGGTCGCCTCGGTCGGGCCGTAGGTGTTCCACACCTCCCGGCCGGTCGCGACCAGCCGCGCCGCCAGCTCCGGCGGGCAGGCCTCGCCGCCCATGATCAGCAGGCGCACCTGCGCCAGCGCGTCCGCCGGCCAGAGGGCGACCAGCGTGGGCACGGTCGAGACGACGGTGATCCCGTTGGCGACGAGCCACGGCCCGACGTCGACGCCGCTGCGCACCAGCGCACGCGGGGCCGGCACCAGGCACGCGCCGTACCTCCAGGCCAACCACATCTCCTCGCAGCTAGCGTCGAAGGCGACCGAGAGGCCCGCCATGACCCGGTCGCCGACCCCGAGCGGCGCGTCCTGCAGGAAGAGCGTCGCCTCGGCGTCGACGAACGCTGCGGCGCTGCGGTGGGACACCGCGACGCCCTTCGGGGTGCCGGTCGAGCCCGAGGTGAAGATCACCCACGCGTCGTCGCCCAGCCCCGGCTCCCCGACCGGGCGGGGCACCTGCGCGTCCACCGGGCGCCGCGCGACCACGGCGAGCCCGTTCCCGACCACCGCGGCGACGTCGGCCTCGCCGAAGACCAGGCGGGCCCGCTCGTCGGGGTCGTCGGCGTCGACGGGGACGTACGCCGCGCCGGCCAGCAGGATGCCGAGGATCCCGACGTACAGGTCGGTGGTGCCTGAGCTGATCCGCACGCCCACCTTGTCGCCGGGGCCGACCCCCAGCTCCGCCAGCCGCGCGGCGAGGGCGTCCGCGGACTCCTCGAGCTCGGCGTAGGTCAGCACCTCGTTGCCGGTGTCGACCGCCGGGTCGTCGGCCGCCTGGGCGACCGTCGCGCGGAAGACGTCGACCAGGGTGCGGGGCGTGGGCGCCTCTGCCCCTCGGCGCAGCGGCAGCGTGGGATCGGTGAGCACGGGCGAACGCTGTCCGGGACAGGTGAACGGGAGGTGTCGGTGTCCACGGGGCGGGTCGCCCGACGCATCTGCCCGCGGCTCACGGTTCACCCGGGTGGCACCGACGCTCCGCTTCCCGGCCATCCGCCAGCGGCAGCGTGGAGCCGCCGCGGCGGCCTCGGTGCCGCGGCGGCCCCTACTCGGAAGGATCGCCATGCACGAGCACCCGCACGACCACTCCCACGGGCACGCGCACGCGCACGCGCACGAGGTCGACGACCTCACCGCCGTCGCCGCGGACGCCTCGGTCCCCGACAGCGACCTCTCCCCCGCCGAGCTGTCCCGCCGCGGGCTGCTCCGCGCGGCCGGCATCACCGGCGCCGCCGTCGCCGGGATCGCCGGCATGCGCGGCGTCACCCCGGCGATGGCCGAGCCCGGGGCATCGCCGGCCCGCGGCGGCAAGCCGGGCTCCGGCGCACCGCGGCACTGGCTGGCGGGCGACCACCACATCCACACGCAGTACTCCTCCGACGGGCAGTACCGCGTCATCGACCAGGCCCAGCACGCCGCGGCGTACGGCCTGGACTGGCTGGTCATCACCGACCACGGCGGGGCCACCCACGCCCGCATCGGCGTCGACCTGGTCAACCCCGACATCCGCACGGCGCGTGAGGAGCTGCCCGGCACGCTGATCTTCCAGGGCCTGGAGTGGAACATCCCGGCCGCCGAGCACGGCACCGTCTTCGTGGCCCCCGGCCCGAACGAGGTCGAGGTGCTCAAGCAGTTCGAGAACGCCTACGACGGCTCGGTCAAGGGGGCGTCGGGCAGCTCGCCGGCCAACGAGGCGCTCGCCGTCGCCGGCGTCCAGTGGCTCGGCCAGCAGGTCGACCGCAAGCGGGTCGCCGACGCGCTGTTCCTCGCCAACCACCCGGCGCGCAACGGCATCGACAGCCCCCACGAGATCCGGGCCTGGCGCGACGCCGACCCCCGGATCGCGATCGGCTTCGAGGGTGCACCCGGCCACCAGGCAGCCGGCCTGCCGAAGGGGTACGGCCCCGGCTCGGCCCGCGGCTACTACGGCAACGCCCCCGGCCCGGCGTCGTTCGCCGGCTACCCGCCGGAGAGCTACCGCACCTGGGGCGGCTTCGACTGGATGACCTCCACCGTCGGCGGCCTCTGGGACTCGCTGCTCGCCGAGGGCAAGCCGTGGTCGATCACCGCGAACTCCGACTCGCACGTCAACTGGACGGACACCTCGCGCCGCCCCGACGGCTCGAGCTCGGAGCAGTTCAACCGCGACGGGCGGTACCGCGACCCCGTCTACGCCGGCCGGATCAACCTCGACGCCGGCGACTTCTGGCCCGGGTTCTACAGCCGCACCCACGTCGGCGCGGCCTCCCGGGACTACCGCGCCGTCATGCGCGGCATGCGCGACGGCCGGATCTGGGTGGACCACGGCGGCCTGGTGAAGTCGATCGACGTCACGGTCCGGAGCACCGGCGGGCGCGGGCGCGACCGCAACGCCTCGGAGACCCTCGGTGGCACGCTCATGGCCAGCCGCGGGAGCCGGCTCGAGCTGGTCGTGCGGATCACCGCCCAGGACGTGCCGAACTGGTCGCAGTTCGTCCCGTCGCTCAACCGCGTGGACGTCGTCCGCGGCAAGGTCGAGCTGCCGTCCCGGTCCGCCGACCGCGACCGGTTCACCGCCCCGGACACGAAGGTGGTCGCGCAGACCGACACCTCGGGCCGGACCGGCACGTACACGCTGACCTACGACCTCGGCCGGGCGGAGGAGCCCTTCTACGTCCGGCTCCGCGGCACCGACGGCAACCGGTCGCAGCCGGGCTATCTCGGAGCGGCGGTCGACCCGGCCGGCCCGCAGATCGACGTCGTCGGCGACGCTGACCCGTGGGTGGACCTGTGGTTCTACACCAACCCGATCTGGGTCGTCCCGACCCGGTGACGACGCCCCCGGACGTGCCGGCGTCCACGGTGCTGCTGGCCGTGGACGTCGGCACCCGCGACCACGCCGGGGCCGAGCACGTCGTCCATCTGCTCGACGGAGTGCTGCCCGCCGACGCCCCGACGTACGTCGCCAGCACGCACGCCGTCGCCACCGACAACGGTCCGCACACCGCGGTCGCGGCATCGTGGACGGGGGCCGCGCCCGAGGCCGCCACACTGCTGGCGCAGCTCGCCGGCCCCCTCGGGCAGGACGTCGGCGTGCTCGTCGCCGCCGCAGGTGACGAGGACGCGGCGGGGCCGGCGGCGTTGGTTGCGGGTGCCCGCGCGGCGGCCGAGCAGCACGCCGGCCGCACCGCCGGACGGCTCGCCCGGTTCGCGGGCCGCGCGGGTGTGGAGCGGGTGTGCGCCGTCGCGGAGGTCGAGGCACTCGACGCGGTCGATGCCGTCGAGGCGCTGGCCGGCACGGAGGTCGGCCCCGACACGCTGGTCGACCTCAGCGAGTGGGCTCGGCCGACGTGGCGGGACGGGCGCGCGGTGCTCACCGTGCAACCGGGGCGGGAGCACCTGGTGCCGTTCGAGTCGCGCCACCAGATCCCCTGCTGCTCCGACCACTAGCCACCGACCGGGGTCGTGTGCCTCAGGACGCGCTCGGCCGCGTCCTCGGGCACACGACCCTGCTCGCATGGGTGGCCGCGCCCAGCGCCGCCAGCCACCCCACGCGGCGGGCGAGAGCGGTCGCCCGCGGCACGTCGCCGGGCCGGACCGGCCGTCCGCTGCCCATAGTCGGCCGCTGCTCGACCCGGTCGCCGTACCGGTTCGTGCCGCCCAGGGTGACCCCGAGCGACCCGGCGAAGGCCGCCTCCACGACGCCCGCGTTCGGGCTCGGGTGGGCCGGCGCGTCGCGCCGCCAGGCCCGCCACGCCCCGCGTGCCCGCGCCGGGTCCGCAGCCAGCACGTACAGCCCGCCCGGGCGCGACCCCGGCAGGCCGAGCACGTCGTCGAGGCGGGCCGACGCCCACCCGAAGCGGACGTAGCGGGAGCTGCGGTGGCCGACCATCGCGTCGAGGGTGTTGGCGGCGCGGTGCGCGAGCAGGCCGGGTACGCCGGCGGCGGCGCCCCACGCGAGCGGGGCCGTGACGGCGTCGGAGGTGTTCTCCGCGACCGACTCGACGACGGCACGGGCGACCTCGCCGGGCGGCAGGCCGGTGGGGTCGCGGCCGACGAGGTGGGTCAGCCGCTGCCGGGCCCCCGGCAGGTCGTCCACCGCGAGCAGCGCGTGGACGGCCAGCGCCTCGCGCTCGAGGCTGCGCCCACCCAGCACCGCCCAGGTGGCCAGCGCGGTCGCGGCCGCGTGCAGCGCGGGACGGTCCCGGGTGGCCCGCTCGACGGCGATGCCGAGCCCCGCGGCGCCGCCGACCAGCAGCGTGGTGTGCACGACGCCGGGCGCCCGCGCGTCGGCGTACAGGGCCCGCTCGGAGAGGGCCGCCAGGCGGCCGAGGCCGGCGACCGGGTGCCACCGCTGCGGGTCGCCGAGCGCCCGGTCCAGCGCGAAGCCGAGGAGGAGCCCGGCGGCGCGGGAGCGGCTCATGCCGGCGCGTGCTCCCGGTCCAGCACCCCGCCGAGCACCCCGTCGAGCACCCCGTCGAGCTCAGCGAGCAGCAGGCCGGTGGTCTCCGGCGGGCGCACCGCGATCCGGGCCCAGGTGCCGTCGAGGCCGGGGAAGGTGTCTGCGCGGCGCACCGCGATCCCCCGCTCGCGCAGCGCCTCCCGCGTGCCGGAGCCGAGCCGGGCCAGGACGAACGACGCCTGCGAGTCCACGACCTCGACGCCGCGCTCGACGAGGCCGGTGAGCAGCACCGACCGCCACCCGGCGATCCGGGCCGCGCGCCGGGCGGCCTCGGCGACGGCCGCCGGGCCGGTGCAGGCGATCGCCGCGTGGATCGCCGGCGTCGAGACCGACCACGGCACCTGCCGCGCGGCGAGGCCGGCGATGCTGCGCTCGTTGCCGACGACGTACCCGACCCGGATCCCCGGCAGCGACCAGTGCTTGGTCAGGCTGCGCACGACGAGCAGACCGCGCCGGCGGTCCTTGGCCAACGACTCGCGCTCCCCCTCGACGGTGTCGATGAACGCCTCGTCGATCAGCACGACCCGCTTCGGCCGCCGCAGCCGCAGGATCTCCGCGGCGGGGTGCAGCACGCCGGTGGGGTTCGTCGGGTTGCCGAGCACGACGAGGTCGGCGTCCTCGGGCACGGCGGCGGGGTCGAGCCGGTAGCCGTCCTCGGCCCGGCAGTGCACGACGGTCACCCGGTGCCCCGCGCGCTCGAGCGCGGCGTGCGGCTCGGTGAACTGCGGGTGCACGACGACCACGTGGCGCCACTGCTTCCACCGGGCGACCAGCTCGAAGGCCTCGGCGGCGCCGGCCGTCACCAGCACCTCGTCGGGCCGCCGGCGGTGCAGCTCGGCGATCGCGGTGCGGGCGGCCGTGGGGTCCGGGTAGCTCGTCGACGCCCGCACCCCCTCGGCCAGCGCCCGCTCCAGCCAGGCCGGCCGCGGCTCGGGATGCACGTTGACCGCGAGGTCGAGCAGGCCGGGCCCGACCTCCCGGTCGCCGTGGTGGAGGAGCGGGTCGGCCGGCTCGTGCGGCTCGACGACAGTCGGCTCGGGCGCGGCCAGGGGCGGAGCGGCCACCGGCACCGCGGCGGCGGCCGCCTCGGCGAACCGCTGCGCGAGGTGCGGGTGCCCGGCCCAGTGGACGTGGAGGTACGACGCGTGCAGGGTCGGCGACGCGACGCCGATGAGCTCGCGGTCGACCTCCCAGGCCGGCGTCCACCCGCGGGCGGCCCGGGTCAGCGCGGTGCGGTGGAACTCGTGCCCGCGCACCTCCTCCCCGGCCCGGGCCAGCAGGCTGTCGCCGACCGCCCGGGCGACCGGGTAGCGCAGCACCAGCCGCTCCGACATCGCGGCCGACGTCCCGATCACCCCGGCCATCGGGGTGTCGTCGAGGGAGTCGAGGAGGTAGAGCATCCCGGCGCACTCCGCCACCGTCGGCAGCCCGCTGCGCACCGCGTCCCGGACCTGCGCGAGCAGGGCGGTGTTGCGGGCCAGCTCGCGTGCGTGCTCCTCGGGGAAGCCGCCGCCGAGCAGCAGCGCCTGCGTCCCGTCGGGCAGCGACCGGTCGGTCAGCGGGTCGAACCGCACCACCCGGCAGCCGGCGGCCGCGAGCAGCTCCTCGGTCTCGGCGTAGGCGAACGTGAACGCCCGGCCGCCCGCCACCGCGACCACCGGACCGCCCGCCGCCGGCGTGACCTCCCGGGTCGGGTCCCACGGCACCGCCTCGAGGGCGGGCGCGGACCGCGCGACGTCGAGCACGGCGTCGAGGTCCACGTGCTTCGCGACGTGCTCGCCGAGCCGGGCGACCAGGTCCGCGGCCTCGTCGCGCTCGCCGGCGGGCACCAGGCCGAGGTGCCGCGACGGGGTCGCCAGCGACTCCTCCCGCGGCACGACCCCGAGCACGGGTAGGCGCAGCGAGCGGCGTACCTCCTCGACGTTGCGCGCCGACCCGGCCCGGTTGAGGACGACGCCGACCACCTCCACCGCCGGGTCGTACGCCGCCATGCCGGCCACCAGCGCACCGACCGACCGCGACATCCGCGAGACGTCGACGACGAGCACGACCGGCGTGCGGGTGAGCGCGGCCACGTGCGCCGTGGACGCGAACCCGTCGGTGCCGAGCCGGCCGTCGTGGAGGCCCATGACGCCCTCGACGACCGCGACGTCGGCGCCGCGGGCGCCGTGCAGCAGCAGTGGGGCGATCCGCTCCTCGCCGACCTGGTGGGGGTCGAGGTTGCGGCCGGGACGACCGGTGGCGACGGCGTGGTAGCCGGGATCGATGTAGTCCGGGCCGACCTTGTGGCCCGACACCTCGAGCCCCCGGGCGCGCAGGGCGGCCATGAGGCCGGTGGCGACCGTGGTCTTGCCCTGGCCGGTCGACGGCGCGGCTACGACGAGGCGGGGCAGGTGCGACTGCGTCACCACTCGATCCCCCGCTGGCCCTTCTGGCCGGCGTCCATCGGGTGCTTGACCTTGGCCATCTCGGTGACCAGGTCGGCGACCTCGAGCAGCGCGGACGCGGCCCGGCGGCCGGTGACGACGACGTGCTGGCGGCCGGGCCGGTCGCGCAGGGTGGTGACGACGTCGTCGAGGTCGACCCAGCCCCAGGCGATCGGGTAGGTGAACTCGTCGAGCACGTAGAGGTCGTGCGCCTCCGCGGCCAGCCGCCGCTTGATCTCGGCCCAGCCCTCGGCCGCGGCGCGGGCGTGGTCCTCGGCGTCGCCCCGCTTCTTGGTCCACGACCAGCCGGCTCCCATCTTGTGCCACTCGACGGGCCCGCCCTCGCCGGTCTGCTCGTGCAGCTCGCCGAGCCGCTCGAGCACGGTCTGCTCGCCGATGCGCCACTTGGCGGACTTCACGAACTGGAAGACCCCGACCCGCCAGCCCTGGTTCCAGCCGCGGATCGCGAGGCCGAAGGCGGCAGTGGACTTCCCCTTGCCGTCGCCGGTGTGGACCATGAGCAGCGGTCGGTTGCGGCGCTGGCGGGTGGTGAGCCCGTCGTCGGGCACGGTCAGCGGCTGTCCCTGGGGCATCAGCGGGTCTCCTCGAGCTGGCGGGTCGGGGTGGCGAAGGCGGCGACCTCGCCGATGACGGTGACGGCGGGCGGCGCGATGCCGGCCGCGGCGTCGGCGACGGTGGCGAGGGTCGCGGCGCGCACCTCCTGGTCGGGGTGGCCGCCGCGGGCGACGACGGCCGCCGGCGTACCTCCTGGCAGGCCGTGGGCCAGCAGCTCGCCCGCGATGGCGGCCAGGTTGGCGACGCCCATCAGCACGACCAGCGTGGTGCCGGAGCGGGCCAGCGCGGCGTAGTCGAGCGTGCAGGTGGGGTGCCCCGGCGGGACGTGCCCGGAGATCACGCTGAAGCCGTGCACGACGCCGCGGTGGGTGACCGGGATGCCGCCGAGAGCGGGCACCGCGACGGCGGAGGTGACGCCGGGCAGCACGCGGGTGTCGACGCCGGCCTCGGCACAGGCGAGCACCTCCTCCATGCCGCGGCCGAAGACGAACCCGTCGCCGCCCTTGAGCCGTACGACGCGGCGCCCGGCCCGCGCGTGGGCGACGAGCAGCGCGTTGATCCGTTCCTGCGGGGTGGTGCGCCCGCGCGGGAGCTTGGCGACGTCGAGCACCTCGGTGTCGGGGCGCGCCCAGCCGAGCGCCTCCTGCGGGGCGAGGTGGTCGACGAGCAGCACGTCGGCCTGCTCGACCGCCGCGCGGCCGGCGACGGTCATCAGCCCGGGGTCGCCGGGCCCGCCTGCGACCAGGGTGACGGTTCCCGGCAGCAGGGGTGCGAGCGTGCCCATCAGGCGACGCGCCCCGGGGTGGGACCGGCGTCGGCGCGGCCGGCGACGACCTCGACGAGGCCGTCGGCGCTCACCTGCTCCATCGGCACGTGCTCCGCGCGCAGGTGGCCGGCGAGCGTGCGCGCCAGCCCCATCCGCAGCGGGCCCTGCTCGCAGTCGACCACCACGCTCGGCACGCCCTGCGCGGCCAGGTGCGCGGCCGCGAGGCGGGAGCGGTCGACGGCGTCCGGGCCGGCGGTGGCGCGGCCGTCGGTGACGAGCACCAGCAGCGGGCGCAGGTGCGGGTCGCGCAGCCGCTCGCGGCGCAGCACCCGCTCGGCCTCGAGCAGCCCCTCGGCGAGCGGGGTCCGGCCGCCGGCCGGGAGGTCGTCGAGGAGGGCCGCGGCGACCTCGACCGACCCGGTCGGCGGCAGCAGCAGGTCGGCCCCGCGTCCGCGGAACCCGACCATCGCCACCTTGTCGCGCCGCCGGTAGGCGTCGGTCAGCAGCGAGAGCACCGCGGTCTTGACCTGCTCCATCCGACGACGCGCGGCCATCGAGCCGGAGGCGTCGACGCAGAAGAGCAGGAGGTTCGCCTCGCGGCCCTCACGGACCGCCGTGCGCAGGTCGGCGGGCTGCAGGCGGACCCGGCCGCCCGCCGCGCCGGCACCCGCGCGGGCGGACCGCTCGGCCGCCGCGCGCAGCGTCTCGACCAGGTGCAGCGAGCCCCGCCCGGTGCTCGCGCCGACCCGGCGGCCACTCGTGGCCCGCGCCCGGCTGCGCCGGCCCGGGGTGCCCTCGCCGACGCCGTCGACGGTCAGCAGCCGCGGGCGGTACGCCGTGCCGGAGCGCGCGGCGGGCTGGTCGCCGCCCGTGCCGCTCGGGGTGGGTGCTGCGGCCGGCTGGTCCTCGGTCTCGGCGTCCGGCTCGGTCTGCGCGGACGGTTCGGACTGCTCAGCCTGCTCGGTCGGCTGCTCGGTCGGCTGCTCGGTCTCGGGGCCTCCGTCCTGGCCGCCCTCGGCGTCGTCGCCCGGTCCGGGGGGCTCCGGCGACGGGTCCGGCTGGGGTGGCTCTGGCTCGGGGAGCTCCTCGTCGCCGAGCACCCGGTCGAGCAGGTCCTCGTCGAGACCGGGCGCGTCGAACGGGTTGCGCCGCCGCCGGTGCGGCAGCGCCAGCAGCGCGGCGGCGCGGATGTCGGCCAGCGTGACGCGGTCGCGGCCGGCCCAGGCGGCGTGGGCCGCCGCGGTCCGCGTGGTGACGATGTCGGCGCGCAGGCCGTCGACCTCGAACGCCGCGCACACCTCGGCGACCTTGAGCAGCGCCGCGTCGGTGACCACGACCGAGCCGACCCGCGAGCGGGCGTCGGCGATGCGCCGGGTCAGGTCGGCCTGCCGGGCGGCGTACCGCTCCGCGAAGGCGTCCGGGTCCGCGTCGAAAGCGAGCCGGCGGCGCACCACCTCCGCGCGCAGCGCCGGCTCCCGCGGCGACGCCACCTCGACGGTGAGGCCGAACCGGTCGAGCAGCTGCGGGCGCAGCTCGCCCTCCTCGGGGTTCATGGTGCCGATCAGCACGAACCGCGCCGCGTGGTGCAGCGAGATGCCGTCGCGCTCGACGCTGACCGTGCCGGTGGCGGCGGCGTCGAGAAGCAGGTCGACGAGGTGGTCGTGGAGCAGGTTGACCTCGTCGACGTAGAGCACGCCGCGGTGCGCGCGGGCCAGCAGTCCGGGCTCGAGCTCGACCGCGCCGGAGGTCAGCGCCTTCTCGAGCTGGATCGAGCCGAGCAGCCGGTCCTCGGTGGCGCCGACCGGCAGCTCGACGAGCCGCACCGGCCGGGTCCGCCTCGGGTGACCGGGCTCGAACGGGCCGTCGGGCGAGACCGCCGACGCGTCCGCCGGGTCGACGGAGAACCGGTCACCGTCGTGCACCTCGACCGCCGGCATCACGTCCGCGAACCCGCGCACGGTCGTCGACTTCGCGGTGCCCTTCTCGCCCCGGACCAGCACGCCGCCGATTCCCGGGCTGACGGCCGTCAGCACCAGCGCCAGGCCCATCGGCTCGAGGGCGGCGCCGGCGTCTCCGGCGGTGTTCCCGTGGCCGTGGTCGCAACCGACGACGGCAGAAAAGGGGTACTTCGTAGGCACGTGAGGCTCCCGCTCGCTTGGCCATGGATGGCGACGCGAGGCCGGTCTTCGGACTTGCCGGGTCACTCCTGACGGAGTGCTCGGTTCACCGCAGCGGGCCTGTGCCGGAATCTCACCGGCTTCCCAGATTCTCCCCGTTGTCCGTCCCCACCGCGTGGCGATGGTTGGGCCGCAGGGGCACCTCACGTTGTGCGAGGACGATAGCGTCCGGCCCCGTGCCCGACCCGACACCCCTGCCCGGCGTGGACACCGACCCGGTGATCACGGTCGTCGGCGTCGGCGCGGACGGGCGCCTGGACGAGTACGCCGCGGGCCTGGTCGAAGACGCCGACGTCCTGCTCGGCGGTCGCCGCCACCTCGCCGACCGACCCGACGTACCGGGCCAGCAGCGCCTCCCCTGGCCCTCCCCGCTCGCTGACGGGCTGCCCGCGCTCCTGGACGAGGTCCGCGGCCGGCGCGTCGTCGTGCTGGCCTCCGGCGACCCGATGGTGTCCGGCATCGGCACGACGCTCGTCCGCCTGCTCGGTCCCGCTGCCGTCCGCGTGATCCCTGCCGTCTCGTCGATCGCGCTGGCCCGTGCCCGGATGGGCTGGTCGGCCGAGGAGTCGGTCACCGTCACCCTCGTCGGCCGCCACGAGGCGCGCCTGCTCCGCGAGCTCGCCCCCGGTCGCCGGATCCTGCTGCTCACCTCCGGCCCTGAGACCCCCGCCGTCGTCGGCGAGCTCCTGACCGAGGCGGGACACCCCGACGCCACCGTCACCCTCCTCGCCGACCTCGGCGCTGCCTCGGAGTCCCGCACCGCCCTGACCGCGTCCGAGTGGGCCTCCGCCCGCGCCACCGACGTCCCGGCGCTCCACGTCCTGGCCGTCGAGCTGCCCGCCACCCATGGCTCGTGGCGCACCTCGTCCTGGGCCGCCGGGCTGCCCGACGACGCCTTCGAGCACGACGGTCAGCTGACCAAGCGCGACCTCCGCGCCTCCGCCCTCGCCCGCCTCCAGCCCGCCCCGGGCCAGCACCTCTGGGACGTCGGCGCCGGGGCCGGCTCGGTCGGCATCGAGTGGATGCGCGCCCACCCCGCCTGCCGTACGACGGCAGTCGAGTCACACCAGGAGCGCGCCGCCCGCATCGCCCGCAACGCCGCCCGTCTCGGCGTCCCCGAACTCACCGTCGTCGAGGGCCGCGCCCCCGACGCGCTGGCGGACCTGCCCTTCCCCGACGCGATCTTCGTCGGCGGCGGCGCCACGTGCCCCGGCGTCCTGGACGCCTGCCTCGCCGCCCTCTCCCCCGGGGGCCGGCTGGTCGTCCACGGCGTCACGCTGGAGACCGAGTCGCTCCTCGCCGACGCCTACCGCACCCACGGGGGCGAGCTGACCCGCCACTCCGTCGAGTCCACCGCCCCCGTCGGCACCTTCACCGGCTGGACCCCGGCGCGCACGGTCACGCAGTGGGCCTGGTCCCGCTGACGCCCCACCCTGGACGTGACGAGGAAGCCCGTCCCGAGCGCACGTCGGGGGTGGCGTGCCTGCTCACGGGGCGATGACGAGCTCGCTGACGAGGTCGTCGGCGAGGGTGAACCGGTAGCGGAGGTCGACGACACCGCCCGGGAAGTCGCCCTCGAGGCGCTGGAGGGCCACCCAGTGCGCAGCGTCGATGCGCTCGGCGCCGACCAGCTCGGTCGTGTAGTCGAACTCGGCGCCGGCGCCGCGCAGGAAGGCGAGGACCTCGGCGGTCCCTCGGTAGGAGCGGCCGTCGTCGACGACGAGGGCGTCGGGGGCGAAGGCGCGGATCGCGGCGTCCGCCTCGCCGGCGGCGTGGGCCGCGAGGTAGGCGCGGATCGTGGCGGGCAGCTGGTCCGGGCGGATGGTCTTCGGTGTGCACATGCCGCCACGCTCCGGCGTCCGCAGGCGGGAGGGTCAAGCACTGGACCCTCCCTCAGGGGGAGGGTGGAGACTGCCAGGGTGCTGGCGATCGGCGAGTTCTCGCGTCTGACGCACCTGAGCGTGCGCACGCTCCGCCGCTACCACGAGGCCGACCTCCTCGTCCCGGCGACGGTGGACGAGGCGACCGGCTACCGCTACTACGCCGCGGAGCAGATCCCCACCGCGCAGGTCATCCACCGGCTGCGCGAGCTCGACGTGCCGCTGCCCGACGTCCGGCGCATCCTTCGCTCCCCCGACCCCGCGGCCCGTGCCGCCCTCGTCGCCGACCACCTGCGGCGCCTCGAGGCCGAGCTCGATCGCACCCGCGTCGCGGTCGCGTCGCTGCGCAGGTTGCTGGCCCCGGAGCCGGCGCCCGTGCACGTGGAGCTGCGCTCGGTCCCGGTGACCACGGTCGCCGCCGTCGAGGGCGACGTCGAGCTCGACGAGGTGCTCGCCTGGTACGCCGGTGCGAGGGCCGAGCTGGACGCGGCGGTCGCGGACCCGGACGGCCCGCCGGGAGGGCTGTACGACAACGCTCTCTTCGAGGTCGGCCGGGGGCACGTCCTCGTGCACCGCCCCACGCCCCGCCCCGCAAGCCTCGGCCGCGTGCGTCCGGTCACCCTCCCCGCCGTCGAGCTGGCCGTCGCCACCCACGTCGGCCCGCACGACGACATCGACGTCACCTACGGCGAGGTCGGCGCCTGGGTGGTCACCAACGCGCTCGCGGTGGCCGGACCGGTCCGGGAGGCCTACCTCGTCGGCCCGCGTGACACCCCCGACCCGTCTGCCTGGCGCACCGAGATCGGCTGGCCCGTCTTCCAGGTCTCGCCGCGCTGACCGGCGACCGATCGCACCCACCCGCGGTGTCGGAGATCGGCACTCGCGCTGGCCTGCCTGCTCGACCCTCGCAACTGGGCTCTCCGCCCGTCTCGGCCCCACAGGCCCGGCTGGACTGTTGCCAGGTCGGTCGCCATGCCCATCCCGCCCACTGGGGGCGCCCCTTCCGCCCAGATAGACGCGACCACAGAGGATCGTGGCTTGCGGTCGGGCGCGGCGATCGGCGCGAACATCCCGCGCGGCAGGGCGCGTCCCTCTAGAATGCTGAACCAGCAACGGTTGATGACGCGAAAGGGTGCTGGGGGGTGACTGCTTCGACGGCAGCAGTGGTCCTCTCAGATCTACCCGAGCCATCAGCCTGCCCACCGCTCATTCTCGCTGGACCTCCGGTTCCGCCTGCTCATCGCGTCTTCTTCTACTCCAGCGGTGAGTGGGAGGAGTTCATCAAGGAATGGTCCCTCGGGCTAGACGAGACCTACGTCCAGGTCAAGCGGCTCGGCGGTAGCGGCGACGAAGGTATCGATGTCGCCGGCTTCAAGTCCGACCAGCAGTTGGAAGGTCCGTGGGACTGCTTCCAAGGCAAGCACTACGCCGGTCCGATTGGGCCCTCAGACGCGTGGCCGGAAGTGCTCAAGGTCTTCTTGCATGTGGTCGCCGGTGACTACGTCATGCCCGACACGTACAGGTTCCTCGCGCCGAAGGGCTGCAGCACCACGCTGAACCGGTTGCTGAGCAAGCCGTCGAAACTTCGGAAGAGGTTCCTCGAGGCGGTGGCGGACGGCCAGTCTTTGGTGAAGGGCATCGACGCGAAGACGTTGGCCCGAGTGCGTGACCTGGCGCAGGGGACCGACTTCTCCATGTTTAGGTCGGTGGAACTGCACGAGGCCCTTGACACGCACAAGAAAACTCCGCACTACGTGGCACGCTTTGGCGGTGCCTACCTGCCGTCGCCGTCGCCGTTCTCTGAGCCGCCGGATGAGTTCGGAGAGCACGAGGTCACCTACATCTCGGAGTTGCGCAAGGTCTATGCCGAGGGCTGCGCGAATGACCTCTCCGACGCGAGCACCTTCGGGGCGCACCCGACCTTCGGCGAGCATTTCAAACGGCAGAGGTATTCGTTCTACGCCGCCGAGTCCGTTCGGATGGACGCGCGGGACGCGGTGCCCGACGGCACTTTCGAGAGACTTCAGGATGACGTTTATGACGGTGTGATTGAGACTGCTGCGGCGCAGCACGACTCGGGCATGAAGCGTCTGACGGCGGTGCTTGAGCACTCGACGGTCGTCGACTTGAGTTCGCATCCCTTGGTGTCGTGGGCCGCTCCGCAGGCCCGGAGAGGCATCTGCCACCAGTTGGCCAACGACGAACGTATGACCTGGATCCCACAGGAGCAGTCGTGAAGCCGCTCAACAGCCCTCTCGAAGTCGGCCTGCGGGTGTTGATGCTGCTGCAGGAGGCTTTCCCGCAGCACTTGGACCTGAATCAGCTTGTTCTACTCGACCACTCCTTGCTGCACAGTGCCGATCTCGGGGGGCCGGAAAGCCTTCATCCGGCCGTCCCAATTCGTGCCGGTGAACTCGGCATCAAGCGTGAGGCGATCGAGGCGGGCTTGGAGGTTATGGTTCGGGCCGAGCTCGCGCAGGCTGGCGTGGGTGATGGCGGTATCGAGTTCTGGGCCAGCGAGTCGGCCGACGGATTCACCAATCTGCTGGAAACGGAGTACGCGAGCCAGCTCCACTCCCGCGCCGCTTGGGTCGTCGCCCATTTCGGCACGCTTGACGAGCAGTCGCTCCGATCAGCACTGTCGTCGGTCGCGAAGCACTGGTCGGAAGAGTTCACGCCGGTCGCCGAGGAAGAGTTGTACTGACCATGCTCCAGCTGAGACTCCTTCACCTGACCTTCATCGGTAAGAACGTCGAGCCCGCGAGCGTCGCATTCGGCCCGGCAGTGACGCTCGTGCGCGGTCCTTCGGATACCGGCAAGTCGTTCATCGTCGACGCCGTCGACTTCATGCTGGGCGCGAACGCGCTGAAGGAGATTCCCGAACGCGAGGGCTACTCGACGGTGCTACTTGGGCTCGAGTTACCGGACACAACCGTAGTCACCCTGAGTCGGTCGGTAGACGGCGGCAACTTCGGCGTTTACTACGCAGATGTGCGAGAGGGTCCGCTCGGTGTTCCAGACGACACGTTGGCGGCGAAGCACAACCCGGTTGCGCTAGGAAACGTCTCTCGGTACCTGCTGAACGCCATCGGGCTCGACGGGCGCAAGGTTCGGAAGAATGCGCGGAACGAGACGGACAGCCTGAGTTTTCGCAACGTCGCCCACCTGTGCGTAGTTGATGAGACGCAGATGCAAGCCGATGTGCCGCCAGCGCTGACCGGAAGTTACGTTACGAAGACGAAGGAGATGTCCGTCCTAAAGGTATTCCTTCAGGACGAGGATGACTCAAGTCTGATTCCCGTCGAGTCGAGGTCTGAGTTGGCGAAGCTCAGCAACGCCAAAGTCGACGTCGTTGACCGGCTGCTCCGTGAGCTTGAGGCGCAACTATCCGGTACGCTTGAGGCCTCTGACCTGCGCGACCAGCTGGCCAGGCTCAACGCCTCGATTGACCAGCGGAGCGGCTCCGTTAGCCAGCTGGTTGAGCGCCGTGCCTCCGTGACGAAACAACTTGGTGACCAACAGAAGCAGTTTGCCGCATACGAGGCGGAGTGGGGCGACACGAACGCGCTCAAGAACCGATTCGACCTCCTTAGTAAGCGGTACGCCTCTGACCTCGCCCGTCTCGCCACGGTGCGAGAGACCGGCATGCTGCTCGGCTACTTCACGGCCGGCACCTGCGTCTTCTGTGGTGCCGAGCCCGCGAACCAACACAAGAACACGGCTTGTGAGGGAGACACAACCAGCTTCGGTGCCGCCGTCGATGAGCAGGCCCGACGCACTCGTGTGCTTGCTAACGACCTTCAAGCCACAATTGCCGATGTTAACGACCGGCGTGAGGAACTCCGACGACTCGCCACCCGGTCGGACGCGTCGCGCAAGGAACTCGAGGCGGGCCTGGCCGAACTCGAGGAGTTGCTGGCCTCGGACAACAGCGAGCTCAAGCAACTCCTCGGCAAGCGGGCATCCATCGAGCGGTCCTTGAGTCTGTATGACCAGGTGGAGACGCTTGAGAAGATGAAGCGCATCGTCGTGGACGAGTCCACCGCTGAGACAGCTGCTGTTGCGGCGAGCGTGAGCCTGCGGGCTCAGCGCGAGTTCTCGGGCGAGTTGGCAGAGCGCCTCGCAGCGTGGGGGTTCCCCACGCCAAACGAGGTGCGCTACGACGCGCTGTCGCAGGATGTCGTGGCAGGAGACCAGCTGAGGTCGTCACACGGTAAGGGCGTTCGTGCCATCCTGCACGCTGCGTTCACGCTGAGCCTGGCGAAGTACTGCACTGACCGGGAGATTCCGCACCCGGGTTTCGTGGTGCTTGACACGCCGGTGCTGACCTACCGGCCACCGGACCAAGACCCACTGGCCGACGGCGAGCCGCCCCGACACGTGGTCGATGGCTTCTATCGCGATATCCAGCGGCAGGCGACGGGTCAGGTCATCGTCATGGAGAACACCGACCCGACCGAGGCGCTGGACGACCAGACGGTGGAGATCGTCTTCACGGCGCGGGAGCACGGCAGGTACGGGTTCTTCCCGGTAGACGGACTCCGAGGTGCGACGCGGCAGAGCGACCCGCACGCCTGAATCACAAGCCGCGTCATTCCGCCGCCTGACACCCGCGTACCCGCATCCAGTCGTCGAAGATGCGGATAGGCGGGCGACGCCTCGACAGCCCGCGCAAGACAGGTGCGTCATCGCAGCTTGCTAGCGCGCTTGCCGAGCCTGCTCGCGATTACTCCGGCGGTGACTACGGCGCCAACAAGCAGGATGAAGAACACCAGGACACTTGCGCGGAGAGTGCTGAAGGCTTCAGAGGTGTCGATTGCGTTCACGACGTCGGCGACGAGGGGCAGCATGATGGCCGCTACAGCTCCCCCGGCGAGCGTAAGTCCCCACGCGATCCAGCGGTATGCGCTGCATCGTTGAGCGAGCTGGCGCCTGTCTGCTGCCACGTCCGGCCTCGGACGGTTGAGTAGTTCGGTGACGACGGGCCAGATAGCGGCAAGGTACGCCGCGACGATGGCGATGAGAAGGCTGACCACCGAGAATGCGTCGGTGATGTGGTCGTCGAGGCCGTCGACCGGCTTCTTCATTCGGGCTCAGTGACTTCGTTAAGCCCGAGCTGGGAACGCAGACCGTTAAGAGTTTCGGTGGGGAACGCCCATACCGCGCCGCGTTTGGATTCGGGGTTGGGTTTGTCGCCGGCACGCCACATCCGCTGGGCCCGTTCACGTACGAAACCTGCGGGGAGCATGATCTCCCAGCGCTCGGCCTCCGGATCCCATGACGGGTGCTCGAGACGGTCACGTAGTGCTGACGTGGCGAGCGAATCGAGTTCGTAGCGGTATCGAGCAAGGGTTGATGCGACGACCCGCCTGGCGCCGGCGTCCGTGAGCTTGAACAGCGTGGCGACTAGCGTTTCTGATTCGTCCATGGTCATGCCGGCCACGAGGAGACGGTAGACCCGGTACATGCGCAGGTCCGTCATGGTGGAAAACACGGCTGCCCCTGTGGCGTAGGCGATTGCTTCGGCCGCGCCAGCAGTCAAGATCAGTTGGATGGTTCGGTCGACGTTTGTCTCACCCAGCAGTTCCGCCAGCCGGGCGCGGTCCGATTCGGTGACGTCTACCTTTAGTTGGGTTTGGGGCATCTGTGCCGCCTCTCGGGTCATGAGCGGTTCCAGGGTGGTCTCGCACTGAGCCAAAGAACACTCGACGCCTAGCCTGCCTTACGGCGATGGGTCGGAAGGGAGAAGCGGACGCGTTGCCCGTGAGCACATTCAAGCATCTGCATGAACGGCTCACCGCTCACGAGTTCCGACTTGTAGCGAACGCGCTAGTTGGAAGTCAGGAGTCCGCATGCCGGACGATCGCGATGGGTGCGTCTTTCCGCCGCCTGTCGGCGTTCGTAGGCGCGCACACACGTGACCGTGAGGGAGGAGCCGGGAGCGAGCAGCCGGACGCCCTCGGCCCGGGTGTGTCCAGGGGGCCGCGGTCAGTCGATCAGCCTGTCGAGGAGTTCGAACGAGGCGTACTCCTGGTCCATGTCACCGAAGTGGCCGTCATCCCGAACGATCTGGGTGCCGCCGAGCCGCTCGAACATGGCGCGCCCTTGGTTGTCGTCGCAGCCGTAGGGGTCCTGGCGCGAGTTGATGAAGTAGAGGTCGCGGACATGGGCTCGGATCGCTGCCCAGTCGTAGTCGTCCTGCAGCACGGGCTCCTCCTCGGCGTTGGGCTGAGTGCAGTAGCCGGCGACGAGGATGGCCTGGTCGACCTTCGTGTCGATCTTCTCCAGGACGGCGAGCAACAGCGCTGCGCCGCCTGAGTGGCCGACCAGCACGGTGTCTGCATCGAACGTGTGGTTGGCGAGCACCTTGGGCAAGAACGTCGCGATGGGCTCCGAGTTGAGGTCACGGTAGTGCCGCGCCTCGACGGAGTAGCCGCGCTCGGTCAACCGCTTGCGGAGCCATGGCAGCCACAGGACGTCGGGGTGCGCGCCGGTTCCGTGGAAGAGGATCGCTTTGCGGGTCACGGGGCGACGATCGCAGACGGCTTCGGATCGGCTGCGTCGCAAGCTCACGCGACCGCGTCGTGGCTGGGATCGGTGGAGGTGATCGACGTCCCGTCCTCATGGGTCAGTGCATCGGCTCTGCGGACGCCAGCCGCCCTTCCCAAGGGGCTCGGAACCGTCGATCGGAATGTTCGCGAGATCGACAGGGCCACGCGTTCAGCAGTGACCGGCGGCGTTACGTCTGTTCGCCGCCTGCGCCCATGACCGGAGTGGGCACGAACAGCCATGACTGGGCGATGGCGTCACCTCCTGCGAACCGAGTCAGCCGGATCGACCGGGCCGGGTCCACCGCGGTGTCGATGACCGGGACGCTCGCCTACCCAATTACGAGTACTGGAGCACCCATCGCCACCACCGGGCGCCCGTACGTCCTAACGTCGCCGCGCTCGGCGTGATCTGGATCACGCCAACATCCCCGCTCGGGAGGGAGTCGCATGATGCGACCGGCCGCGAAGACCACAGCGCTTCTCACGGCAGGGCTGGTCGTGCCGGCCCTGCTGGCGGCGATGCTCTCGGCGCCACCGGCTGCCGGCGAGCCCGCCGCCTCGCCCGGCGCCCTGTCCTCCTCGAGCCCGGACCGGGCGGGCCGGGCCGACCGGGCCTGGCTGGCCGCCGACCTGTCGCCCGACCAGAGGGCCGATCGCCTCGCCGCGGTGATGACCCGCGAGGAGAAGCTCCAGCTCTTCGAGGCCAACCCCTCCACCCCGATCCCCGAGCTGGGGGTGCCCGCGCGCAAGGAGAAGGACGGCTGCTGCGGCGTCAGCCTGGCCGACTCCGCCCAGACGCCCACCACGGGACTGCCGAAGAGCATCTCGCTGGCAGCGACCTTCAGCCAGCAGCTCGCACGCCGGTACGGCCTGCAGATCGGACGCGAGGCCTGGCGCACCGGATTCGCCGGAGTGACCGCCCCGACCTCGGACCTGATCCGCACCCCGCACTTCGGTCGCCGCGGCGAGTCGTTCAGCGAGGACCCCCTGCTGGCCGGGCGTCTTCCCGCAGCGGTGGTCGAAGGGGTGCAGCAGCAGCCCGGCGTCTACTCGCTGGCCAAGCACTACGTGGGCAACCACCAGGAGACGTCTCGCCAAGGCGTCAACCAGGTCATCCCCGAGCGGGCGCTGCACGAGATCTACGCCCGACCGTGGGAGCACATCGTCAAGAGCGCGGACCCGGGCGCCGTGATGTGCGCCTTCCAGCAGGTCAACGGCGAGTACGCCTGCGCGAACGACCACCTCCTCGAGGACATCCTGAAGCGGGCGTGGAAGTTCCCCGGCTGGGTGTCCTCCGACTTCAACGCCTGCCCCGACTACACCGCCTACACCCACGGCGTCGACATCTGCGCTCCCGACCTCGGCAGCGACTCGGTGGAGCAGGCACTGGCCGACGGGACCCTCAGCGAGCGCCGCTTCGAGGACATGGTGCACCGCATCCTGCGCACGTTCTTCGCGCAGGGCGTCATCGACAACCCTCCGCCCGGCACGCTGACCGTTCCCTCCCAGGACGTACCCGGAGGCGTCGTCCCGGCCTTCATGCTCGACGAGGGCGCGCGGCTCGCCCGCCGGGTCGCCGGCCAAGGTGCGGTGCTGCTCAAGAACAGCGCCGGCCTGCTCCCGCTGTCGCCGAACGACTCGGTCGCGCTGATCGGGCCCGACGCCGACCGGTACATCGACATGTTCGGCAGTCCGTCGGTGCCGAACCCCGGACGGCTCAGCACCATCGTCGACGGTGTGACCGCGCGCTCCGCCGCGCAGGTCACCTACCGTCCGGGTGGCGACACCACCCGGTACGGCGACACCCTCGGCGGTGCCGCGCCCGTGCCCTCGGGCGTCCTCAGCCCGCCCGGGGCCGACGGCGGCCAGCGGGGACTCCGCGCCTCCTACTTCCTCGGGTTCCGAGGGGACGACCCGCGCGGAGCCGACCTGGTCCGTGTCGAGGACCAGGTCAACCACCGCACCGGCACGGGCGGGCTGATCGGGTTCTTCGGCCTCAACCCGAGCCCGGCCCCGCTGATCCCCCTCCCGTTCGCGGTGCAGCCCATGACCGCGCTGTACGAGGGCACGCTGACCCCGGCCGTGACCGGGACCTACCGGCTCGGGGTCCGCGGCATGGGGACGTTCCGACTCAGCGTCGACGGGGAGACCCTGGTGGCCCGGGACCAGGTCGGTCTCCAGGACCACCTCGAGCCCGTCCGCCTCGAAGCAGGACAGGAGTACGACCTCCGGTTGACCTACCAGCCCGACGCCCCCGGTCAGTGCTGCGGCGCCGACGTGCCCGGACCGACCGTGCGGCTCGCATGGGAGCCGCCGTCGGCCGAGGCGTCCCCGCAGATCCTCGACGCCGTCCAGGCGGCCGCGCAGGCGGATGTCGCCGTGGTGGTGGTTTCGACCCTGGAGGGCGAGGCCGCGGACCTGCACTCCCTCCAGCTGCCCCAGGACCAGGACCGCCTCGTCCGCGCCGTCGCCCGAGCCAACCCGAGGACGGTGGTGGTGCTGACCACCGGGGGCCCGGTGCTCACACCGTGGTTGGGCAGGGTCAGGTCGCTGGTCGAGGCGTGGATCCCCGGCGAGCAGCAGGGACGGGCGGTGGCCGACGTGCTGTACGGCGACGTGAACCCGGGTGGGAAGCTGCCGGTGACGTTCCCGGCCTCGGAGTCCCAGCCCGAGGAGATCGGCATCGAGAACCCGTCCCTGCAATTCAACGTCCCCAACCCCACGACGATCTTCCGCGAGGGCGTCAACGTGGGCTACCGGGGCTACGACGCCCGGCGCCTGCGTCCCCGTTTCCCGTTCGGGCACGGCCTGTCGTACACCTCGTTCGGCTACTCCCGACTCACGGTCCGCAACCCCCGGGGCTCCGTCGACGGACGAGTGTCGGTGCGGCTCCGCAACACGGGCAGGAGGACCGGGACCGAGGTCGTGCAGGTCTACCACGGCCGCCTTCCGAACGCGGCGTCCACGCCCCCACGCCAGCTCGTGGGCTGGGCGCGGGTGACGCTCAGGCCCGGACGCAGCACCACCGTGCGGATCCCGGTTCGAACGGGGAGAAGCGACCGGCTCATGGCGTACTGGAAGGTCGCCGACAACCGCCAGGGCGGCCGATGGGTCACGCCGAAGGGCCGCGTGCCCATCTACGTCGGCTCGTCCTCTCGGGACATCAGGCTCACCGGCACGCTGCGACTGAAGTGACCCGGCGCAGGCTCGTCCGATGAGCGGCGGCTACCTCGAACGACCCGCACCGAGCGGCCTCGCCGACGTCGTCGAGATGGTGCTGGACAAGGGCGTCGTGGTCGACGCCTACGCCCGCGTCTCCCTGCTCGGGATCGAGCTGCTCACCCTCGACGCGCGGGTCGTCATCGCGAGCGTCGACACCTACCTGCGGTTCGCGGAGGCGACCCACCGGCTCGACCTCCTCGAGAGCGCCCCGACCCAGCTCCCCGACCTCGTCGAGGAGGGCACGGGCGCGCTGATCGAGAACGTCGCCGGGTCGGTGGTCGAGCACAAGGTCGGAGGCGTCAAGGAGACCGTCGGGGACGTGAAGGACACCGTCGTCGGCACCGTGAAGGAGGGCGTGGAGGACGCCGTCGGCGGGATCGCTCGGCGCGTGCGCGACTCGACCGGCCGCGACGACGAGTGACTCGCCGCGGGCCGGTCCCCGCAGCAGAGCCGGACGGGGACCGCTCCTGCCGACGGCTGGAGGCGTAGGTTCGTCGTCGTCTCCTCCGCGACCGCTGGTGCGCGGCAGAGGAGCCAGCGGACGGGTGAGGCGGGAGTCACCATGAAGATCTACGCGGTGGCGCTGGGAGCTCTCTGGTTCGTCCCGACCGCCGCACTGGTCACGCTCGTCGGCGTCGGCGGTCTCCTCCTCCACGTCCCAGCGGGCGAGAAGGTCTTCGCCGCCGCGTACTTCGCGCTGTTCCTCGGCGCGCCGATCGCCGCGGTGCTGACGGTGGTCGTCGTGCCGGTCATCGCGCTCAGCCGGTGGGCCGACCGGCCGGAGCCTGAGGACGGACCGCGCTCGTGAAGCGCGGGCGGGCCGACCGCGCCCCGGTGCGACGGACCTGAGCCGCCGCACCGCGCAGCCGGTCGCTCGGAAGCCGGAGGTCCTCTCCTCCGCAGGTACCGACTTCCTGGACCCAGGTACCGCAGGTGGCCCGATGACGCCGACCGCAGGCGATCGGGGTCGAGGATGAGGTCCGTGAGCCCCCTCCTGCGCGTCCTCTGGTCCGCCCTGGCCGTGGTCGGCGCCAGCCTGTTGCTCGGCGGCCTGACCTCGTGGGCCCAGGACGTGCTGCCCTCTGCGCTTGCGTCGTTCGCCAACTCGCCCTCCGGCTGGACGGCGCTGACCGCCCTGCTCGTCGCTGCGACGCGGCCGTCACCCGTGACGGGCGCGGTGCTGGGGGTGGTCTCGTTCGTCGCCCTGGTCCTCGGCTACACCGTCGCCTGCGAGCTGCGCGGGCTCGCCTACGACCCCGTGTTGTGGAGCGTGGTCGGGCTCATCGCCGGCCCGTTCGTCGGTGTCGCGGCTGCCGCGGTCGTCGGGCCTCGCGCCATCCAGGCCGCGCTCGGCGCGGGCGCCCTCGCGGGCGTCCTGGTCGCGGACGGGATCTACGGCCTGACCGTCGTGAGCTCCAGCACCAGCCCGGTCTACTGGACCCTGTGCCTCGTGGCCGGTGCCGCCCTGGTCGCGGGCACGGTCACGCGCTTCCGCACGCCTGCCGCGGCGGTGGGTGTCGTCGCGAGCGCCGCGGCGGCCACCGCGGTGCTGAGCCTGGGGTACGGCGTGCTCAACGGCGTGTCCTGAACCCGCGCCGGTCCGTCGGTCCGCAGGCCCCGGAGCCCGTGCCGAAGCGCGACCGTGGCACACACGGTGGCGAGATGAGGTGAACCGCCGGGGTCTCGGGTCCCCGGCGGTTCGATGACCACCGTAGCCGCGTTCGGCGTGAGAAGGCTCAAGAACTCCGCAACACCTCCTCAAGCTCAGCCGCGGCCGTCCCGTACGCCTCGTCGTGGACGACGAGCGGGCGGCGCGAGCGCCAGCCGAACCGCTCGAGGTCGGGCACGTCGGGCAGCTCGTCGACCTCGCCGACGCACAGCCACGCCACGGGTCGGACGTGCGCGGGGAAGCCGACGAGGTCGGCGAGCACCTCCTCCCGGTAGAAGCTGACCCAGCCGACGCCGAGCCCCTCCGCGGTCGCGGCGAGCCAGAGGTTCTGGATGGCCAGGCACACCGAGTACAGCCCCGTGTCGGCGATGGCGTGGCGACCGAGGACGTGCCGGCCGGCGGTGGTCGGGTCGTAGCCGACGACCAGGCCCAGACCGGACTCGACGATCCCCTCGACCTTGATGCGCGAGAACCTCGCCGCGCGCTCCGGGTCGTCCGCGAGCGAGGCGGCGAAGACCTCGCGCTCCGAGGCGACGTGGTCGCGGAACGCCGCCAGCCGGGCCGGGTGGCGGACGGTCACGAAGACCCAGGGCTGCGACATGCCGACGCTGGGCGCCAGGTTCGCGGCCTCGAGGATGCGGGCGAGGGCGTCCTCGGACGGCGGGCCGGTGAACTCCGCGCGGGTGTCGCGGCGTCGGGCGATCGCGTCGTACAGGTCCATGTCACCGCCTCCGCTCGCGCCCGGCGCTGTAGAGGAACGACTCCCCGCCGTCGCGGCCGGCGCCGAGGGCGCGGCCGACGAGGATGACCGCCGCCTGGCGCAGGCCGGCGCGCTCGACGTGGTCCGCGATCGAGCCGGCGGTCCCCCGCAGGACGAGCTCCTCCGGCTGGCTGGCGCGGTGCACGACGACCACCGGGCAGTCCTCCCCCACGACCGGCGCTAGCTCGGTCATCAGCTCGCGGGTGCGGGTGATCGCCAGGTGCAGCACCAGCGTGGCGCCGGTGGCGGCGAAGTCGACGAGCGACTCCCCCTCCCCCATCGGCGTCGACCGGGCGCGGGTGCGGGTGAGCACGACCGACTGGGCGACGTGCGGGACGGTCAGCTCGTGGCCGACGAGCGCGGCCGCAGCGGCGTACGCCGGCACGCCCGGCGTGACCTCCCAGCCGACCTCCGCTGCGTCGAGGCGCCGGGTCTGCTCGTGGAGCGCGGAGTAGAGCGACGGGTCGCCGGAGGTGAGCCGCACGACCTGCTCCCTCGCCCGCGCGCCCGCGACGAGGTGGGCGGTGATCGCGTCGAGGTCGAGGTCCTGGGTGTCGACCAGCCGCGCGCGGGGGCCGCAGTGGGCGAGCACGTCGGGGTCGAGGTACGTGCCCGGGTAGAGCACCAGGTCGGCCTCGGCCAGCAGCCGCGCGGCCCGGAGCGTCAGCAGGTCGGCCGCGCCGGGTCCGGCGCCGACGAACCGGACCGGGAAGCAGCCGGTCACCAGACGTACCTCGGCGTCCACACGCCCGCCGGCGACACCCGGGTCGAGGACGCGCCGACGATCAGCAGGCACTTCATGTCGATGGTGGCGGGGTCGAGCTCGCCGAGCGTGGTGACGGTCAGCGACTCCTCGGCCCGCCCGACGTCCCGGCCGACGACGACCACCGTCTCCGGCGACCGGTGCTCCAGCAGCACGCGCCGCGCGGTCGCGACCTGGTTGGTCCGGGTCCGCGAGGCCGGGTTGTAGACCGCCAGCACGAGGTCGGCCTCGGCGATCGCGCGCAGTCGCTTCTCCACGACCTCCCAGGGCTTGAGCCGGTCCGAGAGGCTCACCACCGCGAAGTCCGCCCCGACCGGCGCGCCCGCCCGCGCGGCGACGGCCTGCACCGCGCTGACCCCGGGCAGCACGCGCACCGGCACGGCGGCGTACGCCGGGTCCTCGGCAGCCTCGAAGACGGCCGCGGCCATCCCGAACACCCCGGCGTCGCCGCCCGAGACGACGGCGACCCGCTCCCCGCGGCGAGCCAGGTCCAGGGCCAGCCGAGCCCGGTCGACCTCGACGGTGTTGCCCGACGCGTGTCGGGTCAGGCCGGCCCGCTGCGGGACGCGGGCGACGTACGGCCCGTAGCCGACGACGTGGTCGACCTGCGCCAGCGCGGCGGACACCTCGGGCGTCAGCCACCCCTCCGGCCCCGGTCCGAGGCCGACGACGAGCAGCTCGGCCGCGCCCTCGGACGGCGGCGGAGCGGCCGCGGGAGCAGGAACGGCGAGGTCGCGGGAGCGACGACCGTTGCGGCTGTCGCCGGTCACGACGACCAGCGAGAAGTAGGGCACCGAGGCGGGGTCGACCTCGGCCACCGGCCGCCACTGCTCCTCGGGCATCGAGGCCCGCTCGACGTACAACGCGTGGTCGAGGCGACCGGCCTCGAGCAGGGCACGGCGGACGGCGGGGAAGGTGCGGCCGAGCTTCATGATCACCGCGCCGTCGGTGTCGGCCAGGCGGCGGGCGAGCTCCGGCTCCGGCAACGTGCCCGGCAGCACGGTCAGCACGTCGGTCTGCCGGACCAGCGGGCTCGCGACCGTCGCCGTCGCGGCCAGGAAGGCCGGGACGCCGGGCACGACCTCGGCCTCGTAGCGGGCGGCGAGCCGGTCGTGCATGTACATGTACGACCCGTAGAACAGCGGGTCGCCCTCGGCGAGCAGCACGACGTCGCGACCGGCGTCGAGGTGCGTGGCCAGCCGCGCGGCCGAGGCCTCGTAGAACTCCGCGATCGCGCCGGCGTAGCCGCCCGGGTGGTCGGTCGTCCCGGTCGTCACGGGGTAGGTCAGCTCCTCCTCGACGACGCCCGCGGGGATGAGCTCGGCGGCGATGCGGCGGGCGTTGGAGCGCTTGCCGGCGGCGGCGTGGTACGCCACCACGTCGGCCTGCTCGATGAGCCGGGCGGCCTTGCGCGTGATCAGCTCGGGGTCGCCCGGGCCCACGCCGACGCCGGCGAAGCGACCGGTCCTCATTCCTCCTCCTGGGCGATCGCGTTCAGCGCGGACGAGGTCATCGCCGAGCCCCCGCGCCGGCCGCGCACGGTGACGAACGGGACGTCGATCCCGTGGTCGGTCGCGAGGTCGACGAGCGCCTGCTTGGACTCGGCGGCGCCGATGAACCCGACCGGGCAGCCCACGATCGCCGCGGGCCGGGGCGCGCCGTCGACGAGCATCTCGAGCAGGTGGAAGAGCGCGGTCGGGGCGTTGCCGATCGCGACGACGGCCCCGTCCAGGCGCGGCTCCCACAAGGAGACGGCCGCCGCCGTGCGGGTGGTCCCCCACTCCGCGGCCAGGGCCGGCACCCGCGGGTCCTCGAGCAGGCAGAGCACTTCGTTCTGAGCCGGCAGCCGGGTGCGGGTGACCCCGCGGACCACCATCGTCGCGTCGCAGAGGATCGGAGCCCCGGCCTCGAGCGCCGCGCGGGCCGCCGGCACCAGCCGCGGGTCGACCGCGAGGTCGTCGGCGAGGTCGACCTGGCCGCTGCCGTGGATCATCCGCACCGCGAGCCGCTCCGCGCTCGGCGGCACTGCGGACAGGTCCGCCTCGCGGCGGATCGTGGCGAACGAGTCGCGGTAGATGTCGGCACCGCGGTCGACGTACGCGTAGTGCCGGCGGGGCCGGCTGGGCGAGTGCGTGGTCACGGGGTCTCCTCGGGGATCAGGACGCCACGCCACGGCGTGGCGACGAGGGCAGGGGCGGCGGCGGTGAGGCGCGCGACGGCGGACCGGTCGAGGCCGGCGGCGGGCACCGGCTCGTGGACGCCACCGGGCACGGCGCCGTACGGCAGGGGTGGGGCGGGCGGCGGGAGGCCGGGGTCGGGCGGCCGTGGCTCGACGAGGGGTGCCGGCAGCTCGGCGACGTGCCAGGCGGCGCCCCGCCCGTCGCCGCGACGGTCGAGGAAGAGCCGCGCCAGGTCGAGGAGGGCCGCCGGGGCGTCGGCCAGCGTGACGACCGGGCCCCACCCCTGACCGACGCGGAGCTGGCCCCGGTCGGCGTCGAGCGCGACCAGTCCGAGGTCGCAGGACCGGTCGAGGAAGTCACCACGGTCGTCGAGGGCGTGCAGGAACCGCCCGGGGAGCGCGCCCAGCCGCGGATCGGCGCGGATCCGCTGGTCCAGCTCGCGCAGCACCGGACGCAGGTCGGCGCGGCCACCGGCCAGGCCGGTCTGCGGCGAGACCATCAGGTTGCGGGCGAGGTCGTGGGTGCGGCTTGGCAGCAGGCCGGTCGCCTCCGTCGCGGCGAGCACGTCGGGCCGCAGCCGATCCGTGCCTGGCTCGGCCGGGAACGCCCGCACCTGCAGGTTGGCCCGGCCGGTCACGTGCACCCGCCCGTCGCCGTACCGCTCCGCCACCTCGACGAGCGCCAGCAGCGAGGAGGACGACACCCGCCCACCGGGCAGCCGGAGACGCACCAGCAGCCCGTCGTCGGCGGGCCACGGGCGCAGGACGCCGGGGCAGCGGTCAGGTCGTTGCCGGTCCACGGGGTGCTCACCTTGCTCGGAGTCGGGGTCCGGAACGCGAGACCCACCTCGACCCGACGACGGGCGTCGTCGAGGCCAGCAGGTCTTCGGACTCGGATCGACCGGGCGCGGACGCCTTCCCAGGGCCCGAGGGCTCCAGTGGCTGCCGTTGCCGGCGTGTCCGTCCCGTCCCCTCACCGCTGCGCGTCAGCTCCGGATTCGCACCGGATTCCCTGACTCCACGTGGAGTACGACTGGCTGTGCGGGACCCTAGCGGGTCCTCCCGGGCACCCGCGCGACCGGCTCGACCCTCGGGCGCGCCGCACCTGATCGTCGACGTCCGCGGACGACGTCGGGGTGCGATGGGGTCCAGCACCCATCTTCGGTCCGGACGGGCCACATCGGTCAGGAGCACCGCGCGTGCGGCCGTAGCCTTGAGGGCACTGGGCCCAAGCCCACGTCGCCGTCGGACCCATGCGGGAGGACCCTCACTCGTGCTGCTGCTGATCGTCGCTCTGCTCGCGGCGGCAGCGCTGTCCCCGTGGGTGCTGCTGCGTGGTGGACCCCGCTCCTTCCTCGCGCTCGCCCTGGTCCCCCTCGTCGGCACCGGGTACGTCGCGTTGCAGGCCCCCGACGTGCTCGACGGCGGGATGCTCGTCGAGGTCCATCCCTGGGTCGGCTCCATCGGCATGGACATCGCGTTCGCGATGGGCACCCTGCAATGGGTCATGGCGCTGGTCGTGCTCGGCATCGGCGCACTGGTCCTCGCCTACTGCGCGTGGTACTTCGAAGCCGGCGCCACCGGCGTCCCGCGCTTCGGTGGCGTGCTCGTCGCGTTCATCGGCGCGATGCTCGGGCTGGTCCTCGCCGACGACCTCCTGGTGCTCTACGTCTTCTGGGAGCTCACCACCGTCTTCTCGTTCCTGCTGATCGGGCACGACTCCGACCGCCGCAGCAGCCGCCGTGCGGCGATCCAGGCGCTCGTGGTCACGACCTTCGGCGGGCTGGTGCTGCTCGTCGGCGCGATCGTGCTCGGCCACCAGGCAGGCACCTTCCGGATCAGCGAGATCCTCGCCGACCCGCCCAGCGGCACCGCGGTCACCGTCGCGGTCCACCTCCTGCTGGTCGGCGCGGTGAGCAAGTCCGCGCTCCTGCCCTTCCACTTCTGGCTCCCCGCCGCGATGGCCGCCCCCACGCCGGTGAGCGCCTACCTCCACGCCGCGTCGATGGTGAAGGCCGGCGTCTACCTCGTCGCGCTCCTCGCCCCCGCCTTCGCCGACGTCGCCGGCTGGCGCGCGGTCCTGCTGACCCTCGGCGTCGCCACGATGGTGCTCGGGGGCGTCCGCGCCCTGCGGCAGCACGACCTCAAGCTGCTGCTCGCCTACGGCACGGTCAGCCAGCTCGGCTTCCTGGTCCTGGTGCTCGGCACCGGCACGCGCAGCGCGGTGATGGCGGGCCTCGCGCTGCTGCTGGCGCACGCGCTGTTCAAGGCCACGCTGTTCCTCACCGTCGGCGTCATCGACCACAGCACCGGGACCCGCGACCTGCGCCGGCTCAGCGGGCTCGGCCGGCGGATGCCGGCCCTGGCGGTCGCCGCGACGCTCGCCGCCGCGTCGATGGCCGGTCTCCCCCCGCTGCTGGGGTACGTCGCCAAGGAGAGCGTCCTCGTCGCGCTCGTCGACGTGGCGAAGAAGGGCGACGGCACCGGCATGGGCCAGCTGAGCGGCTGGCTCCTCGTGGCCGGCGCGGTCCTCGGCTCGGTGCTCACGGCGGCGTACTCCGCCCGCTTCGTCTGGGGCGCGTTCGGCAACCGCCTCGACGCCGCCGGCGGTGACCCCGTCGAGGTGCACCGTCCGGCGGCCGCGTTCGTCGCGGCCCCCGTCGCCCTGGGGGCGCTGTCGCTGGTCCTCGGCGGCCTGGGCGGGCCGCTCACCCACGCGCTCGAGGGCCACACCGACCTGCTGCCGGCCGGGGTGCACGAGCCGGAGCTGACCCTGTGGCACGGCGTGGGGCTGCCCCTGCTGCTGACCGCGATCTCCCTCGGCGTCGGGGCCCTGCTGTTCGTCGCCCGCGAGCCGGTCGCGCGCCTGCAGGCCCGGTTCGTGCACGACTGGAGCCTCGAGCACACGTACCGCAGCGGGATGCGCCTGCTCGACCGGAGCGCCGTCGAGCTGACCGGTGTCGTGCAGCGCGGCTCGGCCGCGGCGTACCTCGGGATCATCCTGCTGGTCGTCGTCATCGTCCCGGGCTCGGCGATGGTCCGCGGCCTCGGCGACCTGCGCGTCCGCGCCTGGGACACCCCGGTCCAGGCCGTCATCGGCGTGGTGGTCGTGATCGCGGCGATCATGACGGCCCGGTCGCGCCGGCGGATCCGCGCGGTGCTGCTGGTCGGGGTGACCGGCTACGGCACGGCACTGCTCTTCGTCGTGCACGGCGCGCCCGACCTCGCGCTGACCCAGGCTCTCGTCGAGACGCTGACGGTGGTGGTCTTCGTGCTCGCGCTGCGCCGGCTGCCGGAGTACTTCACCGACCGCCCGCTCAGCCGGCAGCGCTACGCCCGGGCCGCGATCGGCCTCGCCGTCGGCGTCGCCTGCGCGGGCTTCCTGCTCGTGGCTGCGACGGCGCGCACCGCCGACCCGGTCTCGGCGGCGTTGCCGCAGGAGGCGGTCGACTTCGGCGGCGGCAAGAACATCGTCAACGTGATCCTGGTCGACACCCGTGCCTGGGACACCCTCGGCGAGATCACCGTGCTGATCGCCGCCGCGACGGGCGTCGCGAGCCTCATCTTCATCAACACGCGCGGCACCGAGATCCGCCGCGTGCACGAGATCCCCTACCCGACCTCGGTGAAGAAGGTGCCGACCGCCCCCGGCCGGCGCGCCTGGCTGCCCGGATCGCGGACGCTGCCGCCGGAGAAGCGCTCGATCATCTTCGAGGTGATGACCCGGCTGGTCTTCCACACCCTCGTCGTCATCTCGATCTACCTGCTGCTCGCCGGGCACAACGCGCCGGGCGGCGGCTTCGCCGCCGGCATGACCACCGGGCTCGCGCTGGTGGTGCGCTACCTCGCGGGCGGACGCTACGAGCTCAACGAGGCCGCGCCGGTCGACGCCGGCCGCCTGATCGGGTCGGGCCTGGCGATCGCCGCCCTGGCCGCGGTGGTCCCGATGGCGTTCGGCGGCGAGGTGCTGCAGTCGGCCGTCTTCGACGTGCCGCTCGGCCCGCTCGGCAAGCTGCACCTGGTGACCTCGGTCGGCTTCGACATCGGCGTCTACCTGGTGGTGGTCGGACTGGTCCTCGACCTGCTGCGCGCGCTCGGCTCCCACATCGACCGCGACATCCAGCGCGCGCTGCGCGAGGCCGAGGAGGCGAGCACCGCGTGACCGACGTCAACCTGACCCTGGTGGTCGTCTCCGCCTCGCTGCTGGGCAGCGGGGTCTACCTGGTGCTCGAGCGCAGCCTCTCCCGCGTGCTGGTCGGCCTGGTGATGATCGGCAACGGCGTCAGCCTCGGGTTCCTCGTCGCCGGCGGCCGGGCCGGCAGCGCGCCGATCGTCGGCGAGGACGCCGACAGCGCCGGGATCTCCGACCCGCTGCCCCAGGCGATGGTCCTGACCGCGATCGTCATCACCCTGGCCACGACGGCGTTCGTGCTCGCGATGGCCTACCGCAGCTGGCAGCTCTACGGCCACGACGACGTGCAGGACGACGTCGAGGACGCCACCGTGCGCCGGCTCGCCACCATCGACGTCACCTCCGAGGCGTACGCCGCCACGACCTCCGACTTCCCCGGCGACGACTCCAGCGGCGACCCCGGCCAGGGCCCCGACGACGACCCGCACGGCAAGGACCCTCACGGCAAGGACCCGCTCGGCAGGGACCCGCGCACGGGTGATCCTGCCGAGAGCGACCCGCTCCGCGCCGACGCCGCCGAGACCCGGGGAGCCGACTCGTGAACGCACTCGTCCCCCTCCCGGTCCTGCTGCCGATCCTCGGCGCCGGCGCCACGCTCGCGCTGGGTCGCCACCCGCACGTCCAGCGCTGGCTCAGCCTCGCCGTGCTCGGCGGCGTCGTGGTGATCGCTGCCGTGCTGCTCGTCCAGGCCGACCAGCACGGCCCGCAGACGGTCTGGATCGGCGCCTGGCCCGAGCGGCTCGGCATCGTGCTGGTCGCCGACCGGCTCGCGGCGCTGATGCTGCTGGTCAGCGCACTCGTGACGCTGGCGGTCCTGGCGTACTCCGTCGGGCAGGGCATGACCGAGGACGAGGAGGGCGCGCCGCTCTCGGTCTACCACCCGACGTTCCTCGTCCTCGTCGCGGGCGTGGCCAACGCGTTCCTCGCCGGCGACCTGTTCAACCTCTTCGTCAGCTTCGAGATGCTGCTGTTCGCCAGCTACGTGCTGCTGACCCTGGGCGGCACGGCCACCCGGATCCGCGCGGGCACGATCTACGTGCTGGTCAACCTGCTGTCCTCGACGCTGTTCCTCATCAGCCTGGCGGTCACCTACGCCGCGACCGGGACGTTGACCCTGGCCGACCTCGCCGTGCGCCTCGATGAGCTGCCCGACCACGTCTCGTTGATGATCCAGCTGCTGCTGCTGACGACGTTCGCGATCAAGGCGGCGATCTTCCCGCTGTCGTTCTGGCTGCCGGACAGCTACCCCACCGCGCCCGCGCCGGTGACCGCGGTCTTCGCCGGCCTGCTCACCAAGGTCGGTGTCTACGCGATCCTGCGCATGCAGACGCTGCTCTTCCCCGACAGCCCGCTGACCGACATGCTGCTGTGGGCCGCGCTGCTGACGATGATCATCGGGATCCTGGGCGCCGTCGCGCAGTCGGACATCAAGCGCATGCTGTCGTTCACGTTGGTCAGCCACATCGGCTACCTCGTGCTCGGCATCGCGCTCGGCAGCCAGTCCGGCACCGCGGGCACCACGTTCTACGTCGTCCACCACATCACGATCCAGACCGCGCTGTTCCTCGTCCTGGGCCTGGTCGAGCGACGCGCCGGCAGCACCGCGCTGATGCGGATCGGCGGCCTGGCACGGCTGGCGCCGCTGCTCGCGGTGCTGTTCTTCATCCCGGCGATGAACCTCGCGGGCATCCCACCGTTCTCCGGATTCATCGGCAAGGTCGGGCTGTTCCAGGCGGCGCAGGCCGACGGCCGTGCGCTGGCCTGGGCCCTGGTCGCGGGCGGGGCGCTCACCAGCCTGCTGACGCTGTACGCCGTGGCGAAGACCTGGGCGGTCGCCTTCTGGCGGACGCCGCTGGAGGCGCACGAGGCGCTCGAGGCGATCGGGTCCACCGACGACCCGGACGGTGAGCCGGTGCCGGGCCACGACACCCGTGCGGTGCACGAGCACCGCGGCCACGTCCACACCGCCGGCGGCGTCGTCTCCCGCGCCGACATCGAGGAGGCGCGGCGCCTGGGCGACGACGACATGCCCGAGCGGGACTTCTACACCCTCATCGAGGCCGGCGAGGACAGTCGGCACTCCCCCCGAGGGATGCTCGCGCCCGCCGCCGGGCTGGTCACGATGAGCGTGCTGCTCAGCGTCGTCGCCGGCCCGCTCTACGCGCTCTGCGACCGCGCCGCGGCGGACCTGCACGACCGCGGCCCCTACCTCTCCTCGGTCCTGACGGGTGAGGACCGGTGAGCCCGGTGCTGCGGACCCGCCGCGACGGGAGCACCCGGCCGGCGCGCTACCGGGCCGTCCAGCCGCTGGCGGTGCTGTGGCTGACGCTGGTGTGGCTGGCGATGTGGGGCGAGGTGTCGCCGCTGCTGGTGGTCGGCGGCGTGCTGGTCGCGGTGGCCGTCTGCGTGGCGTTCCCGCTGCCGCCGGTCGACATCGCCTCCGGCCTGCGACCCGTCGCGCTGGCCCGGCTGGTCGCACGGTTCCTGGTCGACGTGGTGCGGGCCAGCATCCAGGTCACCGGCGTGGTGCTGCGTCGTCGGCCGGTGCGTAACGCGGTGGTAGCCGTCGACCTCGAGAGCTCCTCGGACTTCGTGATGACCCTGGTCGCGGCGATGCTCTCGCTCATCCCCGGCTCCGTCGTGGTCGAGGCGCGGCGCTCGACCCACACGCTCTACCTGCACGTGCTCGACGTGCCCGACGAGGAGAGCGCGGAGGAGTTCCGACGCGACGCCCTCCAGCTCGAGCAGCGCGTCCTGCGCGCGCTGCCGCCGCACGCCCCCGAGGAGGCCGGAGCATGAACGTCGTCCTGGTCGTGGCCGCCGGCATCCTGCTGGTCGCCGCGCTCCTGCTGGTCGTCCGGATGACCCTCGGGCCGACCATCCTCGACCGCAGCGTCGCCCTCGACGTGCTCGTCGCGGTGACCGTCTGCGCGATCGCCCTCCACAGCGCCCACACCGGCTCGACCTACGCCCTGCCGGTCGTGGTGGTGCTCGCCGGCTGCGGGTTCGTCAGCGCGGTCAGCGTGGCGCGGTACGCCAGCCGCAGCGACGACCTGCAGTCCGGCACCGGCGACGACGACCGCTTCACGGGGAGGTCGTGATGAGCTGGACGACCCCGCTCGACGTCGCGGCCGCGGTCTGCATCCTGCTCGGCGCGGTGCTCACGCTCGTCGCGGCCATCGGCCAGGTGCGCATGCCGGACCTGCTCAGCCGCATGCACGCCGCGACCAAGCCGCAGGTCCTCGGCACCGTCCTCATCGTCCTCGGCCTGTCCCTGCGGCTGCGCGAGCCCGGCGTCGTCGGCTTGCTGCTGCTCGTCGTGCTCCTGCAGATGGCCACCAGTGTCGTGTCGAGCCACATGGTCGGGCGGGCGTCGTTCCGCGCCGGCCAGGTCCGCGACGACCTGCTGGTCGTCGACGAGCTCAGCGACGAGCAGCTGCACGAGGAGCCGCGCGGCGCCCCCTGACGCCGGCCCGGCCGGCGTCGGGGTCCGCCGGTCAGGCCTGGGACTTGGCCAGGTGCAGCCAGGTGTCGACGACGGTGTCCGGGTTGAGCGACATCGACTCGATGCCCTGGTCGAGCAGCCACTGCGCCAGGTCGGGGTGGTCCGAGGGCCCCTGGCCGCAGATGCCGACGTACTTGCCCTGCGCCTTGCACGCCTTGATCGCCAGCTCGAGCATGTGCAGCACCGCGGGGTCGCGCTCGTCGAAGGAGCCGGCGACGAGGGCGGAGTCCCGGTCGAGGCCGAGCGTCAGCTGGGTCATGTCGTTCGAGCCGATCGAGAACCCGTCGAAGTGCTCGAGGAACTGGTCGGCGATGACGGCGTTGGAGGGCACCTCGCACATCATCACGACCTGCAGGTCGTTCTTGCCGCGCTCCAGCCCGTGCGCGGCGAGCAGCTCGATGACGCCGGCGGCCTCCTTGGTCGTCCGGACGAACGGGATCATCACCTTGACGTTGGTCAGGCCCATCTCGTCGCGGACGTGCCGCAGCGCCTCGCACTCCATCGCGAAGCAGTCGGCGAAGTCCTCCGACAGGTACCGCGACGCCCCGCGGTAGCCGATCATCGGGTTCTCCTCGTCCGGCTCGTACCGCTCGCCGCCGACGAGGTTGGCGTACTCGTTGGACTTGAAGTCGCTCATCCGCACGATCACCGGCTCGGGCGCGAACGCCGCCGCGATCGTCGCCACGCCCTCGGCGACCCGCTGGACGAAGAACTCGCGCGGGCCGGGGTAGGCCGCCGTCAGCTCCTCGACCTCCTCGCGCAGGTCCGCCGGGAGCGAGTCGGGGTCGTTCGCCAGGTCCAGCAGCGCCTTCGGGTGGATGCCGATCTGCCGATTGATGACGAACTCCAGCCGCGCCAGCCCCACGCCCGCGTGCGGCAGCCGGGAGAACGCGAACGCCTGCTCCGGCGTGCCGACGTTCATCATGATCTTCACCGGGATGTCCGGCATCGAGTCGAGCTCGGTGCGCTCGACGTCGAAGTCCAGCACCCCGTCGTACACCAGTCCGGTGTCGCCCTCGGCGCAGGAGACCGTGACCTCGCGGCCGTCGGCGAGGTCAGCGGTCGCGTTGCCGGTGCCGACGACGGCCGGGATGCCGAGCTCGCGGGCGATGATCGCGGCGTGGCACGTGCGCCCGCCGCGGTTGGTGACGATCGCCGAGGCGCGCTTCATGATCGGCTCCCAGTCGGGGTCGGTCATGTCGGCGACGAGCACCTCGCCGGCGTTGAACTCGTGCATGTCCTCGACCGAGGTCAGGACGCGCACGGCGCCGGCGCCGATCTTCTGCCCGATCGCCCGGCCCTCGATCAGGACGTCCGCGTCCCTGGTGACGCCGCGGTCGATCTTGAACCGCTCGAGCGCGCCGCTGCGTCGCGACTGCACGGTCTCGGGCCGGGCCTGGAGCACGTAGAGCCGGCCGTCGAGGCCGTCCTTGCCCCACTCGATGTCCATCGGGCGGCCGTAGTGCTCCTCGATCGTGAGCGCGTGCCGCGCGAGCTCCTCGACCTCGTCGTCGGTCAGGGACAGCAGGCGGCTGTCCGCCGGCGCGACGTCGACGAACTCCGTCGTGCGGCCGACGGTCGCGTCGTCGGTGTAGACCATCTTGGTCGCCTTGCTGCCGACGCCGCGCTTGAGAACCGCGGGGCGGCCGGCCCGCAGCGCGGGCTTGTAGACGTAGAACTCGTCGGGGTTCACCGCGCCCTGCACGACGCCCTCGCCCAGGCCGTAGGCGGAGGTCACGAAGACCGCGTCGGTGAAGCCGGACTCGGTGTCCATCGTGAACATCACCCCGGACGCCGCGAGGTCCGAGCGGACCATCCGCTGCACACCGGCCGACAGCGCGACATCGGCGTGCGCGAAGCCGTGGTGCACGCGGTACGCGATCGCCCGGTCGTTGTAGAGCGAGGCGAAGACCTCGCGGATCGCCGTCAGCACCGACTCGATGCCGCGCACGTTGAGGAAGGTCTCCTGCTGGCCCGCGAACGACGCGTCGGGCAGGTCCTCCGCGGTCGCCGACGAGCGCACGGCGAACGACGGCTCCTCGCCGCTGTCCCCCGCCGACTCCGCCGCGAGCCGCTCGAACGCGGAGCGGATGTCGGCCTCGAGGTCCTCGGGGAACGGCTGGGCCACCACCGCCTCGCGGATCTCGCGGCCGACCTCGGCCAGGCGGCGTACGTCGTCGGTGTCCAGGCCGTCGAGCAGCCCGGCGATCCGCTCGGCCAGCCCGGTCTCGCCGATGAAGCGGTGGAACGCCTCCGCGGTGGTCGCGAACCCGTCGGGCACCCGCACCCCGAGGTCGGAGAGCTGGGAGACCATCTCGCCCAGCGAGGCGTTCTTGCCGCCCACCTCCTCGAGGTCACCGAGGCCGAGGTCGGAGAACCACCGGACGTTCGAGGTCGACTGGCTGGTCATGGGCGTGTCCCTTCGGTGCTGGCGGCCTGCTGCCGACCGGCCCGCTTCCGGGCGGTCGTCTTGAGCGTCTGGAGGATCAGGGCGGAGATCTCCTCGACCGACTTGGCCGAGGAGTCGATGACCGGGAGCCGGTGGGCCGCGAGCAACGCGTCGGCGCGGCGCAGCTCCCAGCGGCACTGCTCGGGCGAGGCGTAGCGCGAGCCCGGGCGGCGCTCGTTGCGCACCCGGCTCAGCCGTTCGACCGTCGTCGTGAGGCCGAAGCAGCGGTCGAGGTAGGGCCGCACGACCTCCGGCAGGTCCTCGGCCTCGAGGTCCTCGTCGACGAGTGGGTAGTTGGCGACGAAGAGCCCGTGCTGGAGCGCGAGGTACATGCTCGTCGGGGTCTTGCCGCACCGCGAGGGCGCCAGCAGGATCACGTCGGCCTTCTCCAGCGCCCGCAGGCTCTGTCCGTCGTCGTGCTCGATGGTGAACTCCACCGCCGCCATCCGCGTGTTGTACGCCTTGACGTCGTTGACGCCGTGCAGTCGCGCCGCCTGCCGCTGGCCCCGGCGCCCCAGGATCGTCTCGACGCGGTTCATGTGCAGGTCGAAGAAGTCGATGATCGGCGCGGTCGTGCGCGCCAGCTCCGCGCGCACCTCGTCGCTCGCGGCCGTCGTGAAGACCAGCGGCGGCACCGGACCCGCTGCCGCCTCGTCGAGCAGCGCGACGACGCGCCGGGCGTCCTCGATGGTGTGGATGAACGGGATCAGCGTCCGCTCGAACTGCAGGTCCGGGAACTGCAGGAGCAGCGCGTTGCCCATCGTCTCGGCGCTGATCCCGGTGGAGTCGGACAGGAAGAAGACAGGTACGACGCCGTGCTCGCTGCTCGCGTCCATCTCCGCCTTCGTCCGCCTCGGTCCCGGGTGCCTGCACCGTAGTGCGTCCCGTACCCCGCCCGGCGGCCGTCCCAGGCCGGGCGGCGAGATTTCGCTCGCACGCGCGCATGGCCCACGTCACACCGGGGCACAACACCAGTGACGGTCGGGGCCTCCCCCCAGTGCTCCGAGCGTCCGCGGGCCGCGACCTCCGGGTCGCGGCCCGTCCTGCGTCGCGGGCCAGTCGTGGTTGCGGGCCAGTCGTAATTGCGGACCGCTGCCGCCGCTCAGGCGTAGGCCAGCTCGGCCGTCACCCGCGTCCCCTGCGACCGCTCGAAGTGCCAGCTCTCGCAGACGTGGTCGACGATCGCGAGCCCGCGTCCGCTGAGCGCGTGGTCGTTGAGCTGGACGGCCTGCAGCTCGTCGACGGAGCCGCCGTCCACGACGCTCAGCCGCAGGAGGTCGGGTCGCACGCACCAGGAGACCGCGATCGTCCGGTCGGCGTTCGGCCGGCCGTGGACCAGGCCGTTGGTGAGCAGCTCGCTCACCACCAGGCCGGCGTCGTCGACGACCGTGTCCCGGACGCCCGAGCGTCGGAGGTCCTCGGCGAGGAGGTGCCGGGCACGCCGCACGCTGGATGGTTCGTAGGGCAGGTGCACCGTCACGCAGGTCTCGTCGTCGTGCTGGCGCCCCATGCGTCGCTCCTCGCGCTGCTGTCGGTGTCCACCGGTCCCGTAGCCCCCTCCCCCGGGTCCGAAACGGGGGTCTCACCGATCGGCGGCCGGCTATGCGCCCCGTTACCGATCTGTGTGTAGTGCGGTCTCGTCCTCGCCCGCCGAACTGCTGGTAGAAGTCGCTCCCCCCGGCTCCTGCTCAGGCGGCGGACGGACCCGGTCGGCGGACTTCGCCCAGTACTTCGCCCAGTACTTCGGCGAGTGCCACGGCCCTCTCGAGCACGCGGCGGACCTCCTCGGGGTGGAGCATCACGTCCTCCCAGTGAAGCGGAGGACGATCCAGCCGCCGACCACCATGCGGTTGTAGCGGCGGGCATCCGAGGCGAGCGCCGAGCGGCTGCCGTGCCAGGCGAACGAGTCGGCTTCGCAGACGATCCGCAGACGGGGGTCCACCAGGTCGGCGCGGGCGCGGAAGTCACCGTCGACGATCGTCACCTGGGGCCGGACGGAGAGCCCCGGCACGTCCAGGCAGATGGCCCGCAGCACGGACTCGAACGGGTTGGCGGCGAGACCGGACGCGACGGCCGCGACGCGTCGTACCTGCGGCGACCCCGGCCCGCGGACCGTGTCCGCGACCCGACCCAGCAGCTGGGCACACCCCGTCTCCCGCAGCGCGGAGTCCGCGACGCGGAGCGCCTCGTCGAACGGCAGGGACCGCAGGCAGTCGCGCAGCGTCGTCTCCATCGACGTCGCGACCCCGGTCGGGTCGCGCTTCGGCAGCTCTGCGTCGTGCACGTGGGCCAGGTGTCCCCGAGCACCGACCTTGCGACCGCGGCCGACGGTGACGTGGGGCCGGTCCGGCACGACCTTGACACCCCACCCGTGGTGCAGCGCGGCGCTGGTCAGGGAGAGGACTCCACCGAGCTGTGCCGCGACCGAGGTGGCGTCGTCGACACCCGGCAGGACGTAGAGACCCCGGGCGGCGCGCGACCAGCCTCGTTGCCGACGGTGCAGGACGCGAGCGCCTCTCCACAGGTGCGGTTTCGAGCCCCCGGACGCCGGTCACCGGAGCGGGGCAGGAAGACGTGCACCAGGAGAGGGAGATCCCGTGGCAGAGCAGTCCGTGTCCGGCAAGACCATCGCGTTCCTCGTCTCGACCGAGGGCATCGAGCAGGCGGAGCTGACCGGCCCGTGGGAGGCGGTCAAGGAGGCGGGCGGCACGCCGGTGCTCCTCAGCACCGAGGCCGGCGAGGTGCAGGCGTTCAACCACCTCGACAAGGCGGACACGTTCGGCGTCGACAAGGTGGTCGACGACGTGAGCGTCGACGACTTCGACGGGCTCGTGCTGCCGGGCGGGGCGCCCAACGGCGACCTGTTGCGGACGTTCGAGTCGGCGGTGTCCTTCGTGCGCGGCTTCGTGGAGTCCGGCAAGCCGACCGCGGTCATCTGTCACGCGCCGTGGGTGCTGGTGGAGGCCGACGTGGTCCGCGGCAAGCAGGTCACGTCGTGGCCGAGCCTGCAGACCGACCTCCGCAACGCCGGCGCCGAGTGGGTGGACCAGGAGGTCGTCGTGGACGGCAACCTGGTGACCAGCCGGCAGCCCGACGACATCCCCGCGTTCAACCGCGAGTTCCTCGCGCTGGTGGCCCAGGCGGCATGACCGCGCGGCGGCGGGGTGCCGCGCCGCACGAGCAGCGCGAGGCGAGCCCTAGGGTCGAGCCCGTGAGCACCCCGCCGTTCCGCGTCGGCTTCGTGACCGGGGCGACGCCCGACAAGTGGGCCCGTCACTGGCGACAGCGGCGCACCCGTGAGCCGCTCGAGCTGGTCCCCGTGACCGAGGAGGACCAGGAGCGCGTCCTGCGCGAGCGCGAGGTCGACATGTGCCTCGTGCGGCTGCCCGTCGACCGGGAGGGGCTCCACCTCATCCCGTTGTACGACGAGCTCCCGGTCGCCGTCGTCGGCGACGAGCACCTGCTGACCCTGGCCGACGAGGTCATGACCGCCGACCTGGCCGAGGAGCAGCTGGTGCTCCCCCACCGGTCCGGCTGGCGCCCCGACGTACCGCAGCTCGACTGGCCGCCGATGACCGTCAAGGACGCCGTCGAGGTGGTCGCCAGCGGCACCGGCGTGGCGATCGTGCCGATGTCGATCGCGCGGCTGCACAACCGCAAGGACGTGGAGCACCGGGTCGTCACCGACCTGGAGCCGACGACCGTCGGGCTGGCTTGGCTGGTCGAGCGCGACGACGAGCAGTGCCAGGCGTTCGTGGGGGTCGTCCGGGGACGGTCGGTCCGCAGCTCGCGCGGCTGACCCGCCAGCTCATCCGTCCGCTCACCTGTCCGCTCATCCATCCGGGATGAGGTGGGCCGCGCCACCCCACCCGACGGTGTGCGTTGCGGGTGGGACGGGTACGTGGACAGATCGTGACGACACAGCAGGATCACCCCCACCCACGCGACGACCGCCCGAGGGCCCGCAGGGTCGCCGACGCCATCGTCCAGCCGCCCGTGGACGTCGTCCACCCGGCGCTGGACGCCGTGCCCGAGGAGCAGCGCGTCGAGCGCGGCCTGGACCGCGTCGTCTTCGGCGTCACGGCGGTCATCGCCGTCGCGTTCCTGGTGTGGGGATTCGTCAGCACCGAGTCCCTCGCCTCCGCCTCGGGCAGCGCGCTGGACTGGGTGATGAGGTCGACCGGCTGGCTCTTCGTGCTGACCGCGAGCGGCTTCGTCGTCTTCGTGCTGTGGCTGGCGCTGGGCAAGTTCGGCCGGATCCCTCTCGGACGGGACGACGAGGAGCCCGAGTTCAGCACCGTCTCGTGGGTGGCGATGATGTTCAGCGCCGGCATGGGCATCGGCCTGATGTTCTACGGCGTCAGCGAGCCGGTCACGTTCTTCACCGATCCGCCGCCGGGCACCGGCGAGGCCGGCACGCCGCGGGCCGCCGAGACCGCGATGGCGACGACGCTCTTCCACTGGACGCTGCACCCGTGGGCGATCTACGCGGTCGTCGGCCTCACCATCGCCTACGGCGTCTACCGCAAGGGCCGCGCCCAGCTCGTCTCGGCGGCGTTCGAGCCGCTGCTCGGCCGCCACGCCCACGGCGCGGGCGGCAAGGTCATCGACATGTTCGCGATCTTCGCGACGCTCTTCGGCTCCGCGGCCTCGCTCGGCCTGGGCGCCCTCCAGATCCGCAGCGGTCTCCAGATCGTCGGCGGCATCGGCGAGGTCGGCAACGGCGTGCTCGTCGCGATCATCGCGGTCCTGACCGCGGCCTTCGTGCTCTCGGCGGTGTCGGGCGTCGCGCGCGGCATCCAGTACCTCTCGAACATCAACATGGTGCTCGCGGTGCTCCTCGCGCTGTTCCTCTTCGTCGTCGGTCCGACCGTCTTCATCCTCAACCTGCTGCCCAGCTCGATCGGCACCTACCTCGGCGACCTGCCGACGATGGCGGCCCGGACCGGCGCCGAGGGTCCGGAGACCGCCGCGTGGCTCCAGAGCTGGACGATCTTCTACTGGGCCTGGTGGCTCTCGTGGACGCCGTTCGTCGGCATGTTCATCGCCCGGATCTCGCGCGGTCGCACCATCCGCCAGTTCGTGACCGGCGTCCTGCTCGTGCCGAGCCTGATCAGCCTGGTCTGGTTCGCGATCTTCGGCGGCACCGCGATCGACCTGCAGTCCGACGGCGTCGACATCGCCGGTGCGGAGGGCTTGGAGTCGCAGCTGTTCACCACGCTGGAGCAGTTCCCGTGGGCGACGGTCACCGGCATCCTGGTGATGGTGCTGGTCGGCATCTTCTTCGTCTCCGGCGCCGATGCGGCCTCGATCGTCATGGGCACCCTGTCCGAGCGCGGCACGACCGACCCGCGCAGGCCGACGGTCGTCTTCTGGGGCGTCGCCACCGGCGCGGTCGCGGCGGTGATGCTGCTCGTCGGCGGCGCGGAGGCGCTGTCAGGACTGCAGACGATCACGATCGTCGCGGCACTGCCCTTCGTGCTGGTCATGATCGGCCTGGCCGTCTCGCTGGTGAAGGACCTGCGGCAGGACCCCCTCGTCGTGCGTCGTCAGTACGCCGTGGATGCCGTCGAGCAGGCCGTCGTCGCCGGTGTCACCGAGCACGGCGACGACTTCGCGCTGTCGTTCGAGGCGGCGCCGGCCACCGACGCCCCCGCCGAGGCGGGGACCGACCCGACCACCGAGCCGAGGACCGAGTCGAGGACCGAGCCGAGGACCGAGCCGAGGACCGAGCGCAGCACCGACTGAGCCCGGCTCACCAGGAGGTGGCGAGCGGTCGCCCCTCCTGGTAGCCGGCCGCGGACTGCACGCCCACGACCGCGCGCTCGTGCAGCTCGGCGAGGTCGCGCGCCCCGGCGTACGTGCAGGCCGAGCGGACGCCGGAGCAGATCTGGTCGATCAGGTCCTCGACGCCGGGGCGGGCCGGGTCGAGGGACATCCGCGAGGAGGAGATCCCCTCCTCGTAGAGCCCCTTGCGCGCCCGGTCGTACGCCGACTCCGCCGACGTGCGGTTGGCGACGGCGCGGGCGGACGCCATCCCGAAGGACACCTTGTAGGCGCGGCCGCTCGGGTCCTCGACGAGGTCGCCCGGTGACTCGTGGGTGCCGGCGAACCAGGAGCCGATCATCACGCTCGCGGCACCGGCGGCCAGCGCCAGCGCCACGTCGCGCGGGTGCCGCACTCCCCCGTCGGCCCACACGTGCCCGCCGAGGTCGCGGGCAGCGGCCGCGCACTCGAGCACGGCGGAGAACTGCGGGCGGCCGACGCCGGTCATCATCCGCGTCGTGCACATCGCGCCGGGACCGACGCCGACCTTGACGACGTCCGCGCCGGCCTCGAGCAGCGCGCGGGTGCCATCGGCGTCGACGACGTTGCCGGCGACGACCGGCACCGACGGGTCGAGCGCGCGGACCGCGCGGAGCGCCTCGAGCATCCGGTCCTGGTGGCCGTGCGCGGTGTCGACGACGAGGCAGTCGACGCCGGCCTCCAGCAGCCGGCGTGCCTTGTCCGCGACGTCGCCGTTGACGCCGACGGCCGCCGCGACCCGCAGGCCGCCGCGGGTGTCGACGGCCGGCGTGTAGAGCGTGGCGCGCAGCGCACCGGTGCGGGTGAGCACCCCGACCAGCGCCCCGTCGCCATCCACCGCCACCGCGAGCGGCTCGCGCGCCTTGTCGAGCGCGTCGAAGGCCGCACGGGGGTCCGTGCCGTCCCCGATCGTGACGAAGTCGCGCCGCATCACCTGCTGCACCTGCGCGAACCGGTCCACGTCCGCGCAGTCGCCCTCGGCGACCACGCCGACCGGGCGACCGCCGTCGACGACGACCGCCGCGTGGTGGGCCCGCTTCGGGATGAGCGCCAGCGCCTCGGCCACGGTCTGGTGCGGGGTTAGCTCGATCGGGGTGTCGAAGACCAGGTGACGCGACTTCACCCACGCGACGACGTCGGCGACGACCGGCACCGGGATGTCCTGCGGGACGACCACCAGGCCGCCGCGGCGCGCCACGGTCTCCGCCATCCGCTTGCCGGCGATCGCGGTCATGTTCGCGACCACGAGCGGCAGCGTGGCGCCGGTCCCGTCGGCGGTGGACAGGTCGACGTCGTACCGGCTGGCCACCGCGGAGTGCCGCGGCACCATGAACACGTCGTCGTAGGTCAGGTCGTGCGCGGGCCGCGCGTCGTGGAGGAAGTGCACGTGGCCCCACGGTACGTGGTGGCGCCGCCGACGACACGACTTCTGGCCCGACTTCCTAGGGTGGGCGCGTGAACCTCCTCGAGCCCGGCAGCCCGGACCAGATCGCCGCCGACCTGCGCGTCGCCTTCGAGCAGCGGTACGGCGCCCCCGCCTCCGTCGTGGGCCGGGCGCCGGGCCGGGTCAACCTCATCGGCGAGCACACCGACTACAACCGGGGGCTGGTCCTCCCGCTCGCGCTGCCGCACGCGACGTACGCCGCCGCCGCGCCACGCGCCGACGGCCGCGTGCGGGTCGCGAGCCTCCAGGACGACGCCACCTGGGAGGGCACGCCGGCGGAGGCCGGGCCGGGCGGCCCCCAGGGCTGGACGGCGTACGCCGCGGGCGTGCTGTGGGCGCTCGGCGAGGCCGGCGTCGACGTCCCCGGGGTCGACCTGCTCGTCGACGGCCGGGTGCCGCTGGGCGCTGGGCTGTCGAGCTCAGCCGCCCTGGAGTGCTCGGTGGCCGTCGCAGTGCTGGCGCTGGCCGGGCGCGACCTCGACGCCGCCGCCCGTCAGCTCGTGGTCGACGCGTGCATCCGCGCGGAGACCGAGGTGGCCGGGGCCCCCACGGGCGGCATGGACCAGACGGTCTCGGTCCTGGCCCAGGAAGGCGCGGCGCTGCTGGTCGACTTCGACAGCGACGAGACCCGTCCGGTCACCCTCGACCTCGACGGCCTCACGCTGCTCGTGACCGACACGCGGGTCTCCCACGAGCTCATCGACGGTGGGTACGCCGCCCGGCGGGCCGACTGCGAGGCGGCCGCGGCCGAGCTCGGCGTGCCGTCGCTGCGGCAGGCCGACCTGGGGGCGGTCGAGCGCCTCTCCGACGAGCGGGTGCGCGCCCGGGCGCGGCACGTCGTCACTGAGATCGACCGGGTCCGGCCCGTCGCCGACGCGCTGGCGGCGGGTGACCGCGACACCGTCGAGCGCCTGTTCGCGCTGTCGCACGCCTCGATGCGCGACGACTTCGAGATCTCCTGCGACGAGCTCGACGCGGCCGTCGCGGTCGCCGTCGAGGCCGGCGCGGTCGGTGCTCGGATGACCGGCGGCGGCTTCGGCGGCTCGTCGGTGGCGCTGGTGCCGGACGAGCGGGTGGAGGCGGTGATGCGGGCGATCGACACCGAGTTCGCGCTGCGCGGCTTCGCGGCGCCGGCGCACCTGCGGGCCGAGCCCTCCCCTGGCGCCGGCCTGGTCTGACGTCAGGTCGAGGAGACGCCGATCCGCCCCTCGCGGAAGGCGCTGACGAAGAGCGCGTGGTCGGCGCGCACCCGGTCGGCGTACCGCAGCCCGACGTCGGCGACCCAGGTGCGCAGCTCCTCGCGACGTCCCTCGACGGAGGCGGCGACCGCGTCCTCGACCTGGAAGTCGACGAGGTCCTGCTCGCTGTCCTCGTCCGAGGCGCAGTGGATCTTGGCCGTCGCCCGGCCCAGCAGGCCGACCACGTCGGCGACCTGCTCGGGCTCGGTCAGCCCGGTCCAGTCGAGGTCGACCTCGTAGGGCGAGAGCTCCGAGACGACGTACCCGACGCCGTCGAGCTCGGTCCAGCCCAGCAGCGGGTCGGTGTGCACCTGCAGCGCCCGCTGGCTCACCACCGTGCGGTGCCCCTCGTGCCGGAAGTAGCCGTCGACGGTCCCCGCGTCGACGAAGCGGCTGATCGCCGGGACGTTGGCCTGCTTCATCGACAGCACCACGTCGTTGTCGAGCGCCTCGCTGTGGCCCTCGATGAGCACGTTGTAGGCCGGCAGCCCGGCCGAGCCGATGCCGAAGCCGGACTTCCCGACCACGTCGCGGAGCCGGTAGAAGAGCGACCGGTCCGACCGCTTGTCCTCCGGGATCGTCGCCAGGTAGCTCTCGTACGCCGCCTCCACCGACGCGCGCTCGTCGTCCGGGAGGCGCCGGACGGAGGTGTCGTCGCGGAAGAGGCGCACCCCGTCGACGCGCACGGTGCTGGCGTCGAGCAGGTCCGCCCGGCTGCGTTGCCGGGCGCGCACCAGTGCCAGGTGGATCGGCCCCTCGGTGTTGTCCAGGTGCAGGGCGAACTCCGACGCGTCGTCGGCCGCACGGCGGTAGTCGTCGACCTGGTCGAGGTAGCCATCGACGTAGGTCCCGACCAGGTCGCGCACGTCCCGCTCGGGCAGCGCCTTCTGCCAGCCCACCAGGGCGAGCGAGGCGGCGAAGCGCAGCACGTCCCAGGTCCAGCGCCCCAGGTAGGCCTCGTCGAAGTCGTTGACGTCGAACACGAGCCGGCCGTCGTCGCTGAGGTAGGTCCCGAAGTTCTCGACGTGCAGGTCGCCGTGGACCCAGATCCGCCCGGAGCGCTCGTCGATCCAGTCCTCGTCGACCGCGCCGTCGTCCCCCCGGGCCGTGACGTCGGCGTAGAAGAGGCTGGCGCTGCCGCGGTAGAACGCGTGCGGGTCGCGGGCCATGGAGCGGTACTTGCCGCGGAACGCCGCCGGGTCGGCCGCCATCAGCGGCGCGAACGCGTCCGCGAAGGTGCTGATGATCAGCTCGGTGCGCGCGTCGTCGTCCACGTGGCCCTGCGGCCAGGCGCCGCTCACGACCCGGCCGCCGTCGGCGGGTGGGGCGGGGGTGGCGGGATGGGCGGAGCAGACGTACGCCGCGGCGCGGGCGGGCGCAGGCCGTGCTGGGCCAGCTCCAGGCGCGCGAGCCGCTCGACGACGGCCGCGTCACCGCGGCGCCACGCGCCCACCGGGTCGTCGGTCACCCGGCCCAGCACCGAGAGCGGCTGGTGCGCCATCGCCCGCAGCGCGAACAGCTCGAGGTCGGCTGGCCCGTCGACGTACCGCTGCGCGGCGGTCGCCTCCCGGACGAACCTGACCCGGCCCGGGACGTACCGCGTCGCGACCACCAGGATCGGGATCACCGCGATCGACAGGCCCAACCAGAAGGCGAGCCGCTCGACCGCCCGCACCGTCGACTCCCCTGCGTCGGCCAGCGCCTGCGAGGCGTCGGAGGCCTGCTCGAACGGCGCCGCGATCCCGCCCCCGACGAGCGGCACGTCCTCCAGGTAGCGACCGGCGTCGCCCATCGACTCCGACAGGCTGGTGGCCGACGCCGCCGTGCGCTCGCCGGGACCAGCGAGCTCCATCGTGCCGTCGTGGACGGTGTTCCCGACCCAGATCCACAGCACGACCCAGCCGACGAGCAGCGCGTCGAGCGCGAGCTGGGTCGCGAAGCGGGGGGTGGCGTCCGCGTAGAGCTTCATGAGGGGTCCGGTGACCGCGGCCGAGCACCGGTACTCAGGCGCGGACGGGTGCGCGCACGGATCCCGCCGCAGCGGGCCGTGGCGAGGCTGGAGCCATGAGCACTCCGACCTCCGTCCGCAACACGACCGCCTTCTACGCCCAGGCCGGCATCTCCTTCGCCGTCGCGCTCTCCGCGATGCTCTTCGCCGTCCTCTACGTCCCCGTCGACCCGTGGGTGCGCGCGTTCTTCGCCGTCACCACGCTCTACCTGACGACCTCGGCCTTCACCCTCGCGAAGGTCATCCGCGACGCCCACGAGACCCAGGCCGTCTCCGCCCGCCTCGACCAGGCGCGGGTCGACAAGATCCTCGCCGAGCACGACCCCTTCCGCGCCGTCTCCTGACGGGCGGCCTGCCACCCCTCCCGCACCACTCGGACCCCCCCGGACGCGCCCGCCGGCCGCGCCCGGGGGCGGCTCCGAGGCATGGCGAACGTCACCGCGACACGGTGTTCTGGACAGGATCGTCCGGGGTACGGGACCCAGAACCGGGCGCCACACGCGCCTGCTTCACTCCTCGGACACCTCGACCCACCGGAAGGACCGACACCGTGGCCCGCAAGAGCCCCCTCGGCAAGATCAAGGACGCCGCCCTCGACACCATCAAGGACCCGATCGGCTCGGGTTCCAAGGCGGTCGGCCAGGCCGTCGGCCAGGCGAAGGGCACCGTCGAGCTCGGCAAGGCGGTCGCCGGCCAGGTGACCGGCCAGGCGATCTCCCGCGCGACCGGCACCGTCGGCGCCGTGACCTCGCTGGTGCCGGGCCTGAAGAAGCACGGCACGCCCGCTGCGCCGAGCGAGGACCCGATCGCCCGCAAGACGGCCGAGCCGCCGGCGGGCACGGAGACCCCCACGCCGGCCGAGAAGGCCGACACGACCGCGAAGAAGGTCGCCGAGCCCAGCCGCCCGCAGGGCGACCCGGTGAAGCCCGCCGCCAAGAAGGCTCCGGCCAAGAAGGCGCCCGCAGCGAAGAAGGCCCCGGCCAAGAAGACCGCCAGCGAGCCGGTGAAGGCGCCCGTCGAGGACGTCGCCACCGCCGCCGTCAGGGAGGCTGCGACGAAGGCGACCCCGGGCAAGGGCTCGCTGAGCGAGGCGACCACCCGCAAGGGCACCGCCAAGACCGCGAAGAAGGCCGCGAAGACGGCCGAGCCCGACAACGCCATCGACGCCGCCGCCGACGTGGACGACGTCGACGTGACCCCGGCCGACATCGCCGCCGCCGTGGCCAAGAAGGCTCCCGCGAAGAAGGCGCCGGCTGCGAAGAAGGCGCCGGCGAAGAAGACGCCCGCCGCCAAGCGCACCGCGTCCGGCGACGTCCCCCTCTCCGCGGCCGAGCTCGCCGGCGGCGCCGGCACCGAGGCGATCACCCCGGCCGGCACCCGGGGCGCCGGCGTCCCGACCAACCCGGACACCACCGAGACCGGGTTCGGCACCAGCGACGCCCCGCTGATCGACCCCGGCACGGCGAGCGCGGTGGCCAGCGAGGCCGAGACCCTCGGCCGCGCCAGCGACACCGACAAGGGCTGACGCCCCGGCGCACGACGCCACCAGCACGTCGAACGGCCCCCGCGGAGCGATCCGCGGGGGCCGTTCTCGTCCGTCCCGGCTGCTACTTCAGCTCGGCGCTGGAGAGACCGAGCACGCGGCGGGCGACGATCAGCTGCTGGATCTGCTGGGTGCCCTCGAAGATGTCGAGGATCTTGGAGTCGCGGGCCCACTTCTCCAGCAGCTCGGCCTCGCTGTAGCCGATGGAGCCGCACAGCTCCACGCACGACAGGGTGATGTCGGAGCCGACGCGGCCCGCCTTCGCCTTGGCCATCGAGGCCTCGAGCGAGTTCGGCTGGCGGTTGTCGGCCATCCAGGCGGCCTGGAGCATGAGCAGGTGCGCGGCCTCCCAGTCGGCCTCCATCTGCAGCAGCTTGGCGGCCGCGGCGTGCTGGAGGTGGGCCGGCCGGTCGTGGTCGACCGTCACGCCGGCGTCGGCCAGCAGCGACCGGGTCAGGTCGAGGGCGGCGCGGGCGCAGCCGACGGCCATCGCGGCCACGAGCGGCCGGGTGTTGTCGAAGGTCGCCATCGCGCCGGCGAAGCCCTGCTTGGTGTCGATCTCCGGGGAGCCGAGCAGGTTCTCCTTCGGCACCCGGCAGTTCTCGAAGATGATCGTCGCGGTGTCGGAGGCCTTGATGCCGAGCTTGTGCTCGAGCCGGTCCACCCGCATGCCGGGGGTGCCCTTCGGCACGACGAACGACTTGATCGCGGCCCGGCCCAGCGAGCGGTCGAGCGTCGCCCACACCACGATGTGGTCGGCGCGGTCGCCGGCGGTGACGTAGATCTTCTCGCCGTTGAGGACGTACTCGTCGCCGTCCAGCACCGCGGTCGTCTTGATGTTGGCCGAGTCCGAGCCGGTGCCGGGCTCGGTGATCGCCATGCCGGCCCAGACACCCGCGAACCGCTCGGCCTGCTCGTCGTTGGCGACCGAGGCGATCGCGGAGTTGCCGAGCCCCTGGCGCGGCATGGAGAGCAGCAGGCCGACGTCGCCCCAGCACATCTCGGCGATCGACATGACCGAGGCGAGGTTGGCGCCGTTCTTGACGCCGCCGTCGTCCTTCGTGCCGCCGTCCTCGGCCTTCCGCACGCCGGCGGCTCCCGCGCCCTCGTTCGCGCCGGACTCCGAGAGCCCGTCGATCATCGCGGCGAGCATGTCGAGCTCCTTGGGGTACTCGTGCTCGGCCTTGTCGTACTTGCGGGAGATCGGGCGCAGCATGTTCATCGCGACCTGGTGGGCCTGCGAGACCAGCGGCCGGAACTTCTTCGGGTCCTCGAGATTGATGGCCATCAGACCAGCACGCTCCCTTCCATCACGCCGACGGCCCGCAGGTCGCGGTACCACCGCTCCACGGGGTGCTCCTTGACGAAGCCGTGGCCACCGAGCAGCTGCACGCCGTCGAGACCGATCTGCATGCCCTTCGCGGCGCACAGGTTGCGTGCCAGCCCCACCTCGCGGGCGACGTCCTTGCCGGCCGCGGCGCGCGAGGCCGCCTTGTAGGTCAACAGCCGCATCGCCTGGAGCTCGATAGCGATGTTGGCGACCATGAACGCCACCGACTGCCGGTGGGCGATCGGCTCGCCGAACGCCTCGCGCTCCTTGACGTACGGCGTCACGTAGTCGAGCACCGCCTGGCCCGTGCCGACGGCCAGCGCGCACCAGGCGAGGCGGGAGAGCCGCACGCACTCGGTGTACGTCGACCCGTCGGTCGCGCCGAGGACGGCCTCGACCGGCACCGTGACGTCGGTGAGCTCCAGCCGGGTCAGGCCGGCGGCCCGCACGCCCATGCCGGGGTCGGCCTCGACCGCGAGGCCGGCCGTGGACGACTCGAGGAGAAACAGCACCGGGGCGCCGTCGAGCGAGGCGCCGACGACGAACAGCTCGGCCTCCGAGCCGAGCGGCACGAGCGACTTGGTGCCGTTGAGCACGTAGGAGTCGCCGCGTCGGACCGCGGTGGTCGACGGGGCGAGCACGTCGAAGAGGACGGTCGGCTCGTTGAGGGCGAGTGCCGCGGCCGGGACGTCCTCGCCGGCGAAGGCCGGCAGGTAGGTCCGCTGCTGCTCGTCGGTGCCCCAGAGGCCGATGGCGGTGGCGACCGACCCGGGGGCGAGCGTCGCCACGGCGAGGCCCATGTCCCCCTTCGCGAGCGCCTCGGCCACGAGCGTCCCGGCCATGGCCGAGCGCTCCTCGGAGATGCCGCCGAGCGACTCGGGCACGCCGAGCAACGGCAGCCCGACCTCCTGGGCGGCCGAGCGCACCGCGTCCGGCACCGAGCAGGACTCGTCGGCCTCGGCCGCGGCGGGTCGCACGACCTCCTCGGCGAGCTCGGTCACCACGTCGACGAGCATCTGCTCGTCCTCGGTCGGGGTGAGGTCGAAGACGCCGGTGCGCGGGGCTGAGGGCACGCGGACGCCGGGCTTCCCGCGCTGGCCGGCGCGCTGGAACGACCGGCCCGCCGCGGTCGCCGTCCGGAACCCGGTGCGGGTGACGGTGAAGACGGTCTGCTCGGCGGTGCGGCGCAGGCCGAGCCGGTCGACGAGGTCGCTCTGGGCCACGCGGTTCAGGGCCGCCACGGCGTACCCGATGGGGTCACGCGACTCCTGCGAGGCGAGCCCGTGCCTGCCGCCGGGCCCCAGCTTCTGGATCAAGGACATGGCGCCAATGTAACTACGAGTTACACAACCGGCTACACCCCACGCCGTGGGCCGGGTCACAGAGCGGAGTGGATCGCTCGACACCGGGCTCGACCATCGTCGGCACGGCCCTCCCAGCCCGGAAGGTCGGCGCGGTCCGGCCGTCTAGGATCGCG
>NZ_JAANMS010000022.1 GCF_011250565.1 Nocardioides sp. IC4_145
ACGACCAGCGGATGCCGCTGTTCGAGGCGTTCGCCGACGAGATTGGCTACACCGGCGATCTCAGTCACGCCCGGATGATCTACAACCGGGCCAAGCAGGTGCGCGACTTCGTCGGTCACTCCCTTAGTGTCGTCGGCCCGGCCTATCGCGTCGGTGGACCGGCCACTGTTGGCATCACTCACCTGCAGGGCAAGAAGGGTCCCCTCGTTCCCAAGGAACTGTTTCCAAGCACGTTCGACCGCTTAAAGGCCGATTGCGAGTGGTTGGCTGCGCATGCGACGCGCGCGGGATGGGAGGGCGAGGTCGCCAGTTTCATCAACATGGCCGGCGAGCCGTGGGAGCCCGAACTCCCGCCAGCGCTTCCCGAGGGAGGGGAGCCGCTCCCGTAAGAGACTGACCCAGGGCCTGGGTCACTGGCGTGACTCGACCGCTCATCGCACGAGCAGACGTCCGAGCAATCTCGGCTAGGTGTGATGTCCGGGCAGGTTGGTCAGCCGGGTGATCGGTGGCCGGCCTCCGATCGCGGAGTGGGCGCGGTGGTGATTGTAGAAGTGCAGCCATGCGGGCAGCACGGCGTTGCGCTGGTCGGTTGAGTCGTAGAGCCGGGCGTAGGCCCAGCCGTCGGCCAGGGTGCGGTGGAAGCGCTCGATCTTGCCGTTCGTCTGGGGCCTGTAGGGCCGGGTTCGTTTGTGGATGATGCCTAGCTCGCCACACGCGTCACGCCAGGCGAATGACCGGTAGCAGCTGCCGTTGTCGGACAGCACCCGCTCCACGGTGACGCCGCGCTCGGCAAACCACGCCACCGCACGTCGAAGGACACCGACCGCGGTAGCGGCCCTCTCATCGGTGCAGATCTCGGCGTAGGCCAGGCGGGAGTGGTCGTCGATGACGGTGTGCACGAACGCTGTGCCGATCAGTGGACGAGATTCCTTGCCGCGTTTGCCAGTGCGTTGCGCCGTAGCCACGGCGTTGGCTTTGCTCTGCTGACGGCTGAGGAACTTGTGTCCGCCGCCGTCGGGGATGTTGCTGAACTTGGTGACGTCGACGTGGATCAGCGAGCCCGGGTGGGGGTGCTCGTAGCGCCGCAGCGGTTCGCCGGTGACCCGGTCGATGTGGGAGAGGCGATTGATCCGACACCGCACCAACACCGCGTGCACGGTCGAGGCCTGCAGCCCGAGCTGGCCGGCGATCTGGACGGGTCCGAGTCGGTGCCGCCAGCGCAGTCGCACTATCTGACGCACGACCTCGGGCGGGGTCTTGGTCGGGCTGGTGCGCGGACGGGAACTGCGATCGACCATCCCGGCGCGCCCTTCACCGCGGTAGCGATCAGCCCACTTCTTCGCGGTGCGCGGAGCGACCATGAACATCTTGGCTGCTGCGGCGTAGGTCCACCCGCCGTCGACGATGAGTTGGGCGAGACGTAGACGGGCGCGCGGGGTCAGAGCAGCGTTAGCGTGGGACATGAGGGCCTCTGGTCCGTGAAGCGGTGAACTAGACAGCTCCACTTCACAACCGGAGGCCTTCGTCTATCAGGCAGGCTCACCGATCCCGGGTTGAACAACCTCCCTGGACATCACAGCTAGGCAGCGGGGCAGCGGGATGGCGCTCCTCGGCTACTCAAATGACGGCGAGTACGAGGTAGTCACATTGTGCTGTTGCTGGCCCAGTTGCCCGCTCTGTAGTCCTCGAGTCGTGTGACTAGGTCCCTGCCTGCCTCCTTGGACACCTGTTCTGTTTCGAGGGTCGCGAGCCACGTGAGCAACCGGCGCCCAGCGATAAAAGCGACGTCGTCGGCACTGTATCCGTCGGGCACGTCGTGCTGTGCCGCGCCCCAGACGACGACCACGGGCGTGACAGTCAACGGCTTCGCCTTGGAGCGGTGGCGTGCTCCGCGCTCGTTCGCCAGAAGAGTCCGGGTGATGCCTTCGGCGCGCATCGCTGCTCTCCGAGCGCTGGCCGCCATCTGAGCTACGTCGTTGCCGTGGCTGCGCCACTTGCTGTCGATGGCGACGAGACCACCGCATTTGGTGACGACGAGGTGGTCGATGTCGCTCCCTTGCAATTGGATGCTGTCGACCCAGCCCCAGACGTGTCCCTTTCGCTTAGCGCGTTGAAGTTCGCTGCGAGTGTTGTCCTCGCCCCACGCCCCGCGGAGCTGACTGACGGCCTCGCGTTCGTGAGCGAAGAACGCAGACTGGATCAGCAACAGGAACGCCGCGACCATCCCAGCCTGGGTGGCGCCGACAGCCCACCACATGAAGGGCGTATGCGGCACGAACACGATGGTGACGGACGTGACAACCGCGATCAGGCCGAGCATGACAAACGAGAGACCGGTCAACAGCCTCCAACGCTTCCTGCTCCAGTCGCGAAGGAGCTTGTTCAACTTGCGACGCGAGAACGGCTTGAACCTGGTCACTCGACTTCCTCTCTGGCTACGAAGTCGAGTCAACCGCACGCCGGCTGGCGCCGCTGGTGGAATGCGGTTGCTCGGCGAAGGAGCCGTGGATCCATCGGTGGCCCGGCGCGCTCTGATGTGTTAGGTGCTCCAGTTCGCCGGAGATACGGAAGCTATCCGGTCGCCGACTCCGCACGGCGACACCTAGCAGTCATTTCTGCGGCGCGTCTTTGCCGGGTGCGAACCGGGGCTCCTTGTTCGCACCGGACGGCGACGAACTGCACTCGGCGGAGCCAGTGCGACCCGCGACGGCCTCGCGCTGGCAGACTGCCGCCGTGACGGTCGAGCGGTGGGAACGGCGGGCCGAGGTCCCGCTAATCCTGTTGGCGCTCGCCTTTCTCGGGGCATACGCGTGGCCGGTGCTCGACCCGCGCTTGGACCCCGACCTACGTGCATTCCTAACCGCCGTCTCATGGGCGGTTTGGGTAGCGTTCGCCGTCGACTTGGGTGTACGACTCCTGCTAGCCGAGCAGTGGCGCCGGTACGCCGTCCAGCACTGGTACGACGTTGCCCTCGTGGTGCTCCCGGCTCTTCGGCCCCTCCGGCTGTTGCGCTTGCTAGCTCTAGTTCGCATCCTCGACCGATCGGCAGCGTCCTCGCTAGCGGGTCGGGTGCTCGTGTACGTAGCGGCCGCTGCTGGCATGGCCGTGGGGTTAGGGGCACTTGTTGTCCTCGACGCCGAGCAAGACCACCCAGGGGCCAACATCACCACGTTTGGTGACGCGTTGTGGTGGGCCTGCACCACGGTCACGACGGTCGGGTATGGCGACCGTTTCCCTGTGACCATTGAAGGCCGTGTGGTGGCGGTCGTGCTGATGCTGGTCGGCATCGGCCTAGTCGGCGCAGTCACTGCCTCGGTCGCTACGTGGATCTTGGGACGGGTCCAGGCGGAGCGAGCGGGGTAGCGAGGCCTGTCCGCGAGATGGACCCTCAGCTCGCGCTGACAGGCGGCGAGAAGACGCGGGTACCGTCAGGACAACCGAGAACATCAGCTCTCCGTGCTCCTCGGCTGGAAACGTCAAGCGGGTCGAGACCAGTGCCGGTGAATGCCGTGGCGACGCAGAACGAACCTTCGGGCACGCACTCCAGGGATCCTTCCAGCACCCGCAGTCGCCGATGCAACTCCAATGTGACACGGATCTGGACGCCGGAGACCGTTTGCGGCAGGTGCCTCTCCCCGCGGTCGCAGGTGCCGGCCCGGGCCGAGTGACCTAAGGAGTTGCGAGTTGTTCCGATACGACTTCACGTGTCGGAGGCGCGTGGCAAAGTCAGACCTCTCATTCCCACGATAGGACGACCATGAAACTGCACTCGGTCTACGCCAGGTTCTACCGGTCTCTGAACTACGACTTCATCCGGGCTTCGGCCGAGAAGTACCAGGCGGATCCGTGGGACGGCACCCCCGACGGGGAGTACCCCTTCGTGCGCATCAAGCTTCGTCCCGGTATCACCACCGTTGTGGGAGCCAATGAGTCCGGAAAGTCCCAAGTGCTCAGCGCCATCGAGGCGGCGCTGACCGGGAAGGGGTACGAGCGAAGCGACTTTTGTCGGTACTCGAAGTTCTTTGGCATCCACAACGACATCGTGCTTCCCGAGTTCGGGGCCGTCTTCTCGGACATCACCGCAGATGACATCAAGACCATCGAGAAGAACTCGGCGCACAAGGATCTTGACGATGTCGAGAGGGTTGCGATCTTCCGGATGAACCAGACTCCGAAAGTAAGGGTGTACGTGCGTCAGGGCGAAAGGTGGACAGGCCCTGCGAACGTCGAGAAGCCTGCCGCGGCGCTCGCGGATCTCGGGGTTCCGGTGCCGTTCCGCATCGACGCGGACGTTCCGCTCCCAGACAGCGTCCCCTTGGACTACTTGGTCTCCGGCAACAAGTCCGCTCCGTTGGGGCGCGACTTCTTGCGCGAGCTTTGGGACGGTCTGCAAAAGAACAATGCTTGGTTCGAGTCCGACGCTGCAGTATCGACGAATGCGGCGTCGATCGCTTCCATGATCCGGCCTGCGCGGCAGGCGTCCGAGGACGAGCTTGAGATGTACAAGCTCGCGGCCGACCTCATCTTCAAGGTGGCTGGCATCAAAAAGGAGCTCATCAAAGAGCTCCAAGAGCACGTCAAGAAGAAGAACGGCTACGCAAACAGTATGGTCGACACCATCAATGCAGAGCTTGCCAAAGCCCTCGACTTCCCCCACTGGTGGTCCCAGGACTCCCAGTTCGAGCTATTCGTTTCGCTATACGAGTTCGACCTCATCTTCATGATCCGTGACCGAACCGGGCGCACCTACGGCTTCGACGAGCGCAGCGCTGGTTTGAAGTACTTCCTCTCATACTTCGTGCAGTACCTTGCGCACGAACCGCGAGAGGATGGGCGACCCGAGATCCTCCTGATGGATGAGCCTGACCAGTTCCTGTCCTCGTCCGGTCAGCAAGACCTCTTGCGCATCTTCGACGATTTTGCCGACCCCGGCCGAGAGGGCCGCAAGGCAGTTCAGGTCGTGTACGTGACCCACTCTCCGTTCCTCATTGACAAGAACGAAGCCGATCGCATCCGCGTTCTGGAAAAGGGCGAGCATGACGAAGGTACCCGCGTCGTGACTAGCGCCGCGTCCAACCACTATGAGCCGCTGCGGTCGGCATTCGGTAGTTTCGTCGCGGAAACGACGTTCATCGGGAACTGCAACCTGATTGTGGAAGGGCCCTCCGATCAGGTCCTCATCGCGGGAGCTTCGCGATGGTTGAAGACGCTCGGGGTTTCTGCCCGTGACCGCCTTGACCTGAACCACATCACCCTCGTTCCCGCGGGAGGGACCCGCCACATTCCGTACCTCGTGTACTTGGCCCGGGGACGTGACATCGACAAGCCGCCGGTTGTCGCCCTCCTGGACAACGACAAAGCCGGGACTGAAGCGAAGGCAGACTTGGCCGCGGGCGGCGCGTACGGTGACAAACTCCTCGACTCTGACCTCGTACTTCAACTCGGTCAGGGCTCGCTGGACGGGCTCGCGACCGACAACCCGCACGGGCTCGTTGGCATCGAGGACATCATCCCGTTCAACGTTGCAGTCCTCGCGGCATCCCTGTACTGCAAAGAGTTCGTCCCGAGCATCGATCCGCTCACGATGGGACTGACGCCTGAGACCGTGTTTACGCCTGCCGCAACTGGGGGCGAAAAGCCGGTCAACAACGGTGGAACGCTGAAGTTCCTCGAGAAGGCGATCGCCACAAAGGCGGGCGCGGAGTCGTTCCATCTCGACAAGGTTGCATTCGCCCGCGCGACGGTGGACGCGCTGACCGGAGTCGTGCCTGGGTCGGTCTCAACGGACGAAAGAAAGGTAGCTGAAGCCAACTTTCGGCTCCTGCTGGCGGAGATCGCGAAGTGCCAGCGTGCCGCGGAACGCGCTGAGTCGGTGGAGAAAATCTCGAGCCGCATCAATCGCGCCAAGCGGGATTTCACCCGCACTCACCCAACCCAGGCGCGCCGCGAAGATGTTGTCGCCCTCATCGAAGAAGTAGGCAGCCAGCTCGACTTCAGCCCGGAAGCTGAAGACGTCCGCGCTGAGATGCGCACCTGGTTCGCTGCGTTCGAGCTCGATTCTGAGCCCAGGACGCTCGTTGGCGACTTCGAGGGTCTGGTCAGGGCGCTCGACGGGCTGGCGTACAAAGCCGTCCGAAAGGCAGCCCACCATCCGCCAGCTGGATAGGTGACTAGGTTCGGGCGCCAGGGCCGTGTCGTTTGACGCCCCCTCGAGGGGCAGAGCTCGGCATTGGTGTTCGATTGCGCGTCCCTGCGATCGCGTCAAATCTGGGCGGGATGCCCGCCGAGCCAGAACCGTCGTAGCAGGTAGCGAGTTCCAGGGGCCTGACGACAGTGCCCGTGCAAACGCGTTGCCGGAACGATCGGCCGCGTGGCGGCCCGTGTCTCTGGCAGCGCTTCACCGTGCCGCGTCCCTTGCTCCGCCGGCCGCTCGGGTGGATCCCTACGTCTGCTGTTCCAGCCCCAGGGTCCAGGCGATGACCGTTGTGGCGCGCCAGCGGAGATGCTTCCCGACCCGGAAGCCCTGAGGCCCGTAGCCCGTCGTTCGCCAGGCATAGACGGTCTGCTTGGGCACTCCGAGGTAGTTCGCCACGTCTTCGATGTTCCACAGCTCCTGGTGCTCCATCGGCTTGGTCGGACGGTGAGTCGGCAGCGGAGGCGGCGTCGGGACTGGCGGGCGGCTGTCCCGCGGCTGGTCCCAGAGGGTCGGCTGGTCCTGGGCCTTCTTGTTGTGTCGCATAGCGTCGGATCTCCCGAGGTCGATGGTGGTTGCGGCTCGTTAGTCACCAAAGGGCGGCGACCACCCGCGGGCGATCACCTCGAGCAGTTCGGGTCCCGTCCTCCTCAGCGACCGCAAGGGACCACGACCGATGGAATGGCACTAGTCGTCGACCTCGACCGTTGTCGGACGGCGCGGTTACCGTGATCAGGTCAGAGAGGTAGGCCATGGCGTTCAAGCAGCCACCGGGGGCCGTCCATGCCTGAGGGGATCAGCCGTCGCGGCGACTCTTGGCGGGCTCGCTACCGCAACCCCGAGACCGGTCGGCAACACGAGCGGTCATTCGACAAGCAGGTCGACGCGGTGCGGTGGCGCCGGCAGCAGCTCGACGCGCTGGACCGGGGCCGCTGGGTCGATCCGGAGGCGGGCAAGGTGTCGTTCCTGGCCTACTTCGAGGCTTGGGGTCGGGACCAGCTGTGGACCGATGGCACGCGGAAGGCGATGTCGTTGGCCGCCCGGTCCACGACCTTCGCTGAGGTCGACCTGCGACTGATCCGTCCTAGCCACGTTGAGGCGTGGGTGAAGTCGATGACGGTGGCGACAGCAACCAGACCGCGCCCGCTCGCGCCGGGCACGATCAAGACCCGGTTCGTCAACGTCCGGTCCGTGTTTCGCGCGGCTGTTCGTGACGGCATGATCGCCCTCGACCCGACCGCGCAGGTCCGCCTTCCCCGGCTGCGCAAGCGGGAAGCGGCAATGACGATTCCCTCCCCCGAGGTCGTGCGGGCGGTTCTCGAGGCCTCGGAGCCGCGGTTCCGCGCCTTCGTCGGGCTGTGTGCCTTCGCGGGCCTGCGGCTGGGAGAGGCTGCCGCGCTTCAGGTCAGCGACGTCGACTTCCTGCGCCGGCAGGTGCACGTGCGCCGGCAGGTTCAGCGTCTCGACGGCGCTGTCGAGATCCGGTTGCCGAAGTACAGCTCCGAGCGCACCGTCCATGTCCCGGATGCGCTGCTGGAGATGCTCTCCGAGCACGTTGCGCTGGGGCTGCCCTACGACTGGCTGTTCGCTGAGGTCGAGGACGTCCCGCCGCACCAGAACACCGTCGGTCACCGGTGGCGCACCACCCTGAAGAGGGCGGGGGTCACTGGTGTCCGGCTGCACGACCTACGGCACTTCTACGCCTCCGGGTTGATCGCCGCGGGCTGCGACGTGGTCGCCGTCCAGCGTGCCTTGGGCCACGCGAAGTCGACCACGACGCTGACCACCTACGCCCACCTGTGGCCCTCCGCGGAGGACCGGGTGCGGGACGCCGCGGCGCACCTGTTCACCGAAGTCGCCGGCTCTGGTGAGGGCACTGTGAGGGCAAACCGGCCTTAAGAGGCCTCGACACCCCGTCTGACCTGCGCAAACAGCGCCCGCTCACACGTTGAAGCGGAACTCCACGACGTCGCCGTCGGCCATGACGTAGTCCTTGCCCTCCATGCGGACCTTGCCGGCCTCCTTGGCCTTCTGCATGGAGCCGGCCTCGACGAGGTCGGCGAAGGAGACGATCTCGGCCTTGATGAAGCCGCGCTGGAAGTCGGTGTGGATGACGCCGGCGGCCTCGGGGGCGGTGGCGCCCTTCTTGATCGTCCAGGCCCGCGTCTCCTTGGGGCCGGCGGTCAGGTAGGTCTGCAGGCCGAGGGTGTCGAAGCCGACGCGGGCGAGCACGTCGAGGCCGGGCTCCTCGACGCCCATCTCGGTGAGCATCGCGCGGGCCTCGTCGTCGTCGCCGAGCTCGACCAGCTCGGACTCGAACTTCGCGTCGAGGAAGATCGCCTCGGACGGCGCGACGAGCTCTCGCATCCGGTCCTTGAGCGCCTCGTCGGCGAGCTCGTCGGCGTCGCAGTTGAAGACGTAGATGAACGGCTTCGCGGTCAGCAGGGACAGCTCGCGGACGAGATCGCGGTCGACCGACGTGGCGATGATCGGGGTGCCGGCCTCGAGGTGGCCGAGCGCCTCCTTGGCGGCGTCGAGGTTGGCCGCGAGCGACTTGTTGCCGCGGGCCTCCTTCTCCAGCCGCGGGATCGCCTTCTCGACCGTCTGCAGGTCGGCCAGGACCAGCTCGGTCTGGATGGTGGAGATGTCGTTGGCGGGGTTGACCTCGCCGTCGACGTGGGTGACGTCCTCGTCGCGGAAGACCCGCGTGACCTGGCAGATCGCCGCGGACTCGCGGATGTGGGAGAGGAACTTGTTGCCCAGCCCCTCGCCCTCCGAGGCGCCGCGCACGATGCCGGCGATGTCGACGAACTCCACGGTCGCCGGGAGGATCTTGGCGCTGCCGAAGATCTCCGCGAGCACCGGCAGCCGCTCGTCCGGCACGCCCACGACCCCGACGTTCGGCTCGATGGTGGCGAACGGGTAGTTCGCCGCGAGGACGTCGTTCTTGGTCAGGGCGTTGAAGAGGGTGGACTTGCCCGCGTTGGGGAGCCCGACGATGCCGATGGTGAGAGCCACGGGCGGCCACTCTACGGAGCGGCGAGGGACCCGGCCGAATCACGACCGGGTCCCTCGGTGGTGCGGCTGCTCAGCGGAAGCGGCGCAGCAGGCCGCGTACCCCGCGGCCGATCGCCTCGTCCTGCGCACGACGTCCGGTGCCGCCGGTCGTCGCCCGTCCGGCGCCGAGGCCGCCGGCTCCGACGCCGCCCGTCCGCGGCGTACGCCGTGCTCCGCCGGCCACCCTGCTCACGACCTGGTTCAACATGCCCATCTCGTTCTCCTCCCTCGAGGTGCTGGTCCCGTCCGGTGCCCGTCGCCGGGCCACCGCAATCCGTGGCACGCCCGGGGTGGCAGCATCGCGGCGTGGACATCGCCCGCATCCGTGCCTGCTTCCCCGCCCTCGACCTCGGGGTAGCCCACTTCGACGGGCCGGGCGGCTCGCAGGTGCCCCGTCAGGTCGCCGACGCGGTGGCGGCGGCGATGACGGCCGGCCTCGGCAACCGCGGCACGACCACCGAGGCCGAGGCCCGCACCGAGCGCGTGGTCGCGGAGGCCCGCGCGGCCGCCGGCGACCTGCTCGGCACCGACGCCCGCGGCGTCGTCTTCGGTCGCTCGATGACGCAGCTGACGTTCGACATGGCCCGCACGCTGTCCCGCTCGTGGGGCCCGGGTGACGAGGTCGTGGTGACCCGGCTCGACCACGACGCCAACATCCGCCCGTGGGTGGTCGCCGCCGAGCGCGCGGGCGCGACGGTGCGCTGGCTCGACTTCGACCCGGCGACCGGCGAGCTGGACGACGTCGCCCCGCTGCTGACCGACCGCACACGCCTCGTCGCGGTCACGGCGGCGTCGAACCTGCTCGGCACCCGCCCCGACGTACGCCGCCTGGCGGCCCTGGCCCGGGAGGCCGGCGCCCTGTCGTACGTCGACGCGGTGCACCTGGCCCCGCACGCACCGGTCGACCGGTCGGAGCTCGGGGCGGACCTGCTCGCGTGCTCGCCGTACAAGTTCTTCGGCCCGCACCTCGGGGTGCTCGCCGGCGACCCGGCGTTCCTGGAGACCCTGCACCCGGACAAGCTGCTGCCGTCGACCGACGTCGTGCCGGAGCGGTTCGAGCTCGGCACGCTCCCCCACGAGCTGCTGGCCGGCGTGACCGCGGCCGTCGACTTCATGGCCGGTCTCGAGCCGGGCCAGGGCACCCGGCGCGAGCGGCTGGTGCGCTCGATGGCGGCCGCCGAGCAGCACGAGGACGACCTGCTCGCCCACCTCGTCGACGGGCTCCGCGAGATCGACGTCGTGACGCTCCACGGCGCGCCGGCGCACCGGACGCCGACCGTGCTGTTCACCCTCGCCGGCCACGCGCCCGTCGACGTCGCGCGGCACCTGGCCTCGGAGGGTGTCAACGCGCCGGCGGGCCACTTCTACGCGATCGAGGCGTCGCGGCACGCCGGGCTCGGGGACACCGGCGGCGTGCGCGCCGGCCTGGCGGCGTACACCACCGTCGAGGACGTCGACCGCCTCGTCGCGGCGGTCGCGGGCCTCGTCCGCGCCTGAGGGCGCGACGTCAGACCAGCATCGTCACGACGGTGACGATGCCGGCGACCAGCACGCCGGTGCGCAGCACGGTCGCGGGCAGGCGACGGGCGACCCGCGCACCGAGGTAGCCGCCGGCGACCGAGCTGACGGCCATGAGCGCGACGACCGTCCAGTCGACGTCGGCGACGAAGGTGAAGACGACACCGGCGACGATGTTCGAGGCCATCAGCGAGGTGGTGCGGATGCCGGCGACCACGCCGAAGTCGATGTCGAGGCTCAACGCGAGGACGGCGATCATCATGACGCCCGCACCGGCGCCGAAGTAGCCGCCGTAGACCCCGGTGAGCACCACGAACAGCGTCGCGACCGGCGTGAGCCGCAGCCGCGGCGGTCGGTCGGCATGGCCGTGGCGGGCCCGCAGCGCGGCGGAGATCCGGGGCTGGGCGGCGACGAGCACGCAGGTGCCGAGGATCAGCCACGGCACGACCGCCTCGAAGACGCTCGACGGCAGCGCGAGGAGGAGCACCGCCCCGCCCAGGCCGCCGACGGCGGAGAGCCCGATGACCTGCCGGGTCAGCCGCGGCTCGACCCGCAGCTCGTCGCGGAAGCCCACCGCGCCGCCGGCGCCGGCGGGGATGAGGCCGAGGGTGTTCGACACGTTCGCGACGACCGGCGGCAGCCCGACCGCGAGCAGCACGGGGAAGCTGAGCAGGCTCGCGACGCCGACCGTCGAGGTCAGCAGACCCGCGCCGAAGCCGGCGAGCACCACCCAGACGTGCTCGAGCAGGCCGTCCACCACGTGCGTCCCTCTCCTGGCCCGAGGCGGGCCGTGTCGTCCGTCCGTCGACGGCGGACGGTCAGCCGCCCAGCATGCCCTGGCAGGTCGTGGCCGCCGCGGCCGCGTCCCCGCGGAGCACCGCGTCGGCGAGCGCGTCGAGCCGCTGGTGCACCTCGGCGGAATCCCCCGGCCCGGGGGCGTGCCCGGCGAGGGCGTCGTCGAGCTCGGCCAGCAGCCCGTCGCCGGCCAGGCGGCGTACGCACCGCCAGGTGTGGTCGAAGGTGCGCTGCCGACCGTCGGGCGCGAGCATCGCGGTCCGCAGCGAGCTGTCCGCGCCGGCGGCGGTCCGCGCCAGGCCGGCCAGCACCGCCTCGCGGGCGACGAGCACCTCCGAGCGGGGGCGGGCGGCGAGGCTCGCCTCCCAGGTGGGTACGCCGCCGGCAGGCCCCGGCTCGCGGACGAGCGCGCCGACCCCGTGGCGCACCTCGATCCGGCCGCGCGTCTCGAGCGCGGCGAGCGCCCGGGACAGCGTCGCCCGGCTGACGCCGAGCTCGGCGGCCAGCTGGCGCTCGGGCGGCAACCGGTCGCCACCCACGAGCCCCTGGGCCTCGATGAAGTCCGAGATGTGCGCGGCCAGGCTCTCGTAGAGGCGCTCGCGCCGCAGGGGCGTGAGGCGGCGCGCGGACGGCTCGTCGGGCATGGTCCGGATCCTAGTGAACCGGTGGCCCGGTTGTCAGGTGGCCTAGCCACTGACTATCGTCGCTCCTCCCGGCGCATGACGCGCATCACAACCGGATGGGAAACTGCTGTGTCCACCGAACTCATCTCGCTGGCGGTCCTCGTGGTCGTCTTCCTCGTGGCGACCGTCCGGGGCGTCAACATGGGTGCGCTCGCGCTCGTCGCGGCGTTCGTCGTGGGTCTCACCGTCTACGACCTCGAGGTCGACGGGGTGCTGACCGGCTTCCCGAGCGACCTGTTCGTCATCCTCGTCGGCGTCACGTACCTGTTCGCGCTCGCCAAGAACAACGGCACCGTCGACTGGATCGTCCACGCGGCCGTCCGGGCCGTGGGCGGCCGGGTGGCGCTCGTGCCGTGGGCGATGTTCCTCGTCTGCGCGGCCGTCACCTCGATCGGCGCGGTCAGCCCGGCCGCCGTCGCGATCGTCGCGCCGGTGGCGATGGGCTTCGCGCTGCGCTACTCCATCAACCCGATGATGATGGGCATGATGGTCGTGCAGGGCGCGACCGCGGGCTCCTTCTCCCCCATCGGCATCTTCGGCTCGATCACCAACGGTGTCGTCGACCAGAACGACCTGCCGGGCAACCAGCTGGTCCTCTTCCTCACCACCTTCACCGCCGCCGCGCTCATCGCCGCGATCACCTACGTCGCCTTCGGCGGCCGCGCGCTCATCGCCCGCGGCAAGGAGGCCACCGCCGGCGCCGCGCTCGGCGCCGAGGCGGAGGCCGCGAGCCACGCCGTCATGCGCTCGGGCGGGCCCGGCGTCCCGCACTCGGCCGTCGAGGCCGGCCGCGCGACCTCCGCGAAGAGCGACGCCGACCGCGACGACGAGCACCACACGCTCGACGCGCAGCGCATCGTCACCCTCGGCGGCCTCGTGGCGCTGATGGTGGGCGCGCTCGGGTTCGACCTCGACGTCGGCTTCACCGCGCTGACCATCGCGGTCGTCCTCACCCTCGCCTTCCCCGACTCCGCCAAGGGTGCGGTCGAGAAGATCAGCTGGGGCACCGTCCTGCTGATCGGCGGCATCGTCACCTACGTGAACCTGCTCCAGGACCAGGGCGTCGTCGACTGGCTCGGCGAGCAGGTGGCCGAGGTCGGCGCCCCGCTCGTCGCCGCGCTGCTCATCTGCTTCATCGCGGCCGTGGTCTCCGCCTTCGCCTCGACCACCGGCATCATCGGCGCGCTCATCCCGCTCGCCGTGCCGTTCCTGCTCACCGACCAGGTCAACGCGGTCGGCCTGATCGCCGCGCTGGCGATCTCCAGCTCGGTGGTCGACTGCAGCCCCTTCTCCACCAACGGCGCGCTGGTCGTCGCCAACGCCGACGCCGCCGACCGCGAGGTGGTCTTCAAGCGGCTCATGCAGTGGGGCATGTCGATCGTGGTCATCGCCCCGATCGTCGCCTGGGGCCTGCTGGTGGTCACCACCGCCTGATCCGTCCCACCCGCCGGGTCAGACCCCGGCGACCGCCTCGGCCAGGGCCGCGGCGTCGGTCACCTCGACCGGCGGCCGCGGCCCTGTCTCGTCCACGACGTGGCCCGGCCGCGCCAGGCGCACCGTCGCCAGACCCGCCTCCAGCGCTCCGCGTACGTCGCGTGCGGACGCCGCCACGTGGACCAGCCGGTCCGGGGCGACCTCGGCCGCGGCGCGGGCGTAGATCTCGCGGCTGGGCTTGTACGCGCCGAGCCGCTGGCTGGTCAGCACCAGGTCCGGGTCGACCAGCGCGTGCGCGCGGGTCCGCCGAGCGAGGGCGTCGTCGACGTTGGACAGCAGCCCGACGCGGTGCTCCGCGGCCACGCCGGCGACCCCCGCGGCGACGTCGGGCCACAGCGGCCAGTCCGCGACCGACTCCTCCAGCACGGCGAGGTCGCCGGCGACGTACGACTGGTCGTGGCCGAGCTCGCGCCAGGCCCGCGACAGCGCCTCGAGCGAGACGTCGTGGAACGTGGTGGGCGCGACCGCGGTGCGCTGGAGCGCCTTGTTGTGACCGTCCCAGCGGTCGTAGAGCTCCTCCCCCGACTGCCCCCACCCGCGCGTCGCGGCGAGGTCGGCCAGCACGCGCGAGGCGCCGGTGCGGCTGTCGGTGAGGGCGCTGAACAGGTCGAAGGTGACGATCACGCCGCCGACGGTAGCGACGCCCCCCGACGGCGGCCCGAGAGCGTCAGCCAGCCGCTGACGGCGGCGTAGTACGCGACGTACGCGAGCGAGGCCGCGACCAGGAACGGCGAGGGGTCCGGCAGGTCGACGACGAGCAGCGCGTAGACGCCGAGCCACGCCGTCGCGAACGTCATGTTGAGCCCCCACAGCGCCTCGGTGCGCGAGGGGTAGACGTAGCGCACCGGGACGAAGACCAGCACCGCCAGCACGAGCAGGAGCACCACCGTCGCAGGCACCGACAGGTCGAGCACGAAGACGTGGAAGGCCACGATGTTCCAGTAGCTGGGGAAGCCGAGGAAGAAGTGGTCCTCGGTCTTCGCGTCGCTGCGGCAGAACTGGTAGCACGACGCGACCAGCGGCACCGCCGCCACCACGCCGCCCCAGGCGCCGTCGGGCAACCGGCCGGTCGCCCAGAGCAACACCATCGGCGCGAACGCGTAGGTCAGGTAGTCGACGATGTTGTCCAGCAGCGCGCCGTCGAGCTCGGGCACGACCTGCTTGACCCGGAACCGTCGCGCCAGGAACCCGTCGGTGCCGTCGACGAGCATCGCGACCAGGAACAGCCACAGCACCGCCTCGACCTCGCCCTGGTAGGCCAGGTGCACCATCAGCAGGCCCAGCACGGCCCCGGACATCGTGTAGGCGTGCACCATCCACGCAGCCGCCCGGTCCATGCCTAGAACCTAGGTGCTTAGGGTGGCGTGCGTGCGCATCGCCACGTGGAACGTCAATTCCCTCCGCTCCCGCATCGCCCGCGTCGAGGCCTTCCTCGAGCGGCACGACGTGGACGTCCTGGCCCTCCAGGAGACCAAGGCGCGCGAGGAGCAGGTCCCGCTCATGGGGCTGCAGTCGATGGGCTACGAGGTCGCGTACGCCGGCACCAACCAGTGGAACGGCGTCGCCGTGCTCAGCCGGGTGGGGCTGGAGGACGTCGAGGTCGGCTTCCCCGGCCAGCCCGGCTGGGGCGACCCGGCCGAGTCCGAGGCGCGCGCCGTGGGCGCGACCTGCGGTGGCGTACGCGTGTGGTCGCTCTACGTGCCCAACGGCCGCAAGGTCGACGACCCGCACTACCACTACAAGCTCGACTGGCTGGGCCGGCTGCGCCAGGCCGCGCAGGAGTGGCGCACGACGCCGACGGCGCTGGTGGGCGACTGGAACATCGCGCCGACCGACGAGGACGTCTTCGACCCCAAGCAGTTCGCGACCTCGACGCACGTGACGCCACGGGAGCGCGCGGCGTTCCAGGCCTTCCTCGACGACGGGTACGTCGACGTGGTCCGGCCGCACGCGCCCGGCCCGGAGGTCTACACCTACTGGGACTACTACCGGCAGCGCTACGAGCGCAACCGCGGGCTGCGGATCGACTTCGTGCTCGGCTCCGCGCCCTTCGCCGAGCGCGTCACCGGCGCGTTCATCGACCGCGAGGAGCGGGCCGGCCAGGGAGCCTCCGACCACGCCCCGGTGGTCGTCGACCTCGTCTGACCGGCCCGCTCCGCGGGACGGGCGTCAGCTGCCGAGCGGGGAGACCTTCGCGGCCTTCTTGGTCGCCTGCTTCGTCGCCTTCCGCGCCGCCTTGCGGGTCGACTTGACCCCGGACCTGGCGGCTCCGGTGATGCCCTGGGTGAGCAGCGTGAGGCCGGCGCCGACGAGCCAGACGTCCTTGGCCACCGCCGTGCCCTCCTGGCTGGGGCGGATGCCGTCGTCCAGGGTCATCGACGGGGTCTTCAGGTACATGCCGAGGAGGCTCGCGCCGAACGCCGTCAGCGCCCCGCCCGCGACGGTCGCCGACACCTTGGGGGTGAGCAGCGCGGCGCCGACGGCGATCTCGCCGTAGGCCAGGACCTTGGCGAACCGCTTCGGCTCCATGTCCTGGAAGAGGCCCGGGTAGGTGCCGGCGGCGGCGCCGTGGAGGAACTGCGCGGTCCCCTCGTCGGCGCCCAGCTTGCTCACACCGGAGTTCAGGATGTAGGCGCCGGTGGCGACACGGAGCGGGACATGGGTCAGGTGCACGGGGACTCCTCGGTGATGGGGTGGGACTCACCTGCCAGTAGCCAGCGCCCGCGCCCGTCAATCGTGCGGGAGACGTCGTACGCCGTGCGGGCAGGTGGCTGGCCGCGCGGCCTGCGACGGACTGTCGGCGGCGGGCGTCATGCTGCGGCCATGCAGTCGGTGACGTTCTTCCTCGCCCTCGGGGTCGGCCTGGCGCTCGGCGCCGTGCTCGGCGTGCTGTGGGCGCGCTCGCGGCCGGCGGTGGTCGAGGGCGCGCTGGAGTCCGCGGAGGTGATGCAGGGCCTGGACCGGCTCAGCGACCAGCTGCGCCACCTCGACCTCCAGCGCGAGGGCTGGACCGGCCGGCTCCACCAGCAGGTCGACGACCTGCGCCGGGAGACCCAGTCGCTCGCGACGGCGCTGCGCAAGCCGCAGGTGCGCGGCCGGTGGGGCGAGCTGCACCTGCGCCGCGCCGTCGAGCTGGCCGGCCTGGTGGACCGCTGCGACTTCGCCGAGCAGGTCCGCCTCGACGACGGCGCGTTGCGGCCGGACCTGGTCGTGAACCTGGTCGGCGGCCGGCGGGTGGTGGTCGACGCGAAGGTGCCGCTGGACGCCTACCTCGACGCCAGCTCCGCCGACGACGACGTCCAGCGCAGCCACCACCTGGCCAGGCACGCCCGTCAGCTGCGCACCCACGTCGACCAGCTGGGGTCGAAGGCCTACTGGCGCTCGCTGCCGGAGACGCCGGAGTTCGTGGTGCTCTTCGTGCCGGCCGAGTCGTTCCTGGCCGCGGCGCTCGAGGCCGACGGCGGGCTGCTGGAGCATGCGGCGGCCAAGCAGGTCGTGCTCGCCTCGCCCACCACGCTGATCGCGCTGCTGCGCACGGTCGCCCACGGCTGGACGCACGAGGCGCTGGCCGAGCAGGCGCGGGAGATCCACCGGCTCGGGCGCGACCTGCACACCCGGCTCGGGACCTTCGGCGGCCACCTCGACTCCGTCGGCCGCTCGCTCAACGCGGCCGTCGGGCACTACAACGCCGCCGTCGGGTCGTTGGAGTCACGGGTGCTCGTCTCCGCCCGCCGCTTCACCGACCTGGCCGTCACCGACGAGGAGCTGCCCGCCCCGCGGGCGGTCGAGCTGCGCGCGGTGGACCGGCGTGCCGCGCCCGACGACGCCGACCGCGGCCCTACGGTGGCCTGAGGGGCCTCGGTCCCGCGAGCACCGATGCGGCGAGGAGAGGTCGTGGAGCGAGCCAGGACGCTGTGGGAGGAGGGCCGCGAGCCCGCCTTCCAGGTGGTGGCGCTCGGCCTCGCCGTCACGCTCACCGCGGTCGTCCTCGACGTGTGGCTCTTCGGCGACGTCGGGTGGCTGTTCGACCTGGCCTTCGTCGCGCTCTGCGTGGCGCTCGCCCTGCGGGTGCGCCCGTCGGACTTCTTCGCCGTCGGGGTGCTGCCCCCGCTGCTGATGCTCGTCGTCTTCGCGATGCTCGGCAGCACCCGCCCCGCCTCGATCGCCGAGCCGCACGACGGAGTCGTCCAGGCGCTCGTCTCCGGGCTCTCCACCCACAGCGCCGCGCTGGTGACCGGCTACCTGCTGTGCCTGGCCTGCCTGTTCGTGCGCCAGCGCGTCCTCACCGGTCGACCCACCGACCTGCTCGGCTCCTGAGTCCCGCGCTCGCCGCGCGCGGTCCGGGTCGCGGCCGCCCGGCGGGGTAGTAACGGACGTTCCTGTCCTCCACGGTTGCCGTGACGGACGTTTCCGACCGTTACTACCCCGGCAGCGATCCCGGCGTGGCTCAGGCCTCGAACCGGTCGGGGTCGCCGGCGCCACGGCGCAGGACCTCGGGCGCACCCTCGGACCAGTCGATGACCGTGGTGGGCTCGGCCGGCGTCTCGCCGCACTCGACGACGACGTCGACGTCGTTGTCGAGCTCCTCCTTGATCTCCCAGCCCATGGTCCGCGCCTCGGTCTCACCGGGGAGGATGAGCGTGCTCGACAGCAGCGGCTCACCGAGCTCGGCCAGCAGCGCCTGCACGAAGACGTGGTCGGGGATCCGGACGCCGACGGTCTTCTTCTTCGCGTGGAGCAGCCGCCTCGGGACCTCGGGCGTGCCGGGCAGGATGAAGGTGTAGGGGCCGGGGGTCGCCGAGCGGATCGCGCGGAACGCCGCGTTGTCGACGTGGACCAGCTGCCCGAGCTGGGAGAAGTCGCGGCACACCAGCGTGAAGTGGTGCCGGTCGTCGAGCCCGCGGATGCGCAGGATCCGGTCGCGCCCCTCCCGGTTGCCGACCCGGCAGCCCAGCGCGTAGCCGGAGTCGGTCGGGTAGGCGATCAGCGCGTCGTCGTGCAGCGCCGCGACCACCTGCTGGAGCAGGCGCGGCTGCGGGTTGTCGGGATGGATGTCGACGAAGCGGGCCACCCGGCGAGCCTAGACCTGGCTCGACCTGACCCGGCTCCCGCCGACGGTCAGCGAGCCTGCGCGGCGGCCTTGAGGTCGCGACGCAGCTCCTTGGGCAGCGCGAAGATGAGGCTCTCCTCGGCGGTGTGCACGGCCTTGGCGTCCGGGTAGCCGCGCTCGGCGAGGTAGGCCAGCACGCCGTCGACCAGCGACTCCGGCACGCTCGCGCCGGAGGTGACGCTGACGGTGCGGACGCCGTCGAGCCAGGCCTCGTCGATCTCGGAGGCGTCGTCGACGCGGTAGGACGTCTTGGCGCCGGCCTCGAGGGCGACCTCGACCAGGCGGACGGAGTTCGAGGAGTTGCCGGAGCCGACGACGATGACGAGGTCGGCGCCCTGGGCGATCTCCTTGACCGCGAGCTGGCGGTTCTGCGTGGCGTAGCAGATGTCGTCGCTCGGCGGGTCGAGCAGCAGCGGGAACCGCTCGCGGATCGCGGCGACCGTCTCGAGGGTCTCGTCGACGCTCAACGTGGTCTGCGAGAGCCACGCGACGCGGGCCGGGTCGCGGACGACGATGTCGGCCACGTCGGCGGGGCTCTGCACGAGCTGGATGTGCTCGGGCGCCTCGCCGGCGGTGCCCTCGACCTCCTCGTGGCCCTCGTGGCCGATGAGCAGGATGTCGTAGTCCTCGGCGGCGAACCGCTTCGCCTCGTGGTGCACCTTGGTCACCAGCGGGCAGGTGGCGTCGATGGTCTTCAGCTCGCGCTCGGCGGCCTGGCGGTGCACCTCGGGGCTCACGCCGTGGGCGGAGAAGACGACGGTCCTCCCGGTCGGCACCTCGTCGAGCTCCTCGACGAAGATCGCGCCACGTCGCTCGAGGTCGGCCACGACGTGCTTGTTGTGGACGATCTGCTTGCGGACGTAGACGGGGGCGCCGTACAGGTCCAGCGCCTGCTCCACCGTGACCACCGCGCGGTCGACACCGGCGCAGTAGCCCCGGGGCGCCGCGAGGAGGACCGCCTTCTCGGCGTCCTCCGGCGTCAGGATCGGGGGCATGCCGATGTCGGTGCTCATGCTTCCCAGGATAGAGGCGTCGGTGGCATCCCCTAATCTCGCGGCCATGGCCCTGGAGACCTCGCCCGCCGCACCGGCACCGGTGCGGCAGATCGCGAACGCGATCGCCGGCTGGGTCGACCGGCTGGGCGCGGTGTGGGTCGAGGGCCAGGTCACCCAGGTGACCCGCCGCACCGGCATGGCGACGGTCTTCATGACGCTGCGCGACGCGGTCGCGGACATCTCGGTGACGGTCACCTGCGCGCGCTCGCTCTACGACTCCCTCGACGCGCCGCTGGTCGAGGGCGCGAGCATCGTGGTGCACGCCAAGCCGTCGTACTACCCCACCCGCGGCACCATCTCGCTGCAGGCCCGCGAGATCCGGATGGTGGGGCTCGGCGAGCTGCTCGCCCGGCTCGAGCGGCGGCGGCAGCTGCTCGCCGCGGAGGGACTCTTCGAGCGGCACCTCAAGCGGCCGCTGCCGTTCCTGCCCACCCGCGTCGGCCTGGTCACCGCGCCCAACAGCGCGGCTGAGCGCGACGTCCTGGAGAACGCGCGCCGCCGCTGGCCCGCCGTCCGCTTCGAGGTGGCGTACGCCGCCATGCAGGGCACCCGCTCGTGCGCGGAGGTCATGGAGGCGCTCGCCCGGCTCGACCGCCACCCCGAGGTCGACGTGATCGTCGTGGCCCGCGGCGGCGGCTCGGTCGAGGACCTCCTGCCGTTCTCCGACGAGGCGCTCGTCCGCGCGGTGGCCGCCGCCCGCACGCCCGTCGTCTCCGCGATCGGCCACGAGCCGGACCAGCCGCTGCTCGACCTTGTCGCCGACGTCCGCGCCTCGACGCCGACCGACGCCGCGAAGCTGGTCGTCCCCGACGTCACCGACGAGCTGCGCGGGGTCGCGGCGGCGCGCGAACGGCTGCGGGCGTCGGTCGCCGCCCGGATCACCCGCGAGCAGGCGGGGCTCGACGCGCTGCGGTCCCGTCCCGCGCTCGCGGACCCGCGCTCGCTCGTCGATGCCCGCGTGGAGGAGGTCGCCTCCCTGCGCGACCGGGCTCGGCGCACGCTCGGCCACCGGCTGGACCGCGCGGCCGACGACATCGGCCACCAGCGGGCACGCGCCCGGGCGCTGTCGCCGCTGGCGACGCTGCAGCGGGGGTACGCCGTGCTCCGGGACGCCGACGGGCACGTGCTGACCTCGGTCGCCGGCGTCGCGGGCGGCTCGACGGTCAGCGTCCGGGTCGCGGACGGCCGGGTCCACGCCACCACCACCGGGGTCGAGGCCGACCCCGTCGACACCACCGGAGGAAACGATGGCTGACCCCGCTCCCGCCCAGGAGCTGTCCTACGAGGCCGCGCGCGAGGAGCTGGTCGAGGTCGTGCGGCGGCTGGAGGCCGGCGGCACCACGCTGGAGGAGTCGCTCGCGCTCTGGGAGCGCGGCGAGCACCTCGCGACCGCCTGCCAGCGCTGGCTCGACGGCGCGCGCGAGCGGCTGGACGCCGCGCTCGAGGGCGACGAGGAGCAGGACGGCTAGCGGCCGGCCGCGGTCGCCCCGACCGGCTCGGTGCTGAGCAGGCCGAGGAACAGCTCCAGGTCCTCCCGGGGAGCCGAGCCGTAGACGAGGAGGTTCTCCTCGCCCACCTCGGCGGCGTACGCCGTGTCCCCGCCCTCGTCGGTGTGGACCTCCCAGGTCCGGCTGACCGCGCTGTCGACCTCGGCGGTGCCCTGCTCGTCGGTGTCGGCGTCGACGTGCTCCTCGAGCAGGTCCTCGACGCTCTCGTCCTCCTGGCGCAGGCCGATGAACCTGCCCTCGTCGGTGAGTACCGCGAGGAAGAACCGCGGCATCTGGTTCGCCTGGGACGCCTCCACGTTCGTGGCGATCCAACCGGCGGGGAGCGCCGGCGGGTAGGCCGGCTCGCGGTCCGCGGACTGCACGGCGGCGACCAGCTCGAGGTAGTCGACCGGCTCGGGCTGCACCTCGAGGTCGTTGCGGAAGACCGACCGGAACACCACGACGCCGATCACGGCCACCACCGCGACGATCATCGACCCGATCAGGCCGTTGGTCGTGCGCTGGTAGCGGCCCGGGGTGCCCGTCTCACTCACGCGGGCCATCCTCTCAGCCGCCCCGGCGTACGCCGCACCCCGCGGCCGCGACGACCGCGTCACGCCGCACCTGCGGACGATCGATGGCGCACACGCCCGCAGGTGCGGCATGATCGACACCATGACGACGTACCGGGTGGCCGAGGCGGCGACGCTGCTCGGCGTCAGCGACGACACGCTGCGCCGGTGGGTCGAGGCCGGCCGGATCAGCGCCCACAGCGAGGGCGGCCGCACCGTGGTGCCCGGCACCGAGCTGGCCGCGCTGGCGGAGTCGCTCGCCGAGCACCCCGACCGCGAGCAGACCCGCGCGGCGTCGGTCAGCGCGCGCAACCGCCTGTCCGGGATCGTCACCCGGGTGGTGCGCGACCGCGTGATGGCCCAGGTCGAGATGGTCTGCGGGCCGTACCGGCTGGTGTCGCTGATGAGCACCGAGGCCGCCGACGAGCTGGGCCTCGAGCCGGGCGCCCGGGCGATCGCGTCGGTGAAGTCGACCAACGTCGTCGTGGAGCGTCCGTGACCCGGGCGCTCCTGGCGCTGGTCCTGCTGCTGCCGGTCGGCCTGGTCGCCGGGTGCGGCGGCGACGAGGACGGCACCACGCTGCGGGTCCTCGCGGCCGCGTCGCTGGCCGGGCCGTTCGAGGAGCTGGCCGAGGAGTTCGAGCGCACCCACGACGGCGTGGAGGTCGAGCTCTCCTCAGGCGGCTCGACCGACCTGGTGGCGCAGGTGCGGGAGGGCGCTCCGGCCGACGTGCTGGCGACCGCCGACACGGCGACGATGGACGTCGCGGTGGCCGACGGGCTCACCGACGGCGCGCCCCGCACGATCGCCACCAACGTCCTCCAGCTGGCCGTGCCGCCGGGCAACCCGGCGGGCGTCACCGGGCTGGCCGACCTCGACGGCCCGGCCGACCCGTCCGCGGACGTCGCCCTCGTCGTCTGCGCACCCGAGGTGCCCTGCGGTGCCGCAGCGCAGCGGGTCGCGCGCGCCGCCGGCGTGGAGCTGTCGCCGGTCAGCGAGGAACGCTCGGTCAGCGACGTCCTCGGCAAGGTCGTCTCGGGCGAGGCCGACGCCGGGCTCGTCTACGTGACCGACGTCCGCGCCGCCGGTGACGCCGTCGAGGGCATCGTGCTCCCCGAGGCGGCCGAGGCCGTCAACCGCTACCCGGTCGCGGCGCTGGCCGACAGCGCGGAGCCGGACCTGGCGCAGGAGTTCCTCGACCTCGTCCTCGGCGACCTCGGCCGCCAGGTGCTGCGCGACGCCGGCTTCGGTCCCCCCGAGCCGCCCTCGTGACCCCGGGCGTCCCCCGGTGGCTGCTGGCGCCGGCCGCCCTCGGTGCCGCGTTCGTCCTGCTGCCGCTGGTGGCGATCGTCGTCCGGGTGCCATGGGGGGACTTCGGCGAGCTGGTGACCTCCGAGGCGTCCCGCGAGGCGCTGCTGCTGAGCCTGCGGACCTCCGCGACCAGCACCGTGCTGTGCGTGCTGCTCGGCGTGCCGATGGCCGCCGTGCTGGCACGCACGTCGTTCCCAGGCCGGGCCGTCGTGCGCTCGCTGGTCCTCCTGCCCCTCGTGCTGCCGCCGGTCGTCGGCGGGCTCGCGCTGCTCTACACCTTCGGCCGCCGCGGCCTGCTCGGCGAGACGCTGGAGGTGCTCGGCGTCCAGGTGGCGTTCTCGACGGCGGCGGTCGTGCTGGCGCAGACCTTCGTGGCCCTGCCGTTCCTCGTCCTCAGCCTCGAGGGATCGCTGCGCACGGCCGGCGAGCGCTACGAGCTGGTCGCCGCGACCCTCGGCGCCCGCCCGACCACCGTGTTCCGCCGGGTCACGCTCCCGCTCGTGCTGCCGGGCCTGCTGTCGGGAGCGGTGCTCGCGTTCGCCCGCGCGCTGGGCGAGTTCGGCGCGACGGTCACCTTCGCGGGGAGCCTCGAGGGCGTCACGCGCACGATGCCGACGCAGATCTACCTGCTGCGCGAGACCGACGCCGACGGCGCCGTCGCCCTGTCGCTGCTCCTCGTCGTCGTGGCCGTCCTCGTCATCGGGCTCGCCACCCGCGGTCGAGCCGCCGACCGGGGGCTGGCGTGACCCTGCTGCTCGAGGCCACCGTGGCCGACCGCGGCGTCGACGTCGCGCTCGAGGTCGCCGCCGGCGAGACCGTCGCGCTGCTCGGTCCCAACGGCGCCGGCAAGTCGACCGTCCTGGCCGTCGCGGCCGGGCTGCTGCAGCCCGACACCGGCACGGTCCGCCTCGACGACCACGAGCTGACCGGGCGCCGCGTCGTGCCGCCGCACGCACGGCGTACCGCCCTCCTCGCGCAGGACCCTCTCCTCTTCCCCCACCTCACCGCCCTCGACAACGTGGCGTTCGGCCCCCGCTCCGCAGGTGTACGCCGCCGGGCGGCCCGCGACCGCGCCCGCCGCTGGCTGTCCGAGGTGGGCGCGGCCGACCTGGCCGGGCGACGCCCCGGCGAGCTGAGCGGCGGGCAGGCCCAGCGGGTGGCGGTCGCCCGGGCGCTGGCCGCCGAGCCGCGGCTGCTGCTCCTCGACGAGCCGATGGCCGCGCTCGACGTCGCGGTCACCCCGGCGCTGCGGCAGACGCTGCGGCGGGTGCTCGAGGGCCGCACCACCGTCGTGGTGACCCACGACGTGCTCGACGCGCTGCTGCTGGCCGACCGGGTCGTCGTGCTCGACCGCGGGCGGGTCGTCGAGCAGGGGCCGGCCGCCGAGGTGCTCGCCCGACCGCGCAGCCCCTTCGCCGCCCGGATCGCCGGGCTGAACCTGGTCGCCGGCCGGTGGTCCGGCGGAGCGGTCAGGTCCGACGCCGGGCGGGCGGTCGCGGGCACCCCGTCGGGCCCGGCCCTGCGCGAGGGCGACCCGGCCGTGGCGGTGTTCCGGCCGCGGGCGGTCTCGGTCTTCCGCGACGCCCCCGGCGGCAGCCCGCGCACCGCGCTCGCCGTCGTCGTTACCCACCTCGAGCCGCACGGCGACCAGGTACGTGTCCGCGCGGGCGACCTCGCCGCCGACGTCACCGCCCACGCCGCCGCGGAGCTCGACCTGGCCCCCGGCACCCCCGTCACCTTCTCCGTCAAGGCCACCGAGGTCGACGTCTACGCCCGCTGATCCCGCGGGCGAACGGGTGTGTCGGCGGAGTGGAGCAGACCACTAGGGTTCGGGTCATGAGCCTGGACGTCGCACCGGAGTCGCCCGACCGCAACCTCGCCCTCGAGCTCGTCCGCGTGACGGAGGCGGCCGCGATGGCGGCGGGCCGATGGGTCGGCCGGGGCGACAAGAACGGCGCCGACGGCGTCGCGGTGAACGCGATGCGCGTGATGATCTCGACGATCGGCATGCAGGGCACCGTGGTGATCGGCGAGGGCGAGAAGGACAACGCCCCGATGCTCTACAACGGCGAGGAGGTCGGTGACGGCACCGGCCCCGAGTGCGACGTCGCGGTCGACCCCATCGACGGCACCACGCTGACCGCCAAGGGCATGACCAACGCGGTCTCGGTGCTGGCGGTGGCCCCGCGCGGCACGATGTACGACCCCTCGGCCGTCTTCTACATGGACAAGCTGGTCGCCGGCCCCGAGGCCGCCGACGTGGTCGACATCCGCCAGTCCGTCGCGGAGAACATCCACGCCGTCGCCAAGGCCAAGGGCAGCAGCCCGAGCGACGTGACCGTCGTCGTCCTCGACCGCCCCCGCCACGCGGAGCTCGTCGAGGAGATCCGCGCGACCGGCGCGCGCATCAAGTTCATCAGCGACGGCGACGTCGCCGGCGCGATCATGGCGGCCCGGCCCGACACCGGCATCGACCTGCTGCTCGGCGTCGGCGGCACGCCCGAGGGCATCATCACCGCCTGCGCGATGAAGTGCCTGGGCGGCACGATCCAGGGCCGGCTCTGGCCCACCGACGACGCCGAGCGCCAGCGCGCCGTCGACGCCGGGCTCGACCTCGACGCGGTGCTGACCACCGACGAGCTGGTCACTGGCGACGACTGCTTCTTCGTCGCCACCGGCATCACCGACGGCGAGCTGCTCCGGGGTGTCCGCTACCGCTCCGGCGGCGCCACCACCCACTCCCTGGTGATGCGCTCGCGCAGCGGCACCATCCGCTCGATCACGAGCGAGCACCGCTTGGAGAAGCTACGCGCTTACTCCGCGATCGACTTCGACCACTGAGTCGACGGTCCGCCGCCGCAGCGCGGAGGTGACGTGGTCGATGACCCGCGGGTCGACGGCCATGCCGACGTGCGAGGCGGTCACCTCGACCGGCTCGGCCGCCGGGTCGATGCACGCGCGCCAGTCGACGATGCCGTCGCGCCGGGAGTAGATCGCGGTGAACCCGATGTCCGGGGCGAGCGGCAGCCGGCTCTCCTCGAAGGACTGCCGCGCGCAGTCGCCGGCCACGCAGTCCTCCGACATCAGGCCGGGCAGGCCCGCCCGGCTGAGCCGGATGAGCACGTCGACGCTCCGGGTCAGGACGCCGTGGTGCGCGCCGGGCGCCATCATCGGGCTGCCCATCGTGATGATCCCGGAGACCAGGTCCGGCCGGCGCACGGCCACCCCGCGCGCCAGCATGCCGCCGAGGCTGTGCCCGACGACCTGCACACGGGTCCCGCGACGAGCGGCGATCGACTCGAGGCGCGCCTCGAGCTGGCCGGCCGCACCGAGCGTGCAGCCGATGTTCGCCCGCATCGTCGACCGGTAGGTGCGGAAGCCCTGCGCCCGCAGCGTCCGGCCCATGAACGCCAGGGACGTGTCGCCGGCCAGGAACCCCGGGACCAGGAGGACCGGGTCGGCCAGGCGGGCCGGGACGCGGCCGACGTACGGCGTCGCCCGACGGGCGCGGCGCTCGGCGCGGGTCCGCATCGCGTAGCGGCCGGCCTCGCCCACGATGCTCCCCTCGCGCACCAGCGCCACCAGCGGCGGGGGCGCGAATCCTTCGGGGAGCAGGAACGCTCCCATGGTCGACTGGCTCACACGCCGACGTTACCCGGAAGTGACCTGGCTCACCCCGCTTTCCGGACGAGCGGTGTCCTCGAGCCGTCTGCTTGACTGACAGACATGTCTGCCGGATCGTCCGAGACCTCGGCGGTGGCCGCCTCCCCCGAGCTGTTCGCGCCCGTCCGTCCCGACGTCGAGCTGTGCTACCAGACCTTCGGCGACCCCGACGACGAGCCGCTGCTGCTCGTCATGGGCCTCGGCGGGCCCATGACCTGGTGGGACGAGGAGCTGTGCCGGATGCTGGCCGCCGCCGGCTTCTACGTCATCCGGTACGACAACCGCGACACCGGCCGGTCCTCCCGGCTCGAGGGTCGGGTCACCCGGGTGGCGCTGGTGCGGGCGTTCACCGGCCGGCGCGTCCGCCCGCCGTACACCATGGCGGACCTCGCCTCCGACGCCTTCGGGCTCCTCGACCACCTCGGCCTCGACGCCGCCCACGTCGCCGGCGTGTCGATGGGCGGGATGATCGTGCAGACGATGGCGATCTCCGAGCCCCGCCGGGTGCTGTCGATGACGAGCATCATGTCGACCACCGGCCGGCGCACCGTCGGCTGGCAGCACCCCAACCTGCTGCCGGCGCTGATCGGCAACAAGCGCGGCTCCCGCGAGGCCTACGTCAGGGCGAGCCGCCAGATGTGGCGGCTGATCGGCTCCCCGGGCTATCCCGAGCCCGAGGAGGAGACCCGCCGCCGGGCCGAGGAGACGTGGGACCGCGGCATCAGCGCCGAGGGCACGATGCGGCAGATGCTCGCGATCCTCACCCAGCCCGACCGCAGCGCCCGCCTGCGCAGCGTGCGCGTGCCCACCACCGTCATCCACGGGCTGGCGGACCGGATGGTGCACGTGTCCGGCGGCCGGGCCACCGCCCGCGCCGTGCCCGGCGCCGAGCTGCTGCTCATCGACGGCATGGGCCACGACACCCCGCCCGCCCTCTTCGAGACGTTCACCGCCGCCATCCGGCGGACGGCTGATCGGGCCGGCGCTCCGCGCTCCTGACGTGACAGGGGCGGTGACCGGAGTGGTCACCGCCCCTGCCTCGACTCACCGGGTCTCGACCCGCCCGTCGCGGCTTCGTCCCTCAGCCGCGGGGCTTGCTCGACCTTCGCGAGCCACGCACCGCGCTCGTTCCTCGCGCGCCGCTGCTCGCTCAGTCAGACAACCGCTCCCCGGTCTCGGTGTCGAACACGTGGACGTCGGAGGGGTCGGTCGTGACGTGGAGCGTCTCGCCCTTGCGCACCTTGTCGCGACCGGAGACGCGCACGATGATGTTGTGCGGGGTGCCCTCGACCCCGCTGGTGCCGTAGACGAACGCGTCGGAGCCGAGCTCCTCGACGACGGTGACCTGCACCGGCAGGCCGCCCTCCGCGGCGGAGACGACCCGCCACGCCTCGGGACGGACACCGACGGTGATCCGGCCCTCCATGGTCTTCGCAGCCGTCGGGTCGACCGGGACGAGGTACTCGCCGATCTTGGCCTGGCCGTCGACGGCGGTCGCCTCGATGAGGTTCATCTGCGGGGATCCGATGAAGCCGGCGACGAAGAGGTTCACCGGCTTGTCGTAGAGCCGCAGCGGGCTGTCGACCTGCTGGAGGATGCCCTCCTTCATCACCGCGACCCGGTCGCCCATCGTCATCGCCTCGACCTGGTCGTGGGTGACGTAGACGGTCGTGACGCCCAGGTCGGCCTGGAGCTTGGCGATGTCGGTGCGGGTCTGCACGCGCATCTTGGCGTCGAGGTTCGACAGCGGCTCGTCCATGCAGAAGACCTGGGGGCTGCGGACGATCGCGCGACCCATCGCGACGCGCTGGCGCTGACCGCCGGAGAGCGCCTTGGGCTTGCGGTCGAGGTACTCGGTCAACCCGAGGATCCGGGCCGCCTCCTCGACGCGCTGGCGCCGCTCGTCGGCCGGCACCTTGGCCATCTTGAGCGCGAAGCCCATGTTGTCGGCCACGCTCATGTGCGGGTAGAGCGCGTAGTTCTGGAACACCATCGCGATGTCCCGGTCCTTCGGCGGGGTGTGGGTGATCTCCCGGTCCCCGATGAAGATCTTGCCGGCGTTGACCTCCTCCAGCCCTGCGAGCATGCGCAGGGTGGTGGACTTGCCGCAGCCGGACGGGCCGACGAGCACCATGAACTCGCCGTCCTCGATCTGCAGGTCGATGCCCGGGACGGCGGGCTTGTCCGCGCCGGGGTACCAGCGCTGGGCACCCTCGAACGTCACTGTTGCCATGAAATTTTCCTCGTTCCTTCACCGGCAGGTACGTGCCGGACGATCCGTCGTGAAGTGACGGCGTTCACAGTAGTGCCTGGGAGCGCCGGGCGGAGCGCGCGTCGACGTGTGGATCGGGGTGCGGACCGGGGTGCGGACCGGGGTGGCGGGACCCGCTGGTCGAGCGCGGTCCGAGACAGGTGTTGAACCGCCTCGGAGTGGGCACGTGACCGTGACCACACCTCTCTTCCGGAGCGGGGCACGATGGATCGACGACGACTGACCAGACCATCTCGACGACGAGCGCTCGCCGGCGTCGGCGCCCTCGTGTGCGCCTCGGCGTTGCTCACCGCCTGTTCCGGCGGCGACGGCGGCAAGCCGACGTTGAACTGGTACATCAACCCCGACGGCCAGGAGACCCTGGCCAAGATCGCCGAGGCCTGCAGCACCGACGAGTACGACATCGAGATCCAGCTGCTGCCGACGAGCGCGACCGACCAGCGCACCCAGCTGGCGCGCCGGCTCGCGGCCGAGGACTCCTCGACGAACCTGATGAGCCTGGACCCGGTCTTCGTGCCGGAGTTCGCGAACGCCGGCTGGCTCGCGCCCTTCGAGGGTGAGCTGGCCGACCAGGTCGTCGACGACGACGTGCTGGCCGGCGCCGCGGAGACCGTCAAGTGGGAGGACGAGGTCGTCGCGGCACCGCAGTGGGCCAACACCCAGGTGCTGTGGTTCCGCAAGTCCCTCGCCGAGGCCGCCGGCCTCGACATGAGCCAGCCGGTCACCTGGGACCAGGTCATCGAGGCCGCCGCCGACCAGGGCGGCACGGTCGGCGTGCAGGCCGACCGCTACGAGGCGTACGTCGTGTGGATCAACGCGATGATCCAGGGCGCGGGCGGCTCCATCGTCGAGAAGACCGAGGCGGGCCGCGACGCCGAGGTCACCATCGACTCCGAGGCCGGCGAGGCGGCCGCCGCGGTCATCGAGAAGCTCACCGACTCCGGCGCGACGCAACCGGGCTACTCGACCTCCAACGAGGGCAGCAGCCTCGGCGCGATGTACCCCGACGAGGGGCCCGGCGAGTTCATGGTCAACTGGACGTTCGCCTACAAGAACTACGAGGGCACCGTCGGGCAGCCCGGTGGGCCCCCGGACGAGCAGGCGCTCGAGGACCTCGGCTGGGCGCGCTACCCGCAGACGGTCGAGGGCGAGGAGTCCAAGCCCCCGGTCGGCGGCATCGACATCGGCGTCGGCGCCTTCACCGAGGACGTCGAGCTGGCGCAGGAGGCCGCGGTCTGCGTGACCTCCCCCGAGGCGCAGACGCAGCTCGCCGTGACCGACGGCCTGATGCCCTCGCGCGGCTCGGTCTACGACTCCCCCGAGCTCCAGGAGGCCTACCCGCCCGACCTGCTGAAGCTCTACCGCGACAGCATCGACTCAGGTGGTCCGCGCCCCAAGAGCGCCTACTACAGCCAGATCTCCAGCGCCGTGCAGTCGGTCTGGCACTCCCCGACGGGGGTCGACCCCGGCTCCACCCCGCAGGAGTCGGCGGACTTCCTCCGTGCCGTCCTCGACGGGAAGGCCCTGCTGTGACCACCTCGACGGTGCAGACCGCGACGGCGAAGGAACCTCGGACCAAGGCCAAGCCGCCCGACTCCGACCGGACCCGGTCGGAGAACAGCCTCGGCCGCAAGCTCGTGGCCCCGGCCATCGTGCTGATGCTGCTGGTGACGGCGTTCCCGATGCTCCGGGCGCTCTACCTCTCGCTGTTCGACTACAGCCTCACCGACCCCGGTGAGCGCAGCTTCGTCGGGCTGCAGAACTACGCGACCGCGCTCTCCGACAGCCTGTTCTGGCGCGACACCGCCAACACCGTGATGATCATGGTCGTCACGGTCGCGATCGAGCTGGTCATCGGCTTCGCGTTCGCGATGGTGATGCACCGTGTGATCTTCGCCCGCGGCGTGATCCGCACCTCGATTCTCATCCCCTACGGCATCATCACCGTCGTCTCCGGCTTCGCCTGGCAGTTCGCCTTCTCCAACGACAACGGCTTCGTCAACGGCTGGCTGCCGTTCATCAGCGACAACTTCGACTGGTTCGGGGAGTACGGCTCCTCGATGATCGCGATCATGGTCTCCGAGATCTGGAAGACCACCCCGTTCATGTCCCTGCTGCTCCTGGCCGGGCTCGCGCAGGTCTCCGAGGACATGATCGAGGCCGCGAAGGTCGACGGCGCGACCTGGTTCCAGCGGCTGTTCAAGGTGATCCTGCCGAACATGCGGGCCGCGATCATGGTCGCGGTCCTGTTCCGCGCCCTGGACGCCTACCGGATCTTCGACAACATCTTCGTGATGACCGCCGGCGCGAACGGCACCGAGTCGATCTCGTTCCTGACCTACCGGCAGGTGATCGAGCAGTTCCAGCTCGGCATCGGGTCGGCGCTCTCGGTGCTGCTGTTCCTCTCGGTGCTGGTGGTCGCGTACCTCATCGTCAAGATCTTCCGCGTCGACCTGGCCTCGGCCCGGCAGGAGGGATGAGCGCCATGAAGCAGAAGATTGGCCTCGGCGTCGGGCTCGCCGCCATCCTGGTCTGGTGCCTCCTCCCGGTGGCCTGGATCATCTCGCTGTCCTTCAAGTCCCAGCAGGCCGTCAGCAACGGCAGCGAGGGGTTCCTCCCCCAGTCCGGCGGCGGCGCCGGCTGGCAGAACTACGCGGACGTCGTCGGCGACGACCAGTTCCGCCGCGCGATCCTGAACTCGATCGGCATCTCGCTCATCGCGACGCTGCTCTCGGTCGTGATCGCCACGCTGGCGGCGTACGCCATCGCCCGCCTGGAGTTCAAGGGCAAGAAGTTCGTGCTCACCACCGCGTTGGTGATCGCGATGTTCCCGGTCGTCTCGCTCGTCGGCCCGCTCTTCGACATGTGGCGCACGATCGGCATCTACGACACCTGGCTGGGCCTGATCATCCCCTACATGTCCTTCACGCTGCCGCTGGCGATCTGGACCCTCTCGGCGTTCTTCCGCGAGATCCCGTGGGAGATGGAGCAGGCAGCCCAGGTCGACGGTGCGACGTCGTGGCAGGCCTTCCGCAAGGTCATCGTGCCGCTGGCCGCGCCCGGTGTCTTCACCGCCGCGATCCTGACCTTCTTCTTCGCGTGGAACGACTTCGTCTTCGGCATCTCGCTCACCTCGACCGAGTCGGCGCGGCCGATCCCGGCGGCGCTGTCGTTCTTCGTCGGACCCGACCCGTTCAGCCGGCCTGCGTCCCTGCTCGCGGCCGGCGCGGTCGTCGCCACCATCCCGATCGTGATCATCGTCCTGCTGTTCCAGCGCAAGATCGTCGCCGGCCTCACCTCCGGCGCAGTGAAGGGTTGACCCGCCATGGCTGCCATCACCATGAAGAACATCGTCAAGAAGTACGGCGACGGCTTCCCCGCCGTCAACGACGTGTCGATCGACGTGCAGGACGGCGAGTTCATGATCCTCGTCGGCCCCTCGGGCTGCGGGAAGTCGACGCTGCTGCGGATGATCGTCGGCCTCGAGGACATCACCGACGGCGACATGGTCATCGGTGACCGCCGCGTCAACGACCTCGCCCCGCGGGAGCGGAACCTCGCGATGGTCTTCCAGAACTACGCGCTCTACCCGCACCTGACGGTCTTCGAGAACATCGCCTTCCCGCTCCGCCTGGCCGGCGCCTCGAACGAGGAGGTCGACCAGAAGGTGCGCGAGGCGTCGAAGACCCTCGAGCTCGACGAGCACCTCGAGCGCAAGCCCGGCAACCTCTCCGGTGGCCAGCGCCAGCGGGTCGCGATGGGCCGCGCGATCGTGCGCGACGCGGACGCGTTCCTCTTCGACGAGCCGCTGTCGAACCTCGACGCCAAGCTGCGGGGCCAGATGCGCACCGAGATCTCCCGGCTGCAGAAGCGACTGGGCATCACCACCGTCTACGTCACCCACGACCAGACCGAGGCGATGACGCTCGGCGACCGGGTGGCCGTGCTCAAGCGCGGCGTGCTGCAGCAGCTGGCCTCCCCCCGCGAGCTCTACACCAACCCCGCGAACCTGTTCGTCGCCGGCTTCATCGGCTCCCCGCCGATGAACTTCCTCCCCGCGACCGTCAACGGCACCTCGGTCGAGCTGCCGTTCGGCACCGTCGAGCTGCCCCGGGAGAAGGCCTCGCTCGCGCCCGAGGGCAAGCTGCTCATCGCCGGCATCCGCCCCGAGCACTTCGAGGACGCCTCGGTCGTCGACGACTCCAAGCGCGAGCGGGGCTCGACGTTCACCACCAAGGTCGACGTCGTGGAGTGGCTCGGCAACGAGGCCTACGCCTACATCCCCTTCGAGGCCGACGACGCGGTCCGCGAGCAGCTCACGCAGCTCGAGCGCGACCTCGACGGCGACACGATGCGCAGCCAGCTGGTCGTCTCCCTCGACGGGGCCAGCCGGATCTCCGAGGGCGACGAGGCCGAGATCTGGGTCGACGCCCGGCAGATGCACCTCTTCGACCCCGAGACCGGCGACAACCTCACCATCGACCTCGAGCGCGCCGGCCGCGTCCCGGCCAAGGAGGACCCGAAGGCGGCCGCCGCCGCCGAGCACGTCGCCCAGGACGCCGCCGCCCACTGACGGGCCCCTCGGCCCTGCATGGGTGCCACCTCGGCCCTGCATGGGTGCCACCTCGGCCCTGCAGGGGCGCCACCTCGGTGGGTCAGGGCAGCTGCGGGCGGTCCGGGCCGCCGCGGAGGCGCCTGCGGGGCTGACGCGGGCCCTTGCGGGTGACGGTGACGCCGGCCATGAGGGCGACGCCCTTGACGCGGACGACCGGTGAGTCCGCGTCGATCCGCGCCTCGACCTTGTCGCGGCCGTGCTCGAAGGCGCCCATGATGCCGATGCCGTCGACGACGACCTGGGTGCGCTCGTTGACGATGATGTCGATCCCCGCCCAGAACGCACCGCAGTTGATGACGGTCTCGCGGCTGGTGAAGACCGCCTCGCGCAGGTCGATCTCGACCCCGCCCATGACGGCGTACGCCTGGTGGGTCGCACCGACCTCCCACACGCCGCGACGCTCGCATCCGCTCATGATCGCGACGGAGAGGTCGTGCCGCTGCGCCGGGACGGGTACGCCGCCGGCGGCGGGCGCCGGCGCGGGCACCCCCGCGGTCGGCACGGCCGGGGCCGCGCCGGGGGCCTGGGGCAGGTCGGCCAGGAGCGGGACGAGGTCGGCGTACACCTTGGCGGCGTAGGCGGCCTCGAGGCGCTCGGCCAGCTCGTCGAGGTCGAGGCGGCCCTCGCCGGCCGCCTCGCGCAGCACCTCGGCGGTGCGGTGGCGGTCGGCGTCCGAGACGCGCAGCCGCGCGGGGTCCGGCGGTCCGGGGCTTCCCTCCATGGGCGTCAGCCTAGGCCGGGCGGTCAGTCGGCCACCACCAGGACCGGCACCGGCTCGACGTCCACCCGCACCCGCCGGCCGACCTGCAGCGCGGTGGCGGCGGCACTTGGCAGCTGGGCGGTGACCAACGTGCCGTCGGCAAACGTGACGCTCGCCCGGGAGACCGAGCCGAGGAACGCCACGGAGGCGACCGTGGCGGTGCCGGCGGGGTCCGCCGTCACGCGGACCGCCTCGGGCCGCACCAGCGCGACGCCGGCCCCGGTGGCGGAGCCGGGGAGCACGTCGACCGTCGCGTCGAGCACGCGCGCCCGGCCGTCGACGACCTGCGCCGGCAGCCGGTTGCTCAGCCCGACGAACGACCCGACGAACGGCGTGGCTGGGGCGTCGTACAGCTCGGCGGGCGGCGCGATCTGCTCGAGCCGGCCGGCGTTCATCACGCCGACCCGGTCGGCGACGGCGAGCGCCTCCTCCTGGTCGTGGGTGACGAACAGCGTGGTGGTGCCGACGTCGAGCTGGACCCGCCGGATCTCGTCGCGCAGCTGGACGCGGACCTTCGCGTCGAGCGCCGAGAGCGGCTCGTCGAGCAGCAGCACGGCCGGCTCGATCGCGAGCGCGCGGGCCAGCGCGACCCGCTGTTGCTGGCCGCCCGAGAGCTGGTGGGCGTAGCGGTCGTGGTGCTGGCCGAGGCCCACCAGGTCGAGCATGTCGCCCGCCCGGCGACGGCGCTCGGCGCGGGACCGGCCACGCAGCTTGAGGCCGAAGGCGACGTTGTCGAGCACCGTGAGGTGCGGGAAGAGGCTGTAGGCCTGGAAGACCATGCCCATGTCCCGCTTGTTCGGCGGCACCCGGGTGACGTCGCGGTCACCGACGAGCACGGTGCCCGCGTCGGGCCGCTCGAGGCCGGCGAGGATGCGCAGCGCGGTGGTCTTGCCACAGCCGGAGGGCCCGAGCAGCACGACCATCTCGCCCGGCTCGAGCCGCAGGTCGAGGCCGTCGAGGGCGTGCACGTCGCCGTAGGAGCGGCGCAGGTCGGCGAGCTCGACGGCGACGCCGGTGCTGCCGGTGGTGGCTGGCGGGGTGGCGGGAGGGGTGGTGGTCATCGGGTCAGTTCCTCCCGGTGGTGGGGCGCCGCCGGTCGAGCAGCGAGAGCCCGACGAGCAGCAGGGCGGCGAAGAGGATGGAGGCGAGCGCGGCGGCCATCGAGGCCGGCGCGTCGCTCTTCTGGAGCAGCACGAGGACGACCGGCAGGGTGTCGAAGTTCAGCAGCGAGGCGACGGTGTACTCCCCCAGCACGAGCGCGATGGAGATGAACGCCGCGCCGAGGACGCCCGGCCAGATGTTCGGCACGACCACCCGCACGATCACGGTGGTCCAGCCCGCCCCGAGCGAGCGGGCCGCCTCGGACAGCGTGGTCGAGTCGATCGCGGAGAGAGCCACGTCGATCGCGCGGTAGGCGTAGGGCAGCACCAGCACGACGTACACGAAGGCGAGGGTGAGCGGGGAGTCGCCGACCAGGTAGTCGACCCAGGCGTAGACGTTGCCGAGCCCGACCACGATCACCAGCGCCGGGATCGTCAGCGGCAGCAGGCAGAGGAACTCCACGAGCCGGGTGGCCCGCGGGATCCGCAGCCGCACCCAGACCATGGTGGGCACGAGCAGGACGACCATGCCGACGACCGTCAACGCGGCGAGCAGCAGCGACGTGCGGATCGCCTCGGTCAGCGTCGGGTCCTCGACGAGCGAGGCCCAGGCCTCGCCGGTGCGGCCACCGGTGCGCAGGTCGGTGGTGGAGAAGTCGAGCAGCGCGAGCAGCGGCAGCGCGAAGAACGCCGCGAACGCCAGCAGCAGCAGGTAGCGGACCACCCGGCTCACGACGGCGCTCACCGCAGCCACCTCGACGTGCGCTTGAGCAGCCACGCGTAGAGCGCCATGACGACCGCGACGACCACGACCATCTCCAGCGCGAGCGCGAAGCCGAAGTCCTGCTGGCCCAGCACGACCTCGGAGGTCAGCGCCGAGCGGATCAGCAGCGGCGTGATCGGGGCGCCCTGGCTGACCAGGGCGGCGGCGGTGGCGTACGCCGCGAACGCGTTGGCGAACAGCAGCAGCGCCGAGCCGAGGAAGGCCGGCCGCAGGAGCGGGATGGCGACGCGGGTCCAGTACTGCCACGGGGTCGCGCCGAGGTTGACCGCGGCCTCGCGCCACTGCGGCCGCAGCCCCTCGAGCGCAGGCAGGAAGACGATCACCATGAGCGGGATCTGGAAGTAGGTGTAGACGAGCACCAGGCCCGGCAGCTCGTAGAGCCACGCGAAGCCGGCCTCGGAGGTGCCGATGGTGCGGGCGAGCAGCTCGGTGAGCAGGCCGCCGAAGCCGAGGGTGGCCAGCCAGGCGAAGGCCAGCGTCACGCCGCCGAACTGCGCCAGCACGCCGCACAGCGACGTCACCACCCGGCGTACGACGCTCGTGGGTGGTGCGCTGAGGACCAGCTGGGCCAGGACCGCGCCGAGCACGGCACCGATGGCGGCCGACAGCAGGGAGAGGAGCACGCTCTCGCGCAGCGCCCGCAGCGGGGTCTCCTCACCGAGGGCGCGCACCCGGTCGAGGGTGAAGCCGCCCTCCTCGCCGGAGAAGGCGCCGACCAGCACCGTCACCGTCGGGACGAGGAGGAAGATCGCTACGTAGACCAGGAACGGGAGCAGCCCGACGGCCGGCCCGACGCTCGCGCGCCGGGCCGACCGGGGTGCTCGGGACGTCGTGGTCGACGTGCCGGTGACGGGGGCGACGGTGCTCAGCCGATTGCCTTCGCCCAGTTGTCGGCGAGGTACGACGCCATCGACTCCGTCTGCTCGTTGGTCGGGATCACCGGGTCACCGGTGACCTCGGGCAGCGCGTCGTAGAGCTCGGTGTCGATCGTGCCGGCCTCGGCCATCGCCTCGGCGCGGACCGGACGGGCACCGCCGGCGAGCCAGAGGTTCTGACCCTCGTCGCTGTAGAGGAACTCCTGCCACAGGCGGGCGGCCGCGGGGTGCGGCGCGTCGGCGTTGATCGCCTGGAAGTAGTAGCCCGCGACGACCGCGTCCTGCGGCACGAAGACCTTCCAGCTGTCGAGCTTCTCCGACTCCGTGGCGTTCAGGTAGTCCCAGTCGATGACGACCGGGGTCTGGCCCGACTCGATGGTGGCCGGCGTCGGGTCGACGGGCAGGAAGTTGCCGGCCGCCTTCAGCTCCTTGAAGAACTCCACGCCCGGGGCGATGTCGTCGGCCGTGCCGCCGTTGGCCAGCGACGCCATGACGACCCCGCTGAACGCCGCACCGGCCTGCGTCGGGTCACCGTTGAGCGCGACCTTGCCGCGGAACTCCGGGCCCAGCAGGTCGTCGAGGGAGTCGATGTCCGGCACCTTGCTGGAGTCGTAGCCGACCGACATGAAGCCGCCGTAGTCGTTGACCCACGCGCCGTCCGGGTCCTTGAACTCCGCGGGGATCTCGTCGAACGTCTCGACCTGGTACGGCGCGAACATGTCCGTGTTCGCCAGCGCCACGGACTGGCTCAGGTCGAAGACGTCCGGCGCGCGGTCACTGCCCTTGAGCGTGTTCGCCGCGTTGATCTCGTCCTGGCTCGCCGCGTCGGGCTGCGCCGAGTCGACCTCGATGTCGTACTTCTCCTCGAAGGCCTTGATGATCTCGCCGTAGTTCGCCCAGTCAGGCGGCAGCGCGATCACGTTGAGCGTGCCCTCCTCCTGGGCGGCCTCGACCAGGCCCTCCATGCCGCCGAAGTCCTCCGCCGACGTGGCGGCGGAGGCGTCGGTGCCACCGTCGCCCGACCCGGCGTCGCCCTCGTCATCGGCCGGCGGCGCGCACGCCGCCAACGCCGTCGTCGCGGCCAGCACGACGAACCACTTACGAACCTTCACGTCTACCTCCTGAGGCGAGGCGCGGTCGCGCCTCGCGCACCGTTGTGGGCACGACCGTCGCGGACGTTACTATCCCGCGGCCTCCACGGGGCCGACCGGTGAACTCCCGGCGTCCGCGCCGCCGACCCAGCGGCGTACCCTGGGCGCTCGTGTCGAGCGATCCCGAGTTCCGCTACTCCGACCTGCTGCCCCTCGGCCCGGACCGCACGCCGTACCGGCTGCTGACCACCGAGGGCGTCTCCACCGTCGAGGTGGACGGGCAGACGTTCCTCAGGGTCTCCCCCGAGGCGATCCGGCTGCTGACCCGTGAGGCGATGCACGACATCGCCCACTACCTGCGGCCCGCGCACCTCGCACAGCTGCGGCGGATCATCGACGACCCGGAGGCGTCGGGCAACGACCGCTTCGTCGCGCTCGACCTGCTCAAGAACGTCAACATCTCCGCCGGCGGCGTGCTGCCGATGTGCCAGGACACCGGCACCGCGATCGTCATGGGCAAGAAGTCCGAGGGCGTCATCACCGGCGTCGACGACGGCGAGGTCGTCAGCCAGGGCGTGTACGACGCCTACACCCAGCTGAACCTGCGCTACTCCCAGCTCGCGCCGCTGACGACGTACGAGGAGAAGAACACCGGCACCAACCTGCCGGCGCAGATCGAGATCTACTCGACGCCCCAGACGTCCGGGAAGCCGGAGTACAAGTTCCTCTTCATGGCCAAGGGCGGCGGCTCGGCCAACAAGTCGTTCCTGTTCCAGGAGACCAAGGCGATCCTCAACCCGCAGCGGATGCTGTCGTTCCTCGACGAGAAGATCCGCTCGCTCGGCACGGCCGCGTGCCCGCCGTACCACCTCGCCGTCGTCATCGGCGGCACGTCGGCGGAGTTCGCGCTCAAGACGGCGAAGTACGCCTCGGCGCACTACCTCGACGACCTGCCGACCGAGGGCTCGATGTCGGCGCACGGCTTCCGGGACCTGGAGCTCGAGCAGCAGGTCTTCGAGCTGACCCAGTCCTTCGGCATCGGCGCGCAGTTCGGCGGCAAGTACTTCTGCCACGACGTCCGCGTCGTCCGGCTCCCTCGCCACGGCGCGTCCTGCCCGGTCGCGATCGCCGTCTCCTGCTCCGCCGACCGCCAGGCGCTGGGCAAGATCACCCCCGAGGGCGTCTTCCTCGAGCAGCTCGAGACCGATCCGGCGCAGTACATGCCCGACGCCGGCGTGGCCGACGACATCGCCAGCGGCGAGGTGGTCCCGATCGACCTGACCATGCCGATGGCCGACATCCTCGCCGAGCTGCGGAAGCACCCGGTCAAGACGCGCCTCTCGCTCACCGGTCCGCTCGTCGTCGCCCGCGACATCGCCCACGCGAAGATCAAGGAGCGGCTCGACGCCGGCGAGGAGATGCCGCAGTACCTCAAGGACCACCCGGTGTACTACGCCGGCCCGGCCAAGACCCCCGAGGGCATGGCGTCCGGGTCGTTCGGCCCGACGACCGCGGGGCGGATGGACTCCTACGTCGAGCAGTTCCAGGCCGCCGGCGGATCGATGGTGATGCTCGCCAAGGGCAACCGCTCCAAGGCCGTCACCGACGCCTGCGCCGCCCACGGCGGCTTCTACCTCGGCTCGATCGGCGGCCCCGCCGCCCGCCTCGCCCAGGACTGCATCAAGTCCCAGGAGGTCATCGAGTACCCCGAGCTGGGCATGGAGGCGGTCTGGAGGATCGAGGTCGAGGACTTCCCCGCCTTCATCGTCGTCGACCACCAGGGGAACGACTTCTTCACCGACCCCTCCGGGTCGGTCACCGTGCCGATCACCGGCCTGCGGGTGCGCTCGGCGCAGTAGCCCGACCCGCTGGTCGAGCAGGCGAGCGCCAGCGAGCCGTGTCGAGACCCGGTGACGGTGGCTACGGCCCTGGGTACGTCACCGGGTCTCGACACGCTCAGCCAGCGGAACAGCGGCGGCCCCCTGCTCGACCAGCGGAAGGGGGTCAGGCCTCGCGGGCGGACTCCTGGTTGGCGCGGGGCTTGGCGTTGGGGCCGGCCTCGACGCCCTCGCCGTCAGCGCCGTGCGGCTGGTCGGGGTTGCCGGCGACGCCCTGGTCGTCGGAGATCGGCTGGTCCAGGGCGTCCGGGTCCATGGAGGCGGCCTCGGAGACCTGGCCCTCGGACTGCTTCTTGTTCTCGCTCATGCACTCTCCTTCGGGTCGGTGCGACCGGTACCCGAAGCAGCGCGGGTCAGCAGGAGGGCTCCGACGACCCGTGCCACGATGTCTCCGGGTTCGAGCGACGGACGACCGGCGGAGGAGCAACGCCCAGTGGCGGACGAGCACGAGCAGGTCGAGGTCGCACGGGCGGAGTCCGAGCGCGGTGAGCTGGTGCTGCGCGAGCGGCGCGACCCGCACGGACCCACGTCGCTGGAGCTGCGCGCGAACGGCGTCTTCGTGATGGACACCCTCGAGACCAGCACCGAGCGGGCACTCGCGACCGCGGCCCTCGCGCTGGTCGAGCACCCGCGGGCGGTCGTCGTGGGCGGGCTCGGCCTCGGCTTCACCATGCACGAGGTGCTGGCCGACAGCAGGGTCGAGCGCTGCGCGGTCGTGGAGATCGAGGAGGCGCTGGTCGGCTGGATGCGCGACGGCACGATCCCGCACGGGCCGGCGCTGCTCGCGGACGAGCGGGTGCAGGTGGTCGTCGCCGACGTGGCCGTCGCGCTCGCGGAGGCCCGCCCGGCGACGTACGACCTGGTGCTGCTGGACGTCGACAACGGCCCGGGCTACCTCGTGCACGACACGAATGCCGCGATCTACCGTGAGCCGTTCCTGGCGACCGTCCGCGAGGTGCTGCGTCCCGGCGGCGTGCTGGTGGTGTGGTCGGCGGCGGAGGCGCCGGAGCTCGAGCAGGCGATGCGGGCGGCCTTCGGCGCTGCGGAGGCGCACCCGCACGAGGTGCGGCTGCAGGACCGCGACGAGCACTATTGGCTCTACGTCGCCCGGGTACCGGAGCCGGCGTGAGCGACGCAGAGCAGCAGACCGACGGCGAGTTCCGCACCGAGCACGACAGCATGGGCGAGGTCCAGGTGCCTCGCGACGCGCTGTGGCGGGCGCAGACCCAGCGCGCGGTCGAGAACTTCCCGATCTCCGGCACGCCGATCGAGCCGGCCCTCATCCACGCCATCGGGCTGGTCAAGGCCGCCGCCGCCACCACCAACGGCGAGCTCGGCGTGCTGGACCGCGCCAAGGCCGACGCGGTCGTCGCCGCCGCGACCGAGGTGGCCGAGGGCCGGCACGACCGCGAGTTCCCCGTCGACGTCTTCCAGACCGGGTCGGGCACGAGCTCGAACATGAACGCCAACGAGGTCATCGCCTCCCTGGCCGCCCGCGCCGGCACCGACGTGCACCCCAACGACCACGTCAACGCCAGCCAGTCCAGCAACGACACCTTCCCCACGGCCATCCACGTCGCCGCGGCGCTCGCGGTCACCGACCAGCTGCTGCCCGCGCTCGACGTGCTGGCCACCAGCCTCGAGGGCAAGGCCGAGGAGTTCGCCGGGCTGGTGAAGTCCGGCCGCACGCACCTGATGGACGCGACACCGGTGATGCTCGGCCAGGAGTTCTCCGGCTACACAGCGACGGTGCGGTACGCCGCCGAGCGGCTCGAGTCGGTCCTCCCCCGCGTCCGCGAGCTGCCGCTGGGCGGGACCGCCGTCGGGACCGGCATCAACACGCCGCCGGGCTTCGCGGCGCGGGTGATCGAGGTGCTCGGCGAGCGCACCGGGCAGCCGTTCACCGAGGCGCGCAACCACTTCGAGGCCCAGGGCACGCGGGACTCGCTCGTCGAGCTCTCCGGCGTCCTGCGGACCATCGCGGTCGGCCTCACCAAGATCTGCAACGACCTGCGCTGGATGTCGTCGGGGCCGACCACCGGTCTGGCCGAGATCCACCTGCCCGACCTCCAGCCGGGCTCGAGCATCATGCCGGGCAAGGTGAACCCGGTGCTCCCCGAGGCGACGCTCATGGTGTGCGCCCAGGTCATCGGCAACGACGCGGCCGTCGGGTTCGCCGGCGCGAGCGGCAGCTTCGAGCTCAACGTGGCGATGCCGGTGATGGCGCGCAACGTGCTGGAGTCGGTGCGGCTGCTCGCCACGTCCTCGACGGTGCTCGCGCAGCGCTGCGTCGACGGGATCACCGCGGACGCCGAGCGGATGCGGCAGTACGCCGAGTCCTCGCCGTCGGTGGTGACGCCGCTGAACAAGCACATCGGCTACGAGAACGCCGCGAAGGTCGCCAAGCAGGCGCTCGCCGACGGCGCGACCATCCGCGAGACGGTCCTGAAGATGGGCTTCGTCGAGCGGGGCGAGGTCACCGAGGAGCAGCTCGACGAGGCGCTCGACGTGGAGTCGATGACCCACCCCTGACCCGGACGTCCGCCGGGACCGGGCCTAGTACCAGTTGTGGCCCTGCTTGAAGGACCAGGCGCTGCACGGCGAGCCGTAGGCGTCGCGGATGTAGCCCAGGCCCCAGCGGATCTGCGAGGCGGCGTTGGTCATGTAGTCCGCGGGCAGCTCGTGCAGGCCGGTGAGCGCCTGCGGGATGCCGTACGCCGACGAGGTGGGGTTGTCGGCGTCGACGCGCCAGTCGCTCTCGCTGACCCAGAGCGAGTCGAGGCAGGAGAACTGGTCGGCGGAGAAGCCGAACTCGCCGAGCATCGCGCGGGCGATGTCGCGCGGGTCGGCGTCGGAGAGGTCCTCGGTGCGGGTCATCGCGCGGGTCGCCCCCTCACCGGAGGCGGCGCCGAGCTCCTCGCCGAGGGTCGCCTTCTTGGCCGGGTCGGCCTGCTCGCGCCGGTCCGAGGACCGGGTGACCGACGAGGCACGCTCCTCGGCGAACGACGAGCCGCTGAGGCGGGCACCGTCCGCGACGGCGGCGATGTCGCCCGCGGCGGCGCTCACCGCGCCCGGGCCGCTCAGGACGCCGCCGGCGACGGCGGCCCCGGTCGTGGCGACGGCCACGCCGGACAGGACGGCCGTGGTGCGCAGGGCCCGCCGCGGTGCCCGGGTGAGCCGGGGCTCGGGAGCGCGGCGGTGCTTCGGGACGTGCTTGACGTGCTTCGACACAGGCGGGTCATCCACGGGGGTAGAGGCCAGGAACCCCGACACCATGCACGACGTGCCGCGGACCCGCCAAAGCGACGACGTCCTCCGAGACGGCCCGGCGCGGCGTGTGACACACGCGTCACAGCAGCCCCGCCGGCCGCACCCGTCCAGACCTGTGCCTACAGCGTGACGTTCTCCAGCATCTCGGTGACCAGCGCTGCGATCGGGGACCGCTCGGACCGCGTGAGGGTCACGTGGGCGAAGAGCGGGTGCCCCTTGAGCTTCTCGATGACCGCGACGATGCCGTCGTGGCGACCCACGCGCAGGTTGTCGCGTTGCGCCACGTCGTGGGTGAGGACGACCTTCGAGCCGGCGCCGATCCGCGAGAGCACGGTGAGCAGCACGTTGCGCTCCAGCGACTGTGCCTCGTCGACGATGACGAACGCGTCGTGCAGCGAGCGGCCCCGGATGTGGGTCAGCGGGAGCACCTCGAGCATCCCGCGGTCGAGCACCTCCTCGATGACCTCCTTGGAGGTCACCGCGCCGAGGGTGTCGAAGACCGCCTGGGCCCAGGGGCCCATCTTCTCGGCCTCGGAGCCGGGGAGGTAGCCGAGCTCCTGCCCGCCGACGGCGAACAGCGGCCGGAAGACCACCACCTTCTGGTGCTGGCCGCGCTCGAGGACCGCCTCCAGCCCGGCGCACAGCGCCATCGCGGACTTGCCGGTGCCGGCTCGACCCCCGAGCGAGACGATGCCGACCTCCGGGTCGAGCAGCATCTCGAGCGCGACCCGTTGCTCGGCGGAGCGGCCGTGGACGCCGAACGCCTCGCGGTCCCCGCGCACGAGGTGGATGCGCTTGTCCGGACCGACCCGGCCGAGCGCGGTCCCCCGGTCCGACAGCAGCACCAGCCCCTGGTGGCACGGCATGTCGCGGGCCACCTCGAGGTCGAGCACGCCGTCGTCGTACAGCTCGTCCAGCTCGGTCGCGGCGACCTCCAGCTCGGCCATGCCCGAGTAGCCCGTGTCCGAGTCGCTGACGGCCTCCGCGCGGTACTCCTCGGCGTCCAGCCCCACCGCGGAGGCCTTGATCCGCAGCGGGAGGTCCTTGGAGACCAGCGTGACAGCGTGGCCCTCGTCGGCGAGGTTCTTGGCGACGGCCAGGATCCGCGTGTCGTTGTCGCCGAGCCGGAAGCCCGACGGCAGCGCCTCCGGGTCGGTGTGGTTGAGCTCGACGCGCAGCGTGCCGCCCTCGTCGCCGACCGGGACCGGCTCGTCGAGCCGCCCGTGGGTGACCCGCAGCTCGTCGAGCATCCGGAGCGCGGTCCGGGCGAAGAACCCCAGCTCGGGGTGGTGCCGCTTGCCCTCGAGCTCGGTGATCACGACCACCGGCAGCACGACCTCGTGCTCGGCGAAGCGGCGGAGCGCGCCGGGGTCGGCCAGCAGGACGCTGGTGTCGAGGACGTAGGTGCGGGTGCTGCTGGTGGTCCGGGTCTTCTTGGCCGTGGTCGGCACGGTTCACCCCTCACGGGACGGCACGCGCACTCGACGCCCCGGTCCCTAGCTCACGCGGTTGGACCGGGACCGGGCCCGCAGGCCGGAGTGCCGGCCCCCTCGCCCACGGCAGGCGGCTGCCTGTCGTGCGCTGCAGTCGTGATCACTCACGAGCGGACCTCCCGACGCGGCCGGCTTCCCCACCGGCCACTGATCCAGAACGTACGCCGCTGCCCCCTCCGGCGAGGGCGACACGCCCGTCCGCGCGGGTGAACCTCGGTGAACATCACCCGAACGGCGTACGCGCCGCCGGCCGCTTCAGGCGCCGAAGCGGCGCTCGCGCTGGGCGTAGGCGCGGATCGCGCGGAGGAAGTCCACGCGGCGGAAGTCGGGCCAGTAGGCCTCGCAGAAGTAGAACTCCGACTTCGCGCTCTGCCACAGCAGGAAGCCGCCGAGCCGCTGCTCCCCCGAGGTGCGGATCACCAGGTCGGGGTCGGGCTGGCCCTTGGTGTAGAGGTGGTCGGCGATGTGCTCGACGTCGATCTGGCCGGCGAGCTCCTCCAGCGTGGTGCCGCGCTCGGCGTGCTCCTGGAGCAGCGAGCGGACGGCGTCGGCGATCTCGCGGCGACCGCCGTACCCCACGGCCACGTTGACCAGCATCCCCTCGACCTCGCGGGTCGACTCCGCGGCGGCCTTGAGCCGCTCGGCGGTGCGCGCGGGCAGGAGGTCGAGCGCGCCGACGGGGTGGAGCCGCCAGCGCTGCTGGGCGGCCAGGCTGTCGACGGCGTCCTCGATGATCTCCAGGAGCGGGGCGAGCTCGGCGGCGGGGCGGTTCAGGTTGTCGGTCGAGAGCAGCCACAGGGTGACGACCTCGATCCCGACCTCGTCGCACCAGCCGAGCAGCGGCTCGATGTTCGCGGCGCCGGCGCGGTGCCCATGGGCGGTGTCGCGGCCGACGGCGCGGGCCCAGCGACGGTTCCCGTCGAGCATGACGCCGATGTGCTTCGGCAGCTGTCCGGTCGGCAGCCGGCGGAGCATCCGGGCCTCGTAGGCCGGGTAGAGCACCCGGCGCAACCCACGCTTCCAGTCCGCCACGCAGAGCAGGGTACGCCGCCGGAGCGGCGCCGTGGGCCGCGCGGCGAGCGGTCGCACCGGGTCTTGTGCCGGGTGACGTGGAGCGTCACACCGCTCGGCCGCGGGGCCCGGCCCGGTGGCCCGGTAACTTTCGTCCCATGAGCCGGAGGGACGACGTGCGTGCAGGGCTGGAGCACCGCCTGGAGCACCTCGGCGACTCGATCCAGGACACCCTGGCCGAGATCAAGCCCAAGCTCCGCGGGTGGCTGCACCTGGCGACCGCCCCGCTGACCCTGGCCGCCGGCATCGTGCTGGTCGCGCTCTCCCCGGACACCACGACGCGGGTCGGGTCGGCGGTCTTCGTGGGCACCGCCCTGCTGCTCTTCACGGTCTCGGCGATCTACCACACCGGCACCTGGTCACCGCCGGTCTGGGCGTTCCTGCGCCGCTTCGACCACGCGAACATCTTCCTGCTCATCGCGGGCTCCTACACGCCGTTCGCGCTCATGCTGCTCGAGGGCACCCAGCGCACCGCGCTGCTCACCGCGGTGTGGACGGGGGCGGTCCTCGGCGTGGGCTTCCGCGTCTTCTGGACCGACGCGCCCCGCTGGCTCTACGTGCCGATCTACGTCGCGCTCGGCTGGGCCGCCGTCTTCTTCATCCCCGACCTCCTCGAGGGCGCCCTCGAGCTCGGGATGGGCATCGGGGTCGCGACCTTCGTGATGATCGTGGCCGGGGGGATGCTCTACACGCTCGGCGGCGTGGTCTACGGCTTCAAGCGGCCGAACCCGTGGCCCCGGTGGTTCGGCTTCCACGAGGTCTTCCACACCTTCACGATCCTGGCGTTCGCCGCGCACTACGTCGGCGTCTCGCTGGCGACGTACTCCCTGCGCTGAGCCGGGCCGGCCCGGCCAGGACCTCAGGCGGGCGGGGCGGTCGTCGAGCGCAGCACCAGCTCGGTCGGCAGCACCACCCGTTCCGGCACGAGCTCGTCGGTCTCGCCGAGCAGCGCCAGCACCTGGCGGGCGGACGTACGGCCCTGCTCGTCGACCCGCTGGCGGACGGTGGAGAGGTCGAAGAACAGCGCCGTCTCGTGGTCGTCGACGCCGATCACCGACAGGTCGCCGGGCACCGAGCGGCCGGCCTCGCGTGCGGCGCGCAGCACGCCGATCGCCATCTCGTCGGACGCCGCGAACACCGCTGTCGGCCCCTCGGGGAGGTCGAGCAGCCGACGGCCCGCGGCGAGCCCGCCAGCCATGGTGAAGCGCCCCTCCACCTCGTACGCCGGGTCCGGCTCGACCCCCGCGTCGAGCAGCGCCGCGCGGTAGCCGTCGCGGCGGGCCGTCGGCACGACGACGTCGACCGGGCTGTCGTCGAGCCCGCCGACGTACGCGATCCGGCGGTGGCCGAGCGCGAGCAGGTGCTCGACCGCCGAGCGGGCCGCGGCGTGGTCGTCGATCTGCACGCTGGGCCAGCCGTCGACGGACGCGCCCACCAGGCCCACCGGGCGGCCGCCGCTGCGCAGCTGTCGGACCTCCTCGGCGGTCGGGGCGAGCCCCAGCACGAGGACCGCGTCGGCGCGCTTGGTGAGCAGGCCGGTGCCGAAGAGCCGCTGCCGGGCGGCCGGGTCGCCGGCGAGGTTGTAGAGCAGCAGGTCGTAGCCGCGCTCGCGGAGCACCTGCTCGGCGCCGTGGACGACGGTGGCGAAGAACCACCGGGTCACGAACGGCACCACCACCGCGACGGTGCGGGTCCGGCCGGTCGCGAGCCCGCTCGCGCTGGCGCTCGGCACGTAGCCCAGCCGCACCGCCGCCTCGACCACGCGCTGCCGGGTCTGCTCGGAGACGCGCGGGAGGCCCCGCAGGGCGCGGGAGACCGTGGCGGTCGACACCCCGACCTCGCGGGCGAGGTCGTCGATGCTGGTCATCGGGCCCCCACCCGCAGGTCGGTCACCCCTTGACGCTTCCGGCGAGCAGGCCGCGCACGAAGTAGCGCTGCAGCGCGAGGAACACGATCAGCGGCACGACCAGCGAGACGAACGCACCGGCGGACAGCAGGTACCAGTCCTGGCCGCGCGTGCCGGAGAGCTCGGCGAGGCGAGCGGTCAGCGGCGCGTTCTCCGAGCTGCCGAAGACGAGCGCGACGAGCAGGTCGTTCCACACCCACAGGAACTGGAAGATGCCGAACGCCGCGATCGCCGGCGCCATCAGGGGCAGCATGATCTTGGTGAAGATCTGGACGTGGCCGGCACCGTCGACCCGGGCGGACTCGATGAGCTCGCCGGGGATCTGGCTCATGAAGTTGTGCAGCAGGTAGATCGCCAGCGGCAGCGCGAAGATCGCGTGCGAGAGCCAGATCGTGTAGAAGCCGCCGCCGGGGGCGTCGGAGCCGGCGAGCGGCATCAGGTCGAAGGGCGGCTGCACGTAGAGCTTGAGCAGCGGGATCATCGTGACCTGGATCGGGACGATCTGGAGGGCGAAGATCGCCACGAACAGGAAGTCGCGGCCGGGGAACTTCATCCACGCGAAGGCGTAGGCCGCCATCGTCGCGATGCTGATCGGGATCAGCACCGACGGGATCGTGATGACGATCGAGTTGATGAAGTACGTCGCCAGGTTGGTCGTCGACCCGTTGAGGACCTCGTCGTAGTTGTCGAGGGTGAAGCTCGGGTTCGTGAAGAAGGTCCACCAGCCGCTGCGTGTGATGTCGCCCTGCGGGCGGAACGACGTGATCAGCAGGCCGAACGTCGGGATCGTCCACAGCACCGCGATGACGACCGCGGCCAGGGACGCCCACGGCGAGCTGAGGCCCCGCTTGGCGGTGGCGGCGACCGACTCCTGGGCGACGATCGCCTCGACGCCCTTCTCCTCCGGGATGACGGTCATCGTGCCTCCAGCTTGCGCATCTGACGGACGTTGTAGATCACGATCGGCATGACGAGGACGAAGATCAGCACCGCGATCGCGGTGGCCATGCCCTGGTCGTAGGAGCGGAAGTACTCCACGTAGAACTGGTAGGCCAGCACGCTGGTGTCGAAGTTGCCGCCCGTGGTCGTGCGGACGATGTCGAAGGCCTTGAGCGTGGTGATGCTGATGGTGGTCAGCACGACGATGAGCGAGGGCCGGATGCTCGGGATCGTGATGTGGCGGAACATCTTCAGCCCGCCGACGCCGTCGAGGCGCGCGGCCTCGATGATGTCCTCGGGGATCGCCTTGATGGAGGCCGAGAGGATGGTCATCGCGAAGCCGGCCTGGACCCAGATCAGGATGATGATGAGGAAGACGGTGTTCCAGGGCTCGGTGAGCAGGAACCGGTAGGAGTCGATCCCGACCAGGTTGAGCAGCTCGTTGGCCAGGCCGATCTGCTGCTTGCTGCTGTCGCGGTAGTCGTAGACGAACTTCCAGATGATCGAGGCGCCCACGAGCGAGATCGCCATCGGCAGGAAGATCAGCGCCTTGGCGACCTTCTCGAACCGTGACCGGTCGACCAGCACGGCGTACACCAGCCCGACGAGGGTGGAGACGAGGGGCACGAGGATGACCCAGGCGGCGGTGTTGAGCAGCACGCGCACCTGGTCGGCGTCGGTGAAGATCGTCTGGTAGTTCTCGAGGCCGACGAACTCGCTGCCGGTGTTGTCCCGGAAGGACTGGTAGATGCTCGTCAGGGCCGGGTAGAGCAGGCCGAGGGCGATGAGCAGGATCGCCGGGAGCACGAACGCGGCGGACTGCACCATCTCGCCGCGGCGCGACCGGAGGCGCTGGGTCAGCAGGAGGATCAGCGCGACGACGGCGAAGAACACCGCGACCGCGATCACCATCTGGGTGAACTTCTCACCGGTGGACATGGGGCACTCCGGAGGGCTGGGGCCGGGCCCGAGGGCTCACCGGCCGGACGTACGACGGGGCGGGACGCAGCTGGTGGGACAGGCCCCTCCCGGCCGGCCGAGCGGCCGACCGGGAGGAGTCGTGTCACCTGCTGGGATCAGTCCTCCCAGGACTCCTCGATCTTTGTGAGGGAGTCCTCGGTGCTCTGGTCCTGCGCGATCCAGGCGGTCATCTCGGTCCAGAAGGAGCCGGCGCCGACGGCACCGGGCATCTGGTCGGAGCCGTCGAAGCGGAAGACCGCTTCAGGGTCCTGGAAGATCTCCGCCGACAGCTGGTCGATCGGGCTGGACAGGTTGGAGATCTCCAGACCGGTGTTGGCGCTCACCCAGCCGCCGCCCGGGGTGGCCTTGGCCTTCTCGTTGGCCCAGGTGTCGCTGGACAGGAAGGTCTGGAAGGCCTGGACCTCCGGCGCGTCGGAGAACGCGGCGACGAACTCGCCACCACCGAGGACCGGGCTGCCGAACTCGTCACCGATCGGCGGGAGGTAGAAGGCGAACGCGTCGCCGTTCTCCGACACGTCGGTCCCCTCGGGCCAGTTGGCTGCGTAGAAGCTCGCCATACGGTGCAGCGCGCACTCGCCGTCGAGGATCGGCAGGCCGCCCTCCTGGAAGGGGGTGGTCGCGATCGACTTCACGTCGCCGATGCCGCCGTTGACGTAGTCCTCGTTCTTGAGGATCTCGCCGACGGTGTCGAGGCCCTCGACGACGGCGTCGTCGTTGAACGGGATCTCGTGGTTGACCCACTGGTCATAGACGTCCGGGCCGCCGGTGCGGAGCAGGACGTCCTCGAGCCAGTCGGTGGCCGGCCAGCCGGTGGCCTCGCCGGACTCGATGCCGGCACACCAGGGCTTGATGTCGCCGGCCTTCGCGATCTCGTCGGTCAGCGCCATCATGTCGTCCCAGGTCTCCGGGATCTCCCAGCCGTTGTCGGCGAACATCTTCGGGGAGTACCAGACGAAGGACTTCACGTTCGCGCCGAGCGGGGCGGCGTAGAACGTGTCGTCGACGCTGCCGTAGCCCTTCCAGTCCTCGCCGAAGAACTCGTCGACGTTCGCCGCGACACCCTCGGGCGCCTCGACGACCTTGCCGGTGCCGACCAGGGTCTTGAGCAGGCCCGGCTGCGGGATGTAGGCGATGTCCGGCGGGTTGCCGGCCTGGACGCGCACTTGCAGCTGCGCCTCGAACTCCTTGGAGCCCTCGTACTTGACGTCGGCCCCGGTGCAGTCCTCGAAGACCTTCCAGGAGTCGATGTGGGGCTGGTCCTCGGGGGCCACGATCGAGGTGTAGACCGTGACGTCGCGACCGGTGAGGTCGCCCCACTCGGTCATGCCCTCGCACTCGGCCTTGCCGTCGCCGGGGGCGGTGCCGCCGGCGCTGCCGCCGCCGTCGTTCTCGCTGTCGTCGGCGCAGCCCGCGAGCGCCGCGCTGGCGGCCAGCAGGACGGCCGCGCCTGCGAGGCCGGATCTCTTCAACGAACGCATGCGTTCTCCCTATCTAGTCCCGTGGTCGGTCACCTGCGTCGGACTCGCGGCGACCGTGCCGGACCCCGATGCAAGCGCTTGCGCACCCGGTGGTCAAGGTCACCGACGGGGCGTCGCGTCACGATTCTGTAACGCGAGCGTCATTCCGCGGAGCCTCCCGTGGAAACGCTTCCACAGGTCTGGACCAGTGGGTCTCGTCCTGCGGTCGCACGCGGGCTCGTCCGCCCTCCGCCCGCGACGTACCGTGGGGTCATGGCGACCATCGAGCTGACCGGCGCGAACTTCGAGCAGCACGTCGCGGGCAGCGACATCCTGCTCGTGGACTTCTGGGCGAGCTGGTGCGGCCCGTGCCGGCAGTTCGCGCCCACCTACGAGGCGGCGTCCGAGCAGCACACCGACATCACGTTCGGCTCGGTCGACACCGAGGCGCAGCAGGAGCTCGCCGCGGCCGCGCGGATCACCTCGATCCCGACGCTGATGGCCTTCCGCGAGGGGATCCTCGTCTACGCCCAGCCCGGGGCCCTCCCGCCGCAGGGCCTCGAGCAGCTCATCGGCGCGGTGCGCGGCCTGGACATGGCGGACGTACGCCGCCAGGCGGCCGCTGCGGACCAGGGCGGCGCGTCCGCCTGACGGCCGCCCCGGCCCGCTCGTCCCGGGCCCGGCAGGCGCAGCAGGCCCAGGAGGCCTGACGGGTCAGCGCGCGCCGAACACCTGCGCGACGTACCACCGGCCGCCGGTGCCCTTGCGGGCGGCGAGGCCCATGGAGCGGAAGTCGGGCTCCAGGATGTTCTGTCGGTGGCCGGCCGACCGCATCCAGCCGCGGTCCACGGTCGCCTTGCCGCTCCGGTAGCCCTGCGCGACGTTCTCCCCCACGACCCGCATGTCGCAGTCGCGCAGGACCCGCTGGAGGTCCTGGTGCCACATCCGGCCCGCGCGGGCCATCCGCTCGGCCTGCTGGACGGCCTTGCGCTGCAAGCAGCCGTTCTTGCCCACGCGCGTCCGGCCGTGGTCGACCCGTTGGGCGTTGGTCGCGGCCCGGGCGTCGGCAGCGTAGCCGCCCGCGCCGGCCGCGGTCGCGGCCTCGGCGGGCGTGGCCGGCGCGGCCACGGTCAGGGCGACCCCCAACGCGGTGGCGGCGGCGCCGAGCGCCAGCGGCTGGTCTTGCTGCTGTGTCGTGTCCTCCACGAGACGTCACCTCGTTCCTGCGGTCGTCGACCGCTTCGGCGATGGTTCGCGGGCCCGGTACCCGGGTCGCCGCCGGCGGAGTCCGGTGCTTGACTCGGGGCGTGGACGCGCACGCCTGGGACGAGCGGTACGCCGCCAGCGAGCTGGTCTGGTCGCCCGGACCCAACGCGCTCGTGGCCGCCGAGTGCGCCGACCTGCCGCCGGGCCGGGCCCTCGACCTGGCCGCCGGGGAGGGCCGGCACGCGCTCTGGCTGGCCGCCCGGGGGTGGCGGGTGACCGCGGTCGACTTCTCGACCGTCGGGCTGGCGAAGGGCCGCCGCGTGGCGGAGGCGACCCCGCTCACCGGCCCGGTCGAGTGGGTGCCGGCCGACGCCACCACCTGGCACCCGCCGGCGGGCACGGCGTACGACCTGGTGCTGCTCGCCTACCTGCAGCTGCCGCCCGCGCAGCGCCGGGCGGCGGTCCGGGCCGCGCACGGGGCACTCGCGCCCGGCGGGACGCTGCTGCTGGTCGCCCACGACCGGACCAACCTCACCGAGGGCACCGGCGGTCCGCAGGACCCGGAGGTGCTGATGACCGCCGAGGACGTGCTCGCGGACCTGGCCGACCTGCCGCACGAGGTCGTGCGCGCGGGCCGGGTCGCGCGGGAGGTCGAGCCCGGGCACGGCGACGCCCCCGGGCGCACCGCCTGGGACTGCGTCGTGCGGATCAGCCGCCCGGCGTGACCATCGGCGTGACGGTGACCGTCGCGCGGATGAACGCGTGGTCGGTGGCGGCACGCACCGGAGCGCCGTAGTCGACGACGTGCCCGCTGAAGGCCACTCCCCCCACACCCATGATCTTGTCGATCTTGATCGGGCCGGCACCGACGCAGGACGACGGCGTCGCGCCGTTCGAGCCGATCATCCCGGTGGCCGCTGAGACCCGGCAGCCGAACTCGGTCTTCTCGTTGGTGTCGCCCATCAGCAGCACCGGCCTGCCGGTCGCCTTGAGCCGCTCGACCAGCGCGATCTGTGCACCGGTGGCGGCGTCGCGGTCGGCCTCCTGGTCGCGCGGGGAGTTGTGGAGGTTGATCACCCAGAACTCGCCGGTCGTGGCGCGGTCACGCAGCAGGACGTACGGGATCGGCCGCGACTGGTGGTCGAAGGTCGTGATGATCGAGCCGGTGTCGACGAGCTCGAACAGGTCGTCGCGCCAGCCGATCTGCAGCCGGACCCCCTGGTTGCCGAGCGCCTGGCCGGGCCAGATCGTCCAGCCGGGCAGCCGCGAGCGCAGCACCGCGAGCTGGTCGTCCTGGACCTCCTGGAGGCCGACGAGGTCGACGCCGCGGCCGAGGATCGTGCTCGCGTGCATGGCGGCGCGACCGGTGCCGTTGCGGCGGTGCTGGCTGCCCTGGACGTTGAGCGTGCCCACCTGGAACGTGAACGGGTCCCCGGGGACCGGCCCGGGCGGGATCTCGCGGACAGGCACCCGACGCAGCGGGGCGCCGGCGCGCTCCAGGCGGTACGGCGGCGCCTTCGGCGCGACCAGCCCGGACACCGCCTCGGTCCGCGCGCGGGAGGCCGCAGGCGTGCGGTCGGCGTCGCGGGAGACCCGCTCACCGCGGGCCGAGACCTGCGCGCCGGCGACCTCGACCGGCGCACCGACCGCGATCGGAACGCGCACCTCGCGCGGCGCGAGCCCGAGACCCGCGACGACCGCCAGGCCGGTGAGGAGCGCAGCCACCACGAGGACGACGGGGGCGGTGGGACGGTGACGCACCGGAGCAGGGTAACCGCCGCGGCGGCGGTCGCCAGCCCCGACGGACAGCCGGCGGACAGCCGGCGGGTCAGCCTCGGCGGGGCGCGCGGACGCGGACCCGGGCCTGGAGCAGCGCGTGGTCGCTGGAGCGGCGCACCCGGTAGCCCCGGTCCTCGCGGTAGCCCGAGAACAGCACGCGCGGTCCGCCGCCGAGGATCCAGTCGATGCGCAGGCGGCCCTCGGGCGGGACGCAGGTGCGGCCCCGGGTGCTGCCGCCGCTGGCAGACCTGAGGTCGGTGCGCCGAGTCATCCGGCAATAGAACTCCCGACGCTCGTTCGCGTCGGCGGTGACGAAGACGGGTCGACCGCGTGCCCGGAGCTTCTGGACCAGCCGGACCTGCTTGCGGGTGGCCCGGTCGCGCTCGCGCTCCATCCGCCTCGGGGAGTTGTGCACGTCGACGACGTAGAAGGACCGGCCGGTGCGCCGGTCGCGCAGCTCGACCCACGGGATCGGCCGGGTCTGGCGGTCGAACGTGGTCATCATCCCGCCGTGGTCGACGAGGCGGAACCGCTTGGCCCGGAAGGCGATCTGCAGGCGGACGCCCCGGTCGCCGAGGCTGCGGCCGGGCCAGAACCGGTGACCCGGGAGACGGTTGCGCAGCACGCGCAGCTGGTCGCGCTGGACCTCCTGGAGGCCGATGACGTCGATGCCGCGCTGGCTGATCGCTCCGGCCGTCCACCGGGCGCGCTGGGTGCCCGGGGCGAACCCGCCCCTGCCGCGCGTGTGCTGGCTGCCGAGCACGTTGAACGTGGCGATCTTGAAGCCGAAGACGGCCGACCGGCGCGCGTCGGTCCCGGCGGGCGGACCTGCGGACGCAGCGGCGGCTCCGGGGAGGAGGCCGGCCGCGAGGGTCAGCACCAGGGCCGCGGCGAGCGAGGCGGCGAGGGACCTGGCCCCGGGTGGGGTCGGTCCTGCGGTCCTGGCTCGGGGCACCCGGGGACCGTAGCCACGAGTGGTCCAGTCCAGCAACCGCCCCGCCGTGCGGCGGCGCGCCCGGGTCAGCGCCCCGATCAGCGCCGCCGGGGGCGCAGGGTGACAGTCGCCCGGACGAGCGGGTGGTCGCTCGCCGCGCGCACGGCGCTGCCCTCGAGCACGGTGTAGCGGGAGAACGTCATCGGGCCGGCGCCGAAGATCCAGTCGATGCCCAGCCGTCCCGGGGGCGGGCTGCACGAGTCCGGGGACGAGGCCGAGCCGCCGTTGGGGGCGAGCAGGTCGGTGAGGCCGACGATCGTGCAGAACGTCTCGGTGTGCTCGTTCATGTCGCCGACGACGAAGACCGCCCGGCCGGTGGCGCGCAGCCGCTCGACCAGCCGCACCACCTTGCGGGTGGCGGAGTCACGCTCGGCCTCGAGCCCGCGCGGGCTGTTGTGGTGGTCGACCACGTAGAGCTTGCGGCCGGTCGCCCGGTGCTCGAGGAGCACCCACGGGACGGGCCGGACCTGGCGGTCGAACGCCGTCCGGATGCTGCCGGTGTCGACCAGGCGGAACAGCCACGACTTCCACGCGATCTGCAGCCGCAGCCCGCCGCCGCCGAGCGCGGTGCCCGGCCACACGTCGTACCCCTCGAGCTTGCGCCGGAGCACCGCGAGCTGGTCGGCCTGCACCTCCTGGAGGCCGACGACGTCGATGCCCTTGCGCTCGATGAGGCCGGCGGTGATCGCCGCGCGGACCCGGCCGGGCCCCCAACCGCCCTTGCCGAGCGTGTGCTGGCTGCCCAGCTGGTTGAACGTCGCGATCTCGAAGCTCGGGCTGGTCGGCCGGGCGGGGACGGCGGACGCGGCCGGAGCGGCGCCGGCCGACCCGAGGACGGTGGCGACAACCGTCGCGAGGGTCAGGACGACGGCTGCGACGTGGCGCCCGAGCGCTGGTCCGGGAGAGTGCACCGGACGACCGTAGGGCGGTCGGGAGCCCACGACGGCCGCTCCGGGGCGGCCGCACCCGGACGCCCGGAGGAATGACCCGGGCGGGCCATCGGAGCGCGCGTCAGTCGGAGGACGGGCGGGGTGACTCAGGCGACTCCGGGGCATCCTGCCCGGCGATCGGGATGGACGGCGCCGACCGCGGCCGGGCGGAGGGGTCGTAGAGGCCGGCGTCCTCGGCGGACTGGGCCTTGCGCAGCCGGCGGACGAGGCTCCAGCCGAGCAGCCCGACGGCGACGGCGAGGGCGAGGAAGATCCCGAACGCCAGCCAGCCCGCCTTGACGTCCTCGGGCTTGGGCGCCTGGTCGGCCGCGCGGACGAGGGCGTCGGCTGCGAGCGGGAGGAGGTCGAGGGCCATGCCGGTCATCCTCTCAGGACGGGTCGGTGATGCCGGCGAACAGGTCGCTCTCGGGGAGCTCGGTGGCGACGTGGCTCACGACGAGCTCGAAGTCCTCGGTCGGCCACACCTCCTCCTGGATCTCCCGCGGGACCGCGAACCACATGCCGTCCGGGTCGATCTGGGTGGCGTGGGCGAGCAGCGCCTGGTCGCGGACGCCGAAGTAGTCCGAGCACGGCACCCGCGTGGTGATCCGCGCGTCCCACTCCGGCTCGGGCTTCCAGTCCTTCAGCCGGTCCGTGTAGGGCGACTCGAGCCCGTGCGCCAGCATCGCGTCGTGGATCGCCTGGGTCTTCGGGCGGTTGAAGCCGTGGTGGTAGTAGAGCTTCAGCGGCTGCCACGGCTCCCCCAGGTCGGGGTAGCGCTCCGGGTCGGCCGCGGCCTCGAACGCCGCGACGCTCACCTGGTGGCACTTGATGTGGTCGGGGTGCGGGTAGCCCCCGCGCTCGTCGTACGTCGTCACGACGTGCGGCCGCAGCTCGCGGATCAGCCGGACCAGCGGGGCGGCCGCCTCCTCGAGCGGGACCAGCGCGAAGCAGCCCTCCGGCAGCGGCGGCTTCGGGTCGCCCTCCGGCCAGCCGGAGTCGACGAAGCCGAGCCAGTCCTGGGTGACCCCGAGGATGTCGCGGGCCCGCTCCATCTCCTGGCGCCGGATCTCGGTGATGTTGGCGAGGATGTCGGGGCGGTCCATCTTCGGGTTGAGGATCGACCCGCGCTCGCCGCCGGTGCACGTGACGACGTGGACGTCGACGCCCTGCGCGACGTACATCGCGGTAGACGCCGCGCCCTTGCTCGACTCGTCGTCGGGGTGGGCGTGGACGTGCATGAGCCGGAGGCCCGACCGGGGGTGCTGGGGCCCGTCGTGAGACCCGTCATGAGACATGGGGCCGATCCTAGGTCGACCACCCCGGGCCACCGGACGGGTGGGACCATGGGGGGCATGAGCAGCGACGTCCTGGCCGAGCGGTACGGCGCGCCGGCGCCCTGGCGGCGCCGCGCGGCGCTCGTCGGGGGCGTGGTCCTGGGCGTGGTGGTCCTTGCCTGGCTGGCGTGGACGACCTGGTCGCACGCCACCCCCGAGGCCACCTCGGAGCTCGAGCGCTTCGAGATCGTCGACGAGCACACCGTCGACGCGGTCGTCGTCGTGAAGCTGCGCGACGACGACGTCGAGGCGACCTGCCTGCTGCGCGCCTTCGCGGAGGACCACACGACCGTCGGCGAGCTGGAGTTCGTGCCCGACCCCGCCCTGGGCGACCGGCAGCAGCAGTCGGTGCGGACCCACCGGCGGGCCACCGCGCTCGAGCTCGTCGGCTGTCGGACCGCGGAGCAGAGCCGCTACTCCTGACCTGCGAACGGACCGGCCGCTTGTTACAGTGGCCGATCTGACCGTCCCGCCCGGGCCGTCCAGAGGAGGGCCCGAGACGCCGGCCCACGGCGTCAGCACCAGTGCCGCGGCGTACGAGCACACCCTCGACGCCACCCGAGCGGGACGAGTCCTCGTACGCCCCAGGCGGGCACCACCCGCCGCACCCGCACGCACCACCAGGAGTTCCTCATGACGCAGTCGACCGAGCAGGGCACGATCTGGCTGACCCAGGACGCCCACGACAAGCTCTCCGCCGAGCTGGAGAACCTCAAGGGGCCGGTCCGGCAGGAGGTCATCGAGCGGATCGCCGCCGCCCGCGACGAGGGCGACCTCAAGGAGAACGGCGGCTACCACGCCGCCCGCGAGGAGCAGGGCCGCGTCGAGGGTCGGATCCGCCAGCTCGAGGACATGCTGCGCCGCGCCGAGATCGGCGAGACGCCTCCCGACGACGGCGTCGTCGAGCCGGGCATGATCGTGACCTACAAGTTCGTCGGTGACGACGACGACGAGATCGAGTCCTTCCTCCTCGGCGCCCGCGAGATCGAGCCCGAGGGGCTCACCGTCTACTCGCCGCAGTCGCCGCTCGGCGAGGCGATCAACGGCAAGAAGAAGGGCGACACCGTCGCCTACGAGGCGCCCAACGGCAAGACCCTCGAGGTCGTCATCGTGGACGCCAAGCCCTACACCGGCTGACGCCCGGTGACCCGGTAGCCGCGCTCGCGCAGCCGGGCCGCCAGCTGCTCGGCGTGCGGGGCCCCGCGGGTCTCCAGCTGCAGGTGCACCTCGACCTCGTCGAGGTGCAACGTGGGCGAGATCCGCTCGTGGACGACCTCGAGCACGTTCGCGCCCGCGGCACTGACCTCGCCGAGGAGCCGCGCCAGCCCGCCGGGGACGTCGGGGATGGTGAGCGTCAGGTTGACGTACCGACCGGCCGCCGCCATCCCCTGCCGGATCACCTTGCCGAGCAGCAGCGGGTCGATGTTGCCGCCGGAGAGCACCGCGACCGCGGGGGTCTCGAAGGCTGCCGGGTCGTCGAGCACCGCGGCGACCGCCGCGGCGCCGGCGGGCTCGACGACGAGCTTGGCCCGCTCGACGAGCGCGAGCAGCGCGCGGGAGAGGGAGTCCTCGGAGACGGTGCGGATCTCGTCGACGTGGTCGCGCACGGCCGCGAAGGTGATCTCCCCCGGCAGGCCCACCGCGATGCCGTCGGCGATCGTCTTCATGGTGTCCAGCGCGACGGGGCGGCCCTGCTCCAGCGAGGCGGGGTACGCCGCCGCGCCGGCCGCCTGCACGCCGACGACGCGCACGTCGGGACGCGCTGCCTTGACCGCGATCGCGATGCCGGCCAGCAGCCCGCCGCCGCCGGTGGGGACCAGCACGGTCCGCGCCTCCGGCGCCTGCTCGAGGATCTCGAGGCCGGCGGTGGCCTGCCCGACCACGATGTCGGCGTGGTCGAAGGGGTGGATGAGCACCGCGCCGGTCTCGGCCTCGAACCGCCGGGCCGCGACGAGCGACTCCTCGAGGTTGCGCCCCTCGAACACGACCTCCGCGCCGTAGCCCCGGGTCGCCTTCTCCTTGGGGATCGGCGCGCCCTCGGGCATGAACACCGTCGCCCGGGTGCCGAGCATCCGGGCGGCGAGCGCGACGCCCTGCGCGTGGTTGCCGGCCGAGGCCGCGACGACGCCGCGGGCGCGCTCCTCGTCGCTGAGACGGGCGATCCTGACGTAGGCACCGCGCGCCTTGAACGAGCCGGTGCGCTGGAGGTTCTCGCACTTCAGGTGCACCGGGCCGCCCGCGAGGTCCGAGAGCCACCGGGACTCCTCCATCGGCGTGCGCACCGCCACGCCTGCCAGCAGCGCCTGGGCGGCCTCGACGTCGGGCAAGGTGATCGGCACCGCGGGGGTGCCCGGGTCCTGCGTCCCCGGCGCGGTCACAGCGGGCTCTCCGGGTCGCCCTCGGGCACGTCGACCTGCGCGCCGGTCTCCTCGTAGTCCTCCGCGAGCTCCTCCACCGGGTCGTCACCCGGGGCGGTGTAGGACGCCAGGTGCTGGATGACCGCGTTGCCCGCCGCGGCGAGCGGCACCGCGACCAGCGCGCCCGCGACGCCCGCGACGACGACGCCACCGGCGATCGCGATGATGACCGCGAGCGGATGGACCGAGACCCAGCGGCCGAGCAGGAACGGCTGGAGCACGTGACCCTCGACCTGCTGGACGACGATGACGCCGGCCAGCATGAGCAGCGCGGTGATCGGGCCCTGGTCGACCAGGGCGACCAGCACCGCGACCGACCCTGCGATGGTCGCGCCGATCATCGGCACGAACGCGCCGAGGAAGACCAGCACCCCGATCGCCAGCACGAACGGGACGCCCAGCACTGCTGCCACGATCGAGATGCCGATCGCGTCCACGAGCGCGACGATCACCGTGGCCCGCACGAACTGGGTCAGCGAGATCCACGCGACCCGGCCGGAGCTGTCGACGTGCTCGCGGGCCGCGCGCGGGGCGATGCGGACGAGGAAGGCCCAGATCCGCTCGCCGTCGGCGAGGAAGAAGTACGTCGCGAACAGCACGATGAAGAAGCCGGCGAACAGGTGGGTGACCGCGCTGCCGACCTCCGTCGCGCGCGACACGACACCACCCTCCTGGCTGCTCTCGCTGATCGTCCGCTGCGCCGCGTCGATGTAGTCGTTGATCTGGCTGTCGCTGGCGTTGAGCGGGCCGGTCTTGAGCCAGGTCTTGATCTGCCCCAGGCCCTTGACCGTCTGGTCGGCGAGGTCGGTGGCGCCGTTGGCGACCTGCTGGCCGGCGAAGGTCAGCAGCAGCGCGACCAGGCCGATGCCCCCGATGACCACGGCGATCGACGCGAGCCCACGCGGCAGGCCCGCACGGTCGAGCACGGACACCAGCGGCTGCACCAGCGCCGCGATGAGGAGCGCGACCGCCAGCGGGATGGTGACGACCGAGAAGAAGCCGATCAGCTGGAGCAGGACGTAGCCCGCGGCGCAGATGACGAGCAGCCGCCAGGCCCAGGCGGCGGCGAGGTCGACGCCCCACGGCACCTGCGCGCGGGAGAAGTTCGACGGGCCCGTCGGGATGGGCGCCGGCGCGGGGCGGCGATCCTCGCGCATCTGCGCCCACTGCTGGGCCAGGCGCTGCGCGAGCCCGTCGTCGTCATCGGCGATCCGGGGCAGCCGCAGGGCCAGGCGCCGCCGCTGCTCCTGCTCCGCGGGCCCGCGGCCCGCGCCCTGCGCCTGGCGCCGCTGCTGCTGCTCGTCCACCGCTCGGCCTACGCGCCGGCGCCGAGCGCCCGGTCGAGGTCGGCGAGGAGGTCCTCGGCGGTCTCGATGCCGACGCTGAGGCGCACCAGGTCGCCCGGCACCTCCAGGTCGGTGCCGGCGACGCTCGCGTGGGTCATCCGGCCCGGGTGCTCGATCAGCGACTCGACGCCACCCAGGGACTCGCCGAGCGTGAAGACCTCGGCCCGCTCGCAGACCGCGAGCGCCTGCTGCTCGCCGCCCTTGACGCGGAACGACACCATGCCGCCGTACCGCTTCATCTGGCGGCTCGCGACCGCGTGGCCGGGGTGCTCCTCGAGACCCGGGTAGATCACCTGCGTGACCTCGGGGTGGCTGCTGAGGAACTCCACGACGCGCTCGGCGTTGTCGCAGTGGCGCTCCATCCGCAGCGCCAGCGTCTTCAGGCCGCGCAGCACCAGCCAGGAGTCGAACGGCCCGGCCACCGAGCCCATGGCGTTCTGGTGGAAGCCGATGCTCTCCGCGAGCTCGAGGTCGCGGACGACGAGGGCGCCGCCGACGACGTCGGAGTGGCCGCCGCAGTACTTCGTCGTGGAGTGGACGACGACGTCCGCGCCGAGGGTGAGCGGCTGCTGGAGGTACGGCGAGGCGAAGGTGTTGTCGACGACGAGCAGCGCGCCGCCCTCGTGCGCGACCGCCGCGAGGGCCTCGATGTCGGCGATGTTGAGCAGCGGGTTGGTGGGCGTCTCGACCCAGACCATCTTCGTGCGGCCCGGCTCGATCGCGGCGCGGACGGCGTCGACGTCGGAGACCGGCGCGGTGGTGTGGTCGACGCCCCAGACCTTGACCACCTTGTCGAAGAGGCGGTGCGTGCCGCCGTACGCGTCGTCGGGGAAGACGACGTGGTCGCCCGCCTTCAGCGCCGAGCGGACCAGCGTGTCCTCCGCGGCGAGGCCGGAGGCGAACGCGAAGCCCCGCTCCCCCTCCTCGAGCGCGGCGATGTTGCCCTCGAGGGCCGTGCGCGTGGGGTTGCCCGAGCGGCTGTACTCGTAGCCGCCGCGCAGGCCGCCGACGCCGTCCTGCTTGTAGGTCGAGGTCGCGTAGATCGGCGGGATGACCGCCCCTGTCGCGGCGTCCGGCTCGTAGCCCGCGTGGATCGCCCGCGTCTCGAACCCGGTCTTCTGCTTCGCCTCGTGGCCGTGCTGCTGTTCGCTCACCCCGTGAGGTTACCCACGCCCGGGGACGGTCAGCCGCGTGGGAACCCACCGGCCGCCCGGGGGAACGTCTCGGCCCGACGCGGTGTTGCACCCGGTGCCAGGATGGATGACCCACCAGGAGGTAGCCCGTGTTCTTCGCCCGCAAGCAGACCCAGCTCGTCGCCCCCGAGGAGACGCTGCCCGGCCGCACCGAGCGGTGGTTCAACCTGCACGACCGGCACCTCGCGCTCGGCACTCCGGTCGTCACGGACGAGGCCCCCGCCGGCATGGAGGTCGCGGTCTTCGGCCTCGGCTGCTTCTGGGGCGCCGAGGAGGTCTACTGGCAGCTGCCCGGCGTCTGGTCGACCTCGGTCGGGTACGCCGGCGGCACGACCCCGCACCCGTCGTACGAGGAGGTCTGCTCGGGCGCCACGAACCACACCGAGGCCGTCCGCGTCGTCTTCGACCCCTCGGTCGTCTCCTACGCCGAGCTGGTCAAGCGGTTCTTCGAGGTCCACGACCCCACCCAGGGCATGCGCCAGGGCAACGACGTCGGCACGCAGTACCGCTCCGCGATCTACTTCACCACCCCCGAGCAGGAGCAGGTCGCCCGCGAGCTCACCGAGGTGTACGCCGCCGAGCTGCGCCGCCGCGGGCTGGGCGAGATCACCACCGAGATCCGCGAGGTCCCAACGTACTACTACGCCGAGGACGTCCACCAGCAGTACCTCGTCAAGAACCCGAACGGCTACCGCTGCCACGCCAACACCGGCGTGACGTTCCCCGAGATGGCCTGAGAGCCCTATGTCAAGCGGCCTCCTGGGTGAGGGCGTTGAGCCGGCCGTGTAGGTCGGGGTTGTAGGGCACGTGGTCGTGCCAGCAGCGCCATAGGATCCTGGTCCAGGCTTGGGCCAGGATC